>NZ_JAWRWY010000040.1:0-18716 GCF_046535315.1 Paraburkholderia sp. SIMBA_027
CTCGACCGCCCGAACGCGGTCTTCGTATGAATACATGGACTACCTCCAAAGTAGTCCAAGATTTTGTCCGCATCCCCACCGGTCAGGATTCCGTGCAAATCAACAGTCAACCCGAAACCAGGTATCGTCGATTCTCAGACGGCGCTGGCGCCCGAGGAATGCAAAGTCATCGCCCAGCTCAAGCAGGAAATCCGCGAGGTGCTGGATGAGGGCAGCTTCTAGATCGGACTCCGAATATTCGTCCTTCATGTCGAGAAACTCGAGGACAAACGGATCACGTATGGCCTGCTCCGGTGTAAGCAGATCACTGGGCTGAACCTGTGCAGCGTTGCCGAGCAGCGCCGCCTTGTTGTGCGAGAGTGCCAGACGTTCGTATAGCTGGCTCCCGATCTGGCGGTCAAGCTGACGTACCGACCAGCCCTCCCGTAACGCTTCGGTTTCGTAGAAGACGCGCGCGGCCTCGGTTTTGACGGAAAGCAGCCGCACATAGGCAGACCAGGGAAGTGAAAAGGCCTGGGCGACGACGGTCAGTTCCGGTGCCCCGACTTTGGCCGTATCGGTTGTTTTCTGTGTTTGAGATTTTGCAGACGCTGTCTGCAAAATCCGGGATTCAGTAGATTGTGCAGACACCGTCTGCACAATTCGATCGGCGGGCCATGCAAGGTAGAACGCCCGCATCTGCGCGAGGTTGCGCACACCGAACCCTCTACCGAACCTGCCAGACAGATCCGTCCCCAGACGCCTGATCAACGCCTCTCCGTAGCCCGCCCGCACCTCACCACCCTGCTCAAATTCGACAATCCGGCGGCCGATCTCCCAGTACGTGGCGGTCATCAGCGCATTGACGCTGCGCGCCGCCGCCGACCGGGCAGACTCCACTACCAACGCGATTTCGCGATGCAACTCGACGTAGTCCGCCTGCGCAAGATCCACTTTCGTCATGGTACGTTCACTTCATCCTTGTCTACGAAGTTAGCCGCGAGGCTCTCCGGTTGGGACGGTACTGGCGTCCCGTCAGGCCCAATCAAGACTGTTCGGCTACACCTCCGCAACGACCGGCATCATGGGAGCCAGCCGCGTCGACACTACCTGCATCCTGCGTCCAGAAGTGCAGATGCGGCCAGCCAGCCACGCTACCGCGATCCCGAATCGAGCAGAAGCCTGCGTGAGCAAGTCCATGTACAACAATATAGGCGCGCATCTCTAACGCCAGGCGGATCGTATCGCCTTCGCCGCCATATTCGTCACTGCGGACGATCTCCTCACCGGGCAACCCAAGCGCAGCGCCTGCTGCCCACGCCCATGCGGTCGCCTCCGGGTCCGAGCACTGGATCACCGCACGATAGAGTGGATCATCCGGATCATGCCTAGCGTCACCGACCGCATCCAGCATTGCGCGCTGGCTCGCAAAAAGATTCCCGTCCATCCATGACCGGAAGCTACGTGGTGTGATCGCGAGATGCCCCGCCTCATGGAGCAGCGTTGAGATTCGACATGCCGGATCGACAGCGAGCGTACCCCTATCAATCCTGCATCCATCGGAAAACCCGTTCGCCCCACTTTCATAACGCGCGGCAATCCCGATCACGTTCAGGAAATCCATCGTGCGATCTCGCGTATCCGCTGCATCGATGACATAACTTGAAGTTGCCAAGCCAGCTGAATATCTGCTCATCAGGTAACCTTTCTCCCTTCCAGAAAGCATGCCACCCGTCGGATGCGCCGCGGCCAGTGGCGTGCCGGATACGCAGGTCCAGTCGCCGTGCAACCACGCAATCACGCTCGCCGCCTTACGTTCACTGTCAGCCGACGGGACTTCACGCACCTCATTGGCGACAGCGCGCCGCTACGCTTGGCACTGGCCGTCGCTGGCGCGTGCGTCAATCGCACACCGATAGCTCCCCCCTGGCGGCACCCAAAGACACGATGGCCTGCATGTTTTGCTCCGTATTGTTTGCGCTGGAAAATTACCGGGCTATAGACCCGGCTCGTTTCCGCCTGAAGTTGAACCGGCCTACGAATCGTTGGATTCCCGACCGCTTTGCCGCGGCCCCGGAAGATGATGTTCACGCAAGGCCATTCGCAATAGCTCTGCCCATCAGTAGTGCCGTGTCCAATCGCTGGGACCAACCACACCGCAATCCCAGCAGGGTAGAACGTGCGGCTCACTAGGTCTCCTCATGGGCGACCTGCCTGACTGCAACCCCCTCATTCTATCGGGCCGGGTGCAAAGTCAAGTCAGCAAGTCCGACTCGCGGTTTGCTGATCCACGCCGGACATCGCAGCGAGAGCGTCGTCTATGTCCGAACAACGCAACAAGTGCAAGAGTACGGCCTCGAGCATACGGAAGAGCAGGAGCGGTGATGTCACGGTGCAGTACTGATAGTTGCGCGTCTCGACTTGTCAAACTGTGTGGCGCAAGAACCCGGCACGACCCGTCACGCAGACCATGAACCAAAGTAGGGGATGACTGGTGCCACTGGCTATTTCATATCAACGCCAGCCCAACAACCGAACAATGACATTCGCAGGACCGCGTTCGCACACTTCCCGGCACGGACCACGGGGTCGCTGTGGTGAGCCATGCTCCCCCGAAAACGTCCCGAAACGTCAGCGCTATCGGCATCTCAGGCCCTTGGGAAATGCAAGGCTTCGACCGGCAAGGAACCGCATCACATAGATCCGCAATCACATTGATTCGAATTCCTAAGCACCCATCTTCATGGAATCGAGCGATGCGTGCAAGTTGGCTCCCAACATGCAACACAGCCCAAGGCTGACGCTGAAGTAACGCCAGACCGGTTAGAGAACGTCCAACTCTCAGATTCACTATGCGGCCGCGCCCGCAAGCGCGGTAGCGCGTGCAGATGCGCGAGGGACATTCATGGAAATCTTGCAGACTTGACCCAATGCGACCTGCAGACGACGCCAGCTCAAGCCCAGGCGTTGTGCCTACGCCGGGATCACCAGACGGTGCGGAATGTACCCGCTTGCTTAAACCGGCCCTCACTGAAGCTACGATTGAGAAAGTCGCACTGAGGGCGACTAGAAAAGGCCGCCCTGCCGTACATCTCTAGGAGGCGGCAGCGACACCTTCGCGCGGCGCGCGCCGCGGCGGCGCACCACCCGCCGCACGTGCGCCACGAGCTCGGCCCACCCGTCTGATGCCACGAGCACGAGCGCATACTGCCGCACTCCTTCCGCGTCGCCACTCCCCGCCTCCTTCATCACGCGCAGGGACGCCCGCAGCGCCAGGCGTCGTGCGCGGTCCAGCAACTGGGCGCGGCTCATCCCCGGCCAGCACGCGGCGATGAACTGCGAAATGCCGGCCGGCAGGGATTCTGGTGCACAGGCAGGCGGCAGCGCCAGGGCAACGAGTTCAAAACGGTTGGCCATCGTGGGCGGGCCTCTATATATATGTATTGGGGATGCGTGAGTGGAGGATGCCAGGGATACGTGCTGGCTTTGTGAAAACTGCAAAGGGGCGTCTGGCCCTTCACAATGCCGGACACACACAATTTCCCTCACCTTGCCCCGCGTCGCTCACTCTTCACCGGGCCACCAGCGCTGGGGCCGAGGCGTGTCGATCGCGTAGTCCCGGAGGCGCTTACCCGCAAGTCACGCCGGACGCCGCCCCCCGGCCCGACCATTTCCTGCCCGTCGCAGGATCGTAGTAATTCGCCGGCGCAGGCGCGGGCCGGTCATATCCCAGCGCCCGGCGGATTTCCTGCTCAGTGATCCCCAGCAGTTCAATCTCGTCCCGAAACCGGGCCAGCACAGCGGTGACTTCGCGCGAGCGCGCGTCGGCCGGCAGTTCGTTGACGTGGCCGAGTTCGGCGCGCAGTGCTTTCAGGTTGGACATGGATTTCGTCGCAAAGCCGCCGCAGCCTCGACCCCCTGATTTTAGCGTCCACCGCACTGATCCGTGCGTCCGCCTCGGATGCATGACCGGCTACCGGCGCGGTCCGTGAACGCGTCAGTACGCGGCATCTGCCGGGTTCCAGGAACAGGAATGTGAGAATTACAGAATACGTATCAATCGCTACATCGACGGTTCGCAGCCGGTCCGCATCGAACCTCGATGCACTCGCGTACAGTCCTGCCCGCGTTGGGCCAAGCGAGTTCCGTGAAACATCACCCGGAAATCGTTTGATTATCTTTAAAAATCAATTATATAGACAACGGCATTCAATGCGCCCCCATTGTTTCACGGACAGTCTCCGGGCGGGCAAAAACTAGGCAACCTTAGCGCCACAATGTAGCCCAGTCTGGGACTTATCCCATTGCGGCGCCGTACAGGACATCCCCCTCCTTCTCAGCAGTGCCCAGAAAGTTGCGCTTGCCCTACATCGCGGGCAAGCGAATCGAAGTCGGAATCCAACTCGTAAATGACTGGCGGCGCGCCAGCGATCCATTGTCCCCTCACTTCGACGGCCTTCGCCGCGATGAGGCAGCGACGGTACCGGTAGACGGGCGACGGCGTCTCGACTGCCCCCGAGGCGCGGCTTTCCCGACGCGAGGGCCGAGAATGAAACGCGTACGGCATACGGCGAATACGTCGGACTGTCCGGATTCCATACCAGCGTGGCGGTCGCGCAGACGCCGAGGATGCAACCGTTTCGGGAGTGGAACTGCTGCGCAGTCGTTCGCGTGGCGTAGTTGGATGCACACCTGCGGCCTGCTGTCGAACTGCGTCCTAGCCGCACGCCCGAACCTTAAGCCAAGACGATGCGGAATCCGCACGAGTGCCGGGCACTGGTGAATACCGCTGTCCGCGAGGTGCTCAACGGGAATGCAACGGCCGATGCGATCCGCTACGCCGTGTTGCTGAGCAGCAGCGGAAATTGGACGTTTGCCGACGAGGGCGCTCATCCGGCCCATGTCGCACTGGGCGCCGAGCTTACCGCTAGTCGCACTCCTGACGCGTGCAACGCAAATCTGCCGACCATGAATGATTCCGGTACTAGGCCGAGCATCCCGCGGCGTTGCCGTCGCTCTGCACGGCGTCGATCGGGCTCGATAGTCCCTTCCGGTCCGCCCGCTGGCCGCTCGGACTCCGTTGTGGTCACTCACTGAGGCCGAACGGATTTTTCTGGTGCACGGGACAGGCAAACGTACCAATCTAGGCAGAAGCGCTCGACAATCTCTGTACCTAAATCGCGCTTCGCCAAACCCCGACGCCGTGCATGATCCGCACACTCGTCCCGTACACATTGGCTCGACCGACCAGCGTCCCCCTATCCAACGCCTCGGCAGAGAGTTGCTGTGTATCGCCACTTCGCTGATCTACATTAGCCTCGGCCTGATTACCGTTCGCTGACAATCTGCTGCAGCGCGAAGCGATCGCCGCCCGGTCGGAAACCACGCAAGCACGTCGGTGGAAAGCACGAAATCCGTCCGCACCTGATCGTCTGCCAGCAGTGACACGTCGTGATCGCGTAGCGGGTGCCGAGCCTGCACGAACTATCCGACGCGCTACCAGCCATTCGGCAACTGCGCGCTAATCGCGACAAAGGGGCCAAGACACACGGGTTACCATTCAACGAAATCGCCCAGTTGCTCCAGCTTTATTAGATTTTCCATAGGGTGGAACGATCTTCACCGGACGCCCCGGAGTCCTCGTGGCGCAGTACAGCGTTTGAAATTCGATAACGAAGTGGGCCTGCGTGTCCGCACCGCAGTGTGGAAACTTGCAACGTGGCTGCGTTGGGCGAAGGTAAGCATCGACGAAGTCGACGCACGTGCTCGACAGGCGAGCCGGTAGTTGCTCGCGCTCTGGTGAAGAAACCGGTCCAACTCCCCGCCAATAGAGCGGGCGCTACTCTTGACGCATGGTCACGCAGGCGTTCGTGTATCTGCTTACGTGCACGTATTTCCACGCTCTCCCCCTTATCTTCGGAACCTCCGAAGATCGCCAGACTATGAGATTCGCCTAAAGCTCTCCAGCTTCGATCGCGCCGCCGCGCTGCGCAATCTCGCTTGCCATGTAACGGGCTAGATCGCTGACACACATTCGCTTCAGTTGACTAATGCAGGGGAAAATGAAAAATGGGTGGGACAATACAGTGGTCGCGCAGAGGTCTTAGCTGGATGCGGTGTGCAATCGCCTCGTGATAGCCCCACGCTCACCACTTGGAACCCCGGTTTAATCCCGGAGTTCGCGAACAAAGTCCGGGATTAAACCGGAGTCTCGAGCCTAACGCTCCGCAATCTCCGGGCGAATGTCCGACTTTGCGCTCTAATACTCATCGCACCCGACGACACAGACGTGTCAACGCGAGCCAATCGTCGCGGCAAGACAGTACGGATGATTCGGCGCAGTACGAAGTGTCTCCAATGGAGACACCTTCATCCACGTGAACGCTGTTATTGCTTCTGACCATTCAGGTCAGATCAACGCGCTTGGCGCTGTCAGCGCGTTGCTGCACACATGGGCATTGGCTCAACTTAGGTCACTTTCGAGGAGGACCGCCATACCGGCCAACAGGAGTGTCTCCAATGGAGACACACTCTGCCACGAGCCTGCATCAGTCGCGTCCAGCGCCACGCCAGTGCGGCCATACAGGACGGAAAAAGCTAGCAGCATATCTCCACGCGCCCCCGCGGACAATATGCGCACTTTGCTCTAACTTCGGTAACTGGCTGTTTCCAGGAAACACGAACTCGTGTCTCCAATGGAGACACTATCGATTGGAGTTGCTCCCGTCTCGGCCTCACGAGCCGACTTGCGCCCGAGAGTACCTACTACGATATTCCGACACAAACAACGGCACCCCTACAGCTTCCATACCTGCCTTATAACAGGGCTCAAAGGCCGTCTTCTCGGCATAAGTCGGAACAGCCCCTGGACGCGAGTGTCTCCATTGGAGACAGACACGAAGCCTGGGAACGAGTATTCATCTCTAATATCACACCGCGTGTCCGCAATGATCGCGCCTCTGAGCCCCGCACCTCCGGCGGCGTCCCGTAAGCTAGCGATTGCGCTAGGTCTTCACTGGTGCAGCTTCGGTTCAGCCTGCTCATATCGGTTTCAGCGCCCGAAACTCATCGCCAGTGTCTCCAATGGAGACACCTCGGCACTCCGTCGGCATTGTTGAAATACCCGTTACGCTTTTCATGTCGTGTCTCCATTGAGGACACTCCAGATCCAGGAAGCAGCGCCAACAACAACGCAAAAGCATCCCTGCCGCCGAGTCGCTCCACCGGCGCAACTTAGATCTGCATCACCTTGACCGCGGGATTCCGCGGGTCACGATAGTCTCGCCTTGTAGCGCTATAAGCCGCCACACAAAAGACGTAAAAAAAACCCGATAAATCGGGCTTCGTGGTTCGCACAAAAAGCTTACGCCGTGCCAGTGAATAGTTGGGCAATTAGCTCGCGGACTTGCCTTTCCTTTTCATCGGTGAGAAGTCCCGCTCTAATTTTCACAGTGAGGCCCACAGAATCGCGGGTGATAGATCCGGCCTGGTTTCCGCCCGCGAAGATCTTCTCGATCTTTCGATCACTAACGTTATGGTCCGTCTTCCCATCGTCTTCGATTGCTTGCTTGATGGCCTTCGCGAGTTTTGTTTGATCGAGATCGCCAGCGACGACCCTCGTCCAAGCTTGCTTGGCAAGTTCGAATGCCTTCTCGTCTTGATCGCGCAGCACGGAAACCAGGTTCTGGGCGGCATGGGCGCCGAGCAAGCGTGGTTGCACGTCCAAGTCTCGAATGACAAAGTCCGGTAACTCTGCAAACGAGAGAAATCTATACAGCTCCGAACGCGAAATCCCCAAAGCTTCAGCGACTCGCTTGCGGCTCGGAAACTCCTTCTCCGTTCGACGAATCGAACGCGAAATCTCGTAGTCCGACAAATCTTCCCGCGCGACGTTTTCGACGAGCGCAAGCAACGCCATCTCTTCGTCTGAAAGGTCGACCACAAAGACCTTGATGATCTCCCTCTCGATCATCTTGTGCGCGCGCCAACGTCGTTCGCCCGCCACAAGTTGATAGCCCGCGTCCTTCCGCCGGACAACAATGGGTTGAACGAGACCCGACTCTCGAATCGACTCTGCGAGTTGAGTCAGCTTGCTTTCGGAAAACACCTGACGTGGCTGCCACGGATTCGGAACGATATCGGCGACTCTCACCTCTGATGGCAAGCCTGCCTTCTCCAACTCAGAGATCCGCTGCTGTGCTTGCGCTAACGCTCCTGCCATACCAGGCGCAGTAAGAGGCGTCTTATTCTTCTCTGATTGTTCAGCGAGCTTGATATCTTTCGTTGCTCGAACGTCGGCCGTTTTGGCCATCATGCGGTCACGCAGGCTGCTCATTGGCCGGCCCTCCACTGTGCAACATATTGATCGTCAATCCACTTGCAATAATCCATTAGTGGCTGCTTTACCCGCGCCAACGTCTTCGCCACAGTGTCGGCACGTGACAAATCGAAAACGGTGGAGAATGCGAGCGCACCATTGCTCATGACCGAACTGGCTGGGATCTCTATCGCGTGGAGCCAATCGCCGTAGGCGCGTTGCGTCCACGAGCGAACAACCGGTGCGGACGACGTCGTTCCATAGTCAACCTTCGAGAGAAGCACGGAAACGAAGTCGTAGGTCTTATCGACGTCGTGCTCTGCAAAGCCATTCGCAACCTCGGCGAACAACGACCAAAACGACGAGGAAGAAATAAAGTCGAGACTCTCTGGGACCAAAGGCATCACCATTGAATCGGCCGCCATCAGTCCATTCAACGTCATATAGGACAGCGATGGTGCCGTGTCGATAATGATGTAGTCGTACTGCGTACGGAGCGGCTCGATGCCGTTACGCAAAATCGACCAGAACTTGAATCCCGGATTCGTCTTCTGCTCAGCGGGGAGGTGAAATTCCGCATCATGCAGATAGTTATGCGCGGGGATAATGTCCAGTCCGTCCCAATAGGTGCTCTGGACTTTCGACCCGAGGCCACCTTCGATGTTCGGATCGTAGATGTAGGGGAGAACAGTATCGTCCCAATTAATATCCTTCTCCGCGTATAACCCACAGAGCTCCGACAGCGACGCTTGCGGATCCAAATCAATCATGAGCACCTTGCGGCCGCGCAGGCTGAGACCTTGACCAAGGCACATCGAGGTCGTAGTCTTGCACGATCCTCCCTTGAAATTTGCCGTTGTCAGCACACGGCCGCGTTGTTCCCGAGTGCCAGTGACAAGCGGCGTCTGATAAATCGTCGAGACCTTTTGCACCCATTCCCGGGCGTCTTTCAATGAAAAGATCCGTGCTCGACCAGTTCCGTGCGTTTCGCCCGCGGGCAGGTCACTGCCGTCCTTGGTCGCAAGGTAATTGATCTTCTGTCGATCAAGGCCACAAAGCTCCGACAGTTCTCCGATCGTGAAGACCGGAGCATTCTTCCGCGGACGCGGTGCCAAGATTTGATCGCGAAGCTCGTCGGTCATCACTTTCAAACGATCAGCAAACTCACTGAAATCCGTGAGTTTCACCCGTCGATCGATACTTGGAAGCTCGCTTAAATTCATATTGGAAATTCCCTTTCATCAAAGGTGAGGCGATTTCCGAACGCCCACCTTCCACTTCTACGGTTTGGCAGCATTCGCCCGCCGAACCGTAGAATACTCGTCGTGCCGAAGAATTGCCATTACATTCGACCCTTTCGAGGCCCACTGGGGCAAATTGTTCGAAAAGGTTTGAATTTCAACCGCTTAGCGGGAGGGTTTCGGTCCAACGGACGGCCTTTGGCCGTCCGAGCTACGAAGCACCGCCTCAAGCCACGTTGCGTCGCCGGTTAGAGCGACACAAAACACCTCACCTTAGGGCGGCAAAAGTCGCCCGTTCCTGTGCAGCTTTCTCGATGGATCACAATTCGCCTCACCTTGTGGTCGCGGATTTTTACGACTCATCTTCGTTTTCTCCGCTGGTTGGTAGCTCCAAGGAACGGAAGGAGCGCACACATTTCCGTTTTTGCAAAACAGGGGTTAGTTTGTTTTTGTAAACATAAAACCTACTAACCACCAACAGCGACAGTGTCTGTCAATATAAACAACGGGTTAGCGTCGCAAGGTGAGGTGTTTTGTGTCCAAGGTGCTGTTGATTGAGCGCATGAGTGAGGCGTTTACCCCGCAAAAGTGAGGTATTTAGGCCCGTAAGGTGAGGTGTTTGGGCGGCAATGGTGAGGTAAGTTGTGATCCGATCAGCAAAAGGTGAGGTGATTTGAGCGGCTACGCTGGGCAAGGTGAGGTGATCTGTGTTGACAGCGCACCTTGCCGTCGGTACCGTACGGCACAAATATGCGGCCACGATGGCGAGGGGAGTCGAATGACGGCAGGAGGGCAGGTAGCCACGTCCAGGCAGTTGGCGTTGGCGCTTTTCGACGATGCGCGAGGGGAAGACCTACCGGTCGAAGCCGCCCGAAAAGATATCGGCTTTGCCCGAAAAAACGTCCTCATTCGGATCGTGGATCTTGGTGTTGCCGCGCGGCGGTTGATCGATGCTGCTTATTTTGTGGTGGCTCAGGAGTCCGGCGTTCACGATCTCTATGACGTCGAACTCGACTACTTTAAGTGGCTCATGCGGTACTCAAGCCGCAACAACGCTCACCTCGAGCAGGTCATCACTGAAGCGCAGAGAGCTCTAATCCAGGCTACAGCGGAAGCCGAGGCCGACGGTACAAAGCCGTTCGGCTCTGTACAGTTGATCGGTCGCATTTCCTACGCCGGCGGCCGCTTCCAGTTTCGAGTTCCCCCCGACCTCATCGGCATAATTCGTGGTCCCGGGAAGTCGCACTGGTTGAGTCTTCGCATCACTTCACTGTTCACGCTTAGCTATGCGCGAGTGATGTACGACCACCTACTGCCGTATGCAGATGAGGGCGTAACCGAATGGTTCACTCTCGATGAACTACGGTCTTGGCAGGGAGCGATCGGTGCAAAGGCGAAGGAGTTCAAATATTTCAAGCGCGACTGGCTCGGACCAGCTGTCGAGCAGATCAATGCCGTTTCCGACCTCCACCTGTCCTTCGAAACTCGCAATGAGCAGGGGTCGCGAAAGATCGGCCGCCTCCGTTTCCGCATCGAACGTAAAGCCGTCGAGGAGCGCTTGTTACATACGCACGAGCAAGCGAAAGTGCTGTACGAAACGCTCAAGCAAGAGTTCGGGCTCTCCAGCGTTCAATTTGGTCAGATTGCGTCGGATCGCGACACGTACACGGACGAACGCTTAGAGCAGGCCATTGAGCGCACTCGCTTCAGTCTAAAGCTCGGCAAGGTATCGAAAAGCCCTGCGGGCTTTTTCATGAAAGCCCTGAAGGAGCGCTGGATTGTGTCGGACGCTGAACGCCTGATGGTAGAGCAGCAGGAGACGCTCGCACTTGCGGAACGACGTGAAGCCGATGCAAGAGAGCATGTGGAAACACGTATGGCTCTGCAAATCGCGGCTCAGGATGTACATGCGCAAAATCGTATCGTCGATGAGGTGCGCCGCGGTTGGGAAATCTACCAAGAAGCAACGTCAAAGCAGCGGGATGATTTGCGTCGAACGTTCAAGGCTAGTGCGGCAGGCAAGCTCACATTGCGTCGACTGGGCATTGACGTCTCAGGAGATTTTTTCGAGACGATGTTTGAGCGCTACCCGGACCTCCGCGATGGTTTTGCTGGCTTTGTGTATAACAAAGCGCGTGCAGCAAAGGGTAGGGCGCGCTAGCTGTGGCAGCACGTCGGCTCTTGTTTTGTGATTCGCAGGCCGAACGCTAAAGTCTAACCCTCTCAGTGCCCGATTTCTGTTGCCCCGTTGAGACCGTTCGATCGAGGGGTGACCGCCGTGCCCCGCGTGCATCGTGGGCCGCGACGGCCACTTTGCTGAGTACCGACGCTTCAAAGAATGTAATCGAATTGGATAGCCACTCTTCAAGGGCTGAAAGATGCGGCATCAAGCGCAAGAGCTGAGGCATTTCCACACGCAAGCTCTGCTTATCCCGCGCAAGTCGAACTCGAATTCCCCCGACGTTTTGTTGGGGTACCCGATCAGACACGATGTACTCGATACGCTCCTCAACTTCTTGGTAGCCCAACCGCTTCGCTTCCATCGCTCTCTCGATCACTGCGCGTTCGCCGGACACTTTGAGCGCTCCAAGCACAAGCTCACCCACACGAAACGAAAGTTCGTTTGGGCTTCCTAGCGCGGATACCACTGCCGCGGGAATGCTCGCCAGTGCGATGAGACGGGATACGCTAGAGGTTGAGATGCCGAGTGCTTTCGCCAGCGCTCGCTGCGACGGCCAGATCTGTTGTCGCAGAACTCCGCGATAGAAAAGCCCGACTTCATATCAGGAAATATCCAATTCTTGCATTTGAGAGTGCATGGAGCGCGCAGTGCGTTTGTTCAGTGATTGCGGGACGACGAAGAGTTGTTCCATGGTGTCAAAGTGGTAGCGAGGGCTCTCTCAAAATAGTTCGCGAGAAAGCTTGCCGTGCCGATCGTCAAGGATCACGGCGATGACATCGCGCCCAACTTTATCCGCCGCGGCCAGTACATCGTCGTGGAGCAGCTCGCCAACAAGATCGTGCTGCGCGCCGGAAGCGACGACGTCACGATCACGCGCGGTCGCCGCGGCATCTTCGGGTTCTGAGCATGTCGAACCAGAACCCCCAGCCGACCGATCAGGAGCGCGTCACCAAGGGCAAGCGCGTCCTCGTACGCGGCGTAGAGGATCGCGTCCGCTTCTGCCGGCTAACCGCAAGGAATTCGCTCAACAACTTCACGGCATTTGAGATTTTGGTTTTACGGATAGCCGATGCTCGCATGCCAACTAGAGGGAACCGATCACGAATGAATCGAAGAAACGGTGTTCATTAGGCCGGTGTTGCGTATCGTTGCTTATCGTTGCGTTGGCTGTTGCGTATCGTTGCTTATCGTTGCGTCTGCTGTTGCGTATCGATGTGTGCGCTGTTGCGCAGCGCAGAGTGACGTGTCGCTGATGTTGAGCGCCTTCAGACCGGCGCTCCGAAATCAGGCGTTACGTGTGGTTTCTGCTTGCGGTAAAAGGACCGCTATGGTCTACTGGCGCGCATGTGAGCAGTTTTGCTCACCCTCTTTACCTCAGCCGCGCTGGCGGCATGCTTTCCCCTCGTCGGGAGAACTCTTTTAATCATCACGTGGCGGCTCTGCCGTCGATCGCTTTTTTGGGTGGACTCTTTGTACAAGGGCCCTCCAAGAAGGCTTAAGCGCGCCTATGCGCGTCGTCGGCCGGCATGACTGTCACCGTGTTTTCTGGGCGGATTCCTTGCACAAGGACGCTCAAGAAAAGCAACGACGCGCACACGCGCGTTTTTTTTCGCCCTCACCCAATGGGATGACTATGGGAAACAGAGGAAGGGCGAAACCCTTACCCCGTGCTGATTAGCGGCCGGTTTAGGGCGTCTGAACCGATACAGACAGAAATTCCCAAAGGTCGCACGACCTTCGTAGAAGAGGCTTTTGCTGCTCGCTGACTGAGTCGTTGAGTGGGCTATTCGTTGCGGTCGCACGACCGGCGAATAGAGGGCCCGGCCTGCATGCTTTGGCGCGCAGGAGTTGAATGTATGAGGCGCGCACCGTGCCTAGATCGTCGCAAGACGAATCGGTGCAGTATGGTCCCTGCTTTAAAGGCCAGTTCCACCCTTAGGGGAGGAGACCCGGTTAGCGCGAGCGCCGGGGCATCGCTGAGCAGTAAGAGTTGTAGTGGGAGCCGGCGACGCAAACGCACACTTTTAAGAAGGGCCTGCTCATGCCCCTCAAAGCTACAGGCAGTTAGAGGCACCCGGCAGCAACCGGCGCGCATTTCACAATGCGCTATACACGCGACGAGGCGTGATTCTTCGTGAAATGGAACGACTGAGAGGAGGTCGGGATGAAAAGAGATGAACGCACTGCTCACAAGGACACGCATGGCGGATGGCGCGGGGAGTTGCAGAAACTCATAGATCAGCACGCGGGCGTCCGTATGGACGGAAAGTTTGCCTCGTACAGAGCGCGAGAGCTCACCGCGAAGACCTTGTTCTCGGTGTTCAACTCGCTCAACGAGATGGGCTTTAAGTTGCAGAATCCCCGCAATCTTGGTGCAAGGCACGTTGAAGCGCTAGTGAAGCACTGGCACTCGCAGGGGCGGGCGGTATCGACTGTGCAGAACGAATTGTCGATGCTGCGCAAGTTTGCGACGTGGATCGGGAAAAGGGGCCTCGTCGTTCGACTGTCTGACTGTCTTCCCGAGGTTACCACCACGCAGTTGCGACGCACGGCCGTTGCGACGACATCGAAGTCGTGGACCGAAAATGGTATCGACGTCGACGCGAAGATCGCGGAGGCCGATGTACTGGACGCGCGCTTCGGCCTGATGCTGCGGATTGTGGTGGCGTTCGGTTTGCCGAGTTCATCGAAGATGTAGTCGGGGTACAGCGTCTGGCCAGCGCGTTCGATGGCGAAGACCTTGCCCTCCCTCTTCCCGCGGCTGGACACCGCATGCGGATTCGTCGCATCGGGATTCTGCTGCCTGCCGACCGCCTGAGCCGGCATCCACGTGATTCCATCAAGCATTGCAGCGGCCGCCTTGGCCTCCATCCCGGCGCGAGACGAAGTCATGAGCCGCACCGGAGTCGCATCGACGAGATCTTGGAGTGCGCGGTCTTTCGAGACCGCCTAACGACCTTTTTATAGGCCCAAGGTCATGAATTTATGGCGTTTTCCGTATAAAATAGGAAAAATGGAAAACGTACGGAAAAAACACGAGATTCTTGACATTGGCGATGACGCGCGTCGGCAGTACATCGACGCCTCCCGCACCTTTTCCGCGTACGAGGAGGCCGGGCAGAAGGCCGAGAGCGTGCGCGGCGGGATGTACTGGAGGACGCAGCACGGTGGCGAATACTTGATCCGGACCTCACCCACAAACGCGCAGAAAAGCCTCGGCCTGCGCTCGCCTGAGACCGAGAAAATCTACGAAAGCTTCACTGCCCGCAAGGCGGAGAGCCGCGCTACACTGGAGCGTCTCGGCAAGGCGATGGAACGCCAGCAACGCATGAATCGGGCGCTCCACGTGGGGCGCGTCCCAAAGATCGTCTTGGAGATCCTTGGCTCTCTCGACCGCGCTGGCATCTCCGAGCACTTTACGGTCGTCGGCACTCACGCGCTATACGCCTATGAGGCGGCCGCCGGCGTACGGTTGGAAACTGCAGCGCTCGCAACCCAGGACGTGGACCTCCTGTGGGACACACGCAAGCGCGTGCGGTTCGTTGCCCAGATGGACGTGCTCGGCTCGACGATGATCGGGCTACTCAAACGGGTGGACCAGTCATTTGGCCTGCGCGCAGACCAGCCTTTCACGGCAGTCAACGCGGACGGCTTTGAGGTGGACATCATTCGCCGTGAGGCAAAGGAGGGCGATCCGCATCCCATGCGCCTTACCGACAACGAAGACGAGTTCTGGGCGGTGCAGGCGCGTCGCGCCGGGAAACTGCTTAACGCCCCCCGCTTTTCTGCCGTGATCGTCTCTGCGTCGGGCCACATGGCCCGCATGAACACGATTGCACCCGCCGAATTCTGTACCTTCAAGCGCTGGATGGCGAAACAGCCTGACCGCGACCCGCTCAAGCGTCAACGTGACGCCCTCCAGGTAGAAGTGGTAAAGCAATTGATGGAGGAATACCTCCCGCAATGGCTGCCCGAGGACGGCGGCATAGAAGACGGCGACGGCACCTAAACAGTCGCCGGGCCGGTCGGTCCGCTCTCCTTGGTCGCGACTTCCTCGTCCCGAGATCCTGCAAGCTCTGGCGGGGCGCCCGCTTGTTGGTCGCGGTTCGCGCGCGACGCTTAATCCGGCGGGCTGTCCTCAAAGACTTTCCCTCCGGCAATCTGCCACTCCGAAAGCAGACTTGCGTATCCACGAAACTCTGTATAAATTAACAGGTGTGTATACGTACAGCCATCTAGCATCGGAGGACCTATCGTGCATCTGATCCGGATTGTGAACGACGCGGACCGCCGCGCGGTTGAGTGGCTCGTCACCCACGTGGGCGAGGCACGCGTGGAGGCGGCAGCGCAGCGTATGGCGCACGGCGGAAATCCGCCTTTTGTTTCGGCGGTGTGCCGTTACCTTGGCACGTGGCCGCCAGCGGTGCGCCAATCGACGCGCACCACCAGGGATTGTTCCGTGGGCGATGAGCATCTCGTGCCCATTCGTGAGCTGCTTGCGAAGCGAGGCGGTGCAGCACTGCGCCCGGCCGATGGTGCCGGCCGCAATGTCTGACGCTGCTGGTGCCGGAGTGGCCCGCGGTGCGCCGGTGATGGTGTGGGCCGCGCTCCGGGAAAGGCTGCGCCGCTACGCACCGCCAGCCACGACGCGGACTGACCGTGTCCACGTGCCCCAGACGGCCGTCAGAAAACCCGATGAAGATCCCGCGTTTTCGATCGAGGTTTTCGCAGGCCCAAAGCAATCATGACGGTGTCCGCGATGATGATCTTCACGGCCCTTCGACGCGAGAACCTCCTCGTCTGGAACGAATGGCAGGTGGAGGTGGACGGGCAGCATGAGGTTGACGACGCCTATGGCCAACCCGGCTTCGAGTCGCGCATCTGGGTGCGGCAGGAAGGGCAGGCGGACGCCGCACGATTTTCAGCGGCGCCCGTGGTGACACGGCACGCGACATCTACGGCACGAGCGGGCAGCTGGAGACGCAGGCTTGCTCCACGGCGACGGTCAAGGAAGTGGTTGGTCGCATGCTGCGAGGTGATCTGGACAACATCGAGCGGATCGTTGCTGAGGTCGAGGGGTGAGCGCCAGTTTGTTCTGGCCCCTTCGGCTCGACGTTGCTGGCGAGCGCGAAACGACGCTGCCAGGTAGTAGTGGCGGCATGAACGTTTCTGAGGTCAAGCGGACCGAACGAGCCGGTTCAACGGTTCTTTCGTACTCGCACGACGGCGACTTCACGCGCCACGCGGTGGAAATCTTCGAAAATGGTACGTACCAATCTCGGCTGAACGAGGTGGTCTGCTTCCGTCGAGGAACGCACGACGACATGGCAAAGCTGCATGGCTATATGCTCGCGGAGATGGAGGCGGTCGTGCATGCTCCGGCGCGGTCGCCGCAGGTCCGGCCTCTGCCGGATAGCGCCGCTCGGGAAATCCGTCTGGCCGTCCAAGGGATCGTGATCACGCTGTCGCCTAAGGGCGGCGGGGCGATTCGTTCGTCGTTGAACGAGGAAGGGGAGATCCCGGAGGCGAAGTCGGCGATCGATGCCGTCGAGTCGATGATTCTGGCCCACGCGGCCGCGGGCATCGACGTCGAGGCGCCGCCGTATCTTGAGGGCGTCGAGAGGGCGGTCGAGGCGATCTGGAACGTTGTCTATCCCTGACGGAACCGTTGGCCGAGGGCGTCGCTGCCGTGGGCGATCTCGCGTCGGTGCGCCCTGCAGTGCCATCCAGCGCCTCAGTGCGCCCAGCAACGTGCCACTATGTGGCGGCATCCGGCCCGCGCTTAACAAGCGTGGCCCCGAAGCATTGCCTATCCAGTTTTATGCCCGTCTTGGGCAACACGAGGAGAGAAGGCGGGGGCGCGGCTAAAATCTTGGACTGTTTATGCCGCGATTCCGAGACTTTCCCGGTATTCGAGGGGGCTGAGAGAGCCGAGCGAGACCTTGATGTCCGCACCCCCGCGGCAGGGTTGGACTTGGTTTGCAGCAAAGTGGCCCTATCGCTCTCGCCCGGCGAGGGGAAACGAGTGACAGACCAACATGTACGAATATGTGTACGTATTCATCCGGGCGTCGTAGAGTTGTACCTGTAACAGTACATGTTGGTCATGAAGGAGGACATATGCGTACCATCCCATTCACCGACGCTCGCGCCAATTTGAAGCGCGTCATCGACCAGGTTGTTGATGATGTGGACGTAACGCTCATTACCCGCCGCGACGCCCCCAATGCAGTTGTCATGTCCCAGGAACATTACGATAGCTTGATGGAGACGGTCCACCTGCTGCGCTCCCCGGCAAACGTAGCTCACCTAGAACGCTCTATCGCGCAGGCACGAGCGGGCAAGGTAAAGCCCCGTAAGTTGGTTGATGACAGCGAATGAGCGGCGCCTTGAACATTATGTGGACTTCCGAGGCATGGGGTGATTACGTCTACTGGCAGGGGCAGGATAAAAAGACGTTGAAGCGCATCATTCAACTCATCAAGGATATGCAGCGCACCCCATTCGAAGGCATCGGCAAACCCGAGGCGCTGAAGGAAAACCTGACCGGTTTTTGGTCGCGCCGCATTGATGAAACGAATCGCTTGGTCTACGAAGTCGCGAGTACGCAAATCAATGTCGTTTCGTGCCGCTACCACTACTGATGGACAGGAAAAAGCGGCCAGACTGCAAGGGAAAATTCGCCGCTGCGCGCGGCACTGGAAACGCCCATGCAAATCACACTCGCTGTAGCCAAGGAGATTTACCGTAAGGCCATCAACACGCGAGCAAGCGATGCAGAAGGCCCGGTAGCAGCCCGCGGAAGGGGGAGTCTAGCCGTGCTGGCATCGGCCGCAACTGTTCCGTAAGATGCAGACGGCTCGCGGTTATCAATGCGCGAGTCGCTTCCATATCCAAAGAGTGGAATGGCACGTACCAGGCTAGAGCGTGTTAGGCACTTGTATAAAGGGCTGCGAAGTGGACAAGCATAAGCACGGCGAATACGACGAAATGCAGA
>NZ_JAWRWY010000041.1:0-17256 GCF_046535315.1 Paraburkholderia sp. SIMBA_027
CCGCTGTACAGATCCTTCAGGCCAGCGAGATACAACCAGCCCTCGTCGGTCGCGATGTACGTGATGTCGCCGCACCAGGCCTGATCGGGCATTGCAACCGAGAAGTCCTGGCCCAGCAGGTTCGGCGCGACGGGCAAATCATGCTTCGAATTGGTGGTTGCCTTGAACCTGCGCTTCTGCCTGCACCGCAAGCCCAGTTTCCTGCGCAACCGTTTTATCCGGTGCACGCCCACACAATCACCGTGCTGCTCAAGATGCTTCTGCAGGCGCTCGGGACCGAAGCTTTCGCGCGTGCGCCGCTGCTGGGCAGCAAGAACCTCCGTTTCCAGTCGTGCTTCCTGCCGTGCCCGTTTCGAGGGCGTGCGTTTGCGCCATGCGTAATAACCGCTGACCGAAACACCCAGCGACCGGCACATCGGTGGCACCGGATAATCCTGTCGCATCTGTTCAATCACGCCGTACTTCACCGCGACTCCCTCGCAAAGTACGTCGCGAACTTTTTTAACAGATCGCGCTCCATCTTCACTTCCGCCAGTTCTCGCTGTACGCGCGCCAGCTCGGCTTCCAGTTCGGTCAGCGGCTTCTGGTTTGGGCCACTGTCCGCTCATGTACTGTAATGCCTTGCCGAGCAGACTCGACGGCACGACGCCCGGTAGATGCTCGATCAGCATGCGCTCGACGATGGCGAGCACGCGGGCGCTGTATCGGATACGCAATCGCTGCCGCCGCTCTGGTTTCCATTGCGCACTGCGTGCTTCGGCAGCGAACAGCTTGCCGATCAGCATCACGAAGCGCGTCGCCAGCAGATCCGGCGAGCGTGCTGCTTTCGGCACGGACTCCTCGGCTTTGATGAAGCCACGGCGCACGTGGGCCCAACATCCGAGGTGCACGAGCTGATGATCGTGGGCGATGCCGTTGTAGAGCTCGTACCCGTCCGTCATCAGCGCAGTGCCGGGCTGCACACCAGCATAGAGCTTCTGCGCATGTTGGGCACCGCGCCCCGGCGAGTAAGAGAACATCCGAACGGGCGGCCCTGAGCCGTTGACCTGAGCCCACAGGTAACTCTTTGCCTGCGGCCTTCGCTCTGGTTCCTTCAGCACCTGGAACGTTGTCTCGTCGCCGTAGATCAGGTCTGATTCGAGCAGCGCGTCGCGCATCAGGTTGATCACCGGCTGCGTGGCCAGTCCCACCCGCACCACGCTGGCGGCCAGCGTGTTCGACGAGATGTCGCCGCCGAAGCGACGCAGCAGCGTGGCCTGGCGATACAGGGGCATGCCGTACTGGTATTTGCCAGTGATGATCCACGCCAGCGCGGATTCCGTGAGCAGCCCGCGAGGAATGATGCGCGCCGGTGCTGGCGTAATCTTGATACCGAGATCGCAGCACGGGCAGGCGTACTTGACCCGCTGGTGTTGAACGACGCGCACTTGCTCGGGAATCACGTCGAGCTGTTCGCTCGTTTCCACGCCGATCTCGACGAGGGCCTGGCCGTCATGCGCGCAGAACCGTTCGAACTCGGGCAGCTCGTGCCGCACGACCTCGCGTGGCAGGTTCGGATCGAGTGGTTTGCGCCCGCGCTTGCCTCGCGTGTGAGCGGCGACCGAGGTGCCGGGCAAGTCCTCGCGCGCGGGCGCGTCGGTAGTCGTCGCCAGCGCCTCTGCTTCGTTGAACAGGCCGAGCTGGTCGGCATGGCGCGCCTCGCTCGATGCACCGAACAGTTCGTGCTTGTAGGCCCGCAGCTTCTCTTCGGCCAGATCGCGCTGGGCCGTCACAAGTCGAAGCTCACCGCGCAGCGCATCGCGTTCGGCGAGTAGTGCATGGTATTCCTCAACACTCGGCATGACGGGGCGGTTCGGCATGGCCGGTTAGACCACGTCGCCCTCGTGGTGTTCAGCTCATCCGCGCGTAATGTCGCTGGGGATGCTTCTGGATCACGGCCAGGTCGATTCCGTCTAGCAGCCAGTGCAACTGCTCGGCGCTGAGCGTGATCGTATCGCTTCCGTTCGGCCAGATGAAGCGATCGGCTTCGAGTCGCTTGAGCAGCAACCAGAATCCGTTGCCGCCCCAGCCGAGAATCTTGATGCGATCGCGACGGCGGTTGCCGAAGACGAATAGCGCCGAGGTCATTGGGTTCAGGCGCATCGCCTGTTCGACCAGGATCGACAGCCCGTTGATGCTCATGCGGAAGTCGACCGGATCGCGATGCAGGTAGACCTTCAGCCCTTCGTCGAACCGGAACACGGTAGCCTCCCGAGCATTTGGATCACCGTGGCCAACTCATCGACGCTCGCCTCGCCAAGATCGAATTCGACCCCATTCGACAGGCGCACATGTAACGAAAGCGCCATCAACGACGTGCCCGGCGGCAGTACGGGGGAAGCGGCCGGCACTTTCGATGGCAGGGTGACGACAGGGACAAATGCCTGCGCGTCACTCACCGGAGCACGACGCGTTGGTCCTGAGATGTCGATCGATACGCCGTCTATGACCAGTGGGTCCGGTCTCGTTGGTGTTTGCAGTGTCTGCTGCTGATGGCGCGAGATCCAGCGGCGCAACTGGTTCGGATTGACGTCATGGTCCATCGCCGCCCGGGCGATCGATACCCCGGGCTTCAAGCAAAACTCGACCAGCTCCCGCACGGCATCTTCATCAAATTCCCGCCGGCCATCCCGTCTGCGGCCAACCACCAGTCTGCTTCGAAGGTCTTGTTTCTCTGTCATCTCGGTCTGAGTGCATGTGTCCACGCGGACACTTAGCATCTGACCTTCTGCCTGCCATTGGTAGGGCGTCGTTTATTGACGGCTTACAGAGTACCTGCATGCTGCCCTCCTGCATGATAGAGAATGGCAGCGGCGACAACCCTCGTTATCGGATTCTGGTAAGCGTGCTCCGGCAGGGCGACATGTGCCCCCCGGTCACAATTCGGGGTGCTCGCAGGGTTGCGGGTCCAACTCTCAAACCGGCTCAGTGCACCACATAATGGACCGACCTCGACCACCGCTGCCTCGTCATCGTATTCCTTCCCGGATCCGCCCGCAGCAGTCGTGCGCTTCATCCTTCGGGGTCGGGCGAAACCCGATGAATCACTCTCAAGAGTTGGAGCCTCCATAAGATCCGGGCGGTTCAATGTCGTCTGCCCACGCTGGTTTAAGACTTGCTTAAGGAAGCAAATCTAAATTCGCAATCGAGAAGCAAAAATTATCGACATTTATGTGGAAAGCCAATTGTATGGATAACAAACCGTTGAAAATGCGCGGCTTTCGAATTTCATTGGAAACGGTCAATCCATTTGGTCATGTCTGTCAAATTGTCGAATGGGTCGACCCAGAGGGTCATATCGCAAGGCGGGTCGCAGGCGCTCATCTCACAACTTCTGCGGTCGACGGATTGGCCCAGTCTTTTGTAGCGGGAGTTAGGCATACGTTGAGTGACGATGAACCACAGCCAAAGGCAACTCTCCGAAAGCGGTAGTGTCACGACGACGCAAGTGGTGGGATGCTACTCCTACCGCATGATCCCTTGAACCAGGTTGAATCTCACAGCAGGGTTGCTGGCGACGGGTAACGAAGCGTTAGGAGACTCCCCTGTCGGCTGGGCGTCAGTGGAAGCGACGGCGACAACCACTTCCCGTTCTCCGTGCCCTCAGGGCAGATCCCAAACAGACAACCTACACGAAAGAGGCCATGGCATAGATAATCGCCAGCTTCATGCGTGCGCTTTGTGAGCAAGGCCTGTTTTGCTCTTCAGCGCTCAGTTACTGCTACGGCGAGCAGAAATTCGAACACGGGCGGCTCATTCGCCCTCAGAAAACCTAAATCGTGAACAATGCAATCGGTGGCAGCCTGCTCGCGCAGTTGGCCGAATACATCCAAGCCGGAACGCGTCAGAGGAGGAGTGGGGCCGAGGTCTGGAGAATTCTGGGGAGGCCCTCACGAAAGACCTCGTCGTCGATGAACGGAATGCCGCCGTGGCAGGCCATTAACCACGCGCGTCACGTTCACATCCGCCCCAACTATGTGCAGTCTCCGTGTGCTGACGCGAGGCGCGCACTCGATCCATTGGCGAAAAACGCTCTGCGCGATTACAAAAATAAAGTAGATCTTGGCCTCGATGAAGCGAACCCAGCGTACCATTTTGAAGACTAACTCGCCATAGCCAGCGAGGCATGAATAGCCGAGACGGAAAATACTGGACATGAGACCGAAAGCATTGCTCACGTATTTTGTAATTTTCCCCTGCTTTCTGCTGCAAACCGCGCAAGCGCTAGCGGATCAGATTTACATATGTGGCTATGTCAATGACAAGACTTCGATGTACAACAAAGATGATGTCGTCATTTCCGTGGACGGTGAAACGGTCATAGCCGTCGCGTGTGCGCCGGTCTCGTCAGCTTACAGATCACGTTTTCATGTGGTCGAGAACAATTCTACGGACGTCGTTTTTTCTGCAGAAATGGTGCCTGGACTAGGTAAAGGGCCTACGTCTGTTTTTGGTCTGGATCGACGTACAGGGAGACTGTATCACTGCGTGAACCGATTCCGGATGCCCAGCAAACCCGTTTGGATTGCTACGTGTTTCCAAGCTAGCAAGCACCAGATAATTTAGGACAAGGCGATAGAATGATGGCTGATACCCAGCTACTTGCGGCGTCACCGGTTGTTGGTTCCAAACTGATAAAGATACTGATCATTCTGTCAGCCGCAGCATTCAATCGCACCGGAGACTTCCCGAGCGAACTAACGTTTCCCGAAATCGGCCAAGTCGAGATACGTGCTGAGGCCCGAGCTCCAGGGGTTAGAGACAGTGGTTTTCCTCGCCTGAGGACGCGATACGGCGACACGCTGCGTGTTCCACGCAATAGAGCGGCGTCCACGGGAACGGCCAGAGATACAAAAGAAGGGCAGAATATGGCAGCACAGGACTCCCTCAGGAGGCACGCCTTCTATGGCGCGGGTAGCGTCGGCTTGAGCGCCCTGGGTCGAATGGCTCTATGAGGTGCGAGCAGCCTGTCGCCGCAGGTAGCGACGATTTACGTCATCTGCTGCAGGGAACCCGGCACAAATTTCGATCGGCTTATATGTCGTGTGTGCCCGGTGAAGTCTGATCGGCAAGTCGTGTCAACCGACGATTGCCCCTGCCTCGTTACCACGTACAGCAGATCATGCAGCGATCAACGCGGCCTCGTAGTCGACGGGAGTAAGAAATCCTATCGAGGTGTGCAGGCGCTCTCGATTGTAATAGCCCTCGATCCAGTCGACGATATCCAGACGAGCCTCTGCGCGCGTTTCGTAGTGAACCTGATAGATTCTCCCGACTTTCAGGGTCTTGAAGAAGCTTTCCATCGGGGTGGCCTTCCCCCGCTTTCCCGGACAGGTTGCCAGCTGAGCAGCGGGCGCAGTATGGACACGCGCACGGCCGTTTCCTAATGCCACTTCGTGGCGTGACAAAAAGGCCTCTGACGGTCGCCGCCGCGTGCTCGCGCTGCGAGGCGCGGTGGTGTCGGCGGACTCGATTGATAACGCCACAACATCAATCGTTCCGAAATTTGCACTTATCGTTCTGCCGACTCCGGGCGAATATTGTCAAAGCCACAATCGACCGGAACGCCGCGTATGTTCCGGAATTCAGGAGACACCTCGATGCACCCGCCGTCTAACCTTTCGACCAGACATTCAAAGGCCACCGCGGTTTTCCGCGTAACGGCCGGGAATTTCCTGGAGCAGTTCGACTTCTTCCTGTTCGGCGTCTACACCACGCAAATCGCCAATGTTTTCTTCCCCGCCACGAGCGAGTTCGCCTCGTTGATGATGACGTTCGCGGTCTTCGGCGCCGGCTTCCTGATGCGGCCGCTGGGCGCGATCGTGCTTGGCGCTTACATCGACGACGTCGGCCACCGCAACGGCCTCATCGTCACACTTTCCATCATGGCGAGCGGCACTATCCTGGTCGCGTTCGTACCGGGCTATGCGACGATCGGACTTCTCGCGCCCGCGCTCGTGCTGCTCGGGCGGCTGCTACAGGGCTTCTCGGCGGGCGCCGAACTGGGCGGCTATCGGTGTATCTCGCCGAGTTGGCCACGCCCGGCCAAAAAGGCTTCTTCACGAGCTGGCAGTCCGCGAGCCAGCAGGTCGCGATTGTCGCCGCCGCGGGCCTCGGCTTCGCGCTCAACCAATGGCTGGGCGCACCGGCCATCGCCGCGTGTAGTGGTCAACTCATCCCGGACACTGCGTTAAGTTTTTCTTCCGCAACCGCCGGTGCCAGTCCGTCGTTGAACTGATGCGGCCGTATCCAGTTGTACCGGTGCATCAGGTAGTGGCTGATATCGCGATGTGCTTCCTGCGCCGACATCTAACCCACTGACGGCTGCCATTCCGTCTTGAAGCTGCGAAACAGCCTCTCCATCGGGGAGTTGACGCTCCTATGTCAAGCGGAGGCCGTCGAATCGGCCAGATCGGCCAGATCGGCCAGAATGAGCGGGTACAGCTCCCGTACGATATAGCGCTTCAGGCAGCGGTGAATCTCCTTGTTGGACATGCCTTCCTTTGTCCTGCGTTCGACATAGGCGCGGGTGCGCGGATCGCTGCGCATCCGAACCATGGCAATGGTCCATAGGGCGTTGTTTGCGGACCTGTCACCGCCCCTGTTCAAGCGATGTCGGATCGTCTTACCGGAGGAGGCTTGTAATGGACTCGTGCCGCAAAGTGCCGCCAACGCAGCTTCACTTTTCAAGCGTTCGGGATTGTCGCCCGCTACGGCAACTAGCACTGCAGCAGTCTGTGGCCCAACGCCGAATCGTTCCCGAAGTCGCTTGGCGTGCTGACTGGTAAGGTTTTCGAGCATAGAGTCCAGTTCCGTGAGTTCCTCCGCCAACGCCAGCCAACGCTTCGCCAGAATCCGTAGCGTCGCCGTCAACGTTTGCAGTATTGGCGTTTTCCCCAGCGAGCGAAGGCGGGCGCAACCCTCAACGCATTCTGCAGTTTTCGTCTTCAGAAGCCGATCGCGGATTTCCTGGGGCGCGCTCACGAGCAAACCCCGTAACTGATTGATAGCCTGCGTCTTGGCCTTGACGGCACTGCGCCTCGCAACAGATACAGCGCGCATCGCCTCGGCGGCCCCAGACTGCTTCTTTGGAATCGCCGTAGATCTTCCGGAAAGGACTGCACGCGCTGCGTTTTCAGCATCAGTGGGATCGGACTTCCCTCTGGATCGGCGTATCGCGCGGTCAGGACGATTAACTTCAAGCACCTCGATCTCATGATCGCGCAGCACACGTGCTAATCCCGCTCCATAGGTGCCGGTCCCTTCAACTCCGGCGCGGCGTAACTGACCGAACGAGCTCGCCCATGTCAGCAGGTCGAGATATCCTGCCGTGTCGGTCGATACCGATAGTGTTCCTAGTAGCCTGCCTGTCTCGCTAATCACGGCCCCGACATGCGCATCCAAGTGCGTGTCGACACCCAGTATTACTTCGTTTTGTTCCATGCGTGTATCCGTTGTAGTGGGCGCATCACCAATCCCAATCGCAGGACAGGACACTCACGGTGCAGAACAAAGCTCCTATCAGGTCACAGACGCTGTGCCCGGCAACGCTCGGGGAACGCCGGAACCCGATCGACAGGTCAACACCAAGGCAGCTTGGCCAATCCCAACACGAGTCAGATCGGTCCGACGTTCAGAGGCGATCTTAGACTGAGTATCCCAGCAATTGCCACGACGGCTCATGCTCTGCTGTATCCGATAACGCCATAGGCGCTGACGGTATTTCCGGCTCGCATACTGGCCGCCTTGATCCGAGTGGAACAGCAGCCCTTGCGGTCGGCCACGCTGCTCATACGCCATTTCCAACGCCTGCACGACCAGGTCGGCATCCGGGCGTGTCGAGAATGCCCAGCCTACAACCCGCCGCGTGAACAGGTCGAGCACGGCCGCCAGATAATGCCAACAGCCTTGCGCCCAGACATACGTGATATCACAACACCAGACCTGATTCGGCGCACCAACCTCGAACTGACGATTGAGATGATTCGGTATATCGATCCTTTCGACCGTGGCCTGCTTGTAGGCATGGCTGCCGCGTTACTTGCAGATCAATCCCAGCTCTTCCATCAAGCGGCTGACTTTGAAGCGGCCAATCACCGTACCCTGCTCGCGCATCATGCCCATGATGCTGCGGCTGCCCGCAGAGCTTCGACTCTCGACGAACAGTTCATGCACCCGGCTACGCAGTGCCATACGCTCGGTATCAACGCGCTGGGCACGCTGCCGGTACGCATACAGACAGGACCGCGATACGTCGAATACCGCGCAGATCAGCTCGACCGATTCGCTTGCGCAGATCTGATTGATTACTTCGTACGTTCGATGCCTTCCGACATCAAGAGCGCGGTAGCCTTTTTTAAAATGGCCTTCTCACGCTCAAGGCGTTCGATACGCGCCTCGAGTTCCTGAATATGCTGCTGATCCGGCGTGATAGCCTTGCCTTGCGGCGTGACGCCCTGACGTTCCATCTGAAGCTGTTGCACCCAGCGACGAAGCACCGTTTCGCCGACGCCGACTGAGCGACTCGCCTCCATATGGCTATAGCCCTGGTCGAGCACCAGACACGCGGCTTGCTGTTTGAACTCCGGGGAAAACGTACGACGCTGCTTGGTCATCAGACACCTCTCCATGGCGAGCATTCTCGCCTAAATCAGTGTCCGGATTCATTAGACCACTACACATGAAGCTCACGCCGAAATCAGCTTCGCCGCTGATGACAGCGTCAAGCACCTCGTTGGCGCTGGAATCGATTAGCTTGACCCGAATTCGTGGAAAGCGGCAATGATAGCTCGCGATAACGCTCGGAAGAAAGTAATACGCGACCGAACGCACGCACGCGCTAGTCACATGGCCCAGGCGGCTCGATGAAACATCGCGAATACCGAGCAGCGCGACGTCAAGATCATCGAGCAGTTGTTCTGCGCTTTGGGCGAACACGCGGCCGACGGTGGTGAGCGTGACGCTGCGCGTGGTGCGCTCGAAGAGACGCACGCCGAGCGCTTCCTCGAGCTTGTCGATCCGACGACTCAACGCTGGCTGGGATATGCTCACCGCCTCCGCGGCCTTTCGGAAGCTTCCCAGCTCCACCACCGCGCGAAACGCCTGCAAGTCATTCAAGTCAAAGTTCACGCCCACGTCCAGCCTCCGCACCATGGATACCGAGTATTTTGCATGACTCAGCAGAGATCCCCTCCGCCCAAATGATGCACGTACCTCTCTCGTGTAGACCGCTTTGGGAATTCGATTCATTCATGCCTCCGTTTCACGATTTTTGCGAAACGTCGGCTTCCACTTTTTTAGCCGACCTCAAGCTTCAGCTTCAGCAACCTCGGCGCGCGCGGGCAGCGAGGCCTCGATCACTGCATTCATGGTGTTCTCCACATATGAAACGGCACATGGCGCGCCGCCACACGCTTCCCTCTTTGTTCAACATGTCTTGCCGATCAGTGTCATGTGCGCCTCGAGTGCCGTTCCCTCTCAACCGTGTGCGCGTCCAATCCTGAACACACCGACTACCCCGCGTAGTGCGGTGGCCTGCTGCGCCATCGATTGCGCCGCGGCCGAGGCCTGCTCCACGAGCGCGGCATTCTGCTGCGTGACCGAATCCATCTGGCTCACGGCGACATTGACCTGCCCGATTCCCGTTCCCTGTTCGTCGGAGGCGGAGGCTATCTCCCCCATGATGTGGGTCACGCGCCGCACCGACTGCACGATATCGGCCATGGTCGTGCCCGCCCGCTCCACCTCCTGGGAGCCCTGCGCCACGCTCTTCACCGAAGTAGTGATGAGATCCTTGATTTCTTTCGCGGCGCTTGCGCTGCGTTGCGCCAGCGTGCGCACTTCGCCCGCGACCACGGCGAACCCGCGACCCTGATCTCCTGCGCGTGCTGCCTCCACCGCTGCGTTGAGCGCGAGGATATTGGTCTGAAAGGCAATGCCCTCGATGACAGCGATGATTTCGGCTACCTTGCCCGAACTGCTCGAGATGACGCGCATGGTCTCTACAACCTGGTTCACGACTTCGCCGCCGCGCACAGCGACATCGCAGGCGCTGCCCGCGAGCGCGTTGGCCTGCCTGGCGTTTTCCGTGTTCTGCCGTACCGTGGCGGTCAGTTGCTCCATGCTGGCTGCCGTTTCCTGAAGCGAGGCCGCCTGCTCTTCCGTGCGCTGCGAGAGGTCCAGGTTGCCCTGTGCGATTTCTGCGGACGAGGTCGTGATTGCCTCCGCGGAAGACTGGATTTCGGAAACGATGCTCCTCAGTTGCTGACGCATAGCTTCCAGCGATGCCATCAGACTGTTTTGATCGCTCGGCGCGACAGCAACCGGCACCTCGAGATTGCCCTCCGCAATGCGGCCGGCCACTGTGGCGGCATCGGCAGGTTCGCCACCCAACGCTCGCGTGATTCCGCGCGTAATGAAAAAGCCGAGCACGATCGAGAGAATGACCGTCATGGTACCGGCCACCGCGAGCGTCAGCTTGGTCGATGCCGTCATGCTCAACACTTCGCCGGAACGCTCGTCAAGCAGCGACTGTTCGGCCTGATTGAGCTCCAGGGATGCTGCGCGATAGCGGTCCATGAACTGCTTGTCGTTGCCTTGCTTGAAGTAATCGGTCAACACGTTGGCGGACTGCTTGCCGGCGTCGACGTCACGCCGCATGGCGATCAGCTTCTCGTCGATTTCCGCCACTTTCTGCTGCATCTCGCGCAGCGTGTCGAGGCGCTGCTGCTGCGCGGGATTGTCAGCCGTGAGGCTTCGGGCCCGATCGAGCGACGTCATGAACTGCGTGCGCCCAGCCTTGTACGGTTCAAGAAAGCTCTCTTCGCCCGAAACGACGAAGCCGCGCGCACCTGTCTCCATGTTCACCATGTTGGTGAGCATGTCGTCGTTTGCGCGCAGGACCTGATAGCTGTGAATGTTCCATCCATTCGCCTGGTTAAGCTTCAGAAAATTGAATATCGAAATTGCGCTGCCAATCAGCGACATTAGTACGACAATGCCGAACGCTGCACCGAGCTTTTGACCGACCGTCATTGCTTTCATGCTTGCTTCCTTGGGTGTATTGATAGCCACTATGTCGGCAGGCGCCCCGACTTGCTGAAATAGATGCGCGTTCGATCACAGGAGATTTTCTTCTTATCTGCGGCGACCTCACGAAAGACATTAACCCTTCCGCTCATCTTGAGAAACAGAACCTCAGCAGCAAACGATAGCGCGCTCCGATTTATGTCATTTGCATATCTGCATGCGACGACACCAATAGACAATGGCTGATTCTGACGCGCACCGGCGGCCGCACTGTGAGCGCGCCCGTCTCGTCTCGGTTGCAGCCGTACCGTTTGCGCGACGATACGCACAATGGATTGCTTCACTCGGCTGCGAATCCTGACAGACGTCATGCGCATGCGCAGTGCCAGAGGTTCACGAATGGCTGAAAGACGTCAACGTAGACGTACAACTGTCGTTTAGTCTCACTAGTTTGTAAGCGCGAAATTCTCCGCACCTAGGCAGCGCTGCCGAATCGATCCACGATTGCGTCCGCAGACTTGAATTGCGGACGCAGATGATGACCGACACTGACTTTGACTTTCTCCCTCTGCGCGTGACCCGGACGTGCGCGGATGGCAAGCATCGATACGATCCGGAGGGCAAGCGTAAGTTGATCGCAGCCTGTCGCCGGCCGGGCGCGTCATTGGCTGGTCTGGCGCTGAAGGCTGGGGTCAATGCGAACCAGTTGCGCAAATGGGTGCAACTGGAAGAGCGACGTGAAGTTGCCGACGTTTCACATGATGCTATCGCGCAAGCACCGTCAACCTTCGTGCCGGTCGTCTTGATCGGCGAGTCACTGGCATCGACTCCTGCGGACACAGCACTACCAGCCCCGCAGCCGTTGCTGCAACGAGATCCGCCCCGTCCGTCGCCGCGCGCTGCACCACTTGCGCGCTTGTCGGCAACACTGCCAACGGTGTCGTGCTCGAGCTCGAATGCTCTGGGAGAGACACCTCGCTGGTCACGGCGATGATTGCCGCGCTGGGAGCGGGCTGATGTTCCGCTTCGACAACGACCTGCGGATCTACCTGCATCGCGAGCCGATCGACTTCCGGGCTGGACTGAATACGCTGGTGACGATGGTCGAACAGTCGATGCAGCTCGATCCGCTCGCACGAGCCGTCTTCGGATTCCACAACCGGAAACGGGATCGGGTAAAGCTGTTGCTCTATGACCGTGCCGGCTTCTGGCTGATGTTGAAACGGCTCGAGGTGGATCGTTTCGCCTGGCCCCGTCGTCAGCAGGCCGTGATCGAACTCACGGTCGACCAGCTCCATCTGCTGCTCGACGGCGTCGATCTCGACGCGCTGCGTCCACATCCCGCACGACAGTGCTGCTTCACGAGTTGAGGAGCGGTATCGCGAACGTCGTTGGCGAACAACGGCCGTCCCGGCTGTTACACATCTCCGTAAACCTGTGCGACGCCGCGCTTCGCTATCGTGAAGCGCATGAAAGCCGATCTCGCCCGATTGCCGCAGGCCGCCAAGGTCTATATCCACGAACTCGAAGCAGGTCTCGCCGAGCGCGATGCCAGGATCGACGAACTGACCAAGCGCCTCGACGCGTTGGAAGAGCAATATCGTCTCGCACTGGCCCGACAGTACGCGCCAAAGAGCGAAAAGCGCAAGGACCGCGTGTTCAACGAGGCCGAAGATGCCGCCGACGCCGATCCAGACGGCGCAGACGACAGTGACATGCCTTCGCTGCCGGACACCGGATTGCCGGAGCTCGACAAGCCCGAGCCGCGTAAGCGCGGCCGCAAGCCGCTGCCTGCGGATCTGCCGCGCGAGCGCATTGAGTACGACCTGCCCGAAGAGCAGAAGATCTGCCCGTGCTGCGGCAAAACCCTGCACCGCATGGGCGAGGACGTCAGCGAACAGCTGCACATGGAGGTCAAGGTATCGGTGCTGCAGCACGCGCGCGCCAAATATGCGTGCCGGCACTGTGAACGTCACGGCGTGCGTACGCCAATCGTGATCGCGCCAATGCCAGCGCAGCCCCTGCCGGGCAGCCATGCCAGTCCGTCGATGATCGCCGCCGTCACGGCCGGCAAGTACGTCGACGGCACACCGCTGTATCGAATGGAGGATGTGCTCGCGCGCTCGAACATTGCAGTCAGCCGCGGCACGCTGGCGAACTGGATCATCCGCCCGGCCGAGCTGCACTACGCGCGGATTTACGATGCGCTCAAGCAGATTCTGCGAAGCCAGTGGTTGATCCACGGCGAAATGACGGCCGTCTGCCGCTTGATAACAACGTCATCGAGCGCGACATCAGGCCGTTTGCCACTGCGAGAAAATCGTGGTTGTTCAGCGACACGGTTGCGGGTGCGAAGGCGAGTGCGATGGTATACAGCATGATGCTCACATGCCGCGCCTGCGGCGTCGAACCGCACGCCTGGCTGCTGCATGTGCTGACCGAATTGCCGCAGCGCGCCGCAGACGCGGACATCAGCGACCTGCTGCCGTTCAATTACGTGAAGCAACAAGCCGAGGCGAGCGTGAGCTGACACAGCGAGCGCGCCGCAGTCATCGCGCCGGCACACTTTACCGAAACCCAGATGCGGCCATCGCCGGTCAACCTCGGCCGTAGCGATGCGGCTATGCTCGCCCATCAGCTGCAAATGATTCTCCATTCGGTGTGCTGAATTTGCCGCTTACAGATATCTTACATTGTCGAATGGATTCATAACGCGGCGACACGGCTAGCGAAACTGCCCGCCGCGGTCGTTATACCTCTGCGTCCGATTACTGGCACGGAGCCGACGCCTGAGCGTCAGCATCGCATTCACCTACAATGACTGTAGCTGGGCGCACTGCGACGGATGGGGCCGTCCTTCAGGACGAGCGACCCTGCGCCGATATCGAACTTCCGTAGCCGACCCACAAGAGCCGTTCGGCATCCTCCGAAGCAGCCGTTCACCGATGAGCACGGAGGAGCTAAACTGATCGAGGCTGCGGCTTGCATGGCATCCGCTCGCTCACGAGCCGAGATGCAGATGCATTGGCAGGCTTGTACCTCTACGGGGATGTCCTTCAATGACCGAGAAACCCAGCGCTTGATAAAACTGAACTGCATTGGGTGCCGAATTCACTTTGACGTGGCCCCGGTCATTTCGATAAATGCACCGGCGAATCGCCTCCGAGAGTAATGCGCGGCCAACACCTTGGCGTTGAATCTCGGGATCGACGAAGAGGCTGCATAGGTTCCAAAAATTCTTGATCAGAATGACGCCCACGACTCGCGTGTCATTAACGCATTTCAGATGAACAACTGAATTGACATTATTTTGAGCCCAATACAGATTCTGCCGGATGTTCTCAAGCACATCGGCCATCTCGGTTTTCTCCAACCTTAAGCTCGTCGTAACGACGCGATGCATCAGTGCGTCAAGTGTCGCGGTATCATCCGGCTGCACATCCTGAATCTGCATCCTTGCCCTCGCAGTCATGGCGAAAAACAGATCGGCGCATGTGCAGGATTGTCGACCATTTGCCAAGCCGCGTCCAATGACTGAAAGTGGCCGGGGGCCGCCTTATGCGTATTGCATAATATGGTGCACATTGAGCTGAGGCGAGAGCCCGCGTGCGACCCGTTGCAGTCCTTCGGCGACGTTCTTTGAACGTCTCTACCCGGCCCGAAAGCGGTCACCCCGAGTCGCTGGCGCCGAAGCGGAGACCGCGCAAACGGTGATCAGTGGTATCCGTGCGGACCAAAGTTGGCTCTCTCGCGATTCGGTATCCCTGGAGGCTACCGCCTTGGATGACTCGATCCCGCGAGCGGGCTTCCGGCGAAGGGATCGTTTTTCCAGTCCGCATCGGTCTGCGCTGCTGGTTGTGCAAGCGTCTCGCCCGAAAGTTCAAAGTGCCCGATGGACTGTCCTGCGCTAGTGGCCTGTCTAAGCCATTGTGGCATCTCGCCCACGCCGCTCCAAGTGTCACCACCCGCGCTACGGTAGCGACCTGTGTCCGCCCCCTCCGTCGGGGTCGCCAGAAAGGAAGCGAGGTCATCCGGGCTGATCCCGAAATCATCCATCCGGTGGCGAAGATACACAATCATGCTGTCCCGCTTCCGTTCATCCATGAGAATTCCTGTCAGGTATTTGGCCAGCGGTTCAATATAAAATCGCGAACCCGCGATGACCTGCCGTTCGCTGCACGGGCCACCCTCCTTTACACTTCAATTGCCAACTCGATAACGCTTCACAGATGCTGGACAGCAGTCGCGTAGGACTTCGCCGCCTCCCGGAGTTGCCCGGCGGCGGCCTGTACGTGGATCGGCAACTCGCTCAGCGCGAGCAGGGTGTCCACACCGTCCAGCCGCCTGCGAAGTTCGATCACTAGATCCATGACGCTGGCGTCGCCCACGCGTCGGCGATTGCTCTGTCTGGAACTGACCACGGAGCAGTCGACCAGACGATCGATCTTGCGAAAGTAAGCTTGAGCTGCGGCGCGGTGCCTCGCATATAGCGTCGCCACATTGGACCTGGAAAGACAGTCTTTGACGATGTCGGCGTTCATGCCGAAGTGAACCTGCAGCGCGTCGGCGGCATCCGCCCGGTGGAAACAGGCCACCTGGTCAAACAGCGTCTCGCCATCCCGGTCGATCAGATCGATCCAGACCTCACCATCTTCCAGAGTCTGGCCGGCGCGTTGAATCACCCGCTCATCTTCATTGGCGCAAGCGAGCATCCGGTGTCCATCGATGTCGTCAACCGACATCTCGAACACCTCCACCAGTTCCCCACTCACTGCGACCTGCATGACCAGTAACGCCATCTCTGTGCTCCTTGCGATGCGATTGTTGGGAATACCCGCTGCGCAGATCGGGCCGTCCAAGCTGGCGACCTGTTTGTGTGGCAATTCCGCGAGAAGCGGCGCGAGCCCGACATTTTCGCGGCACTCCCGTCCTTCGGTGCGCGACAAATTAACCGCGACTGTCGACCCAGTCGCGCGCCCACGCTGTAGCGTGCCCGAGTGCCTGCATTTCGCTGTCAAAATAGTCGAGCGCATCAAATGTGTAAGAAGCCGGATTAGCATCCCCGGCGTCTCTGGTGAGGAGCAGATTGGCGGCGAACCAGCCGTCAGGTAACCGGTGAGCGGACGGCGAGACTGAGTAACCGTTGTAATGGTAAAGATTTTTATGGTTTTGCATAAACGATAAACGGCAGCACGACATTAATGCCGTACAAGCGGAATGAGTGGAAAATGAGGCGAGACGGATCGTGTCGAGATGACAAATGATGCGCACGTCGAAACGCGGCGATCAGATCGGGAGCGCATGGCTCCACGAGGATGCTAGTCAGGCTGACAAAGCAAAGGGCCGGTAGAGCGGCCCTTGAAAGACGTTACTGCGGCGAGATATTCGCGGCCTGCATACCCTTCGGGCCGCGCTTGGTCTCGTAGCTGACCTTCTGGTTTTCTGCGAGCGTCTTGAAGCCGTCGCCCCGAATTTCCGAGAAGTGGGCGAAAAGATCGTCACCGCCTGCATCAGGAGTAATGAAGCCAAAGCCCTTGCTATCGTTGAACCATTTAACAGTACCGGTATCCATGAGAATTCCTGAAATAAGAGATAAAAGCTCCGATGCGGAGCGACAAAAACTTCAAGGAAGAAGAGAGGACAACGAGTACCGCGCAGACGAGGCGGAAAATGGTGATCAGCAATCGAGCTTCTTGAATATTTCGAAACCCACAATATAGTGCGCGGGTGGGTCTGTCAACGCTTTTCGTGACAGGCTTCATCCCCGAGCCGATCATTCCCCGGCGAATCACTCGACGGGCTCTGGCGCGGCTCTTGCTCGCACGAGGGTCACACGACAGTCGCGGACAGCGCCGTGACGAACAGCCGAAAGGACACTCCCCTACAAAACCATGACGACAGCCAAACAGATTTGTTTGATTGTTGTATTCGACTATCCGCGGATTGGTTTCGCCAACCGGAAAACGTCTGACACCACATTCTGCAATCGCTACCGGCATTCAGACGGGTCCACTATCTCAGATATCCATGGTCATTCGCGTTGGCGGGATTCTCACGTTGTCGAGGGAGTTGTCACCGATTCGAGTCGCTTGTTCGACCGTCCGCTTCTGGCCGAGGCCGTGTAAAAACGCGCAGAACGGCCGACCGATCCCTCCCCGGCGGGAGCACAGTTGCGTTAGGACGTGACGC
>NZ_JAWRWY010000042.1:0-10830 GCF_046535315.1 Paraburkholderia sp. SIMBA_027
TGCTGCCCCATCGATGGCAGCCGAAACAGGCCAACGAATAACCTCGCGCTTCAAGACGGGATCGCTGGCCGCTTACTTCTGTTCTGTATTTTTGTCAAGATTCAGGCTAACGAAGAAGCCCGCGGGCACGACTATGTCACTAGCACAGAAACACAAATATTTAAAAGTGGCCGCCAATAAGTGAAAGGCGTACGATCGATGCGCTGAAAGCGCAGGAGACAGGATCAGGTTAGCCGCGTTTGGGCTGTTTGTTGCATGAAATGATCACGCACTTGCGCTAGCTTTCAGCGCAGGATCGGCGTGTTGTTCGCGTCGCTCGCGTTCGCCATTCGGTTGAAACGGAGCGAGTCAGCACTCCCGAACACTATAATTTGGCGCGAGCACTGCTTCAGTGTCAAATGGCGCCCGTCCGTAACTGGATGCACAACCAAATCGCGAAGTAATAGCCTCCGCTCGTCTGCTAATGCGTCCAACAAAGAGATAATTGGTACAACAAATCCGCCACCTGTGATGCGCCACCAACCCGGCTTCATCGCCGCTTTCGTCGCCCTGGCATAACCATCGGAGTGGCAGGCAGCGGGCTACCTGAATAGAACTCAGAAATCAAACGTTCGCGTCTGATTTCTGCAAACGCAAACCCATTTATCGGAACAACATTTTCCGTGCATGGCTGCACTATAAGGTATCGCCCTCGCATTGCGTCGCCTGTCAAGATGTAGGCTGCAAGATGCCGCATCCCCAAGCCCCGCACGATCCACCGAGGCTTCAAACGACATACTTCTGCATACTCTTCGGCGTGCGCACGCGAGATGAACAGTGCTCCGAAGAGTTCATCCCCTTGTGCAAAAGCATAGGGTTCTTTCGTCTCAGGATCGTACAACGTCCAGAACGGTTCACCTTTTACCTCGGGCCCAGGCATTACAACATCGTCCAAGCGTAATGCAAGAAGTTGTCCGATGGACGGAAGCTCTTTAACTGAAAGCACGCTCAGGCCATTCTCGTTGGCAGAGTCAACCGCGCCGCTTTGATACCCACTTGCTGAGACGATTATGCCGACCACTCCCTGACAATCGTACACCTTCATCGCAAACGCGAGAACATCGTCACGTTCCATAGGGCGCGTGGTGTTCTTGCATTCGATCGCTACCCGGTGCCGCACACCAGCAATCTCGAATTCATAGTACACGTCTATCTCGTAAACACTCCCCTTTGATCCCCGTAAGCTGACTCCTCGACCAACTACAGCGTTCTCAAGCTCAAGATCAAGCAACGTCTGATAGACATTGCGGACGTGATCCTCGAGCCCAGGCCCATCCCCTACTTCAGGCCTCGTGGTGCTTTCTTTGAGCGCAGCTATAACACCTGCAATCGAGCGTTTGTTCATGACATATCAATACAACGAAAAATTAAAGAGACTACGCGCATCACACTGTCTGGCTGCTCAAATTGCGGCGTGAACTCGACTATGCGTGAACTGATAAAGCCAGCCTGCCGCGATCACGCCAGCACTCAAGTATTCGCCACTAGATTCACTGTTGCGTTGTCCAAGCGCGACGCCAAGTAAGAGATGAGGCTCAAAATGTTGAGGCAATCCAGTTCAGAAATAACTGCCGGCACGACCTTGGACATTGGCGCGTGATTAATCGGATTCCGGAAACCTCGAATCAACCCACGCGTTAACAGTTGTTGCCCGTCCTGCATGTTAATTTTTGTTTCAGATGAAAGATCGCTTATCTGAATAATGGGTGGTTTGGTGATTTTGTTCTTTTCGATGGTCAATGAAAATAGAGTCGCAAGCTCAACGCCGTCGACTTCCTTGCCAGAGAGCTCGCGGAGTTTCTGACCATACAGTTTCGCGCCCTGATCGGCAGCATGCCCGTACTGCTGATTCTTATAATATTCAGCGACGCCGTCCCGGATGCTCTCGTGCAGATGTCGCCAGTGCAGCAGTGGATATTCAGGGACGAGGGCGTAAAGGGCTTTAACCACTGGTGTAAAGGTTTCAGCGACTTCCTCACTGTCACCCATTTCTTTCACGATGGTTTCCACAGATTGGCGAACATCATTAGGAAGAGTGCTGAGCCACTTCTCCCGATCGATGCCGGTTGTTTTCTTGAGATCCTTGTCCTTCTTCTCGGCACGTTTTTTACGCCAATCCTGATTTACACGTGCGATCAGTTGAGAAAGATATTTCCTGAACACCCCCATTTCGGCATTGTCCCAATTGATGGATTGCCGGTTTGTCGAAATAACATCTTCGTCTAGGAGGTCAATGAAATCAGCCTTGATCCAGCCGGTCAGGTATTGATAAAAATGGCTCGACGCACTGTCTGAGAAATATTCAGGAAGGTTAACGAGCTTACCCCGAGAAAAAATCGCAATGCCTCTGAGGCCGGAACTCGGCGGGATTGGGGTCTTCGCGGTAATGAAGGTAAACTCGAGCTTGCCGCAATATTGATCGTCGGCCTTGACGAGGTCTCGCGTTTCCCATCTGAACTGTTCTTCTACATTGTCGTACCGGCGATCATTCGAGATCTCTATTTCGTTTCCTCTGGAGTCTCTCAAAATGATACGAAAATCCTTATCGACAATGAATATTCGCGATAGGCTGTCTGCGATGGCTCCAATATCAAACGGACTCTTGCGCTTCAGATTGGAAAGCTGGATCGTCGTACCAGATTTTTTTTTGACCTTTTGGTCAATTAAATCAGTTTGGGGACTGTACACACCTTTGGCGAGCAGTAGGGAATCCCAGTTCAGTGTGAAGCGGTTGCGCAGGCCGCCGTTGACGGTATCGACTACTACGTCCTTTGCCAGACCAAAAAGCGCTAGCTTACCCAGTCCTTTCTTGCCCGTTGCGAGGCGCCGAAATTTCGGAGAGGGCTTGTCTCCTTCGTCTTTGCGTCGATTGCGTCCGATGACGAGGAATTTCTGCTGAATGTCAGCGGATGACATGCCCAAACCATCGTCAATCACCGTGATTGCCGTCGGCGTGCCATTCTGCTCGAGAAATTCGACCTCAACCTTGCTGGCATCGGCATCGTAGGCGTTCGAAATCAGCTCAGCAAGAGCGGGAGGCAGCGTAGCGTACATTTTTACGCCAAGATGTTCGATTGTCTTCGGATCAAACTTCAACTCATACTTGCTCACGCTTCGACTCCCCGTAAATGTGCCTTGAATTGCGCTGCCTGGCGTCTAATAAATTCGGGTGGTAATGCATTGCCAATCATCAGTGCAGCAGCATCTTTGCCACCAGCCATCGAAAATCTGTACTTTGGCGGGAAGGTTTGCAGCAGTGCTGCTTCGCGAAGCGTGATTGCCCGGTTTTGCTCCGGATGGATGAAACGGCCCTTGGATGGGTTTGTGCATCCACCAGTAATTGTCGGTGCAACGTCCTTCCAGGCCATACGGCCATACACATCGCGATAGCTGCCAGGACGCCTAAGGTGGCAATCAAGCCAGTATTTTTTCGGGATGTCTGCTCGCGATCCTCCATCCTTCGGTACAAGTGAAATGATCGTTTGAACCTTTTCACTTCTAGACGTCGGAAAGTCGTGCAGGGCATCGCCACTTTCTCCGGGGGGCATCAATCCAGAAATGGCGTCCATAACCGTTTTCCGGCGAGCTGTGGCTTTTGCATCCGCAATCGTGCCGTACCGCGACGCTTTAACTAGTAGCCTTTTTCGACGCTGTGGCACGCCGTAGTCTGCGGCATTCTTGACCTGGGCAAAGTTGTCATCGATGTGATAGCCGAGATCTCTTAGGCGAACCTTCAGCTCGTCGATTCTCCAGTCTTTCGCGAGTGCTGGAACATTTTCAAGCATGACCGTTTTAGGGAGCATGACTTCGATGAAGCGAACGAACTCGAAAACGAGATCGTTTCGGTCGTCCTCGATTGCGGTCGCCTTGTTGCGGGTCCTGTGGCTTGAAAATCCCTGGCATGGGGGACAGCCAGCCAGCAGGTCCAGCGCCCCGGTCTCCAAACCGAGGTCTGCCATGATCTGCTCAGGACATAGCTTGCGAATATCACCCTCATATATTCGCGATTTTCGATTGTTAAGCTTATAGGTCTCGGCAGCGACCGGATTCTGCTCCACTCCAGCCAGGACGCGAAATCCCGCTTTCTTCAACCCCACGGTCAAGCCGCCGGCACCACAAAACAGATCGATTGCGGTGTGGTTCGTTCTGGTCATTTTTGGTTTTTGAGTGTGCGCTCATGGTTATTTCCACCGAAATGGTATCTACAAATCGTATCTCTGGCGAGAGAGTGGCGCTCGCTCATTCAGCATGCATCAAAATGACTGATGCCAACCAAATCGATGCCGAGCTGAACAACGTCGAGCTAGGAAAGGCATTTACCAGTTCCCGACGCTTTTTGTCGGCAGTAGCGAGACAGTTGCAGACTGGAGCATGGACGATGACGGCATCTGCGATCTGACGGAAGTCCGGCAAGTGTCCTTGGCAGGGTCTGTCGAGCTAAGACTGGAACTTTTGGCAGTCAACTAGCTGGACGGAAGACGCCACTCTTGCCGCCCGCCCTGCTTGTCGTTGATGTCTTATGTGCAACGGATGCGAAGCGGTCACGTACCCTTTCTGTTCAGAGAATCAAGCGGCCGGTCCAACTCACCGATACTTATGCCGCGCCGTGAGCAGTGAAATGCAATGCGTTGCCAACGCTGAAGCCACTGCTGCTCCAACGCTTCATAGCGCCTGATCTGCAGTCGCAGGTTCTCGATCGTCTGATCGAGATACGTAAGCTCGTCGCTGCGGGAGCGCGACCGCGAAAGTCGCCCCGGAGTCGCGAGTGTACGCTTCGCCTCCTGGTAGGCATGCCTGATCGTCTCATGACGACTCAGCGCCTGCCGTGTAAATCCTGAGAATGCCTCGATCCGCTGCCATGTCAGCTTTGTGCCGAGTTCGCCGTCACGCCAGCGATCAAGTTCGGCGACGATGGCCGCCGCCTTGCGCTCGCTGATTTTCGAGTTCGCCCGGATCGCTTTCGGCATGGCTGCCTCCTTCGTCGATATAGCGTACAAGGTCGGCCTCATTGACGTTCAGCGCTGCCAGTTGCGTCATGAGCTGCCCGTAACGGATGCGCAGGTGCTCCAGCCAGCCCGGCTCGACCAGCACCTGTCCGGCGAACTGCATCTGGACATTCTGCAGACTCAGATAGACGACCGCCGCCTGTCGCTTGAGCTCGTCTGAGCGCGAAACATCGCGCTTCAGCCAGATGTATTCGTCGCAGTTGACCGTACACTGCAGATGACGCGGACACGGCGCCATCTGGAAGTCGTGGATGCACATTCCAGGTCCGACGTCATGAACGGCATGAATGCGTGCTGCCAGAAACGTGTGCGCAACCTCGACTGGGAGCACCTTTGCGATCTCCGTGACGGCGCCGCCCACGTGGCCGGCCATGATGTCCGCCGCCACCTTCGCGGCTTTCTGGGCGGGTGTGAGGTGCTGATAGGCCTTCGTGTCCGCGGCGTGCTTGCGCCCGAACCATTTCGTCTGCACAAGATCTGGCGCCCCCCCCTCATCCAGAAGGTGGTTGAGGAAGTGACGGAAACCATGCGAGCGGACATTTATCACGCCACCACGACTACCAACGATCGCATGACGCTCGAAGACCGAGCGGATCACGCCACGTCCAGTCAGGAAGTCCCGCACATTCTGGTCCGTGATGGGGCGCGCCGCATGGGTCAAGGTCGACCTGGTGCCGCGGTGCATCTGATTCGCGTAGACGACGCACAACGCTTCGTGGAGCCGAACTCCCTGGCCGGGAGAACCTGGTATCGTGGGGAACGTCCAGTGGTCGGCACGAAGCCCCCGAAGCAGTGCCTCGCGACTGATCCTCGTCCCCTTTGCCACGACGTCATACGCAATGTTCCGAGCCTTGAGGAACTGAATGACCTGCCTGCTGCGCAAACCCAGTATCGACGGCAACGAGCTCCCGTCAATTTCTGCCTGCAACGGTACCCCTGCGAGCAACCCTCCCGACTCATGGAACGAGAGTGCAACCTGTCGCGCGCCCTCTGTCGCCTGGCGCAGTTCAGTCAGCGCCGCCTCCACAACCGGTTCTGTTTCCGTCAGCAGCGGTTTGCTTTCCCACTCGACAGTGACATCGTCGGCCCGTCCCTTCAGGCGCGCGTAGCGCAGGATCTTGCTACCGTCCTCGGCCAGCGACAGGGGTTTCTCGGGCAAGGTCAGCATTTCGCCGATCCGCAAGCCTGTGCACACCATTACCGTCGCAATCAGGATCATGATCCGATCGGCACTGATCGGATCATGCGGTGACGCACTGCGCGGAATCTGCTGGTACAGGGAACCGATCGCGCGAATGGCATCCTCATCCGGCAGGCGGCTTTCTATCCCGACCACCTGACTCGCAGCATCGATACGGTCAGGTGTCATCGATTTCGGACGGCGTTTGCGCCGGCAGCGCCAGTCAAGCCGCAGGCGACACAGACCGTTGCGGTCGAGTGCGTCGGCGAACTCTTCGATGTGGCCGACAACCTTGTATGCGGATGATTCCCGCTCGCGTTCGAACAGCTTCGCAGCAGCGGCATCCAGGTGGTCTGCCGTCAGTTCACCGATGTCGTGATCACGATCCGCGAGCGCATCGAACACGTAACGCGTGGCCCGGACGAACACCATGTGACTACCCGCCGACTGGCCCCTTTGGCGATGCCGCAGACAGACGAGTGACTTCACCACATCCCCGAACGGCCCGCTCAGCGGCGCACCGGGCACGCGAGGCGTGTCGCCATGCTGAGTGAACAGCAACCGCTGCGCGGGCCGGTCCGCCTTGTAACCACGGGTGCGGTGCCGGTAGGCCTCTGAGACGTCCCAGCTTGCACTGTCCCAATCCGCGCCCGCAAACGGTACGGCAGCTCTGGCTCTCGTCACAAGCACAACTCGATTGGCGAGCCAGTTTTCAGACGGCACGCCGACCGCGCAGGCATGCGCAGCCATGGATTTACGCTTTCTTGCGAGGCCTGCGCACATATTCCTCTACCTCACGGATGACCTCTCCGACGGCATAGATGACATCATCGAGCTGGATCGACAGGCGCGAACCGTACCGGCTTTGACGGTCCTCGCGGCCCGCAAGCAGCTCGTTCAGCACGGCATGATGGCCGGCTTCCACATAGGGCTGGAATTTCGGGCAGAGATAGCACGAGAACGGTGGATCGAGGGCACAGAGCCAGTCCTGTCCGCAGGCGCCAATTTCAACGGGAGTTGTGGCCGAGACGTCTCCAACAAACCGGATACTTTTGGCAGGATCGGAACCATTCACTGCGGACGCCGCGGATGGCAACAGGTTTCCGCGAAACAGTCTCATCAATGGTCCAATCCTGAGCGCGGCTGCGCGATCCAGGATTGCCGTCAGTCGCCGCCCCTTCAGCGCGTAGTAAACCTGAACGTGCTGAGTATCAGAGTGGTCAAGCATGGCGGCCAGCACTTTCCTGGACACACCCAGCTCGACCATCGTCGTTGCGAACGTATAGCGCAAGCGCCGTGAACTGATACGCAGCGGGCCCATTGTGCGAGGCGACACGAGCTTCATGCGCTTCGAGAACTGCTTTAGCAGCCGGGTGAACGACTGCGCAGTGACGTGGTAAGCGTATTCGCCCATATCCGTTCCCTCACGCCATCTGTCGACATTGCGCCGCATGAACAGCGGCCTGGGACGGTTTCCGCAGTCGATCACCTCGTTGACCTCAATCAGCTTCCTCAGGAGACCTGCCAGCTCGTCGCTCACCCGCTCCTCAATGAACACCTGCCTGACGCCAACACCCGGCTTCTTGGTTCTCGGAATGGCCAGTATCCATTGCGCCGGTACGTTGAATCCTTCGAGCGCATTCTTCAGATCCGCCTCCCGCAGCAGGCAGAAGTTGGCGGGATTGCGGCCGTAAGCAAGACTGAGCGCGACGGCCGTGCGCTGCATCACGTGCAGCCGGGCCATGGACACGTCGTCCTGCAACGCGCGACGCAGAACCATTACTTCAGTGTCCCAGAGCGGCCCGCAGTCTTCGTCTTCGAGTTCAACCGCAAGACGCGAGGCCCGCGCTGGGATCCGGACCTCATCGAGTTCGAGGGCGAATTCCTCGTCGAAACCGAGGCAGTCCAGCATTTCCGATGACCAGATGTACCAGCTGCGCAGTTCATAAAACTCATCCATCGCTTTCCGCACGCGCAGGGCCTGGATTGCTTTCTCCATCTGGATGCGTAGGGCAGTTCGAAGGCGCAACGGATCGTCGATTATCGAGAGGTGCTCCCACAGTTTCTGCAGCTCACCAGCAGGCTCATCGTCACTGAGGGGCCGGCCACGAAGCGCTGCCGTCGTTACCCGTATGGCACCCGCGACGCTCGCGCCAGACTGCCGCGCAAGAAGGTGCACAGCCCATCGTCGCAATGTGTAGTTCACGATAACGTTGCAGTCGACCAGGTCGGACCAATCAATAGACACGTGGGCGGTCATTACATTGAATTTCCATCTCGTGCCACTAAGGTCCATCCGCCGTCCGTCACGATCCACAACGTAATTGGGCAACGACGGAAGTTTGTATCGCCGCCGATGCCCAGCCATCGCCCGGTTCACGTCACCGTTGGTCACACGCCACCCCGGCAGATTTTGCAAAGAACGTGGCCTGATAACCCAGACTGATCTCGCACGATTCCCGCCGGATCGCGGCATCGATATACGGTCTCACCGAGTCCGACGAGCGCCAGCCGAAGAAGTACATCATGTCCTTGTCGACGCGCTCCTCATCAAGGCCGCTACTTAAGCCCGCTGTGCGGAAGTTGGTGGCGCAGGTACTACGCAGGCAGTGCGGATGGAGGTCATCAAATTCAGGATGAACGGCGGCAACCTGATCAAGCAGACCGTTCACGCGCGCGAGGCTCATCGGTTGGCCATCCCGGCTCAGAAACAGGAACGGGCTCTTCCCGGCCCCGGGAATCGTCCTGCGCACCTTGCAGATGTACTCATTGAGATATCGGGCAAGCGACGCATCGCACGGCAGATATCTCGACTCGGTCTTGACCTGCGGCTCGTTGATTCGCGGATCGGCGGGATCGTCGGGTGAGCGCTCCACCCGGATCTCGGGAATGGCGCGGGACAGGTGGCAGTCTGAAACCCGGAGCTTGAGCAACTCGCCCCGCCGCAACCCGAGCGTGGCCAAGATGAGTACGATCAGGAAGTTGCGCTGGCGATACGGCCTTTTCCAGGGATTTTCGCCAGAGTCCGGATGGCAAACCTGCAGCAACCGCTGCAATTGTTCGGCAGACAGCGGCGCCGCGTGTACGGCAACTGGCAAACGGGCTCGTGCCGCAGTGGCGAAGCCCCGTTCGATGAGCGTCAGCCGTGCCCGCATGTCCCGGATTTCCGGGCAGCCGGCAGGCATTGCCGACATTGCACACTCGAGGTGCCTGACGACACATTGCGAAACGACGTTCAGCCGGAACGCCACCGTGGTAGGTGAGACAACCAGTCTGCGGACTTTCCCGACCATCCGGAAGTTGCGTCGGAGCCAGGGGTAGAGTTGGCTGACGATTTCGTCCTGCGTAAGGCCTTCTCCAGAGACGAGCCGCTCTTCAAGCGGAAAGGCCTCCCGCGAAGCCCACGCCCACAGGTAGCCCAACACGTACAACGTCTTGACGAGGCTGCTGACCGACAGCCGGAGACGCAGGCGCCTGATCAGATACACATTGATCCACGCTACCGGTTGCCTGTCGGCGTCCAGCAGGATCGGCAGACGTTCACCGCCCGGATGCCGCACCGTGACTACGTGAAATCGGGGATCCATCGACATCTCCCGGATGCTCCGAACCACCGTAGCAGATGTTTACGACTTTTCCGTGGCAGTACCCCGCGACGCCCTGCTGTCCGGCCCTCCCAATCCTGAAGTTGACGGTAAAAGTTACGAACAAAAAATCGGCGGCAGCCGCGGTACCCCTCCGGCAAATGTTGCGGGTCAGGGAAAGTACTGGAGCCCAGATATAAAAAGAAAAACCCCGCACAAAGGCGGGGTTGATCTTTACAGTTTTCGGTTACGAAACCTCAGAACGGAATATCGTCGTCCATTTCGTCGAAGCCGCCGCCGGCCGGGGCGTTCGAACGGCCAGCGCCGCCGCCCGAGCCGCCACCGCTCGAACGCGGTGCACCGCCGCCGCCCGAAGCACGGCCACCGCCGCGCGGTGCGCTGTCACGGCTGTAGCCGCCGTCGTCGCCCATGTCGCTGCCCGCCGACGCGCCGCCGCTGCGGCCGCCCAGCATCTGCATCTGATCGGCGACGATTTCCGTCGAATAACGGTCGGTGCCGTCCTGCGCCTGCCACTTGCGGGTGCGGATGCGGCCTTCGATATACACCGACGAGCCCTTCTTCAGGTACTCCGAGACGATCTCGGCCAGACGGCCAAAGAACGCCACGCGGTGCCATTCGGTCATTTCCTTGAACTCGCCGGACGCCTTGTCCTTATAGCGGTCGGTGGTCGCGAGGCGGATGTTCGCCACGGCGTCACCGCTCGGCAGATAGCGCACTTCCGGCTCGGCGCCGAGGTTGCCGACGAGGATCACCTTGTTCACGGATGCCATGTATTTCTCCAGTTGATTCCGATCAGGCGCGCCGAAGCGCGTTCAAACGCACGCTCACGCGCGCTCAGCGCGTTTGGGCGGCGCCTTCATGTTGGCCGCGATTATAAGCCAGCAGAACACGAGGCCTGAGCACGTATAGAAAACGGTGCTTGCGCCGTCGTGTTTGAGCAGCCAGCCGCCCACCACGCCGCCAAGCGCGAGCCCGATCGACTGCGTGGTGTTATAGACGC
>NZ_JAWRWY010000043.1:0-9225 GCF_046535315.1 Paraburkholderia sp. SIMBA_027
GAGAGTATCCGCTGAATCGAAGAATGGCCCCGATCGAAGAGTTTGGCAATCTGATGAATAGTGTCACCCTTGCGCCAGCGGTCCCACATCAGCGCTTTCTGGGTCTCGGAGTAGTAAATTCTCGGTCGCTGCTTCATTTGCAACTCCTCCGCTGCTCGCGCAGATTCTAGGTGTTGCGTCGACCGGTTGAATCCGCCACCTGAAGCCGTCATTCGATCCCGCTGATACTCGGCGACCACGCTGTACGGAAAGTCGCGTCGAGCAATCACCAAAGCTTGCCATTTGTTGAGACTGCCAGCTCTCTGATGGAGAGTCTGGCGAAGCCTTCGCCAGACTCTGAGAATGGAGAATGGAGCGCGCATTTGTCGCTCAGGCTTGCCGAGGTGGTCGGAATCTCTACAGATCCGACTGCCGATGGCAAAGCCGATCTTGTGCGCAGCGAGCGCGTTCAAGTTTAAGCACTATCGCGGCCAGCTAAACCGATTCGTCCCCGCTGCCCTCTTGCTCCATGAGCCGTCTCAAACAGGGCCGCCCGCAGGTCAGTACGAGACCGGCGTGACAAGGCTCGGCGCGCCGAACTCAACCAAATGTGCGTGCGACGACTCAAAATATCCCTGCCAGAAATCACGCAGATCGTGGACGGTCTTCGAATCGCGATAGCCATCGCGCTGCGCCTGCGTACCACTGGTCGCGGGCGGCATCATCGCGCCACCAAGCACATAGACCTTCGCTCCACCGAGATCCGCGAACATGCCATTCGCGCGTGCCTTCGCAAGCTCCGTCGATGGGTTGATATCGCGCACACCACCATGCGTATAGAACGACGAGGTGCGCGAGTTCTCCAGTCCGTCAGTCACGACGAACAGCACCTTGTCCGACGCCGCATCATTACGCACGGCCGGCCCCAGCTCGCCAAGCGCCGCCATGATTTCAGAAGCGTTGAGTGTCGAAGTCGACTCTGCCATTGCCTGCCGCGTGGTCGACGCCGCCATCTTGCGCGCGAACGCGAGTTGCTGGCCGAAGCAGGCCTTGATCTGCGGTGCTTTTGTGATCGGCAGCGTGTTGTAGGCATCATCGGGCAGCGGTTGTTCAACGTAACCGGTATGAAGCACCTTGAGGTAATGAGCCTGGGCAAACGCGGAAAACTCAGCGATCACGAACTTCGCACCCGGCTGGATCATACGATCCACGTTGTCGAGCACCGATTGCTTGAGCGACTGATCGAGCAGCACGGTTTGATCGATGAGAACGTACACTACACGCGCCGGCTGCTGTGGCGCGGCTGCGAGATGGAACGCACCGTAGCAGCTCGGCACATCGTTGACGAGTCCTGCGTGCGCCGCAGTGGCAACGTTGAGCGCGGCCAGCGCAACGGCCTTGCCTAGTGTCTTGAAAATCTTCATGTGCAGTCAGTCGGTTTGCCGCGGCTCCCGGGAAAGGTGCCACGGCGATCATTCAGGAGGCTCAGTCGTCCAGCAGGTCGCTGAACTTCTCAGTCGTTTTCGCAAGCCGCTTTCGGCGCTTGATTTCATCGCTCAACTGGGCAAAGTCATCGCTGGAAAGCGTAGACGCCTGTTTCTCGAGGAACTCGCCCTTCGCGAGATTGTCGGGCAACGCCGCGAACGCCTGTGCAAGCGCGTTGATGTCCGCCGCCTCCTCCACAGGCGAAGTGGGGCGCGCGCGCGCTGCCTCGATTGTCGCCTGCGCCTCCTGCAGCGCCGCCCGCTCATCGGCCTGCACACGTATGAGCGTTGTGTCCAGCGTCTGTGCGAGCGGGCGCGTTGCTGCCGGCTTGCTACGAATGCCATCGGTACGCAGGATGGCGGCTTGATACGCCTTGATCACCTGATCCTGCTCGCCCGACGAGAAGTTATGGTTCTTCAATGCGAGCTCGTAGCGCAATTCGCGCTCGCCTTCGCTCTTACCCGTGGCCACGTCGGCGGCGACCCTGTCGATCACGTTGTCGCGCGCCTGCTCTTCGCGTTGCTCGCCGTGCTTGAGGAACGACTCAAACGTCAGCGTACCGATGCGGTGATTGCTTTTCTTGCGAGCTTCCCGCAACTGCGTGAGGAAACTTTCGGCACGCGCGATCCTCGGCTGGAGAAAGCGTGCGCGGAACGTTTCGAACGAAGGCTGGTTGCGCGTGAAGTCGTAAGCCGCTTCGCCCTGCCCGCTAAACGTCGATTTGAATGCAACAATAAAGGCCGTGAACTGCGTGACGAGATAGATCAGCGCGAGCATCAGAGAAGCCGCGATACCCTGAACCTTGTAGTTGCCACCAAGGCTTTCGGCGACGTCCTTGCGACTCGCCTGCTGCGCCTGAGCGACGCTCGGCGGCAATGCCGACGAAGTGCCCGCTGAATCGAACGGGCTCGCATCGCCCCCGCCCTGAACGCCATTCGTCTCCATCGAGACAATCTGGCGCGTTGCTTCGCTTTCCACGCCATTCACGCGGATCACGTAGATCGCCACCATGATCGCAATGATGATCGCGCCCGATACGACGAGCAGGATCGGGCCTTTGACGCCCGGATCGTCCACCCGGTTGGCAAAGCGGCGCGGCAGCGGATTCTGCCGCACAGCGTTCGTATTCGGGTCGATGTAGTAGGCGTCCTGATCCTGGTCGTCGCCGAGATCGATACGAACTTCGAGACCTTCCGAACCATGGCGCTTGCGAAAGTGCGAGAACTTCGCCATTTCCGCGCCCGTCGTGTGCGTGAGCAGCGCAAGCACGATCGCGACCGCTAGCGCCAGTACGCCCGCCGCGAGGTTCGCCTGAGACGGTGTGATTTCAGTGGACATCCACGGCGCGAGCACATAGCCCGTGCCCACGGACTCAGCGAGAATCAGCACGAACAGGCCAACGCGCGCCATCATCGAAGGCGGATGGATATCGGTCTGCTGTGTAATCTTCAGATAGTTCTTCGCGCGGCCGAACTGGCCCGCCGTCACTTCCGTGTTGCTCGATCCCGAGATGACCGACTTGAAGGTCGTGCACAGCGTAAGCTCGGCCTGGACGAGCCCGTCGTTCACCGTCGAATCGCCGCTCTCTTTCGTGAGACGCTGGAATTCGGCCCGATGGTCGTTCCCGAATGCCCACCAACGTTTATAAGCGAACGCAGTGAAACGGAAGCTGTCGGCACGAAGCCAGAAGAAAAAGGCCGCCAGAATCGTTGCCACCGTCACGGAGACGAGGAACGGCAGCGAAGACAGCGCTGAGATGATGGCATGTTGCACGATGGCTTATCCCTTCGATGAGAAATTGACGACTGCCTTGTATTCCGCGTCGTTCCACGGATAGACGACGAGACCACTGCCCGAAGCGGACTTCGTCGGCACGCGCAGATCGACGCATTGCGCCGAGCCTTGCAGGAAGACGCGATAGAGCGTCGCGTCAGCGCCGCGATACACGTTCACCGGTGCGTCCCTGAAGCGCGCGATGGGTGCAGCGGCATAACCGCTGCCCTCGCGGCGATATATCTCGGCGGTGACGGGTGGTACGGGCGCCGCCGCGTCACTCGGTACATAGACGCGCAACAACGCGACAGCAGTGTCGCCCTGGCTGCCGAACCACGGCTGGCCATACAGGCCCGGCATCGAATCCTCCACCTTGAGGGGCTGGTTGGTCGCGAGTGAGCGAATCAGCGTGCTCGCGTGCGGCCGGTCCTGCAAACACGAACCAATAATGACCGGCGTGTCGGCATGCGCGTCCGTGATGAAATTGAACATCGACGACTTGTCTCTGGACGCCCCCAGATTGACCTGATAACCCGCCGCAGGGAGCGGCTTGCCTGCAAAGCCCAGACCACCGGCTGCCCCCACCGGATTTGCTGGGTGTGCGCTTGTGGAAGCAACTGCCTGCGCGCCTGGGGCACCCGGCACGTCGCCTTTGGCGCTATTAGATGTGGTGTCCGCCGACGTTGTTTCTGCGCGCACCGCCTTCTTGCGCGTGACCTTGTGAATCGCTGCCGCCGGTTGCGGCGTCGTCGGCGTATTGGACGCGAGCAAAGCGGGCGTCGTCAGGCTTTCGCCGGCAGGTGCGAGGTCGCTCGTGCGCCAATCATCCTGACCCGATGCTCCCGGGTCAGCCTGACGCGCGACGGCGAAGTTGGCGGGATTCGCGGAGCGGTTGCTGGCATACGCCTTCAACGCATCGAGGTTCGGCACGTCGACGACTTCGACGCGGTTGTTGTCGCTGCGGCCTTGGACCGTACCGTTCGGCGCGATCGGCAGCGAGTCGCCCGCGCCTTGATATGCAATATTGGCGGCCGGCACGCCATGCTGGCGAAACACTTCCGCAACCGCTTTCGCTCGAGCTTCCGAAAGCCGTGCGAGATCGGGACCCGACATGTTGTCGCGTTCGTCGCTATGACCCACGATCAGCAATTGGCGCTGTGCCGCCGCGTTCTGGTTCGCGGAATGTGCGACCGCAGTCTGTCGTGCGTTCTGGGCATTGCCCGTTTGCGCGTCCAGCGATGTCGCGAACGTTTTCGGATTGTACTGGTCAGCCACCTTGCCCAGATACTCTTTCGCGCGTGGCGTGAGCGTCGCGGTACCGGGCAGGAACTCATCATCGACACCGCCCATCTGCACGTCGAGCCCCACTACATCGCCTTGGCCATTTGCAGCGTCAATGCTGGTGGCCTTGATTGGCGCGCTCGCGAGCTTCATCTGGTACTGCTGCGCAATGTGATAGAGATTGCAACGGCGCTCGTCCATCGCGTGTCCAATCATCATGCCGACCAGCGCGCCGATGCCGGTTCCTGCCACCGTGGCCGCGACATTCTTCCCAAGATAGTGCCCAACTACAGCACCTGCGCCCGCGCCAATGATTGCCGCGATGTTGCGGTCATTATTGGAACAGGGGTCGGGATTGTCGAAAACACTCTTGAATTCTGTCTTTACGGCCGGAGAAAACTCAGGTTGCCCCGTTTGCGGATTCACCGCGCAACCTGCAATCACCGTTGTCGATACGCCGACCAATATGCATCGTTTCATGCGGTATACGTTCTCTTTTTCACTGTGGTCCCCCGTCGCACCGCGCAAATTCCCAGACGGTTGCGATCACAACTTCCGATTCGATCGTGACAGTGTCACCTTTCTTATATCGGTATGGCGCGTGCAATCTTGAGGGCTGGACGAATTTGTCCAGGACCCGCGTGATTGTTTAAACGAATATGACGCCCCGCTCGCGATTGCAGCGCGATAACAGTGACGGCGTACGTGCGAACCGGCTATCGGAGTACGGAACACCGATCACGGCGAATATTTCGCCTTTATGAAGGAGGCGCGCGTGATCCAACGTGGCCGAACGCTAGCGTCCTATGCGAATTGAATAGATTTCACTTCTTTCCCCGAATTCGTATATTCATTTTGATTGACGCAAACTTTATCAGGAAAACACAGACGATAGCGCGCCAATTCGACTGCCGGATGAGTTCGTACACGAACCGACGTGTGAAGTCTCCCCGAACTGACTTGTCCACGAACACAGGCCGCTCAGGCTGGACAGTCTCAATCGTTTTTCCAGTCAGCGATCAAGATTTTCGAAATTGGATTTTTCTGCGATGTAAAACGTTTGCACGCTGATTCAAACGGCCGACAAATCGATAATCGGCATGCTCTCTTCGCTAGCTCACGGTGCATTCAAGTCGCTCCTTACCGTTGCATAGTCAACTACGCGTCAAGCTATCACCACTTTCCCCATTCAGGCCGGCAGCTGGTAACCACGAATTGGCAATTATTCTGGGCATCGCGATCGAGTACGCGGCTCCCCACTCTCTAAACCTCAAACGAATTTTGCCGATAAGGAGATCAAACATACCAACAAAGAACAGATCTTCGTGATGCTTTTCCGAACACTTGCGGCCATTCCGCTCGCTGCTGCCCTGACCCTTCTCAACGCATGCGCGACCAAACCGGCTCTGCCCCAAGTCTCCGAGCCGCCCTATACAGGCCCGCGCATTACGCTTCACACGGCACCGGGTCCTGCTGCACTCGCCATCCTGTCCGTTGATCCCGTGCCCACGGCGATCAGCTATCTGAACGCGCGACGCGCGGAACTCGGTCTAAACGTGATCGCTGCCGACCCGCTCGTGGCTGAAGCTGCGGCTGCACACGCGCACTACCTGGAGGTCAATCGCGCAAGCAGCCACGACGAGAGCGCGGGACTTCCTGGATTCTCGGGTACAGACGTCACAACGCGGGTGCGTCAGCACACTGAGACGACGGGGGCGAGTGAGGTTTTCGCTGTCTACTGAGGTCAGCGCGTTCCGGCGCTTCCGATTGAGGAGATATTCGATTCGCCGTATCACCGGGGTGCCATGCTCTATGACTGGGCACGCGCCGGCGAAGCCGTTGCGCCGGGCGATAGTCATATCACCGTCGTGGACTTTGCGGACCCCAAACCCGCGATTGCCGATACCGAACTCGTAGTCTATCCCTATGATGGCCAGAAGGACGCCCCGCTCTCATGGCAGAATATCGAGCAGCCCGACCCGATGGGACCAAATTCACGCTATCGCGGCGCTCTGCTCGGCTATCCGCTGACTGTGTCCGGTGGTACCAACGCACACATCCTGCTTGAGAAGTTCGAGCTTCGTGACGGACGCGGCAAGCCCGTGAGCTGCCAGATCGCACCGCTCACAAGCGCAGACACAGGGCGGAATACCGCTGTTTGCACGCCTTTCACAACGTTGCGTCCTGGCACGACGCGCCTGACACAGCAATTCGGGGTCGCCAATGCGCCCTTTGATGTCCGATGGTCATTCGCGACGATCGCAGTGCCGGTTCAAATGAACGACGTCGTCACACAAGCCGCAACGCAGTAACCTGCATGGACCTTCGTCGACAAGAGTAGCGCTCATCCGGCGAGGTCCGAGCGAGGCTCGGGACTCACTGCGAACCGTGTGCTGCAAAAACGACTGAAAGCGGATCCTGCGTGAATTTTCCAACCTGGGTTTCGCGTTGTGAAGCAATGCCCTCTGGCGAGGCGCATGGCCGTCACACTCCTTCGGCTCCACGAACGATTCTTTACGTCGCCCATACCAACTGCACGAGTATGTGGCTTACTGCACACAGCCGGATGTGCGAAATCTGGAAGTGGGCCGACTCTTCGCCTTAAATCGACTCGAGCACACAGTGCTCATCCCCTCGGACGGTTCCCAGCAGGCGGTCTGCAGACGCACCCTTTTCGTGAGGTCCCGATTCTATGCTCAGCATTGCGGATTACTTCATGCCCCCGCTTGCCAACTTCGAAGTTCAGCGCGCACAAATGGTGCCGGCCCTTACTGCATTGCGATTTGCAAATGCTGCGCTCGATTTTGCTTTCTATGACGTACAAGCGTTTAGCCGCACGCTTGCGCGCGACGGTGTAGAGCTTGACTGGACCGATGCAGCCGCCGACCAACCTGTGCAAGAACAAGCAAATCTCAGCGCAATGCTGAACCCCGAAGGCTCAATTCTCATCGTCAACGCGGCCAACGCACCTCACGTCCTGCGCTTCACCGATTTCCAGACGTTCGTCGATGCGCTCGCGAGCGGTGTCCATCGTGTTGAGGCCGTCTCGGTCAGCGGCGTCGGAAGCTCTGCACTCGGCTCAGCTGCCCTTGCGTGGAATGTCTCCACCGCTTTTCAACAGCCCGTTGCTGCGATCGTGCCTGGATACGGACTCGCGGATGTCGTGCAGCAAGCTCTCGGCGGATGGTTTGGATTCGAGATGTACAGCTACTGGATCAAACAGCCGGTCCAGGACATACTCGCTCGCGTTGCACCGGATGCCGCAACAATAGGACGCCAACTTCTCGCGACCACACCAGGGCACGCCGTGGCGCCAGGCACAGGCGTGCCGGTCTTTCGCCGCGGAAGTGGCTCCTCGGATGTCCTCCACGCCCTGCTGCGACTAGCGAACAACTTCACGACATTGGTCGGTCATAGCAAAGGTGCACTGGTCATCGGAAATGCAATCGCCGACCTTCCTGATGAGTGCCTTGAGCGTCTTCACATCATGACCTTTGGCTGCGTGATCGCGGAGAATACGCACGTCAAACGATACGATCAGTTTCTTGGCACTTTCGACGCGCTCGGCTTTCTGAACTCAGGAGGAAATCATGCCGAACACAGCATACCTGCATGGCACAGCACAAATACAGAATCTTCATTGTCGATGCGGGTCGAGCAATTGGTAACACTTCCGGCGGCGGAAAATTAGAGGGAGTCTGGAGCGAATCCAAAAGTCTAAAGCTTAATACGAAGCTAGTCAGCTGGCTTATACGCGCCGAAGAGCGCAGTTACCAGTGTCCATTTCTCGAATCGCGAAGACACAATCAGCTGTAAGACATCGCTCGCCCGACGATGAGATACGGCAGAAATGCAACCGGCATCGGTTATTCAAGGCTCTTAATGAGCGCTAGAAGCGGCAGCCTAGACAGTGCCCCATACTGAGTGCTAGCGGTGCGAGATGCGCCACACCGAGAAACGAGAAGATCGTTGACACGACTCGCCTCAGAACCGACAGCCTGGCGACAGGTGCTTTCAGATTTCCCGCGACGCGTCGGAGATCTGGTGGACCCGCGCATCCAGCACGCGAAGCTGCAAAGGCTCCGTGGTGATTCCCCATGCGTGCAACAGGCCGTCAAAAGAAGCCTCGACGTTCCTGGAGCGTGGCTCGGGCAATGGAACGCCTGTTGATCGGTAGCGAGCGGAGCCGCGTCGAGCTGCCTCTCCATTTGCGCGCTCGACGACGCCATTGCGTAGCGCGTACCGAATGACGTCCGATGCCTCGCGGGAACCCATCAATCCTGAGGCTGTGATTTCGCTAACCGACGCACTTTCACGTTGCGCCAACCACCCGAGCAACGCGAGTGCACCTGTGTAGACTTTCATGCCTGACCTCCCGCTTTCGGCCTCGTTGTGATTTTTCGGTGGCCTGTAGATCGCGTAGGTTCAGAGCACACCGCGCTACTCCTTCAGTGCCTTCGTGTCACAGCAGACCGCCGACAATATGGTTATCGGTTGAAATTCCCGAGGGCTTGAATCGTCTGCAAAAGTCGGGGGGGCTGTGTCCAGTTCGCCACTTTCGCGCACGGGTTCGTGCAATTACTTCATCCGCAAACTACTTCGACGTATCGAACGTGACGCCACCATCCCGTTAGAGCGTGTTAGGCACTTGCGGCCAGACCTGGTATCCTGGCCAGATGGCAAAACGCAGACCCTACCCGACGGATG
>NZ_JAWRWY010000044.1:0-8636 GCF_046535315.1 Paraburkholderia sp. SIMBA_027
GCGTCACGTCCTAACGCAACTGTGCTCCCGCCGGGGAGGGATCGGTCGGCCGTTCTGCGCGTTTTTACACGGCCTCGACCCGCAGCGGACCTCACCCGCCCCGAAGCGCTCATTCAAGAATTTGCGCCGTATTTGCTATCCTTGACGAAGCGTTTGCATTTCCGCAGTTTCCGAAGGCTTCGATGGATTCGACAATGGGCGTGGTCGTGATAATTGCGGCCATCGCCTTCGCTGTAGTACAAACTGAAGCGCTCCTCGCGATTCTCACTGCACGCGTGGCTATTATCCGTGTCAGAAAGGCTGCGGCGGGTGGCGCTAATGGCTGTCCTGTGATCGCCGCCGAGGTCGCCTGATATCGTAGCAAAATCAGGGCTTCGGGCCGCTTCCAGTAATTAAAATCTCCGATCAGGGGGATTGATGGATTCTCAGAAAAATCAAACCGTACTTACGCCGTTGCAGGCCTTCTCGCAGTATGGCGAAGAACTCTCTAACCGGCTTGAGAATGGCAGGATGGGGATGTTACCTGGCCTGGTGGGGACGATCTATTTCGAACGGGGTGCACTGCCGGATGGACGTCAGGCCATTCTTGAGTGTTTTGACCGGTTTGCTGACATGTTCGGCGAACATCTGAAAGGCGGAAAAGACTCAGATGATGGGCGATTCACAAAGCGCACCGCTGCGGGCGTAGAGAAAATCAGGCGTTCGATTATAGAAACGCCGATGTACATGATAATCGGCGCTCTCCGTGCGAGCGCGACTGATTACGATACGGCCGCAGAATATAAAATCAGCGTGTTGACTGGGACGGCAAACCCACAAGACCGGACAATGCCGTCCGGTTGCTTTGTGCCGGCCGGTCATGAGGCCGGTTTGTCGCTACTGAAATTCAACGTTCCAATGGAGCTCGCCACCAAACCATCGGGGCTTGAGCAATATGAGGCATTCCTGCGTTTTGTCTGCGAAAAGTTGAAAGTTCGTGGAGGCTATGGCGGGTACGCGCCTGTTTTTCCCTACAGTTACCATCGCTACATGCCGCAGGAATGGGCTCTCGCACAGCGTTTTAGTGGTTTGGATATGATAAGCACTGCGCATCTTAACCAGGCGCATGAAGTTTATTCTTACGAGGGTGATTCTCGCGACAGCGTAACTGCTATCTACAGACAGCTTGTCCCTGGCGCAAAAGTCGACGCGTGGGGTTTTATCAAGAGCGTGAACTGGTACACGATTCTTGGCCCAGTTTTCGTCGAACGCCTGGGCGGGGTGGCGCGGATCCGCGATTCTCTCGCCCGACCGGATATCCGCATTGAGGAGATCAACTCGAGCGTCGCAATCCGGGCAGGTGAATTCCCGAGGCTGGGCGCGCCGGAAGAGGGGCTGCCTGAACCCTATGTTTTCGTGAACAGTTTGCTGCGTGTATTGCGCGATCCGATGCCGGACTCGCTGCACACGTTCATCCCCGACCTGCCCAGCGCGGACAAAAGGAATACCGCTGCATGGGAGGCGCGGTTTGATCTACCTGGTGCGCCTCCGATCCCGGAGCCTCCGACGATCGTACCGCCCCAACTGCAGGTCGTTCAGGTGAACTCCAATACTAAGCGCGACACAAGAAAGGCGAATGGCAGGCGAATGCAGAGCGAAAGGAAATAAATTTGGTTTGCAAGACGGGCGGTCGCAGTTCGATTGTTGACGGCAAACGACGCACGCGCGTCGCATCCTTGATGCAACCCAGGTTTGGCAGGTCGCAGTGATGGTTTCGAGGATGCACATCGGAGTGGGGCGGCATCTCGGTTCGCGACCCGAACGAGACACTCAAGGCGTCCGATAACAGTCACTCGAGTTAAGCGGCGGGAGAAAAATGGTTCGACGCGCCGATCATTCAGTGTGTGGGTTCGCAAAAATATGAATTACTATGTGGATCCCGACGCCCGTATAAGCACCGTTAGTCGTTATGGTCTCGCGCAGATCTATTGTCGTCATTCTCCTCTCTTGCCTTTCTCCTTACGGAGTAGCTTCGACCGGACGCAAGAACTACCGGGCCTCCTGTCAGACCCTCCAAGAACTGGGGCTTACCGTTAAGGGAAAGCTGCCTCCGATGCGAGACCACCGCCCTCAGTACGATGACTCTGGGCCGCCGGGAGTTAGCTTTTTTCGCACTCAGGTTAAGGATGTAGATCTTTCCAGCCTTACAGTGCCAAGAAGCTTCTTTGGTCGCTCGGAGATAAGGAACGTGAGTTTCGAGAACAGCGATCTCTCTGAGTCCACCCTGTGCTGGAACAATTTTATTGAGGTTAACTTCAGTCGTTCGACTCTGACGCAATCTGATTTGCGTGCCTCGATGTACGTGAGAGTATGTTTCGATAAAGCAGATCTAAGTGGTGCCGACCTTCGGCTTTCGTCGTTTAAGGCATGCAGCTTCGTTGGAGCGAATATGACTAGCGCTGTGGCAAGCCGTGAACAGCAGGCCAGTCTTCCTCTGTCTGATGAACAGCGAGCCCAAATGTCTTGGAGGGCAGATGAAGGGGAAGAACCAGGTGGCGGCTAACCATTTCGTCGGGAGGGATCGCCCACAAGCTGCACTTGCGGGCATGCTTGGACCGGGGCAGCCATAGGGTGCCGTGCGATCTCGGTCGCAATTGTCGACGATTCACATCACGGCATCGACCGTCCGTTCCTGGTCGCGATGGAGTGGATGACTTCGTCTTCAAATATCGTCAAGCAGCTGGCTGCAGTGTGCCATGTGCCAGGCGATTGAGCATTGCTGCGGCATCGGGATCGAGGTAATAAAGCACCATCGCCTGTCCGTTGTCTTTGAAATAAAATCGGCGCCCGTCTAGTTGCTGAATATCGCGCATAACATGAGAAACGGTTTGTGGATCCGCCCAGGTCCCCATTACCTTTGCGGGCAAATTGCGCTCGACGTCCCCGATCCAATACTTCAACCAAGCTTTGGCACTTTGCAGATCAACAAAATCTCTAACATTGTTCAAACCGTCGGAAATTCCTGCAACCTGGCACAATCGTCTTACGATCCGCGTGTAGTCGCCCGTTGAAGTAATGCACTTCGGGTCGAAGTTCCACACCCGCGAACAAAATGGACGGTTCCACGGTTCACGCTCCACCTCGATACCGAGCACAAAGAGAACTAAATCGAAGGGGCGCTTCTCGTATTCTTCGCGCGAGAATGAATAGAGCATATCTTCGATCGTAATGCCGTTGTCAAAGTTGATGCCGCAATCCGAAAGCGTTGCAAGTTGCTGCTCAAGTGTCATGACGGTACTTTCCTTTGCAAATCGAGGGCTCTATTGTCGACAATCTACGCCATGATGTCGAACACCCGAAGTCGGCCGAACACGGCCCGACGCGGCAGGCCTTGGCCAACTCGAAGCTCCCTGCCGAGGAAATCCAACGCAGTCGCGCAATACGGCCGAGTAACTGGCTCTGCCGGTCAGCGATCAGTCTTCCATTCCATCTTTTGCACGTTGACTCCAGGTTGACTGGCCAACGGCTCCCACTCGGGCAGGAATGTGAATCCTTGCCGACGATACATCATCACCGCATCGGCATTGTCTGGCGAGACGCTCAACACAATTCGTTGATGTCCGCGTTCAATTGCGCGTGCCTGGATTGCATTGACTAAGCGGCCCCCGATTCCCATGCCTCGTTCTGTTCCTTGATGGTTATCGAACGGGGCACGCCGTTGATTCTGCCGAAAGCATGGCGTCCCAGCGTCATTGTCATCGATGTAACAGCGATCGCTGACTGACCGTTGATGGCCGCACTGCGTCCCACGACCGAGCATGCCGCTCGCCCCCGGGCCCCCGTCTCATGCAACCGGCATAACCGACCCGCAAGGGGTCCTTCGGTTTTCCGCAAAGTAGCCGTTAACTCTAATGCGTGCATTCCGCGCTGGATCGTGTGAGTCAATCATTCACGACATTGCCGTTCCGATTGGAGCGATCGTATTCTGGCTGAAACATTGATCCGCGGGCGCAGCTATTCAAGCTGTAATTCAAAGACACAGAAGCAGTCATGCTGGAAGCAAGCAAAATAGCATTCGCGAGAATACGCGAAAAAACACCCCTCATAACATCGTTGGTGGTATTTTCAATCGTTGTCTCGATTGCGAGAGGTCGAGCCTTTGGTGCGGCGCTCGGGAGGTTGATTCCTGTGTTTTTGTTTTGCGCCGTATTTTTCATCTATCAGGTGATCAAGGCGCGCCGAACGCTAAATGGGAAGGCAAGACTAAGCAGAAAGCAATTATTCTCGCGCTTTTATTTGGCAATATTTACTTTGTTTATTTTATATTTTTTATTTTCAATATTTTGGGAAGTAAATGGAAAGGGGGAGGAAGCATTCGGGATGCTTTTACCAATTTTTCTGTTTGCGTCGTGCTGTGTTCTATTGCCTTATATCGAGAGTTAAGTGATCTCCCAGATGATTTTGAAGGGGGAATGTAAAAATCCAATTCGGCCGAAGGTTGCGATACCCGTGCATTGCTGCATCTGGGTAGCGGCAAGGTGACGGCGAACGTGGGCGCCAACCGCATTGTCAATGGTTTAGCCACATCGGCCGAGTGTCCAGTCATGGCCGTGCCCCGCCCATTTAGATAGCAGGCCGCAGTCAAAGACTGAATCTAAGAACTTCCCTGTTGGCAGCGGCCGAAGCAAGGAGGTCTCGTAGCGCCACCAATTGCGAGACAAGATCCGTCCGCTGAACCTCAATAGTATGGGTATCTCCAGCGGGGGACCACCCACAAACGAAACTCACCGGGCCGTCACCCTGCGATTGAAGCGACCGGAGGCAGAACTCTAACTCAGGTGCAATTTGTAAAAGAACCGCGGGCTCAGCCTCATCCTCTTCGAATTGGTCGAACGTCGTCCCCAAAGAATTGTTAATTCGATTCCAGAATCCCGAGGTAAAGAGCCACTCGGAGACTGCGCCGTCCAGTATGAAGGCAGGCTCTGCGGAGCCGCCTGCAATATAGAAGCGCGATGCCTGTAATCTGCGCATGGGGGAAAGGTAATCTCGATGCCGGAGGCACTTATTCTCGACGATCCGTGCGACGACGTCGAACGACCGAAACTGGCCGAAACCGGCGGCTACCTGCGAAGGTGGCTGTGGCATGCCGCGATGGCAGGCATTCGCCAGCTAGCCATGGTCGCTGGAATCCCGTTCCCCTGTTGGGCTGTGTGGCGCGCGGTGCTCAACGAGTACTTGCCAGCATCGTGCCGCGGCATGCCGAAGCGCCACATCGGCAGCGATAGTCGTCCAGCGACTTTCGGCGTTTTGCGTTCGGCACCTGCAGGTAATAGTCGATAAAGAGCTCTTCACCTTCGCCGATTTCGCGCTTGGCTTCGATGAAAATGCGACCGTCCTCCTCGACGGCCTCGCAGTTGGCATCACAGGCATGATTCAGCCAGCGCGCGCTGTTTCCGCCCCGGCCGCCGTCGATGACCTGTCCGTCCTCTCTTCCGAACAGAAAGGTGTGCCCTTCCGCTTCGCGGTGGGCGTAATGCCGCGCGGCTTCAGGCCACGACGTCACGAGTCCGCGGTATTCAAGAATGCGCTCGCCTGCGCCAAGTGCCCGGAGCGCGAAGACGCCCTTGCCGTGTATGGAGGAGCGCCGCACGGAAACACGTTTCATCGTCTGCTGATTAACTGAGTGGGGTGATCGCTGGGGCATTATCTGCGCCCGACGGGACGAACAACTTTAGTGCTGCCAGGGTCTAGGTGGCCGCAGGCGCAGCGCTGCCTCGCGTCGGCAGTTTAAGCAGGTCTCTGGGCTGGCCGGCCTTTCCGCTCGCCGCGATGGTCATCAACTGATCCAGATAGTCGCTGGCTTTCGCGAAGAGTTCAAGTCGCACGGTGCCGAGCATGCGGTCGTATTCGTTGACCACTTCTGTCAGGCCATCGAGCAGTGGTGCAGGAAGCGCGCCGTACGCACCCGATTCATGAAAAGCGAGCAGGGTCTGCGCCAGCTCCTGCTCGACCCAGTCGAATCTGGCAGGTGGGATCAGGCCATGTCCGGCACGGGCAATGTGACCGCTGATGATACAGACCTGCGCCAGATGGTTGATCAGCCCCTGGTCTATGTCGCTATGGCGGGCACGCTCGAGCATCAGGCGCGTGCGCAGGATGAGCTCCGACGCGCGGTGGCGTGCCATCGGCAGCTGCAAGGCCTTGGAGTGGCCGGCGGGCCGGCGTGCTGGGCTTTGATTGGACATGAGGGGGTTCGGGATGGATCAAGGCGAGACGATTGTAGGGCAACGTGGAACGCTTCTGGGGAACTGGCGCGTGGCCGGTGACCCGTGGTCCCCGGGCGTTACGTCCGGCGGGCGAAGGCATCACCGATCTGTTGCGCCCGCTTGACCTCGTCACTGTGCAGGTAGATCGAGGTGGTTGACACGGAGGCGTGCCGCAGGTTGTCGCGCACGGTGGTCAGTTCCGCTCCACGCCCGAGCGCGTGCGTCGCGTGCGTGTGCCGCATCCAGTGCGGACTCGCACGCCGCAGCTTCTCCGCGAGCGGCGCGTGATCCGCTTCGATCGCCCTGGCGGCGAGCAGGAAGAACCGTCGCATCACCATCCACAGGCGCACGCTGCTGATGCTTGTGGTCGTTGCCCCGGCGCGATCCGCGTCGAGACTGCCGATGATGGGCGTCTCCGGGCGCCAGTGCAGTTGCGTGGCCGGCAGTCCGCGTTCGGCCAGATAACGCGCGAGCGCGCCCCAGGCAAGCGGCGGGAGCGCCACGCGCGCCAGCTTTTTCCCCTTGCCCGTCACACGTAGCCAGTAGTCACCGCGCGGATCGGTTTCGACATGACCCAGCGTAGCGCCGACGAACTCTCTGGCGCGTAGCCCCGTCGCGTAGCCAAAATCCAGCAGAAAGCGCAGTCGCTGCGAGGCGGCCGCCGTCCAGCCGTGCGACCATTCCAGCCCCTCAGCGATCGTCCGTACCAGCGCCCATTCTCCCTCGCTGAAGGCGTGCGAGACATCGAGCACGTTTGATCCGGACGCTTCCCGCACCTTGACGCCCGCAAACGGATTGGCCAGCACATAGCGCTGCTCGATGAGCCAGCGGAACAGGGCGCCCAGGATAGAGAGCGCATGCGCGACCGATCGTGCGGAAAGGCTTCCATTGAACGGCCGCCAGTCGGGGGAAGTGCGAGGGCGTACCGGCCCGACCCAGCGCCCATGCGGCGCGGGATGGCGCAGGAAGGCCCGGTAGGCGATCGCATCCTCGGTCGTAAGCGAGGAGAGCGCGCGGCCGCGCTCGACGATCGCCCACAGGATCAGCCGCTCGGCTTCCTTGCGGTAGGTGCGCTGAGTCGCAGGCGACTCGTGCAGCGCGAGCCAGGTCCGGACCGCCTGGTAGTCGTTGGTCGCATCGAGTGTGCAGGTCGCGGCCGGGGCGCGGAAGGTGCCCTGGGAGCCATCGACTTCGTGCGGCAGGCTGATCGACTCCCACGGCACGATGGGACCCGGCCGGCTGGCCACGATCAGTGCACGCGCCTTTTCGGTGAGCGCGGGCCAAGCGGCGAAGAATGCCTCGATCGCGCGGGCGCTGGCTGCGCCGAGACCCGGCACGACCTTCCACCACTGGCGTCGGCGCGGAATGCGCACGGTGAGATCGGCAAGCGTCGTGATGCCGTACGCCTGCAGCACACGCACGGCACGCGGCGCGAACCACTGCGCGATGTCGTCGGCGATCTGCGGCTCGCGCGGGCGGGCGGTGCGCAGAAAGTCGATGGCCTGGGCGACGGCTTTCGCGTGCTGCGCGCGCGCATCCGCGGGATGGTCGAGCAGGGTGGCCAGATCCTCGCGGTTGACGGCACGCGCGAGTGCCACCAGGCGCCTGCGGATGCGCCCGAGCACGCCGCGCGCGGATCTGCCATCACCCAGCGCCGAAGGCAGATAGCGCTCGACCGCCGGCCGCACGGCGACGCCCGCGTACCACGCGCGCAGGGCGGCGAGTTCGGCGGCATCGGGGAAGCCGGATGTTTCAGGAGGAACCGTATCGGCCGGGGTGGGCTGGGCAGTGTGACGCGTTTTCATACATCCTAGTTTACTCGATAAATACATGCCTTATGATAAGAAGGATTATCCTAATAGCACGATGGTGCATCGATTTACGCTTACGCAAGCAAAGATGTGTCTATGTTGCAAGGAAACTTGTGTCTAGCCCCGAGAGCTGCCATTTCGCGCGAAATTTTTCCGTCACGTGAGAAAGTCGACCGGAAATTCGCTTATCTTGCTCTCATCCCCATCATTCAGGTGCCTGCTTCGTTTCAACTTCATTTCAAGACGTACAGTGCGACACAACATTACTTGCAACGGCACTGTCAGGTTGCTGGAGGTGTGGCAGTAGAATGAAGCGATGAAGAAGACGAAATCGCTTTATCACGGCCACCGCTTCCCCGCTATCGTCATCAGCTGCGCCGTTCGCTGGTACTTCCGGTTCAGCCTGAGCCTGCGCGACATCGAAGAGTTGTTGCTCGAGCGTGGCGTCGTGGTCACATACGAAACCATCCGTTGCTGGTGCGACAAGTTCGGCGCTGGATTCTCTAAGTGCGCCAAGGCGGCGCGGCGCAAGCCAGCCAACACCTGGCATTTAGACGAGATGTTCGTGACGCTACGCGGC
>NZ_JAWRWY010000045.1:0-6748 GCF_046535315.1 Paraburkholderia sp. SIMBA_027
CGCTTATTCGTTAGGTGGACACGATACTCCCAAGACCTTTAGGGCATTTCAAGATGGGTTGCCCAGTCGCTTACCGAAAAGTGCCATAAGACCGCTCCTGAACTTCGTCGAGACATGGGATCAACCGGAGCGGGAGTTTCTGGAACCAGAGCTGCAGGACGCCCTTAAAAGCTTTTACGCGGCAGCCCAAAATATGGCAATGAATGTCGCGCAAAGAACAGTACCTGTCGGCAACATGGAGTTCCTGTCAGTATTTTCGGATGCCCAGCGCGCCGTTGGTCCTCGCCCGGATTCCGTAATCGAAGACGCCCGTATCCTGAATGAAGAAGCTCGTAAGTTCGTCCCGCTCTACGAGCACTTTCTTCGTCTATGCCGAAGCAAACTAGCTGGTTGAACTGCCGAGCGGCAGAGGAGTCAATTGGGACACCATGCCGCCGGTCACCGACCATGGCGAGCGCATTGAAAGCTTTGCTGATGTGACAACAAGTATGCCACCGAGGCCGGTCCTAGTGGCACAGGGTGCAACTGCGGAAAGTACATCGCCACCGCCTTAGCTCGTGCAACGTGGAGGTCTCACTCTCGCAAGTTTCGAATCGCCTCTATGATCCTTCTCGCCCGGTGTAGCCAACCTCCTTGAGGAACTGAGCCGCACCGTCAACGAGGCTTGATTGCCCGGTCTCACGTTCGTTTTGCCGAACAATGTCAGGTGAAGGCATCATGCCGTCTACAAGCAGATCCGGCAACCGCGTCGCTCTCAGCCGTTCATGAAAATCCGTCGACGGCTTCCGGCCGGACCATGCGAGCATGCAATCGGCCACGGCACCCGCGATCAGATCGGCAACCTGAAGTGACGCGTGTGACGCCGAATCGGCGAAGTTCAGTCCACGAATTCGCAGCGGAAGTTCTGCCTGGCGATTTCCGTATCCAACGAAGCGTGCTGCGATTGGTGTCATCAGTGCGCGCAAGAACGGTTCGTGTCGACGGAGCGGTTTCGACTGGTCATGAGTGACGTCGTAAAGGCCCGGGCCAGCAGCCATCCACTTATTAATCATCATGATGAAGAGGTCGGGCGCAGGATCAAACGTATGCAACGGAAACGGCTCGATGAATTCACGGATGCGTCCGAATGCAAGCGCTAGCTCGGTCGCAATATCTCGATCCTTCGCGGGCGCGGACAGAAACGCGGGACGAAGTACCTGATCAAATCCATCATACGCAGGAGTGTTTCGTTCGCGGATAGCGCACAGGAACGCCTTTAACAACTTTTCCCACGCGCCAGGCAATATAGTGTCGCCCGCGTAGTACCAGACGTTCACGAGTCCAACTGCACCGTCGCCGTCATAAAGATCGAGACCGTTTTCGTGCACGGGGGGCTCAATCAATTTGTCCACGAGATGGGTGATCAGGTAGTAGCGTTTGTCTGCGATCAGCGCCTTCGCGGTCGCAGGAGACAGCTCGGGTGAAGAAAAAAACTTAAGCAGCGCGGCCTGTCCGTCACGACTGCCCCGTAGCTTCGTATATTTCGCCTCAACCTGCTTCTGGCGCAGAAGTGGCCCCACCAGCGCCGCCGCGCGCTCAGCGTCTAGATTCGTGCTGGCGAGCGCGAAGAGCGGCTGGTCTGCATTGAGCAGATCGACGCCCGTGTTTCCGGATTCGTCGCAAAAGAGATGCACGTCGCCCTCCTTCCAGAAACGATGTGCCGACGGTAAGTAAAGCGGCCGACAACCAGTGCAGTCTCAAACGAATAACGGACCGTGATTGCTACGAGCCGATACTCGCATGCGACACGTCGCCCGAGCAGCCTGGAGAAATCGACCGCGGCTCCTTGGCCAGCCTAGGCCGACGAGACACGACAGTTTGCACCCTCAAAGGCGCTCCCCGAACGATTCGTCGAGTGCCGCCCATTCGGATGCCATTTCGTCGGAGACGGGGCGAGCGCCACCATCGTCTATTGCCCATTGAGTCCTGTCCGCGAGGTGAGCAATGAGCAGGCCATTCTTACCCATGATCAATGGGCGGCGGATCGCCTTCTCGACAGCGGCGCAGTCAGGCTTGGCCCGGCGGATCGCCACCTCCGCTTCTGCGATCCATTGCGTACGCCGCTCGCGGCCGCCGGCGAGACTCGCCTCTTCGCCAGCGTCATCGTTGAGTAGGGCAGGATTGCTAACCACCGCATTGAGTACGAGCCTCGTAAGTTGTGTGGCCCGGGCCAGATCAAGCTCGACAGTGTCGCTCTGATGCGAAAGTTGCGAACGCACCCTGTACAGTCTTTTGACTGTGTTGGCCTGCCGCGCTGCTTCTTGCTCGCTACCGCCCAGGTATAGCACTGCCCGCTTTACGAGCGCTCGTATGCCCGCCGCGTGGGACCCATTCTTGAGCCCGCGCAGACCGTCCAACAGCGACTGGTCATTGAACTCTTCCGCTTCGGAAACTTTCTCGTCGATCCATTTTGCGATGCGATCCGCGCGCTTTGATCCCGTGGCTAGACCATCGAGGACGGTCAGCATCGCAAGATAAAGCGAGCGCGGCAAAAAGTCATACTGCGACGTGACGTATAGCTCCATCGCGGCGCGTACCCGCTCATCTGAGACCGGTGGACAGTCTGCCAGCGTGACCTCCAGGACGGCCTTTGCGTCCCAGTTGCATGAGCCCGCGCGATCGTCCCACACCGGTGTCGGCACCAGTTGACCTGGGATCAAGGTGGGCTGCGAGCCGTCATAGGCGGGGTCCGACGCGACCGCGGGTTCGCCGTCGGCGATGTGGAAGCTCGCACCGTCGTTCATCGAGACGACGGGAAGCCGCTGGCGCAGATCGACCAACAGAAATCGCGCATCGGATTCTGGCATGGGATCAAACAGGAGCCACTGCTTGATCACCAGAGCGCTCGACGATAGGAACGAAATGTAAGGCTCGCGCTCAAGCAATTGCGCGGGCTGACCAAGCACGGACAGCCGTCGATCCCCAGGCGCGGCGAGCTGCGCGCCAGGCGTCCGACGAAGTGAAACCTGTTCCATTCCAGAAGCAAATCTGGTAATGCCCGATGAGGCATGGCAGCTGATTTTGAATTTGTCGCCCCAAAATCGTAATGACGATGCGTGGCCCATCTTCGTCGAGACGAAATTCGTCGGTTCGACCGGCTCGAACGTCGAGCAGGAGCCTGTCCAGAGCAGCAACCTTGGCGTTATCGCTATCGGTTGGCGGGACGCGCCCCCCGTCCGGGATCGTTGATCGCGTCCTGATCAAAAGGCGGATTGCCTCTTTCCGCTTAATGAATATCTTGGCCACACAAATACTCTGCAAACGGTTACGACACCACAGTCGGCATCGCCAACGCCAACAGCCGCCCGACGGTAAAGGAGTCACTACCGGATTGTGCACGCTTTGAGCTCAGCGCTTTAAACACACGCTAAAATCTTCCTCACATATCCCGCAATCGAACCATCTGTCTCGCAGAACATGCGCGGCAGGTGAGCGGTACGCTTCTCATGCCGGACCCTCCCGTTCCCGCCATGACACCGCAACAAGTAGACGCCGACAGCTACCCGCCAAGCAATACCCGGAAGACCGCCCCCCTGCCGGACGCGAAACGACGTCCCCCGGGGCAATGCCACCTTTCGCGCTCTCCGTGCAGAAAGACAATTTCGCGAATGCAAAGGCGAGGGTCATGCTGCTCGTCGAGTCCGAGACACCGGGCGTGGAAACCACCCGGGTAGTCAAACGCCAGGTTGGCGACTGGACATGGTTCGACATCGATGCCTGGCAATCGACCTCGAAACGCTGGCTAACCCGCAGGGGTGTTCCGGAGCGTCGGCGCGCTTTCGAAATCGCGCGACTGCGAGCCTGGCTGGAAAGCGAAGATTAAGGCGTGTCATGCCGGACTACCGCACACACCATTCTGGGCATCGGCGTATGCCCTGCTCATGCCCTCACGCCCGGTTTTCAACCGCCGCAGCTGACTTCGATGAGATCGCGGCGTGCGACAGCGCCCGGACGCACCACCTGCTGTCGCAGGAATCCAGTTCCTGTCTGCGCCGCGAGGCTCACGCGCATCGCCTCCAGACGCCATCCAGCATACCCGTCTGGTGCAGCTGGTCGCCCAGTTGTGCCTGCAGCGAGTGGATCTCCGCCTGCGCGCTCCACATCGCGCGTGGCACGATGTGGCACCCCTACGGCCCACGAGCGCCTTGCCATTCGACGAATTGCGGCAAGGTTTCGGAGTCGCCGTTGCAACCTTACGCAGTTCTGTATGAATCTTCAGCGTAATCATATCGCCCGTCGCAATGTGACAATCGCTCCCGGACCGATTTCTTTTTCCTCTCCGGCGCCGACCTGACAAAGCGCCGTGCCGCTCAGCACGACAAAGGTTTCGTCCAGCGCGCGGGCCGTATAGCTGTACGTGCCAGGCGTGGTGCGACACACGGCGACGGCAGCCGGGTCTTCCGCGTCGCTTCCGTCCACACGCAACGGGCTCAAACGCCCGGCACTGCAACCCTTTCGAAGAGGTGACGAAGCGATCCCAAGGAGGAATAGGCAGCTAACACCTCGCTCGCAGTGCACGCCACCTTAAGATCTCGATAACACACGTCAATTTGCGCCTTCACCCGTTGGGGCGCGCAATCCTTACTCTACGCCGCTTGCGCCAGGGCCATTAAGAACATTTCAGATTCTTAATTCGCTACCAAAACTATCATTGGCGCTGTTGCTTGAAGCGTAGCGCGACGCTCCTCCGCGAGCGATGCGCCGACAGCAGCGACATCGTGGCAATGCCCATCCATCATGACAGGGAACTCGCAAATGAGCCGCATCACTACACCTGACGGTACGGAGATTTTTTACAACGACTGGGGCACCGGTCAGCCTATCATCCTGGTCGGCGGGTGGCTTGTGAGCGCCGACATGTGGGAATACCAGGCGCTCTTTCTCGCCGGCAATGGATTCCGAGTGATCGCCTATGATCGTCGCGGTTTCGGGCGTTCTAGCCAGCCGTGGTCGGGCTACGACTACGATACTCTTACCAGTGATCTGGACGAATTGATCAGGCAGCTCGACCTTACCGACGCCATCCTGGTCGGCTACTCAATGGGCGGTGGAGAAGTTGCAAGGTACATCGGGACTCATGGATCGAAGCGTATTGCCAAGGTCGTTTTGCTTAGTGCTACCACCCCTCTACTAGTGGCACGGGCCGACAACCCGGCAGGGGTTCCCCGAGACGTCTTCGATGGGCTACGGGCCGGTACACTTAAAGATCGCGCCGAATTTCTGGTTAATTTTGGTCGCGCCTTTACCGGGGCCGATCGTGACCCATCCGCGGTCACACAGGCGATGCTCGACTGGACATTCGATATGGCAATTAAAGCGAGCATAAAGGCAACCCATGACTGCATTGCATCCTTTTCGGAAACCGACCTGCGTCCCGACCTGGTAAAGTTCGACATCCCAACTTTGGTCATTCACGGCGGCGCAGACCCTGTTGTGCCAATCGAACTTTCAGGCAAGAAGTCCGCGTCGCTAATTCCAGGCGCAAAATTTGTTGTCTACGAAGGCGCCTATCATGCTCTCTACTACACGCATAAGGATCGGCTCAATCAGGACATATTGAGCTTCGCTCGATTGTCGTAGGATCGCCACTGAAGACGGCTGCGTGACTTCAAGCATCCAACAGGATGTAAGCCTCGTCGGAGGGCTTGTTCGCCTTAGCAGCAACGCCAGGCCAAGCGAGTACTTGCGAACATGTGCATGGCACTTTGGCTCGCCGTAAGCGGCTTGTCCCGGCCGTTATAGACGCTGGCTGAGGACGACATCAAAGTGATGCCCATCATTTCCGATCTGATGGGCATCACTTTGACACAGTCTGCAGAGAAGAAGCCGGGTACACGTACGGGGCGCCCGAATTGCCCCCGCGAGCTTCGTGAGCGACTGGCAGCGGCCGCTTGTGAGCCGGGCGTATCAGTCGCAAAGCGGGCGAGGGAGAATGGCATCAACGCGAACATGCTGTTCACCTGGCGGCGGCGATATCTGGCAGATCAGCAAGCTCGATCTGCCGGGCTTATTCCGGTCGTACTGCTAGGCGACACGCCGACGCAGGTCATCGCAGCAGCCCCCGCAGAAGTGCAAGTGCAGAGCGCGAAGCCTGAACACAGACGCTGCAGTGCCCTGATTTCCTTCATCGCTGCAGCCAACTGTGAGGCTGGTACAACGGCCTCTCCAGCTTTCACCGCCGCCAGGCTGCCGTCCTCGTATTGCTTGCGCCAAACAAACACCTGGTTTGGGTTCACCCCATGCCGACGCGCAACCGCCGAAACCGTTGCTCCCGACTCCAGGGTTTCCTGCACGATGGCCACTCTCTCTTGAACCGAACGCCGACGACGGCGCTCCGGCTCAGTCGGAACTTCAATGCTTTTCACAAATTGCCTAGGCTTGAAACTAGTCACAAGACTACCTCTTATTTCAAGAGGTGCCAGGTGTCCTGAGAATCAAGGGGCTACTCCACGCACCACAACTTTCAACGATAGCTCTCACGCTCCTTCAGATGGTCCATAAGACGCTGGATGAATAATCGAAACGCCAGCGAGCTCGTTCTTCGCATCCGCATAATTGATTCATTTCAGCATCGACATCAGCTCATTAAGCTGGGCAAGCATCGCTTTGTGATACTCGTACGTAGAGTCAATCTCGACTTCCATTGCTATGTCATCTACAAGAGCCATGGTGCTCTCAACACCACTTCGCAAAGCAACGAGTATTTCGT
>NZ_JAWRWY010000046.1:0-6244 GCF_046535315.1 Paraburkholderia sp. SIMBA_027
ACATCCGTCGGGTAGGGTCTGCGTTTTGCCATCTGGCCAGGATACCAGGTCTGGCCGCAAGTGCCTAACACGCTCTAGTCCCGCTTTCATTGGCTGCGTTAAACGACGTAGCGGTCAGGTGCCGGAATAGCGATACTGATGGAAGTCTCTGAGGCGAATAGCTGGATAATGTAAATTAGGATGCCTATAAATTGTTAAGGAGATTCCATCCTGATTCGACTGTTGTGTGGGCACAATGATCCAAACGTGCGCAGCCTTGATGGAATCTGTAGCCAGATGGCATCACCATCGGATTCTTGTTGAGATGAGGTTATCGGGAAATGTAAATAATGACTTTCCATTTTCAGCGTTGAAGATTTTTGACTGGTTATTAGAATCAGAATGTAGAGGCCGGAGACGTTGTCGTTGCCATCCGGGTAATGTGCTGCCAATCGATTATTGACGATGGTGGCGTCAATAATTCGCGTAACGGTGGCACGCAGAATCGTGAGAACGTGAACGCTGATAGAGGAACTGTAATGGATCAACGATCTTCCGCAACACAGCAAATTGATGGATTTGCTTCGCACGCACCGGCCAATACGCACCCGAGACCGGAGGCCGTGCCAACAGGCGGGGACAGCCGACGTGTACCCGAACGCAACTGGGCGTGGGCGACAGGGCGAGAATCGTACGACTGGATGGATTCCTATAGTTCCGTGAGTCTCGACGAGTGAAGAAAAGGAGTTTGTATCTGACCTTGCTGGAGGGTATGGCTTCCCCCTGTTCGGGCTAACACATGTATCGCCGCTACCGGATGAACGACACACATGCCGCGCGAGAGGCGCCACGCGTTGGCGCAGTGGGGTTCCGCTGGCATGTCGAGTCTGCATGGAATCTGTCGCGTTGCTCGAAGCCCTCATTGGGCAGATCTTCGTTAGGCGGGTAGGGCAGCCTGGACCGGAACCGGTCGCCATGTTGCTGCGATAAGCCTCCGGCCGCTCCAGACGGATGTGTTGGCCGTCGCGCGGTGCTCTACTCGCTGATGCTGCCTTTGCGTAACTCTCACGAACATACCTGACACGCTCCGCGCGGTCGCGGCAGGCAAGAGATCAGGATCTCTCCGCCCTATGCTTGCATCAAACGATATGAGTAAGTTCGATACGGTACTTGGAACCAAGATCCGGATACTTCGTCAGCGTCAGAGTAAAACGCTTGAGAAAACCGCGCTTGCGAGCGGCCTCTCGAAAGGGTATCTCTCTCAGGTCGAACGTGGTCGCGTTTTGCCGTCCTTGTCTGCACTCGCTGGGATATCTTCGGCCCTGGGTGTCGCAATGGGTTACTTTCTCGGCCCGGAGAAGGGCTCCGTTACGCGCGCTGATCATCGAACGTACTTTGGTCTTGACGACTCAGGAAGTCTCTTTGCCCGATTGACAAACATCGACGGTGACAACCAGATGGAGGCGATTTTGGTCCGCATGCCGCCCGGCCAGAAGCGATCTGAGATAGCCACGCGCGCAAGCGAGCAACTGATACACGTCCTTTCCGGTGAGATTACGTTGACTCTGGAGTGCAGGGACTTTCTTTTGAGCAAAGGGGATTGCGCCCAATACAAGTCCAAAGTGCCGCATGCCTGGGAAAACTCCTCCCAAGGCGAGGCGACGATACTCTGGATCGGCACGCCAAAACTCCTTTGAACGAAAGCCGGCGAGTCGCACTTTCGTCGAGGCCTCCTTGGCTCCATCCGTAATGGTGTGCGAGAACATCGAGCATCAGTGCGCGGACGGCCCGAAATTGCAGGCCGGAAAGCGCTTCGGGCCGGGCTCGCAATCCCGCGCGGGCCGACGAGGCGAGCCCATCGCGCCGAGGCTGCGAGCTGGAAACTTACGGTCAGATGGCGCATCTGACCGCGTATTCGGGGGCATCAGGGGAACAGCGACGCCTTGATGGTTGCTCCCCGGGCACTCCAGCGAGCGCTGGGGCTGCAGATGCAGCCCGCTACTGTGTCGTTCAGATCGCCAGACAGATCTTGCCGAAGTGTCCGGCTTCTTGTTGATGACGGAATGCATCGGCGATTTCATCGAGTGCAAATGTCCTGTCAACGACCGGTTTGAGACCGGTCGCTTCGATGGCGCGCACCATCTCGATCTGGTGCATGCGACTGCCGACCACGAGCCCTTGCAGGATCTGCTGACGTCGCATCAGCGTGACCGTCGGAACCTGTCCGCTAATACCTGTGAGGACGCCGATGAGGGCGATATGACCTCCGATCCGGCAGGCCTCGATCGACTGGGTGAGTGTGTCCGGACCGCCGACCTCGACGACATGGTCCACGCCACGGCCTTCGGTGAGCGCGAGCACTTTTGCTGCCCAGCCCGGGTCGCGCCGGTAGTTGACGATGTGATCCGCACCGAGTGCCTGTGCCCGTGCGAGCTTGACGTCGGACGACGAAGTCACAATGACCTGAGCACCCATGTATTTGGCGATCTGCAGAGCGAAAATCGAGACACCGCCTGTGCCAAGCACCAGCACCGTGTCACCGGCTTTCAGTCCACCGTCGACAACAAGCGCACGCCACGCAGTCAGTCCCGCCGTAGTCAGTGTGGCCGCCTGTGCATGGGTATAGCCGCGTGGGGCATGTGTGAACCAGTGCGATGGTCGTACAACGTACTCGCGGGCGTAGCCGTCGACGCCATCGCCGGGCGTGGTCGAGAAGTCGCCAATGGCCGGCGCGCCATCGAGCCAGTGCGGAAAGAAGCATGAAACCACCGCGTCGCCTGGGGCGAACTCCGTGACGCCTTCTCCGGTCGCCTCGACGATCCCGGCGCCGTCGGACATGGGAATGCGGCCGTCGGCCGTCGGCATCCTGCCCGTGACGACTCCAAGATCATGGAAGTTGAGCGAGCTCGCGTGAATGCGCACGCGGATTTCGCCGGCGGCGGGAGCGCCGGGATCGTTGAGGTTGACGGGCTGGAGGTTGTCGAGCCCGGCGGGCTGGCGCAGAACGACGGCTTTCATCAGTGCTGTTCCTTGGTGCTATGGGTGAAGGTGCAAATAACAGTGCAATTGACGGACGCGACATGCACGATCGGTTCGGGACGTGCGGTGCCGGGCAGATCTGCGTAAGGTGACCGCGCGACAGCAGGCCCTTCGTGATTTCAATTGGTCCGTGACTCGACGTTGATTATCCAGGCGCCCGTCTATTGGGACAAGAACGTACAATTAAAGCCGGTACTTTCAATGATGTAGGTATGGCACCATGCGCCCGAAACGTCTGGACAGTAAAAGCGGATGTGCTGTCGAGGTCACACTTTCTGTCATCGGCGGTCTCTGGAAGCCCGTGATTCTCTTCCATCTGTTGCGGGAGAAACGGCGTTTCATGGAACTCACCCGGCTGATGCCGAACACAACGCAGCGCATGCTTACGCTGCAGCTACGTGAGCTGGAAGCTGACGGTATCGTCGCACGTCATGTCTACCCGCAGGTCCCCCCCAAGGTGGAATATGAACTCACCCCGTTTGGGCGCACGCTCGCTCCGGTTCTCGTGAGTCTGAGGCAGTGGGGGGAAGCATATCAGGCGCGCGATTCAGAGCTCACGCAGAGCGAAAAGCGACGCGGGCGCGCGTCGAGGCCCTGTAGCCTGTGGCAGCGCCCGCGAAGAGCTCTCGGCAGGCACTGCGCCCGGTGTGTGCGCGAATGAGCAAGAGACACTGCAGGAATCTTCATGCCCCGTTGCGCCGAAGGAGCGATCCTGTCGGTACACCAACAGGACATGAGAGACCTGCAATGACGAACTCTTCCGCCCGCGATATCGTGACGGCGCTTCACGCATACGACGATCTGCCGCCTTTTCCCAAGGTGAATATCCATTTTCTCGCGACGGCGCCGGGCAACGAGCGTCTGCTGGAATTCATGACGGAGCGGCCAGCGAATCCGGGGCAGTTCAAGGGCAAGCGCATCGGGATCATCGCCACGCACGGCGTGGAGGAAACGGAAGTGTCGTTCCGCGCAAGTGGCTTGTGGGGAGACCCCACGCGATGATTCGCCAAATCGTCGCAAACCGCCGTAGCTCTATGCTGGGTAATGCTGGCTGGTAGGGCTGCAACGGGCGCTGGATGACGACAGTCATCCTTCGACCCAATCACTATCGACCACGCCCCTGTGCAGCCCGCAAAGTAAGGAGTAGGCTTCACATTGCACCTTGTCCGGTGGCTTGAGCGGTTATAAAGGTTGGTTGTGTTGCTTTGCGTCCGCCTGTGTCCCTCACAAGCACGACGTCACCGAGAGGTTCGTACAGGCACCGGTGATCGTGCCCGTAAATCTGGCGCCTTAAAAGACCTTGCCGCCCCCATTGATGAATGGTTGTCTGGCTAACTTCGAGCTGCGCAGCGAGTTCAGCACCGGTAAGCAGGCCGCGCGAGCGCAGTCGCTCAAATCGGCTCGGAAGCCTGTATGTCGTCCGAACCAGCGCGACCTTCCTGGCAGTAAATGCCTGATGTTGCCAGTTCGTATGCCCGAGTTCATTGAGTCGCGTAGCGACCTCCTGATCGGTACAGGTCTCCAGAAGCTCATCGATGACCGACACGACAGCCGGTTGTGTCTTGCGAACAAGTGCCATCGGTTTGGGTTTGTCGACTTCGAGTGACGTCGTGCGGCCTCCCCGGAAACGCACGTGAATCGAGATCCTCTCCGGCTTTACCAGCGTAACGTCTTCAATCAGGAGTCCGAGCATACGCTTGCGTTCGACGGATTCAACACGGCCGTCGTTCCATATGTTGGCGAAGTCATCCGCTAGGGCGCGGATACGAGTGCGGGCCTCATCGCCGAGTAGTTTCTGGTCTGACTGTCGTAAGCGATCATGTTCTTGCTGTAGTGCGTCGAGCCGACGCAGGCGGTCGTTCCAGTCGGCCTCAAGCGTATCGGCAACCATCCGGTTTGCGGGATCGACATTCATATAACGGCGGCGGGCGAGTTCTGCGTCGTAACGCGCGCGCTCCAGTTGTTTCAGACGCATGGAGTTGGCTTGCTCGATACGCCCGGCGATCTCGTCTTCGACCGCGAGCGCTACTTCGATGGCGGCCGGTCCAACCGTCTCCATGAGCAATAGACCAATGACATCATCGATTGCGCGCCCACGTACCGACTGGCACGGCTTACCCGCATCGTGAGCGGCGACATCGTGACATACGTAGTATGGTTCCAGTCTTCCGCTGACCCTCTGATAGCGCACACGCATGCGATTGCCGCATCGGCCGCAAATGACGCGCCCCTGTAGCAGCCCGTCTCCCTCCCGAGGGAACGTCCCTCGCACGAGTTCCGAACCAAAGCCGTTTGCACTTTGCCTTAGCGTCACCTGGTTACGCTCGAATTCGTCCCAGTCGATATAGCCGACGTGAGCGTCGCGTATTAGAACCTGCCAGTCGGATTGCGCAACCCTCAGTTGGGTACTCGTCAGGTCGGCCTTGCGTCCAGTCCTTGTGCGACCGTAAACAAACGCGCCAGCGTATCGGGGATTGTGGAGGATTTGCAGCACGCGCGACGTGTTCAGCGCTCCCCAGTGTACTTCGCCTTTACCGATCCCACGCCGTATCCGGCGCGGGAAGGACCAGCCTTCGCGACGGAACCGGCGCACAACCATGCTTGCCGAGCGCGTCTGCTTGTAGGTATCGAACAGCAGTCGCAGGCTCGCGTGGATCTGCTGATCGGGGTCAAGCACTACCGAGCCATTTGGATGGTACGTCAGCCCGATGGGAAGCGGGAGTTCGAGCTCACCACGTCGTGCCTTGTTGCGCATCCCGCCTTGTAGTCGCGCATTTAGCACGTGTAACTCCGCTTCGCTCATGGTTCCCTTCAGACCAAGCAGTAGGCGGTCGTTGAAGTAAGCAGGATCGTATACGCCGTCCTCGTCCAGAATCAGGGTGTGTGTCAGTGCCGCGAGTTCGATGAGTCGATGCCAGTCGGCATTGTTGCGAGCCAGACGGGACACTTCCAGTCCGAGTACGATCCCGGCGTGACCGATAGCGACCTCAGAAACCAGTCGCTGGAAGCCGTCCCGGTGCTCTGCGCTTGCATCTGACTGTCCCAGATCGGTATCGATGACGTGGATGCGTTCTATGGGCCAACCCAGCGACACTGCGCGTTCGCGTAATGCGTATTGGCGTTTGGTACTCTCGGTGTTCTCAAAGACCTGAACCGAGCCGGGTTTGGTGGAGGCTCCAACTCTTGAGAGAATGGAGCCATGAACAAGAAGGCAACCAAGTTTTCC
>NZ_JAWRWY010000047.1:0-4578 GCF_046535315.1 Paraburkholderia sp. SIMBA_027
CAGCATTTCACCTTCGCTACGACATCAGGGGCCTTGCAGTTATCGGGGGCTTTGCAGAGCGACATATCGTATTTTCCTGTTTGCCTATTCTGCAAAGACTTCCTGCAAAGTCCGCAGGGTATCCAACAACGTCTTATCGGCCACTGCGCCCTCTTTCTTGACCAGTCGCACCTTGTCTACTGCGCGAATTTGGTCCAGAAGGATCAAGCCCTGTTTGCGCTTGAACGTCACAGGAATCCGAAACGGCGCAGGACGCCCCTTGGAAGTCATCGGCGCGACGACGACTGTGCGCAAGTGGTCGTGCATTTCGGGAGGCGAAACGACGACACAGGGGCGCGTCTTTTGAATCTCGCTACCAAGCGTCGGATCGAGCGCAACCAACCAGACTTCCCCGCGCATCACCATGCAAGCTCCGCGTCATCGGCATTCGAAAACTCGCCCATGACCAGCGCATCGTCGCGACTCTCTGCCAGAGCCTTGCTCGCATCCGCCCAACCCTCACGGGCTTTGTGCTTCGGACGGCGCAGAACAATCGCGTCGTTCTCGACTTCCATTTCCACTTCGCTCTCCAGCCCGAGTTGCGCAAGGACGGGCTTCGGAATCAGCACGCCCTGCGAGTTCCCCATTCTGCGAATCGTCGTTCTCATAGCCTCTCCAAGTAATGACAATGTTACACCTTGCGGCGGCAACGGTCAACACAATGTTATTACACTCGGCGCACCGTGTCACGCCCGCCGCATCGGGCCGCGCCGGATGCAGATGGCTCTCATAGAACGTCGCAGAAGTAAGCGTTCGAATGAGGCCGTAGTTCCGGGAGTTGACGGGCGCGGAGGGAGCGGCTACCGAATGGGCCTGGCCCTCGCGGCCGCAGGCAGGTGCGGTGCAACGTTCCAGGGCAGCAGCTCGTCGATGCGGTTGCCTGCTCATGCTGGTCCTGTCACCAGCGTCGGGCGAACGCCGCGACACGGTCGTAGGAGCCGGTGAAGCCCAATGCGCGCAAGTCCTGTTCAAAACAGACTAACGTTATCGTCCGCATCTGTGGTGTTACCCGGTCGATGCGTTGCGTCTGGTTTGGCCAAATGGTTTTTCGACTGCGGCCTGGCCAGGCGCCAGACAGTCTCGACGAGGGCGAGATGCGAAAGCGCGCGCGGGAAGTTGCCGGAGAGATGGCGGCCGGGAACGTTGTACTCTTCTGCCAGCAATCCGAGGTCGTTGCGCACTGCCAGCGCGCGCTCAAACTGCGCACGCACATCGTCGTGACGTGCCTGCATGCTCATGCAGTCCGCGAGCCAGCAAGAGCAGGCGAGAAAGCTGCCTTCGGCGGACCCATCGACAGGTGCCTTGAGCCGGCGGATGAAATCGCCTTCGTTAAGCTCTCGCTCGATGCGAACGATCGCGCTCGCCATCCTGGGGCCGTGCCGCGGCGATAAATCCGACCGCAAGCAGCCGCAACAGACTCGCGTCGACTGCCTGACCACCATAGGTCTGTACGAGCGAACCGAGGCCGTCACATCAGCCTTCGCTGAACGCACGCGCACGGTACTCTCCCGCCGACCGGCGGCCCTTTGACTCCGCTGTACCCCCAACACAATGATTGGCTCGGGCAGCCAGTCATCTGCCAGGAGATAATCCCTTGGCACAACCAGCAGTCACCAGGGACCGCACATGAATTCATCCAAAACACCCAAAAACAGACTCCCCGGCAAACATGAGCTGGAAGCGATGTCGGTGTTCCGTTACGACCTGCGAAAATTCCTGCGCGCCTCCGAAGAAATCGCTAACGAAGCCGGCATAACAACGCTTCAATACCAGTTACTGTTGCATGTGCGCGGTTTCCCTGGACGGCAATGGGCGACGGTCGGCGAACTTGCCGAGCGGCTACAAGCCGCTCCGAACGGTACGGCAGCCCTCGTCTCGCGCTGCGAGTCGGCGGGCCTCGTGATACGCAAGACCGATCCCGCAGACCGCCGGCAGGTTCAGGTGCATCTCTCGCCTAAGGGCGAGCAGTTTCTGTTAAGCCTGGCCGCGAAACACAAGGCGATCTACGGCACATTCCACTGGGTCTTCGACGGCACCGGCGGCTAAACGCCGTCGAGAGCAATCTCATATTTATGTCACAATGTGCCCTAATTGATACTTTGGGCATTTCTCATGCGCATGCTCGCTCTTTTCGAACGTCCGCGGCTGCTTCGCCGGCAACGCCACTGGTTCTACTTCGGGATGTTCTGGCTCGGCGCCGTCGCAACCGGTCTCGTTGCCGTACTGTATGCGAGGATGATCGACTTCGGCTACGAGACGTTCTTGCATATGACAGCCCGCGCTCCATGGGCACCCCTCATCGTGACCCCCGCCGTTGCGGCGCTGGGCGTCTGGATCACGCGCCGGTGGTTTCCTGGGGCCGAAGGTAGTGGCATTCCTCAGGTCATCGCGTCGCTGCATGACGTGCGCGACCTGGGTCCACGCCTGCTGACACTACGCATTCTGGTCGGCAAGATCGCCCTCTCATTTCTCGCGATCCTGGGCGGCTTCACCATCGGCCGCGAAGGTCCGACCATCCATGTCGGTGCCGCGCTCATGTTCTCGCTGCGACGCTTCTATCCAGCGCGTTTGCATGGCGTCTACCGCGCGGGACTCGAGCACAAGCTCGCACTTGCGGGCGCAGCGGCCGGTTTGTCGGCGGCGTTCAACGCGCCACTCGCAGGCGTCGTCTTCGCGATCGAGGAACTGACGCGAAGCTTCGAGGCACGCACGAGCGGCGTCATCATCACCGCAATCATTTTCTCCGGCGTGGTATCGCTCGCGCTGCAGGGCAACTACGTCTATTTCGGCACGATCGCGATCAATGGCAATCTGCCCAGTCTTCTCGCCATCGCGGTAGTCCTGGTCGGTGTGGTGACCGGCATCGCGGGTGGCGTGTTCTGCTGGCTGCTGCTCAACACCAGAAAGTGGATGCCAGACCGACTAATCGCGCTGCGAGACGAACGGCCCGTGGTATTTGGCGCAGTATGTGGCCTGTTTATCGCCGTGATCGGCGTGGCCAGTGGCGGCCATCTGTTCGGAAGTGGCTACGCGGAAGCGCGTGGCATGCTCGAAGGTCACTCGCAACTGGGCGTGGCCTATCCGCTGCTGAAGATGGCATCGATGGTCGGCTCCTACCTGCCGGGCACACCGGGCGGTTTGTTCGCCCCGTCGCTGGCGATCGGCGCGGGCATCGGCAACACCCTTCACATGGTCTTCGGTCATATGCAGTTGCCGATGCTGATCGCACTGGGGATGGTCGGCTATCTCGCCGCCGTCACACAGAGCCCGATCACGGCGTTCGTGATCGTCATCGAAATGATCAACGGCCACGCGCTGGTGATTTCGCTGATGGCTACGGCGCTTGTGGCGAGTCAGGTCTCGAAGCTCCTCGCGCCGCCGCTTTACGAAGCGCTCGCGCAACGCTATCTGGTGGACAAGTAAACCGCGCCGCTCGCCCATGACAGCGCGTCGGTCGGCACGGCACCGCATTTCGGCCTTAGCGAAGCGTCGCTGCATGAGTGCGCAACTCGGGCGATCGTTCGCCAGTCGTGTGCCCGCCCGGCACGAGACAGTGCTGGACGATCTCCAGATAACGCGACGGCGCAATACGCCCCTCGAAAAATTCGGCGCGCGTGCGATGGCTCCGACGCCGAAGCACTACGCCTAACTCCACGCCCTGAAACCACGAACGGGCGCTGATTCGCCAGGTCGCGCGCGTGGACGTAAGAGCAAGGTTGTGCGTCGAGAGCTTCCAGTCGTGCATCACGCAATCAGCGACAGTCAATGGCGGGGTTGGCGAGGTACCGCTAAAGACCAGAGGCAATGCAGCAATTGTCGAAACGGCCGAATGGTCGCTACAGGCGGCCAGCACGAGGCATGCAACACACGCCGCCATCCGGCGCTTCACATTCACAGTCATCTTGCTCCGTCCCGCGACAGTTTCCCCGTACCGGGAACGTAGCAGACATCTCCGGCATGGCTTCTTCCTGGCCGACTCGCCCGCGTGGCAACCATGATTCAGGGCGTCGAGACGGCCTCGATGTCCCCGCACGTTACCCGGCCGCCCCGGGTCGAGCCGGTCTTCAGCCGTCAATCTTACGCGTTCGATGACGCGCCTTCCATCGTATTTTTGCTTGACGATCGCAACGGCAATCAGACGATGCCCGCCTGGGCGCTAATTTAAGATTCACTTAATTTTTCGTGGCTAGATTACGCGATATGGCACGTTATGCCTTAATTGCTTCATTGCTCGCAGCACGGTGGCGGGAATTGGCCACGTGCTGTTTCCGAACCTGGACGCAATGTCCGGTCGCCGCCGTCGTATCGGTGGCAGCTTTGGCCCAGCCTCTGCGCTGGGTCTTTTTTTGATTGTGCCGACATGCAAACTTCATCCTCTTCGTCAGCTGTGACGCCAGGCCTCACCGCATCCGAAAGGCGCGCGACGATGTCGCTTGCCGCGATCTTCGCGCTGCGCATGCTCGGCCTCTTCATGATCATGCCGGTGTTTTCGGTCTACGCGAAAACCATTCCCGGCGGCGACAACCTGCTGCTTGTCGG
>NZ_JAWRWY010000048.1:0-3702 GCF_046535315.1 Paraburkholderia sp. SIMBA_027
CGGATCGCAGTCTGCAACTCGACTGCGTGAAGCTGGAATCGCTAGTAATCGCGGATCAGCATGCCGCGGTGAATACGTTCCCGGGTCTTGTACACACCGCCCGTCACACCATGGGAGTGGGTTTTGCCAGAAGTGGCTAGTCTAACCGCAAGGAGGACGGTCACCACGGCAGGATTCATGACTGGGGTGAAGTCGTAACAAGGTAGCCGTATCGGAAGGTGCGGCTGGATCACCTCCTTTCCAGAGCTCACGCACTCGCGTATCAAAGCGCTCACACTTGTCGGCTGTAATAAAGACAGACTCAGGGGTCTGTAGCTCAGTCGGTTAGAGCACCGTCTTGATAAGGCGGGGGTCGATGGTTCGAATCCATCCAGACCCACCAACTGGTCTGACGGGCAGTTCCCTGAAGTATGCATGACTGGGGGATTAGCTCAGCTGGGAGAGCACCTGCTTTGCAAGCAGGGGGTCGTCGGTTCGATCCCGTCATCCTCCACCAATCCTCAATGCCTAGTGTCCGGTGAAACACAAACCGGGTATTACGCATTGGCGATTGAGCCAGTCAGAGCGATGTGAGTAAAACCATGTCGGCTGTCGTTCTTTAACAATCAGGAAGAAGTAGTAAAGAGATTCATCTGAAACACACTTAGAGATGGGTGTGGAGTAAGTGAATCAGGGTTGTGATTGTATCAATGTATTTTTAAGTGATCGAAAGATTGCCTTGAAATACGGCGCAACACGAATACTCAACCTGTAGCGAGTGGATTGAGTGGTTCCTCCGGGGATCATGAGACACACCCGTTATAGGGTCAAGCGAACAAGTGCATGTGGTGGATGCCTTGGCGATCACAGGCGATGAAGGACGCGGTAGCCTGCGAAAAGCGGTGGGGAGCTGGCAAACAAGCTTTGATCCACCGATATCCGAATGGGGAAACCCACTCCGTATGGAGTATCCATGACTGAATACATAGGTCATGTGAAGCGAACGCGGCGAACTGAAACATCTAAGTAGCCGCAGGAAAAGAAATCAACCGAGATTCCCAAAGTAGTGGCGAGCGAAATGGGATCAGCCTGTACTCTTTATCTTCGTTGTTAGCCAAACGCTCTGGAAAGTGCGGCCATAGTGGGTGATAGCCCCGTAGGCGAAAACAGCGAGGAAGAACTAGGTGTACGACAAGTAGGGCGGGACACGTGAAATCCTGTCTGAAGATGGGGGGACCATCCTCCAAGGCTAAATACTCGTGATCGACCGATAGTGAACCAGTACCGTGAGGGAAAGGCGAAAAGAACCCCGGGAGGGGAGTGAAATAGATCCTGAAACCGCATGCATACAAACAGTCGGAGCCTCGCAAGGGGTGACGGCGTACCTTTTGTATAATGGGTCAGCGACTTACATTCAGTGGCAAGCTTAACCGAATAGGGCAGGCGTAGCGAAAGCGAGTCCGAACAGGGCGTTCAGTCGCTGGGTGTAGACCCGAAACCAGGTGATCTATCCATGGCCAGGTTGAAGGCACGGTAACACGTGCTGGAGGACCGAACCCACTAACGTTGAAAAGTTAGGGGATGAGCTGTGGATAGGGGTGAAAGGCTAAACAAACCTGGAAATAGCTGGTTCTCTCCGAAAACTATTTAGGTAGTGCCTCGTGTATCACCTTCGGGGGTAGAGCACTGTCATGGTTGATGGGTCCATTGCGGATTACGTCGCCATAGCAAACTCCGAATACCGAAGAGTGCAATCACGGGAGACAGACATCGGGTGCTAACGTCCGGTGTCAAGAGGGAAACAACCCAGACCGCCAGCTAAGGTCCCCAAATATGGCTAAGTGGGAAACGAAGTGGGAAGGCTAAAACAGTCAGGAGGTTGGCTTAGAAGCAGCCACCCTTTAAAGAAAGCGTAATAGCTCACTGATCGAGTCGTCCTGCGCGGAAGATGTAACGGGGCTAAGCCATATACCGAAGCTGCGGATGCACATTTATGTGCATGGTAGGAGAGCGTTCTGTAAGCCTGCGAAGGTGCGTTGAAAAGCGTGCTGGAGGTATCAGAAGTGCGAATGCTGACATGAGTAGCGATAAAGGGGGTGAAAGGCCCCCTCGCCGTAAGCCCAAGGTTTCCTACGCAACGTTCATCGGCGTAGGGTGAGTCGGCCCCTAAGGCGAGGCAGAAATGCGTAGCTGATGGGAAGCAGGTCAATATTCCTGCACCATTGTTGAATGCGATGGGGGGACGGATCGCGGAAGGTTGTCCGGGTGTTGGAAGTCCCGGTCCTTGCATTGGAGAAGGCGCTTTGGCAAATCCGGGCGCGGAATTCAAGGGTGTGAGGCCATGCTCTTCGGAGCAGAAGCAACTGGAAGTGGTTCCAAGAAAAGCCTCTAAGCTTCAGTTCAACAGTGACCGTACCGCAAACCGACACAGGTGGGCGAGATGAGTATTCTAAGGCGCTTGAGAGAACTCGGGAGAAGGAACTCGGCAAATTGGTACCGTAACTTCGGGATAAGGTACGCCCTTGTAGCTTGACTGGCCTGCGCCAGGAGGGTGAAGGGGTTGCAATAAACTGGTGGCTGCGACTGTTTAATAAAAACACAGCACTCTGCAAACACGAAAGTGGACGTATAGGGTGTGACGCCTGCCCGGTGCCGGAAGATTAAATGATGGGGTGCAAGCTCTTGATTGAAGTCCCGGTAAACGGCGGCCGTAACTATAACGGTCCTAAGGTAGCGAAATTCCTTGTCGGGTAAGTTCCGACCTGCACGAATGGCGTAACGATGGCCACACTGTCTCCTCCCGAGACTCAGCGAAGTTGAAGTGTTTGTGATGATGCAATCTCCCCGCGGCTAGACGGAAAGACCCCATGAACCTTTACTGTAGCTTTGCATTGGACTTTGAACCGGTTTGTGTAGGATAGGTGGGAGGCTGTGAAGCGGGAACGCTAGTTTCCGTGGAGCCGTCCTTGAAATACCACCCTGATCTGTTTGAGGTTCTAACCTTGGTCCGTAATCCGGATCGGGGACAGTGCATGGTAGGCAGTTTGACTGGGGCGGTCTCCTCCCAAAGGGTAACGGAGGAGTACGAAGGTACGCTAGGTACGGTCGGAAATCGTGCTGATAGTGCAATGGCATAAGCGTGCTTGACTGCGAGACTGACAAGTCGAGCAGGTGCGAAAGCAGGTCATAGTGATCCGGTGGTTCTGTATGGAAGGGCCATCGCTCAACGGATAAAAGGTACTCTGGGGATAACAGGCTGATACCGCCCAAGAGTTCATATCGACGGCGGTGTTTGGCACCTCGATGTCGGCTCATCTCATCCTGGGGCTGTAGCCGGTCCCAAGGGTATGGCTGTTCGCCATTTAAAGAGGTACGTGAGCTGGGTTTAAAACGTCGTGAGACAGTTTGGTCCCTATCTGCCGTGGGCGCTGGATATTTGAAGGGACCTGCTCCTAGTACGAGAGGACCGGAGTGGACGAACCTCTGGTGTACCGGTTGTCACGCCAGTGGCATCGCCGGGTAGCTATGTTCGGAAGAGATAACCGCTGAAAGCATCTAAGCGGGAAACTCGCCTTGAGATGAGATATCCCCGGGGCTTCGAGCCCCTTGAAGGGTCGTTCAAGACCAGGACGTTGATAGGTCAGGTGTGGAAGCGCAGTAATGCGTTAAGCTAACTGATACTAATTGCCCGTAAGGCTTGATCCTATAACAGGTGTGTCTTTG
>NZ_JAWRWY010000049.1:0-3517 GCF_046535315.1 Paraburkholderia sp. SIMBA_027
TTTCGTCGTATTCGCCGTGCTTATGCTTGTCCACTTCGCAGCCCTTAATTGTAATACAAGTGCCTAACACGCTCTAGAGCGCAACTGGCGCGCCGCAGAATGAGCGGGGCGAGGCATCTCCGTCGTGCCAATCCCATTTGAGCCGCCGCTTGCCTCGATGGCCACATTCGGCGCGTTTATCGACACACAGCACTTTTCCGACTCGCGCCGTCCTGCAGTCTCCTTCGGCATTGGCATGATGCGGGGCAACCTTCGTAACGATATGCCTAGCGGGATGTTCAATTCACCTTCACCGCGTTGTGCAACTCCAGCTCAGTGCAACTTGCTACCGTGCCGGCGTAGTGCTGTCGCGAGCAGAGGATTGTCGCCCGCCTCCGCTTCGGCGCGATCCGGAAGGTTCGTCGCGACGATGACCCTCACATCAAACTCAAACGCCGCCATCAATTGTTGGCGCGCAATCGAAACACAGTCTCCACCGAGGTCCGCACCGGCATTCGCGGCAGCCAGCGCGGCCGTAGCCACCAGGCCGAAGGCGGCCACGGCTTCGTCCCAGGCGAGCCCGAGCTCGATGACCTGCTGTAGGAGCTTACCGGCTATCGCAGCGACCTCCTCTCCGGTTTCATCATCCATGTTCTACCTTTCGCATATTCAGGTTTTTCTGGCTCATCAATCAAACAACGCGAGTCCGGTTTGCCATAGCCTTCCTGCTGATGAGCCTCAACATCCGATAGAGACTGACGCGGAACTTGCTCGCCGCCCGATTTCCAGACAGCTGTTGCGATAGAGACGACGCAATGCTCCGTTCACATCACGACATCGACGCGTTCTATCTGTACCTGCACCTGCGATCGCGTGAGAAGAATGAAACGCGGCGTACAGCCGCACCAAATCTCGTACGCAAGCCATCGTTACCCTAGGTAGTCGACACCCTTTAACGACGTGCCGCGGTCCTCAATTTGTACACGGCATCCGGTACAAGCGATCTTGCATGGTGACATCTGCTTAATAGGACCAAAATCAGATCAACTTCGATCACTGATTCCGCCGAGAGGCGCTGATGTAAGGTAGAAGCAACAGACTGTTAGATGCATTTCCTGCTGGCGATTGCCTCCTGTGCCAAGTCGGCGCGCGACGCTGTCGTAACGATCCCGCGACTTCGTCGATGTTCTTTGTTGTGTTGCGCCCCTCCACCAGACCCAACGACGATTTGCCGTAGCCGCGACGTGCTTGCTGCACCCAACGAGAACAACGCATAGGGACTGAGATCCGCTCGGGACCGCATAGACTTTGACCTTCACGATTCGTGTCCAACACAGTCGTGGAGAAATCTGCTCACAAATAGTTAGAATTAAACAACCTTTTCATTCATCGGCTGTCACTGCTAATGCGTGAAAGACCCACCCTTCAAAAGCTACTCATGAGCCGATAGCTTTTCTAAACATTGGCATGTGACGGATCGGACTGAAACAGTCGGAAATCCACGGAGTGAACATTTCACATGGCGAATACCCGCACTTCAACAATTCAAATGCGCGTTGTGGCATAGTGCGTCAAACCAACCTCAGGGAAACAAAAAACAATGGCAACGCTCGATTCCATTCAGGCAAAGATTGCAAAGCTTCAGGCTCAGGCAGAAGCAATTGTCGTTAGCAAGTCGACAGTCGTCTTGAACAAGATCCGCGACTTGATGGACAAGCACGGTATCAGCGTTGCCGACGTCGACGCTCACGTAGGCAAGCGTCGCGGTCGCAAACCCGCAAGCGCAGTCGGCACAGCGTCGGTTGCGAAGTACCGCGATCCGAAGAGCGGCGCGACGTGGACGGGACACGGGCGTGCCCCGCAATGGATCGCCAGCGCGAAAGACCGGAGTAAGTTTCTGGTTGAGGGTGCGTCCCAATCCCCTGCACCTGTGAAAGCCGAAGCGAAGCGTGCTGGAAACTACAAACGCGGCCCGCAACCGGCGCTTTATCGCGATCCGAAGTCAGGTGCGACCTGGAGCGGTCGCGGCCGCGCTCCGTCCTGGATTGCAAATGCAAAAGACCGCACGCGCTTCTTGATTGCAAAAGCCGATAACAAGGCTGTCGAGGCCCCGGCCGCCAAGAAAACGGCAACCGCGAAGAAGAGCGCGACAGCGAAGAAGGCGACACCTGCCAAACAAGCAAATGCGATAAAAAACGTGGCTCCTGCAAAAAAAGCGGCCTCCGTAAGCAGGACTGCGGGAAAACGAGCAGCCACGGCAAAGAAGGCCGAAGCAGTTAAGGGGGCAGATACTCAGAAAGAGGCGACTGCAGCAAAGAAGGCGACCGTGACCAAAAAGGCCGTCCCGGCAAAGAAAGCGACGACTGCCCGCAAGGCGCCTGCGAAAAAAACCACCGCTGCGAAAGCTCAACTGCAGGGCAAGGCGATAGCATCAGCGCCCATCGAGAATACTGTGCCGGCAACTGAGCTGCCGTTGGCGAAGGCAGCCGCATAAGACATGCCGCGTCATGCTGCTCCGTGACACCACTGGCGCGCGTTGTTGCTGCAGCTTTCAGAACATGGCCGCACTCAAGTCCGCCTGCGACTATTGAATGTGTTCCTGTATTCCGCCGATCCAGAGCGCCGTCGAGCTCCCCAACAGGCTCGGCGGCGTTCACTTTTCATAGCAACACTATAAGGATCGCATCAGTCATCGTCCGAGGGGCGAACAACTTCCATTGAAGCGCGATGCAAACTATCAATTCCAGAATCAATGTCCTCTGAACGGCCGCTCAGTCAGTCGACAGAAGCTTGAACCGCCTTTGTACTCGAATCAGTGACAATCGCCAGTTCAGTGGTCTGAACGAACTCAGCATGATAGACGTCGACATGCTGGAGATCATGCCACTGGCGACGACCTGATTGCTGATAGCACGCAAGGGCATCAATTAGGAGCTTCGAGGTAAGTCGAAAAACAATGTGGCCGGCATCACAAGCGGCGAACCACTGCCGCATAGTGCAGTCTCGAGCTGCTCAACTGTGAGCCAGTCGACGGGTAGAAAGACGACTAGCTCTTGCTCCTCGGCCAAGGATTATTCGGGCTCTTTATTTTATGTAAAACGTCTCGGATTCTGTCCAGAAATGGGTTGAAGCACTGCGGTAGTGGCCAATTCGCTTGGCGATGTCCCTACCTTTTAATGGCCGCTCTTCACGAAGTACCCGCCTCACGTCTTCTTTCATTTTTTGGAACCCAGAGAACCAGGTACTTTACGAGTACGCAAATCCCCACTATTCAAAAGACCCGCTTATTTTATATCTGGTGGCTCAATTGGGCCTCTCCACTGGAGTCTACCTCGTAGCGCATGACCACAATTTACGAAGTCAATCAGCTTTGAATACCCTACGAAAGACGTAGGAGCACGCTATTTACCCCTTCGCTCGAGTTCAGCTCGGTGTTGATTTGCACGGAATCCTGACCAACCGGGGATGCGGCTATTTTCTTGGACTGTTTTATGTCGTTAGGCCGAGGCTTTCACGGTACTCGATGGGGCTGAGATAG
>NZ_JAWRWY010000050.1:0-3299 GCF_046535315.1 Paraburkholderia sp. SIMBA_027
ATCACCTACACGAATCACGCCACGCATTACAGCCTCCCAACTTCAGCTTGTTCATGTTCCGCACCGCTCTACATGAGCGTGCACTGCCCGTGCCCGAAACCATTCACGATCGCTGTCACTAGCCAACCAGCGGCGCCGCCGGCTACCACCGCCACGATCAGGACGCGAAGACTCGGCCTGACGGGCGACCATTTCGCGATCGCAAGAACAACAGCAACGTAGCCCACCACAGCCATCGCGAACTCGCCCGGCCAGGCAACCGCGGCCTGGCTTCCCATGCCGATTCCCACAATCCCGGCCCACAGCAGAGCGAGAGCAACACCACCGGTGCAATAGGCGAAACAGCCGCCTATTAGCGCCGCCCATGCCATGGCGAAAAGTATCGCAGCCACGCCGAGGATTCGGGAAATGCCCCCCTGAGATGGTTCGGTTAGAGTCGCCCGCGGCTCGGGCCGTTCTGTATTTTCGATCGATTCGTTCATCGGTAGAGGAAAGGATTATCGCCCCGCGTTTTTTGGTTCTTCTGGATCTGAGCCTGGCTCGGTGGCGTGACTCGCACGATTTCAGCCTGTCCGCCAGAGCGATCCACAATGGCGCTGACTTTGCCATCCTGATACCCGGATATGAGCGCTAGCGCTACTTGCACGGCGCCCGAACTGATCCCGGTATTCCCAATTCTGTATCCTACGTCAAACCCTTCCGCGACGCTGCCGGTCGAGGGCGCGTCTGTCTCCGCGCCCAACGCCTGAGTCAACGGAATCACCCACTCGCGATCACCCGTCGTATCGAAAAAGATGCGTCGCGGCACAGCCGCTTCGTGGCCTTGTGCCACCACACGTGACCATCCATCCTGGAGCGCGCTGGCCTGATCTCTTTCCCGCAGCGCATGACCATGTTCGTCCGCGAGACGCACATTGACCGGACGATCGATGTAGCCAAGCATAGGCGACTCGTCGAATTGCTTGACCTGCCAGTCCGTCCATCGAACAGGCGTCCATGGACTGGCCGCAAACTCGCCGGGCCCCTTGTTCTCGGTATGCTTCAATAGCTCAGGGACCCGCGAGCGCCACCACGCCGCACTCATCGTGTGCGGCGACACTCCTTCCTGGCCACGGGCAGTCAATTCGGCCTCGTAATGCGCGTCGAAGGCCTCTCTCTCGTCCCAATAGAAGTTCCAGAGTTTCACGAGGTCGTATTGAGTTTCCCTGGTGTCTACACCTTCCGGCTTCGTGACAATTGATGGCCTTAGCCTGTCGATTGCATGCGGTCTGGATACCAGGAGCGCGACGTTGCTGTTAAAGACGGCAGGCACGGCCGCCCCATCAGGTATCAGGCCGGAACCGGGCTTCTCGAGCAGCCTTCTCGTAACCATGCCGTCAGTGCAAAAAATCAGCGCAAATGGCACGTCTGGATTGGCGTCGAAAAACTTGAACACGTCCGCAAACGACGGGCCGGATCCGTTAACCGCCTTTTCGATAACGAACAGGTCGAACGGCAGGCTACCCTCCTGTCGGGCGTAGTTCACTGAGAACGCCGCGCCCATCAGGTTCTCGGGATGTTGAGGCGGCCCATATACAAAAACCGGCAGCGGCGTGTACTCCACCGCCTCGCCCGCGCCAAGCTTGAGAGCGAGTCCGCGGGTTAGCTTCGACATCGCCGACCTGTCCGACCACGTCGAGGGATAGTCCGAAGCGGAGCGGGACAGGAACGACTCGTGAGTGGCGTTCTTCTTTTCAATGTGGCTCCAGATTTCCGTCTGGGCCCACTGATCAATCGTAATGCCAACCCCACGCACTTCCAGTCTATCGATCCGAGTATCCGGAGCGTTTAACGCGCCCGTGGCAGGTTGCCCCGCCCGCGTCGCGGGAGTTGCACCCGCAGCCACCGCTTTTTGCCCACCAAAAAGCCAAACCATAAGAACCACCATCGAAATGAAAAACAACAAAGCAGGTCGGCGACCGAATGCACGTCCACCGCATGTGGCAAGCGGCATCATCGTGCGAGCCCGCTGAAATCCATATTAAACGGGGGTGTCACCGGCTTTTCGGGATTCTCATTCTGGTCAATCGACTGGCTAACCACGAGTGACGGCATACTCGAAGATAGGATGGACTTCGGAAACTCGCCCGAGCTGTAGTAGTCGCAAGCTTCTTTCAGAAACGTGCGAGCGTCGGGGGACAAGTTTCCAAACTTGGGAAGCGTGGACAGGGTCGTGTAGTCAATCTTCCAGTCGGCCATCGCAAGCCATACGGCCTGCCAGTCTTTACTGTCCAGCGTCTCCGCCTGTCCGATCGCGACGTCCATCGCGGTCCCGAACCGCTGATTCCACGGATCGCGCAAAATCGCTGAGTGATATGAGTTGCCTTGAAGGACGCCAGACGGATCGTTCTTCGTCAATGCCGCGGGATCCTGCGACATCCGCGCTCGGGCTTCGTTCGGTGTTTCCTCGCGCCACGCGCTAATACCTGCAAATGCGCCCCCGAACCCCCCGCCATTTGACCGGAACTCAACGCTTCTCGTCTGATCGTCGGGTGCCTTACCGGCATTGAATGCTGCCTTGAGGGAATCCGCAGTCGCATCCCCCGAAGTTGGAAGTTGCGTCCACTGCAGGCTCGCATTCGAATTGCCGAGCAACAGATCTTGCGACACAGCGTCAGGCGCTTCCTTGCCTGAACCGACGACCGCTTCGCCGCCGTGCAGCTTAGGCGCGAACGCGGGCGTCAGTTCATCTCCGTTGATGAAGCGAGAGCCGATCTCCGGCACGTCCATCCGGTGGGGCTTTGTGCCTACCAACGGCTGGTTACCATTTTTATCGGCTTTGATCCAGACACGCTGGTAGAACCGGAACTCCTTCAGTGCGTTCATCGCAGCATAAGTGTTCGTCGCGCTTTGGGGACGCGTATGGTTACCGTCCCAAAAGTATTCCTTGCCCTCCACCGTGTCCGGAATGCCGTGCGTCCCCACACCCTTAACCGTCGGAATGTCGACAGTTTTATCATCCGGATTCCAGTAGATATAGATTCGACCGCGATTGTCACGCTCGTCGAATACCGTTGGCTTACCGTGCTGATCGGGGCGAATGCCACTCGTCGGCGTCCATTTGTGGCCGGCGCGCCCGCCCGACTTTCCACTACTGAAGACGAGGTCCGTCAAAGCCGGCAGCGTGTATGGCGTCTTGGTGCATTCGGCCACGATATTGACCAAGGTCTGGAGACGCGCCTGGGGCACTGTCAGGTTGCTGGAGGTGTGGCAGTAGAATGAAGCGATGAAGAAGACGAAATCGCTTTATCACGGCCACC
>NZ_JAWRWY010000051.1:0-3271 GCF_046535315.1 Paraburkholderia sp. SIMBA_027
ATGGCAACCCGGTGCGCGAGAACCTTGCGGCTCGCCCAGTCCACCACTGCCGTCAGATACACGAAGCCGCGCGCCATCGGAATGTACGTCGTGTCGAGCGCGAACACCTGGTTGGCGCGCTCGATCTTCATGCCGCGCAGCAGGTACGGCCAGATTTTGTGCTGTGCGTTGCGCCGGCTCGTGTTCGGCTTGCAGTACAGCGCCTCGACACCCATGCGCTTCATCAGTGTGCGGACACGACGGCGACCCACCCGGTGTCCTTGCCGGCGCAGCAGGCGCGCCAGCATCCGTGCCCCGGCAAATGGAAACTCCATGTGCAGTTCGTCGATCCGGCGCATCAGCAACTGGTCTGCCTGGCTGACTGGCTGAGCCCGGCAATACGCGCTTGATCTCGCGATGCCGACCAGCCGAACCTGCTGCGAGACCGGCAATGTGTGTGTACGATCGATCATCGCTTTGCGCTCAGCAGTCCGGCTTTGCCGAGCGCTCCTGACAAAAAATCGTTCTCCAGCGTCAACTGTCCAATCTTGGCGTGCAGCGTTTTCACGTCCAACGGCGGCTCGCTCGACGGCGCACCGGTCGCACCAAACACGTCTGCCGCACGTTCCTGCAACTGCCGCTTCCATTCCTTGTCTGGTTCGGATGCACATCGAACTGCTGCGCCAGTTCGGCCAGCGTGCGCTCGCCTTTGACCGCTGCAAGCGCCACCTTCGCTTTGAACGCCGCTGAATGCGTACGTCGGGTTCTCTTCGTCATTTCCTCGGTTCCTTTACCAGCATTATCGCTGGCTCAGGCCCCGGCCAAACCACTTATCCGACCGTCCGAATTTGCGCGGCCATCTCTATCTGCACAGCGATGAGGTCAAGCGGGCGCGGCAGATTGGGGAGGCGTTTTCAGGCCGAAAATGATAACGCACGCCCCGGATCGGCTCACCTGCCTCTTCTTGACGTGCGCGTAGGTGGAGCTTCGCTCGCCTTAGCGCTGCGAGACCACCACTTTGCCGAAGGATGTCGCCGTCAGGCGCTCGCAAAGTGAATGCGCGACTGACCGTTAGATGCGTTTATAGAGAGCCTGCTCTGAAGCGACGGGACAGACCGAGTTCGGCCGAGGTTGTATCAAAACGTGCGAATTCGACATCGAGCGAGGAAGTCGCCCCCCCGGAACGCTCTGTATCGGCTTCGCGGCACACCGGAAGGGAAAAGCCACACCCGACAACCCCGTAGTTTCGAGTTTTGACACAGCCTTGCCAAGATGCGACTTTCAATCGCCAGCGATAGGTGGCCGAAGCTCGACGAGTTTCAGCCATCCAAGTCAGAGCGGATCCTGCAGCCTGCCGTCACAGATCAACTCTTCGTCAGGACGATCTTCCCTACGTTCAAGGCCGATTACCCTTGATTACCGCTCCCGAAAAGTCTGCATTCAAGCGGACGTCCGAGCCTTTTGTCGTTTCGGTTCTTCGGATCTAGTGACGAGGTGCCTGCCAAAATTCGCGCATACGAAATCCACAAATACCCGCACCTTTGGCGTCATTTTCCGGCTGCCCGGCCACACCACGTGGATACTGTTGGAGTCCGCCACGTACGGGTGCAGTATGGCTTTCAGCCGTCCATCGGCCAGCGCGTTCTTGACAGAGAAATCGGGCACACATGCGATCCCGCGTCCTGACAGAGCCATATAAAGCAACATGTCCAGGCTGTTGCACACTGCCGTCAAAGGCAGCGACGCGCCTGGCACTGTGAATGTCGATTGGCGCAGCGGCCATTGGTACAGTTTTCCAGTAGGTGTCCAGCGGTAGTGTAGACACGCGTGATTCAAAAGATCGTCCGGGTTCTTAGGGATTCCCTTTCTTTTCAAATACTCTGGCGCGGCGACCAGACAGGCGCGCCAGGAACCCAGCGGACGAGATACCAGCCGTGAATCCCGAAGCACACTCCCGCGAATGACGACATCAAATCCTTCATCGATAACATCGACCAGTCGGTCAGTGAAATCAAGATCGAGTTCAATCTCGGGATGTTGCTCCATGAAGGCGGAAAGTACTGGAAATGGTAGTCCCGCCGAAAGCGACAGCCCAACCCTCAGCCGCCCTCGCGGATATTCGGCCATCGCGCTGAGTTCGTCTTCGGCGGCCTGAACCTCCCCAAAAATCCGTCTGCACCTTTCCAAGAAGACCTCGCCTTCTGACGTAAGCCGGACGCTTCGTGTGCTGCGCTGGAAAAGCCGCACGCCGACTCGCTCTTCAAGCCTCGAAACGCTTTTGCTGATAGCCGACGCCGAGATGCCGAGTTCCCGCGCAGCGGCAGCAAAGCTCCGCGTTCGCGCAGTGTGCACAAAGACTTCCAGACCGCCCAGCGCACTCAAATTTTCCACATTAGCCCCCCGCGTAATTCGTGACATTTCAGTCATGACACATGTGAACACTACCCCGATTAATGATGAGGGGCCAACGGCCTTACTATGGATTTGGGAGGCGGCCGTCACTGGCACCATGCCGGCCGCGCTTCATCCAGTCCCTGGCGCACCTGTGTGCAGTGATCGAACAATGGGAGCGCCAACGCTATGGCAACTCAACGCGCCGTGCCGGCGCACCGATTCTTCCGGGAAAATATTGTTATGCTCACCACTGAACATCTCGACGCTTACCTCCAGGCCATGGGTAATCGCGACGTCGAAGGGACCAAGGTCCACATGGCAGAGAATGTCGTCCTCAGAAGCCCAATCGTGCCTGCCCCGTTCGTGGGGAAGGGGCGCGTCTCAGGTGTGCTGACGCAGCTCCTCGCTACCGTGGACGCCTTCGAACCGAAGCTTCTCTTGCGCGACGGTGCCGACTGTGTTGCCGTGTTCACGATCAGATTCGGTGACCACGTGATTGACGGAATGGATCACATGCATTTGAATGAGGCAGGCCTTGTCGACAGCATGACCGTCGCATGGCGCCCGCTTCCGTCGGTGGTCGCGGTCCAGCAGAAGCTTGCCCCGAAACTGGGAGGAAAGGCGATGATGCTGGTTCCAGCGGATCAATCTGCCTGAATCATCGGTCCCGACTGCAACGGCATCGCGGCGTTTGCCACGCAAGGTGAAGATGCGTGGATCGGTCGCGACCACTGAAGGTTGGATCCGTGCAAAGGTTAGCTCGTAGCCGTTAATAGGGTGTTCGCAATGCGCGATTGACGGCTCTGACCTTCAATGCCGTCCTAGAGCGTGTTAGGCACTTGTATAAAGGGCTGCGAAGTGGACAAGCATAAGCACGGCGAATACGACGAAATGCAGA
>NZ_JAWRWY010000052.1:0-2744 GCF_046535315.1 Paraburkholderia sp. SIMBA_027
AATCCCCCCCCCGAATCGGAGCAGAAACTCTTGGGAAAGCTACCGTCACGCCACGAGGGGGATACTTCAACAGCCTGCTAGTCTAGGGTTTTTTGCAGGAAGCGGGACATCGCTTGGTCCGCCGCGAGGTCCTAGCATGTGGACCCTGTGGCTTGAGGCAATGTGTTCAGGCGAAAAGACTGGCGATCTGACTGCGACCGCGCAGGCTGTTTGCGACAAGGTCCGATACGCCGAGCGCAAGAATCCAAACATTGAACATTTCCTTTCGCAATGTGACGCGTATCTCGCTTTCACTGATGACGAAGAGGTCGCGAATTTCTTAATCGAAGTCAAACAGAAGATCCTTGGGCTCTGCAGTGAGTTCCTTCTCGACCCGAGTTCCGACATCTCAGCGTACAGACATCTTCTCCAAAAGCTTGCGCGGCGTAGGGTTCGTGACCCTCGATTGAGAGTATTCACAACCAACTACGACATGTGTTTCGAGACTGCCGCCGCAGAACTCGGGATGATGGTCGTCGACGGGTTTTCGTACACCCGGGGTCGTAGGTTTGATGGTCGACACTTTGCTTACGATGTTGTGCGCCGTGAAACAGACCGGCAGGAGTTCGTTGAAGGTGTTTTCCAGCTGCACAAACTTCATGGATCGGTTAGTTGGGAGCGCCAGGGCAATGAAGTCTTCGAGTCAAGCGCACCGGACCCCAGTCGGGTATGCCTGATTTATCCGGCCAAAGGAAAATATCAGCAAGCGTTCATCCAGCCTCATCTGGAGTTGCTATCCAGGTTTTTAGACTTCCTGCGGCAGCCCAATACTTGCCTGGTTATGTCTGGATTCGGCTTCAACGATGACCATTTGTCGGAGCCGATTCTGTCTGCTATCCAGTCGAACCCCAGTCTGAAGCTCATACTGACGGACCACCGCTGCATTGAGCACTTGAACAACCAAGGTTTTCACGGCTCTAGCGTGTACTGGAAGAAGTTCAGCGATCTTGCCTCGAAAGGTTTCGATATTCATTTCATTGGCGGTTCGTTTGCCGATGTCGTGAACCTTATCCCTTCCTTGCAGGCAGTATCACCTGCTGAGCAACTTGCTAATGCGATTCGACGGCTGGGAGTGGGGCGTGATTGACGATTCACTTAGCTCAGGGCTACTGCAGAACAATCTACGCGTCGGTGTTGTCTCGAGCGTCACCGCAAACGGCGTGAAGGTCAACCTCGCTCATGCTGGCGAGGTGAGTGGTCAGTATCTTCGCTCTCATCGTTACGGCCGGGGCGAAGTGGGCGAACTTGTCTTGATTGAAGCCCAGCAAACAATGCTTCTCGGACGCGTGACTGAAGTTTCGCTACCCGATAGAGACCGGGACGAAATTACTCAGGATTTTGGCGGAACTGCGAAGATTGATGCGATTGGCGTGATCCGCCTACTCGGGTCGGTGCATCCCGTTTCACTACGAGTACAGGCTGGAATTGCGGCATATCCGCGCCTAGGTGATCGTGTTTTCTCCGCCCCCGGTGACTTTGTTTCGCGCATACCCCGTTTAACTGGAGGTGGGATCGACGAGAGCCCGCCGAAAGTTACCCTGTCCCTCGGCGTCGTATCCGGTGATGGTGGGTTCCCCATCGAGGTCACTCCTGAGAAGCTATTCGGGCGCCATTGCGCAATCTTAGGCTCGACCGGGGGCGGGAAGAGTTGGACAACCGCAAAGATTGTCGAGGAATGCCGCCGCTACAAAGCGAAGATAATTTTGCTCGACGCAACAGGCGAGTACCGGTCAATTGTTGGCGACGATGTACTGCACCGGCATCTGGGCACCCCACTGCATCAAGCACCGATGTCCAAAGAGATCGTAATACCGCCTACGGACTTCACTGAAGGGGACTTTATTGCGTTGTTCCAGCCCTCTGGAAAGACCCAAGGCCCAAAACTCCGTGAAGCGATGAAAAGTCTTCGGTTGGCAGCGCTTGCACCCGAGGTCGCTCCAGATGGCTACGTGAAGAAGGTGAATGCTTCGAAGGTTGCTTACCGAAGAGCGCTGAAGCAGTCGAACAATGCCGCGTTGGTCGATAACCCTAGCCAACCATTTGACATTAAACAACTTGTCAGGCAGATCGTCGAAGAATGTTGCTTCCCTGAAAAAGATCGTGACTCTTCTCAATGGGGAGGCCCGTCGAATGAGCTCTCGTACTGTTCGTCGCTATTGACGCGCATTATTGGAGTTATCGGGTCCGAGTCGCTTTCTTGCGTGTTCGCAGACGCGCCTGACAAGCAAACCTTGTCGGGATGCATCGACGAATTTCTTAGCGGTGACGCTTCGGTGCTGCGCGTTTGTATGAGCTCGATTGGTTACGAGTTCTCTGCTCGCGAGGTAATTGCGAACGCTATCGGTAGGATGTTGCTTCGACGAGCGCGTGCAGACGCATTCCGAAGCAGCCCTATGCTCGTCATCTTGGACGAGGCACACAACTTCCTTGGAAAGTCTGTTGGTGCAGAAGACTTCGCGCTTAACCTTGACGCCTTTGAATTGATTGCAAAGGAAGGGCGGAAGTATGGGTTGAATATTTGCTTGGCGACCCAGCGGCCGCGCGATATCACGGAAGGTGTTCTGAGCCAGATGGGAACGCTGCTCGTGCATCGACTGACGAATGACCGAGATCGTGAGGTGGTCGAGCGTAAGCGGCCAGCGATCCCGTCTTGAAGCGCGAGGTTATTCGTTGGCCTGTTTCGGCTGCCATCGATGGGGCAGCAA
>NZ_JAWRWY010000053.1:0-2453 GCF_046535315.1 Paraburkholderia sp. SIMBA_027
GTAAGCGGCCAGCGATCCCGTCTTGAAGCGCGAGGTTATTCGTTGGCCTGTTTCGGCTGCCATCGATGGGGCAGCAATGCGGCAATGTCGTTGGCCCTGTGCGTAGGCAGACGCGTGAGGATGTCCTTGAGATACGCGTGCGGGTCGTGCCCGTTAAGTTGCGCCGAGCGAATCAGGCTCGTGATCGCAGCACCACGCTGCCCCGCTCGCAGTGAACCCGCGAACAACCAGTTGGCCCGCCCGATGGCCCATGGGCGTATCTGGTTTTCAACCCAGTTGTTGTCGATGGGCACGCTCCCGTCGTCGAGATAGCGCGTGAGCGCCTCCCAACGCTTGAGGCTGTAGTCCAGGGCATTCGCAATGCCGGAACCTCCGGATACGAGTTTGCGCTGCGTGATCAGCCATTCGTGCAAGGCATCGCAAACCGGCCTAGCTCGTGACTGGCGAAGCCGGTATCGCTCATCCGCATCCAGTTCCGCTGCGTCACGCTCGATTTCGTAGAGCGCGGTGAAGAACGGCAGGGCGTGCCCTGCGACCTGGCTGCTGTGATTGGCGTGCAGCTCGAAGAACTTTCGACGTGCATGAGCCGCGCATCCGATCTCGATGATTCCCTGCCGGAATGACGCCTTGTAGCCGCCGTAGTCGTCGCACACCAGCTTGCCGTGCCAGCCATCGAGGAATGCGCGGGCATGCGCTCCCGCGCGACTGCCAGTGAAGTCGTAAACCACTGCGCGCAGTTTGCTGAACTGGCTGGTCGTATAAGCCCACAGATACGCACGGTGCGTCTTGCCCTTGCCGGGGCTGAGCATCTGCACTGGCGTTTCGTCGGCGTGCAGTACGCGTTGTTGCAGGATCTCCTGGCGCAGTGCGTCGACCAGTGGCTGAAGCTGCACGCCGCACACACCTACCCATGCGCCCAGCGTGGATCTCGGTATTGCGAGTCCTGCGCGGCTAAAGATCTGTTCCTGGCGGTACAGGGGAAGGTGGTCCGCATATTTGCTGACCAGCACCGATGCAAGCAGGCCCGTGGTCGGGATGCCCTTGTCGATGACGTGTGCGGGCACCGGCGCCTGGACCAGCGTCTCGCAGTTGCGGCATACCCATTTACCCCGGATATGCCGCTCCACCGTAAACACGCCCGGCGCATAGTCCAGCTTCTCGCTGATGTCCTCGCCGATGCGTACGCGCCCGCAGCCACAGCGACACACCGTGCTGTCAGGCTCGTGATGGATGTCGGTGCGCGGCAACTGCGGCGGCAAGGGTGTTCGTTTGGGCTGCTCACGATGCCGCTCAGCAGACGGAGGTTTGAGTTGTTCGAGCTCCATCTCGACGGCAGCGACGTCACCATCGAGGGCCTCCTCAAGCAGGCTCATCTGCTCGCTGTTGAGCTGTTCGCTACGTCGGCCGAACTGCTGCCGCTTGAGGATCGCGATCTCGTGCGACAGCTGGTCGATGCGGGTCTGCCGGTAATGCAGTTCCCGATCCCGCTCGCTGACCTCCCGGTCCTTCACCTGCACCTCGGCAATCAACTGCACTGCGAGGGCACGCAACTGTTCCGGACTGAGAGCGTCAAGATCGGCGGGCAGGTTCATGCGGACCAGTCTGCCAGAACCCCTCACACCGGTGAAGCGAAACTGTTTACGTCACGGTCATACGATGCGGATCACGCCGTCCTGCCCAATGCGCTGCCACGGCAGCCCGAGCACCAGGCCAGCCAGCTGTTCGTGCGTCAGCGCGCGCTGCTTCGGCTCGCTGCCCGCGTGCGGCCAGGAGAACTGGCCTTGATTCAGGCGTCGCGCTGCCAGCCAGATGCCGATCCCGTCATGAACGAGCACCTTCATGCGATTGGCCCGGCGATTGGCGAACAGATAGGCGTGGTGCGGATGCGCGGCGCCGAACACCTTGACCACGCGCGCCAGTGCCGTGTCGAAGCCCGCGCGCATGTCCAGCGGATCGACAGCCAGCCAGATCTCGTCGACCCGGATCACCGCAGCCACTCGCGCAGCCAGGCTGCACACTGGACTGCCTCCGAGATAGGCCAGCTTACCGTGACCGTCTGATCTCCCCGGCGGACTTCGATGCGGATCTCCGCCGAATGCGTGCTCCGGGTTTCCAGTGTAATCGGCACGAATGCCGGCGCGGCAGACGGCTGCAAATCTGCCGGACGACCCGGCAGCCCCTTCGGAAGCCTGCCTTCTGCCTGATCGATCCAGCGTCGCAGGAGGTTTGCGTTGAGCCTGTGTTCCAGCGCGACGGCTGCGACGGATACTCCGGTTCCATGGCAGGCAGCTACGACCCCGGCCTTGAACTCCTCGCTGTAGCGTCGCCGGCGTCGGCGTTCGGAGGGCGCGCCTTCTTCGAAGATAGTGTTCACGTGTCCGCTTATTCGTTAGGTGGACACGATACTCCCAAGACCTTTAGGGCATTTCAAGATGGGTTGCCCAGTCGCTTAC
>NZ_JAWRWY010000054.1:0-2418 GCF_046535315.1 Paraburkholderia sp. SIMBA_027
CGTGATCATCCTGAACGTCGCGCATCGCGTGGTGGGCATGGTGGTGGACGGCGTGTCCGACGTGCTCACGCTGCAGGTCGACCAGATCATGCCCGCTCCGGAGTTCGGCGCGACGCTCACGACCGAGCACCTCACGGGTCTCGGCACCGTGGACGGCCGCATGCTGATCCTGATGGACATCGAGACGCTCGTGACGAGCCGCGAAATGGCGCTGTTCGAAACGCTCGGCGGTAAGGACTTGCCGGGGAACTAGTGGCGCGGTAACCGGCCAGCGGCAAACGAAAACTGCCTGATTGCTGGCGTCTGCCGAGAAACCTTTATTTTATGAACAAAAGGATATCTAATGAAATTTCTGATAGTCGACGATTTCCCGACGATGCGACGCATCGTCCGGAATCTTTTGAAAGAGCTAGGGCACTCGAATGTCGATGAGGCCGAGGACGGTGCCGCCGCGCTAGCGCGTTTGAGAGCGGGAGATTATGACGTGGTGATATCGGACTGGAATATGCCGAACCTCGATGGTCTTGGGATGTTGAGAGAGATTCGCGGCGACACGAGTCTTGCGCACCTGTCGGTGCTGATGGTGACGGCAGAAGCCAAGAAAGAAAACATTATCGCCGCAGCGCATGCCGGTGCCAACGGCTACGTGGTCAAGCCATTCACGGCTGCGGTTCTTGACGACAAACTTGGCAAGATCCTTGAGAAGTGCGTGAGATCCGGAGGCTAATATGGACGAGCTGAATGCGGCCTTGGGTGTGAATCTGCCGGAAGAGCACGCGCCGGAGTCCGATCGCATCCTCGCCCGGATAGGGCATGTGACGCGGACCCTGCGAGATTCCATGCGTGAGTTGGGGCTGGACAAGCAGGTTGAGCGTGCGGCGGAAGTCGTCCCCGATACGCGAGATCGGCTTCGATATATCGCAACCATGACCGAACAGGCCGCCGAGCGGGTTTTAGGGGCAATCGACGTCGCCAAACCGGTCCAAAATCAATTGCATCAGGCTGCCGTTGCCCTGAGTGAGCGTTGGGACCAATGGTATGCCGCACCGCTCGAACGGACGGACGTTCGAGTTCTCCTAACCGATACACGAGCGTTTCTGCAGGATGTCCCGAGCGGGACCAGCGCTACTAACGAGCAGCTATTGGAAATTATGCTCGCGCAGGATTTCCAGGATCTGACAGGGCAGGTCATAAAAAAGATAATGGAGGTCGTCTATCTGATTGAGCAGCAACTACTTGGCGTCCTGCTGGACCATATTGCCCCTGAGCGACGCGAACAGTTTGCTGCAACAGCGGCCGCACTAGTGCCCGAATCTTCACCGACCGGTAGTCCCCAGCACCTGCTAAATGGTCCCTCCGTCAACTCGGGTGGTACTTTGGATGTTGTGACGGATCAATCACAAGTGGACGATCTCCTGGCGAGCATAGGATTTTAAAGCTGCCCCTCCACCGCTGCTGAACTGCTCGAACAGCTCGCCGGGAATCGCCGGCAGGTCCACTGGCTGGGCTTTGGGCTTGCGACGCATGCATTCTCACTGGGAGGCATGTTATGCCCAGGCGAGAGTCCGAGTGAGGTCGGTCGGAACGTGTGGACGCCAACGGGTTAAGCAGCAACCTGATTCAGGTAGTATCGCTGCGTGAATGCTGCAGGTGACAGGTAGTCAAGTCGAGCTTGCGTGCGCTGCCGGTTATAGAAGATCTCGATGTATTTGCTGATGGCTCGCCGTGCCTCTTCGCATGTGGCGAAGCGTCGATGATAGACCAGCTCACTTTTGAGGGTGCCCCAGAAGGACTCAATCGGGGCGTTGTCGAAGCAGTTTCCTCGTCGGCATCATTGTGCCTGCATGTGGAACGCCGCGGCCTGCGGGGCTGTACACATAGAACCTGCCGCGAGGGCGTACCTTTGTGCGATCACGTCGTCACCAGTCTGAGCGAAGGCCCTGGTGCCGCACAGCGGAGCGCATATCGCAACGTTAGACGGGGCAGACTGTTGATTTGCACGGAATCCTGACCCACGGGGGATGCGGACAAAATCTTGGACTCGTCGACGGTGACGGACACCGTGGACCTCGCCTCCCTCAACGCCTTTCTCGCAGCCGCACCGTCCACCATCTCTGTCTGGGGCAGCTTCCATGCTGCCGATGGCACGTCAGCAACGTGCGCGAGTGATCGCGGCTTCTGTATCACGACGAAGGGCATCACCCTCGACGCGCCGGGCACCGTGACGCCGGTCTCGACGTCATCATCGATTACGGTTCAGGGGGCAACCGGTCAGATCGTCGCGGGACACAACGTGAACCTGTCGGGCGGCGATCTGGTGAACGCCGGTACGATTACGAAGCAGAGTAAGCGGCCAGCGATCCCGTCTTGAAGCGCGAGGTTATTCGTTGGCCTGTTTCGGCTGCCATCGATGGGGCA
>NZ_JAWRWY010000055.1:0-2160 GCF_046535315.1 Paraburkholderia sp. SIMBA_027
AACGCGCTGCACTGGATCTGCAGCGTATCGTCGTACTGCTGTTGCAGCGCAATGTCAGCGCACGGCGATCAGCTACGCGGCGTCCGGCTCCAGCAGTGACGTGGCGTACGCTGCTCGATATCGAGGAGCAGGCCTTCGCCGACCCCGGATTCCAGGGAAGATATCCGGCCGCTGTGCGAGCCAGCTTTTCGCGTCTCGCCGACACCCGCATCACAGACGGCGAGCTTGATGCGCAGGTTGACTGGCAACGCGATGAGGAACTCTTGCCGGCTGTCTACGCGATCGCACGGGCATTCGTAAGCCACTCGGCTGGGCAAATAGACAGAGAGGATACCTGAGCATGCGCTCTCTGCCGAGGGTCACCTATAACCGGTCGCCTTCAGCTATTTCGACACCATCTTCAACTGGCTACCTGGCAGCACCGACGCCCGATCAGAGCGAGAGAAACTTTCGAGCTGCTTCCAGGCATCGACATAGCGATACTTCGGCACGCTGGCGATCAGTTCGTCGGCACGCACGAGCACCTGCTCAATCAGCGGGATTTGCTCTGCCCGCAACTGCCAGTCAAGCCCCATCGTCGCAGCCCGGATGCTCTCATCGAGCGCTAACTCAGCGCTCAGGAACAGGGCGAGATCCTGTTCAGGACAGTCATTCCTGCACAGAAAATACGTCATGTAAAGGACGCGCAGCAGCGAGACCATGGTGTCGGGTGTGCCATTCCCGCTTCGCATCGCCGCGAGCGCAAGATGATTCTCCAGGGAAATGCTACGCACGGCGGCCGCAGTCAGTGGCAGCAGCATGTCCTTCGTCCGCACCTCCCGCGCGCGGTGGGGCAAATTCCGTTTCTTCATGGTCCAATCATTTGCCTGTCGCGGCTTCCCGGCACCGCCCGGAACCTTTCTCATGACGTGCACCCGACGCGCACCGCGTCCTCCCGCGTTCTGCGCATCCAGCCAGACCGCAGAAAGACACTTCGTGGCCGCAGAAAGAACCGCGACGATCTGTCGCTATCCCGCCGTCACTTGTACACAGCCTGCACTGGCGCACTGGCGGGAACGCCAGGAGACTGTGGTCCGACACATGGAACAGCCTGGCAGTCATCTCTTGCAATACTAACCCGCGCGCCCCATAACCGGATACGATTCGTCGTCCTGACGCCATCCGACCGGAGAGACCGAAGCATCATGCCGCGCAGAAAACCTGGCCGCCCCGTAACGCCACGATCCAAAGCATTACAGCTTCCAATGGCAAGGCCACACGCGTCCGATCTCGCGCTACGCGCGCGACTGGCACTCGTGCGGTTCCGTCATCGGGATATCGACCGCCACCTGGTGACACATCTCGCCCATGTCTGCCTTGTCACAGGATTTATTGCAGCGGACGGCTACTGCATGCTTTCGCAGCAAGTTATCGAAGAAGCCGGGCGCGGACTTGGCCGCCTGCTGCTCGACTTCGATCAGACCGGACAATGGCCAGAATACACTCCCGAACTGCTGGACGGACTGACGACCGTCGTCAACGAATACGACCGCATACTCGCCACAGTCCGACTGGAAGTCATCTCTCGCGCCAGTGATCACCTAGAGCGGCTCAAGACTGTCGCCGCCGGCACGAAACCCTCCCTTGAGGAGCTGTCCCAGATCATCACCCCAACACCTTCCGACCACGAAACGCGCGACGAGCCCGCACCCATTACATCACGAACCTGTCCTGAAGCATGAGACGAATTATCTCCCGACGCTCCCCAATACACGGTAAGGGGTATTTGCACTCCGCGAACTGGCCGCTGGCGAACGTATCCTGGAATACCGCGGGCTCGCGACGACCTGGCGCGAGGCAGCAAACCATTGCTCCGGGCGCGAAAACGAGGAACACACCTCCCTCTTCGGTCTTTCCGATGGCCGTGTGATCGACGGCGGCCGCGGCGGCAACAGCGCACGCTGGCTTAACCACGCCGGCAACGCCAACTGCGAAGCCGTCGAAGAGTCCGACCGCGTTTTTATTGAGACGATCCGGGCGATTGCCCCCGGCGAAGAACTGTTCATTGATTATTCGCTCGAACTGCCACGCTCAGGCCGCTGCCGGGCACTGTCAGGTTGCTGGAGGTGTGGCAGTAGAATGAAGCGATGAAGAAGACGAAATCGCTTTATCACGGCCACC
>NZ_JAWRWY010000056.1:0-1666 GCF_046535315.1 Paraburkholderia sp. SIMBA_027
AGAACGCCTCGGCACATGGCGCGCTTGGACTCTTTCCGCCGCAAGCGAGACCGTTATCTGTTAAGGATAACTACGCGTGTGACGCACAGTTGCCCACAGCCGCCAACTTGACAATGCCTGACACGTGCATCCAGCGCGGCCCGAGCCGAACAAATAGGGCTTGAACCGGCTAGCTGACAGTTGGTGCTTTGCTTAACGTACACACAGGGATTTACATTGTGCGAAAATCAGACTATAGTACATCCACTGTACACACGAAGTAGAGGATGACATGCAGACAACCCGAGTTTTCAGGAACGGCAACTCTCAGGCCGTTCGCATCCCCGCCGATCTTGCCTATGAGCGCAGCGACGTTGAGCTTGAAATCGAGCGCGTAGGTGACGAAATCCGTATTCGCCCCGCCCGCCGACCGCTGACGGGCGTGCTCAAGAAGTTCGCCAAGTTCGGTCCCGACTTTATGGCCGAGGGGCGTGGCGAGCAGGAACAAGCTGAACGTGAGGGCTTGTAATGCCGCGCTTCATGCTCGACACAAATATGTGCATCTACCTGATGAAGAGCCAACCTGAGCAGGTAGCAAAGCGCTTCGCGGAGTGCTTTGTCGGTGACGTGGTTATGTCCGCTATTACCTATGCCGAGCTTGAATACGGTGTCGCCGTGTCCGACAACCAGGCCAAAGAGCGGCGGACCCTCGCTGCGTTGATTGAGGACATTCCGGTTGCCCCGTTTGATGCTTCTGCGGCGGTAGCCTATGGCCCGATTCGTGAGGCTACGCGGGAGCGAAAAAAGGACCACCTGGACAAGTTGATCGCCGCACATGCGGTTGCGCTCGACATTGTGCTTGTCACGAACAACACGAAAGACTTCACCAGCTATCCTGGTGTCAAGCTCGAAAACTGGCTGAACGACTGACCAAGGAAAACGGCGGCCACAGCAATGACGACGACTGAAAACGGTAGTGGCTCGATGACAGGTCGGCGAGCAATCGAAGATGCCAATGCGCGCTTGCACGTTGCGGGCTTGCCGAATGTCACCGACCTTCTTAGCGCACTTCGAGGCGTGCTGGAAAACGGCGGGGATATTCATGAAAACGGCTGCAAGCTCTTTGATTTTGATGACCCGAAGCCGCGCTGCACTTGCAAAGTAGGCATCGCTCGTGCAGCGATCGCAGCGTATCGCGACGTTGCTTGAGCGGCGCACCCTAGCAACGGAAAATTCGAACAGGAGATGCCATGCAGAAAGGAACGGTCGTGGCGGTGAATTTGACTCGGGGAATGTTCATTGTCCAGATAGACCACGGTGACTGCGCCGTCTTCGAGCTGCTTGATGACATTGATATCGCTGTGGGCGACCGCATCAGCGGTGATCTCGAAGCGCTCAGCAGCGAACAGCTTCTGCATTTAGGGCAGCAGCGTCGCTTCAATGCGTATGGACAGAGCGGACCGAGCAGCTTTAGTGCTTGCAAGCGGATTCTTTGAGTTTGATCGGAAAATTCGCAGGCGCGGCCGTAGTGAAGATGAAGGACCGAGGGTGTTATGCGGTGGATAGATAGCCCAGTTTGGCGACGACGGCGAGTTGGCGAAGGCTGGGAAGGCATTGTCAAGTTGGCGGCTGTGGGCAACTGTGCGTCACGCGCGTAGTTATCCTTAACAGATAACGGTCTCGCTTG
>NZ_JAWRWY010000057.1:0-1608 GCF_046535315.1 Paraburkholderia sp. SIMBA_027
GGGGATGCGGCTATTTTCTTGGACTGTTTTATGTCGTTAGGCCGAGGCTTTCACGGTACTCGATGGGGCTGAGATAGCCAAGGGAGCCCTTGATCCGTTTCTCGTTGTACCAGCGAACGTAGGCGTTCAGTATCTCAACGAACTCCGCGATGGTCGTCGAACGCCAGTCTCCTGGATAGAACATCTCGGTCTTCAGCCTGCCGAAGAATCCCTCACAGGCAGCATTGTCAGGGGAACAGGCTTTCCGCGACATGGATCGAATCAGATTCGCCTTTGCAACCCGCGATAGCCAGCCCGGCCAACGGTAGTGGCCACCCCGATCGGAATGCACGATCGGTGCTTTATCTTCTTCAGTCACGGTTTCGATAGCCGCATCCAACATGGTATTCACGAGCTCTGCGTCAGGGCTTGTGCCAATCGACCAGCTGACTACCATGCCATCGAAGCAGTCGATCATGGGCGACAGATATACCTTACCCGCAGGAATCTGGAACTCGGAGATATCCGTCACCCACTTTTCGTTGGGGGCGTCAGCACGGAAATCGCGATTGATGATGTTATCTGGGGCAGGGCTGATTTCCCCAATATAAGAACGGTATCGGCGCCGCCTGGGCCTGGCTGCATGGAGGCCGCCTTGTTTCATGAGGCGACGCACGACTTTCTCTGATAGAAACACACGTTGTCGGCCGAGCGCTGCCTGCACCCGACGATAGCCGTAGGATCGGTGATTGTCTTCGAAGATCTCTGCAACGGTACGACGGACATCTGCATATTTGTCGGCAACCCGAATGGACGACCGATGATAAAAATAGGAGCTGCGCGCCAGGTCCAACCGCGCAAGTAGCTCAGTCAAACCGTATTCTTCTCTCAGGGCGTCAACCAGCGTCGTCTTCTCCCGGTTGCTCAGGAATGGCAGGTCGACGCCCAGGTCTTTTTTTACGAGTTCATTCGCCTTCTTCAACAGGTCGTGTTCAAGCTGCAGATTGCGAATGTCGCGCCGCAGCCCTTCGACCTGCCGCTCCAGTTCGTCCCGATCCGTCTCTGCGGGTGATCCCCTGTCGCGTTTCATGGATGCAGTGGCCTCCCGGCCGAGTAACTGATTCTTCCAGTTGTACAGCGACACCCTGTCGACGTCCAGCTTTTGCGCCACCGCCTGTGCACTTCCTTCCCGTGTACACAGTTCGTACACCGCGACCTGCCTGGAAGCCAATGACACGGCCGCTCGGCCTGCCTTGCCAATCACGCGTTTCTTTGTTTCCGGATAGCGCTCGCGAACCCACGCCGTCAGTATCTGGCGACAGGGATAGCCTAATGCCCTGAGCGTGAAACTGAAGCAGCGCCCGTGATTGACGTAGTGCTCGAGTGCTGAGTTCTTCTGTTCTTCGGAGTACTTCGGCTTTACGCGAACGTACTCTCTCTGCAGATCGCCATACTTCTCGAATTCCGCGCACCACGCCTTGAGAGAATTCTTCGTCGGATAACCCAACTGGCGGATTGTCGCCTTGATGCGCTTCCCGAGTTTCAGGTACAGCTCGACCGCCCGAACGCGGTCTTCGTATGAATACATGGACTACCTCCAAAGTAGTCCAAGATTTTGTCCGCATCCCC
>NZ_JAWRWY010000058.1:0-1465 GCF_046535315.1 Paraburkholderia sp. SIMBA_027
CTCCTTATCCATATCAATTCGAAGAAAATAAGTACAATCCTTTTAAAAACTTTTTACAAATACAGACATTTTAAGGGGAATAATGTAAAAAAATGTTTTTTATGAAACAAAAATCGGATATATCAGATATAACGTTTTTCAATAATATTTAAAAACCCACCACTATAAATTAGTGGTGGGTTTCTTTTGCCTAGCAACGTCCTACTCTCGCAGGGGGAAGCCCCCAACTACCATCGGCGCTAAAGAGCTTAACTTCCGTGTTCGGTATGGGAACGGGTGTGACCTCTTCGCTATCGCCACCAAACAAATTGAGAGTGTTCTCTCAAAACTAGATAACAGGTGTGACATCATTCAAAAATATGGTTAAGTCCTCGATCGATTAGTATCTGTCAGCTCCATGTGTCGCCACACTTCCACCTCAGACCTATCAACCTGATCATCTTTCAGGGATCTTACTTCCTTGCGGAATGGGAAATCTCATCTTGAGGGGGGCTTCATGCTTAGATGCTTTCAGCACTTATCCCGTCCGCACATAGCTACCCAGCGATGCCCTTGGCAGAACAACTGGTACACCAGCGGTGCGTCCATCCCGGTCCTCTCGTACTAAGGACAGCTCCTCTCAAATTTCCTGCGCCCGCGACGGATAGGGACCGAACTGTCTCACGACGTTCTGAACCCAGCTCGCGTACCGCTTTAATGGGCGAACAGCCCAACCCTTGGGACCGACTACAGCCCCAGGATGCGATGAGCCGACATCGAGGTGCCAAACCTCCCCGTCGATGTGGACTCTTGGGGGAGATAAGCCTGTTATCCCCGGGGTAGCTTTTATCCGTTGAGCGATGGCCCTTCCATGCGGAACCACCGGATCACTAAGCCCCGACTTTCGTCCCTGCTCGACTTGTAGGTCTCGCAGTCAAGCTCCCTTGTGCCTTTACACTCTGCGAATGATTTCCAACCATTCTGAGGGAACCTTTGGGCGCCTCCGTTACCTTTTAGGAGGCGACCGCCCCAGTCAAACTGCCCACCTGACACTGTCTCCCCGCCCGATAAGGGCGGCGGGTTAGAAGGTCAATACAGCCAGGGTAGTATCCCACCGATGCCTCCACCGAAGCTGGCGCTCCGGTTTCCAAGGCTCCTACCTATCCTGTACAAGCTGTACCAACATTCAATATCAGGCTGCAGTAAAGCTCCACGGGGTCTTTCCGTCCTGTCGCGGGTAACCTGCATCTTCACAGGTACTATAATTTCACCGAGTCTCTCGTTGAGACAGTGCCCAGATCGTTGCGCCTTTCGTGCGGGTCGGAACTTACCCGACAAGGAATTTCGCTACCTTAGGACCGTTATAGTTACGGCCGCCGTTTACTGGGGCTTCAATTCAGAGCTTCGCTTACGCTAACCCCTCCTCTTAACCTTCCAGCACCGGGCAGGCGTCAGCCCCTATACGTCACCTTACGGTTTTGCAGAG
>NZ_JAWRWY010000059.1:0-1336 GCF_046535315.1 Paraburkholderia sp. SIMBA_027
CAGGCTGTTGAAGTATCCCCCTCGTGGCGTGACGGTAGCTTTCCCAAGAGTTTCTGCTCCGATTCGGGGGGGGGATTTGATGCTGGATTTCCTCAATTCGGGCCGATTCGATGTCGTTTCCTCGCCGACTTTCGCCTCTATGCCGTTTTCGCCGCGAGCGTTCGCATGCGCGTAAGGTTGTAGGCCGCCTGCGTCAGCAAGAACAACTGCTCGACTCGCTCGCGCCCTCGACACATGACCTGCCGAATCCGGCCAATCGTCTTGCCCCAGCCAAACACCTGCTCGATACGTTTGCGCTTGCGCTGACTGATGGCGTAGCCCGCCCAGCGTGTCGTGCGCCCGTCGATGGCCGAGCCGCCCGCGCGCGTGTCGTTTTGGGCGACATGCGGGGTCACGCCATTGGCGCGACACGTCGCCACGAATCCCGCCGTGTCGTAATTCTTGTCGGCCCCCACCGTAATCGGCCTTTCGGCAAGGCGTGCCGCATCGGCGAGCATGTCGGCCGCTGCATCGCGTTCGGCCGTGCCGTTGGCCTGCGTCACTTGCGCGTTGACCACCAGGCCATGCCGGTTGTCCGTGAGAACGTGCCCCATGTAGCAAAGTATCGCGCCGGTGTTGCGACTCTTGCGAAACAACTTCGCCTGACTATCGCTGCTCGATTCGTGCGTCTCGTTGCTGCGCTTCTCGCCGTGCCAATCCTCGCGCTGGCGGGCACCGCCTCCAGGCGGCGTATCGTCATCGGACTTGTTCTTGCGCACGAAGCTTTTATGGCCAGCCCACGCCTGAATCAACGTGCCGTCAACACTGAAGTGCTCGCCCGAGAGATGACCGCGCGCATGCGCCGTCTCCACCGTCTCGTTGAACAAACCCACGATAACGTCGTGCGCGAGCAGTCGGTCGCGGTTCTTGCTGAACGTCGAGTGGTCCCACACCGCATCGTCCATCGCCAGGCCGACAAACCAACGAAACAGCATGTTGTAAGAGATTTGCTCCATCAGCATGCGCTCGCTGCGAATCGAATACAGCACTTGCAGCAACAGCGCGCGAATCAGCTTCTCGGGTGCGATGCTCGGCCTGCCGCCTTTCGCATCGCTCTCGTACATGCGCGCGAACGCGCCGTCCATGCGTTTCAGAGCATCGTTCAACCAGAGGCGAATCGGCCGCAACGGATGATTGGCCGGCACGAAGTCATCGAGCTTCGCCATCGTGAACATCGTTTCCGTGTAGCCGTCCGCTCCGCGCATCGCTTCGCTCTCAGTGTTGGTCGATTCCTTGTTTCAACGTTTACCCCTCCCGCTAGGATGACCTCTGCGGGAGGTATTTCAACGGCCTGCTA
>NZ_JAWRWY010000060.1:0-1240 GCF_046535315.1 Paraburkholderia sp. SIMBA_027
CCGGTACGGTCCGCGGCCGCGCAGGCGCGCTGCACCGGCTTTTCGCCGTAGTTGGCGGTGTGGCCGCCAAACGGGCGCTGGTAAATCGTGCCGTCGGCGTTACGGTCGAACGGCATGCCCATGTGTTCGAGTTCGTAGACGGCGTTCGGTGCTTCGCGGCACATGAACTCGATCGCGTCCTGGTCGCCGAGCCAGTCGGAGCCCTTGATCGTGTCGTAGAAGTGGTAGTGCCAGTTGTCTTCGCTCATGTTGCCGAGCGAGGCGCCGATGCCGCCCTGGGCCGCGACCGTGTGCGAGCGCGTCGGGAACACCTTCGAGAGCACGCAGACGGACAGACCGGCGCGCGCCAGTTGCAGCGAAGCGCGCATCCCCGAGCCGCCCGCGCCGACGATAACCACGTCGAACTTGCGACGCGGCAGAGAATTCTTGATTGCAGCCATGCTTTTACACTCTCCAGAGAATCTGCGCGGCGTAGCCGAGGCTGCCCAGCAGCCAGGCGATCGTCAGCACGTCCAGCGCGATGCGCAGGCCGACGGGCTTGATGTAGTCCATCCAGATGTCGCGCACGCCGATCCAGGCGTGATAGAACAGCGCGAGCAGCGTGACGAACGTCGCGAGCTTCATCCATTGGGCGGAGAAAATCGACGCCCAGCCGTCGTACGAAAAGTCGTGTGCGCCAAAGAAGAGGACGAGCAGCACGACGGTGTAGATCGCCATGATGACGGCGGTGGCGCGCTGGGCGATCCAGTCACGCAGGCCGTAATGAGCGCCGACGACGAGGCGCTTCGGACCGATACCGTTTTTAGCCGACATTCTTAAAACGCTCCGAAGAGTTTTGCCGCGAAGGCGATCGTGAGGATCGTGGAGATGACGACGACGACGAGCGAGGTCGACTTGCCCTTTTCTTTGGCCGCGAGGTCATGGTTGAAGTCCATGAACAGGTGGCGCACGCCGGCGCAGAAGTGAAAGAGGAAGGCCCAGCCGAGCACGAGCACGACGAGCTTGACGATGATGTTCGAGAGGAAGCCCTTGAAGACCTCGAAGCTGAGTTCGGAGGTGAGGCTCTGGTCGAACAGGAACAGGATGAAAGGGAGGAACAGGAATAGAAGTGCACCGCTCACGCGGTGACCGATCGATACGCGACCGGCCAACGGCAGGCGGTATGCGAACAATATCTGCCCAATCCCGATGTTCCGGTATTCCGGCCTCGGTTTTTTTGCGGCTTCTGCCATGCTAGACC
>NZ_JAWRWY010000061.1:0-1240 GCF_046535315.1 Paraburkholderia sp. SIMBA_027
GTGGCCGTGATAAAGCGATTTCGTCTTCTTCATCGCTTCATTCTACTGCCACACCTCCAGCAACCTGACAGTGCCCGCGCCAGGCCATCGAACGGCAGTTCACTGGACAGAGCCTCGATGACCGTATTAGGCAACGCCGTAGTGTCGCCCATCTCAGGCCGCCTCCTTATAACGAACTGGACCGTCCGCCGCGGCCTGTATCCGGGGTGCGCGCAACGTCGCTTTCATCGGCGTTTCGAGATCGACGAGAAGTACCTTGTGCCAGACCAGATGCCTGAACAGCCTGACAGCGTCAGGGTAAGGCATGCGCAGCCGGTAACTCACGGTGCGAAGCAGCGAAGAGAGCGTCCGGTCGTGCGTCCCTGCTTCTGCGATACCCTCGACAAAACTGGTCTGCTGGCTGTTGTCCCGCAATTCCCGCGCGATTTCCGCGCCGCCACGAAGCCAGATGAGATTGCTTGCCTTCGTGGCGCTCATGCTCGTTTCAGTGACGAGCTTCCAGTCCACGCCGCGCTGAGCCCAGAAAGCTCTTTCGAGTTCGAGTTTTTCGAGTGTACGAGAGAGCCTGCTACCGGGCGTCAGTTCGTCCGCGTATTTGACTGTCCGCGCGAACTCACGAACCGAACCGTCGCCTTCCTTCACGGTGACGACGAAATCGGTCGTCATCACGAAAGGAATGGTTGTCCCCGCATAGAGCGGATAGCGGATGCCCCTCCGCCTGGCGATATCCTGAACCGACGCCACCGGAAAGAGCGGGAACTGCTCCCGGATATCGACGACGCGCTCAGAAAATTCGAGCGCGACAAGATAGCTATACTCAAGATCGGAAAGCACGTGATGGACGCGCCCCGTCTTGAGACCATGAACCTTTCGCGAGCGGCCACGTGATGGGACATCCTGCACGCGAAGCCACGGTTTGTAGTCGGCACCGACGCCTTGTCCGTAGCCCTGCGCCACGTACCGCTCGATGTCCTGCTGAGTCCTGAAACGCCGTGCCCGCATACCCGTCCCGTTGAATGAGAGGCAGCAGGATAACGGCAGCCAACCAGCTTGTGTCAGACTCTATTGTTTTGTGTCGAACTGTATTGTCTTGTGTCAATCTTTATTGTTCGTTCACAGCTACTACTACAAAAATTGCCTTCTTCATCGTCTTTCCGAGTTTCCTAGAGCGTGTTAGGCACTTGCGGCCAGACCTGGTATCCTGGCCAGATGGCAAAACGCAGACCCTACCCGACGGATG
>NZ_JAWRWY010000062.1:0-1225 GCF_046535315.1 Paraburkholderia sp. SIMBA_027
GACGCGGGCGCCCTGCGCGCGCAACTGAAGGGTCGTTACGCCGACTTCGAACTCGACGTCGCGAACTACGACCAGACGCTGATCGGCGCGTTCCAGGACGTGGCAACCACCGTCTCGTCGATCCGTTCGGCTGACAAGCAGCTCGTCGATGCGCAACACGCGCTCGATGCGTCGACGAAGGCGTATCAGCTCGCCGTGATCCGCTACAAGGCGGGCCTCTCGGAGCAGCTGCAGGTGCTCAACGCCGACCAGAACCGCCTCGCCGCCGAGCAGACCGTGACGAACCTGAAGTCGCAGCGCGCCGACGAGCAGATGGCGCTGATCAAGGCGCTGGGCGGCGGCTTCGACGCGCAGAACGCGGGGCTCGTGCCGCCGGCGCAGGTCGGCAGCGAAGCGCGCGGCCAGAGCGACGTGAACGGCGGGCCCTGGCGCGATGCGCCGTGGACCGCACCGGCCTCGTCGGCCTCGGCCACGCCTGACGCGTCGGCACACGCCGCCACGAACTGAATTCCAATAACTGAACGCACAGCACGCAAGAACCCGGAGATCCTTCCATGAGCACCCCCCAGCAACCGGCCGCCAATCCGCAGCCGAACGCGAACAACGGCAAGCGCAAGCGCATGATGACGCTGCTTGTTCTCGTGATCGTGATTGCAGCCATTGCCTACGGCCTCTACTACTTCCTCGTCGCGCGCTTCAGCGAAAGCACCGACGACGCCTACGTGAACGGCAACGTCGTGCAGATCACGCCGCAGGTCACCGGCACGGTGGTCTCGGTCAACGCCGACGACACGCAGACCGTCAAGATCGGCGATCCGCTCGTGGTGCTCGATCCGGCCGACTCGCGCATCGCGCTGCAGCAGGCCGAGGCGAATCTCGGCCAGACCGTGCGCCAGGTGCGCGGTCTCTTCGCCGACGACAGCCAGTACGAAGCGCAGGTCGCCGTGCGTCAGGCGGACCTCTCGCGCGCGCAGGACGATCTGCGCCGCCGCATGCAGGTGGCGCAGACGGGCGCGGTTTCGCAGGAAGAAATCTCGCACGCACGCGACGCCGCGCGCAGCGCCCAGGCCGCGCTCGAAGCCGCGCAGCAGCAGCTCGTCGCGAACCAGGCGCTGACCGCGAACACGACGATCGCCAATCATCCGAACGTGATGGCGGCCGCCGCGAAGGTGCGCGACGCCTACCTCGCGAACGCGCGCAACACGCTGCCCGCGCCGGTCACGGG
>NZ_JAWRWY010000063.1:0-1154 GCF_046535315.1 Paraburkholderia sp. SIMBA_027
TGAACCGAGCCGGGTTTGGTGGAGGCTCCAACTCTTGAGAGAATGGAGCCATGAACAAGAAGGCAACCAAGTTTTCCCCGGAAGTCCGCGAGCGCGCAGTGCGTCTGGTGCGCGAGCAACGTAGCGAACATCCGTCGATGTGGGCGGCGGTCGAATCGATTGCACCGATGATCGGCTGTACGCCGCAGACGCTGCACGAATGGGTCAAGCGTGACCAGGTTGACCAGGGTGAGCGTGATGGCGTGAGCACCGACGAACGCGAACGGCTGAAGGCCCTGGAGCGCGAGGTCAAGGAATTGCGTCGTGCCAACGAGATTCTCAAGGTCGCGAGCGCGTTTTTCGCCCAGGCGGAGCTCGACCGCCGTTTCAAGTCCTGAAGGCCTTCGTCGATCAGTATCGCGACACCTTTGGGGTCGAGCCGATCTGCAAGGTCTTGCGGATTGCCCCGTCGGGCTACCGACGCCATGCGGCACAGCTTCGCGATCCGTCCAGACGCTGCGCCCGCGCGAAACGAGATGAGATTCTGCAACCCGAGATCAGGCGTGTCTGGCAGGCCAACATGCAGGTCTATGGTGTGCCGAAGGTCTGGAAGCAGATGAATCGCGAGGGCATTGTGGTCGCGCGCTGCACGGTCGGTCGGTTGATGAAGCTGCAAGGTCTGCGTGGTGCGGTTCGCGGCAAGCGCATTCGCACCACGATTGCCGACAAAAGCGCACCGCGTCCGCTGGACCGAGTCAACCGGCAATTCAAGGCGCAGCGGCCGAATCAGCTCTGGGTTTCGGACTTCACGTACGTTTCGACATGGCAAGGCTGGCTTTACGTGGCGTTCGTGATCGACGTGTTTGCTCGCCGTATCGTTGGCTGGCGAGTCAGTTCGTCGATGACCACGGACTTCGTTCTGGACGCACTTGAACAGGCGCTGTATGCGCGGCAACCAGGCGAGAACGGGACATTGATACACCATTCCGACAGGGGGTCCCAATACGTCAGCATTCGCTACAGCGAACGTCTGGCCGAAGCGGGCATCGAGCCTTCGGTCGGCAGCCGTGGCGATAGCTATGACAACGCGCTGGCTGAAACGATTAACGGCCTGTACAAGACGGAACTGATTCATCGGCGCGCCCCGTGGAAAACGAAGGAATCCGTCGAACTGG
>NZ_JAWRWY010000064.1:0-1130 GCF_046535315.1 Paraburkholderia sp. SIMBA_027
CGTATTCACCGCGGCATGCTGATCCGCGATTACTAGCGATTCCAGCTTCACGCAGTCGAGTTGCAGACTGCGATCCGAACTGAGAACAGATTTGTGGGATTGGCTTAACCTCGCGGTTTCGCTGCCCTTTGTTCTGTCCATTGTAGCACGTGTGTAGCCCAGGTCATAAGGGGCATGATGATTTGACGTCATCCCCACCTTCCTCCGGTTTGTCACCGGCAGTCACCTTAGAGTGCCCAACTGAATGCTGGCAACTAAGATCAAGGGTTGCGCTCGTTGCGGGACTTAACCCAACATCTCACGACACGAGCTGACGACAACCATGCACCACCTGTCACTCTGCCCCCGAAGGGGACGTCCTATCTCTAGGATTGTCAGAGGATGTCAAGACCTGGTAAGGTTCTTCGCGTTGCTTCGAATTAAACCACATGCTCCACCGCTTGTGCGGGCCCCCGTCAATTCCTTTGAGTTTCAGTCTTGCGACCGTACTCCCCAGGCGGAGTGCTTAATGCGTTAGCTGCAGCACTAAGGGGCGGAAACCCCCTAACACTTAGCACTCATCGTTTACGGCGTGGACTACCAGGGTATCTAATCCTGTTCGCTCCCCACGCTTTCGCTCCTCAGCGTCAGTTACAGACCAGAGAGTCGCCTTCGCCACTGGTGTTCCTCCACATCTCTACGCATTTCACCGCTACACGTGGAATTCCACTCTCCTCTTCTGCACTCAAGTTCCCCAGTTTCCAATGACCCTCCCCGGTTGAGCCGGGGGCTTTCACATCAGACTTAAGAAACCGCCTGCGAGCCCTTTACGCCCAATAATTCCGGACAACGCTTGCCACCTACGTATTACCGCGGCTGCTGGCACGTAGTTAGCCGTGGCTTTCTGGTTAGGTACCGTCAAGGTGCCGCCCTATTTGAACGGCACTTGTTCTTCCCTAACAACAGAGCTTTACGATCCGAAAACCTTCATCACTCACGCGGCGTTGCTCCGTCAGACTTTCGTCCATTGCGGAAGATTCCCTACTGCTGCCTCCCGTAGGAGTCTGGGCCGTGTCTCAGTCCCAGTGTGGCCGATCACCCTCTCAGGTCGGCTACGCATCGTCGCCTTGGTGAGCCGTTACCTCACCAAC
>NZ_JAWRWY010000065.1:0-1057 GCF_046535315.1 Paraburkholderia sp. SIMBA_027
TTTGACGTTGGAGTCCACGTTCTTTAATAGTGGACTCTTGTTCCAAACTGGAACAACACTCAACCCTATCTCGGTCTATTCTTTTGATTTATAAGGGATTTTGCCGATTTCGGCCTATTGGTTAAAAAATGAGCTGATTTAACAAAAATTTAACGCGAATTTTAACAAAATATTAACGCTTACAATTTAGGTGGCACTTTTCGGGGAAATGTGCGCGGAACCCCTATTTGTTTATTTTTCTAAATACATTCAAATATGTATCCGCTCATGAATTAATTCTTAGAAAAACTCATCGAGCATCAAATGAAACTGCAATTTATTCATATCAGGATTATCAATACCATATTTTTGAAAAAGCCGTTTCTGTAATGAAGGAGAAAACTCACCGAGGCAGTTCCATAGGATGGCAAGATCCTGGTATCGGTCTGCGATTCCGACTCGTCCAACATCAATACAACCTATTAATTTCCCCTCGTCAAAAATAAGGTTATCAAGTGAGAAATCACCATGAGTGACGACTGAATCCGGTGAGGATGGCAAAAGTTTATGCATTTCTTTCCAGACTTGTTCAACAGGCCAGCCATTACGCTCGTCATCAAAATCACTCGCATCAACCAAACCGTTATTCATTCGTGATTGCGCCTGAGCGAGACGAAATACGCGATCGCTGTTAAAAGGACAATTACAAACAGGAATCGAATGCAACCGGCGCAGGAACACTGCCAGCGCATCAACAATATTTTCACCTGAATCAGGATATTCTTCTAATACCTGGAATGCTGTTTTCCCGGGGATCGCAGTGGTGAGTAACCATGCATCATCAGGAGTACGGATAAAATGCTTGATGGTCGGAAGAGGCATAAATTCCGTCAGCCAGTTTAGTCTGACCATCTCATCTGTAACATCATTGGCAACGCTACCTTTGCCATGTTTCAGAAACAACTCTGGCGCATCGGGCTTCCCATACAATCGATAGATTGTCGCACCTGATTGCCCGACATTATCGCGAGCCCATTTATACCCATATAAATCAGCATCCATGTTGGAATTTAATCGC
>NZ_JAWRWY010000066.1:0-1018 GCF_046535315.1 Paraburkholderia sp. SIMBA_027
AACGTTATACGATGTCGCAGAGTATGCCGGTGTCTCTTATCAGACCGTTTCCCGCGTGGTGAACCAGGCCAGCCACGTTTCTGCGAAAACGCGGGAAAAAGTGGAAGCGGCGATGGCGGAGCTGAATTACATTCCCAACCGCGTGGCACAACAACTGGCGGGCAAACAGTCGTTGCTGATTGGCGTTGCCACCTCCAGTCTGGCCCTGCACGCGCCGTCGCAAATTGTCGCGGCGATTAAATCTCGCGCCGATCAACTGGGTGCCAGCGTGGTGGTGTCGATGGTAGAACGAAGCGGCGTCGAAGCCTGTAAAGCGGCGGTGCACAATCTTCTCGCGCAACGCGTCAGTGGGCTGATCATTAACTATCCGCTGGATGACCAGGATGCCATTGCTGTGGAAGCTGCCTGCACTAATGTTCCGGCGTTATTTCTTGATGTCTCTGACCAGACACCCATCAACAGTATTATTTTCTCCCATGAAGACGGTACGCGACTGGGCGTGGAGCATCTGGTCGCATTGGGTCACCAGCAAATCGCGCTGTTAGCGGGCCCATTAAGTTCTGTCTCGGCGCGTCTGCGTCTGGCTGGCTGGCATAAATATCTCACTCGCAATCAAATTCAGCCGATAGCGGAACGGGAAGGCGACTGGAGTGCCATGTCCGGTTTTCAACAAACCATGCAAATGCTGAATGAGGGCATCGTTCCCACTGCGATGCTGGTTGCCAACGATCAGATGGCGCTGGGCGCAATGCGCGCCATTACCGAGTCCGGGCTGCGCGTTGGTGCGGATATCTCGGTAGTGGGATACGACGATACCGAAGACAGCTCATGTTATATCCCGCCGTTAACCACCATCAAACAGGATTTTCGCCTGCTGGGGCAAACCAGCGTGGACCGCTTGCTGCAACTCTCTCAGGGCCAGGCGGTGAAGGGCAATCAGCTGTTGCCCGTCTCACTGGTGAAAAGAAAAACCACCCTGGCGCCCAATACGCGCGGGGAGAGGCGGTTTGCGTATTGG
>NZ_JAWRWY010000067.1:0-978 GCF_046535315.1 Paraburkholderia sp. SIMBA_027
ATGACCCTCATCGTCACCGGCGCGGCCGGCTTTATCGGCAGCAACATCGTCAAGGCGCTCAACGAACGCGGCGAAGATCGCATCATTGCCGTCGATAACCTCACGCGCGCCGACAAGTTCAAGAATCTCGTCGATTGCGAAATCGACGACTACATCGACAAGACCGAGTTCGTCGAGCGCTTCGCGCGCGGCGACTTCGGCAAGGTGCGCGCGGTGTTCCATGAAGGCGCCTGTTCGGACACGATGGAAACCGACGGCCGCTACATGATGGACAACAACTTCCGCTACAGCCGCGCGGTGCTCGACGCGTGTCTCGCGCAGGGCGCGCAGTTTCTGTATGCGTCGTCGGCGGCGATTTACGGCGGTTCGAGCCGCTTCGTCGAAGAGCGCGACGTGGAAGCGCCGCTCAACGTGTACGGCTATTCGAAGTTCCTGTTCGACCAGGTGATCCGCCGCGTGCTGCCGAAGGCGCAAAGCCAGATCGCGGGCTTCCGCTACTTCAACGTGTACGGCCAGCGCGAGACGCACAAGGCGCGCATGGCGTCGGTGGCGTTCCACAACTTCAACCAGTTCCGCGCCGAAGGCCGCGTGAAGCTGTTCGGCGAGTACAACGGCTACGCGCCGGGCGAGCAGACGCGCGATTTCGTGTCGGTGGAGGACGTGGTGAAGGTGAACCTGTTCTTCTTCGATCATCCGGAAAAGAGCGGCATCTTCAATCTGGGCAGCGGCCGCGCGCAACCGTTCAACGACATCGCGACGAGCGTGGTGAACACGCTGCGCGCGCTCGAAGGCAAGCCGGCGCTCACGCTCGCGGAGCAGGTGAAGGAAGGGCTGATCGAGTACATTCCGTTCCCGGATGCGCTGCGCGGCAAGTATCAGTGCTTCACGCAGGCCGATCAGTCGAAGCTGCGCGCAGCGGGCTACGACGCGCCGTTCCTGACGGTGCAAGAGGGTGTCGATCGTTACGTACGTTGGCTG
>NZ_JAWRWY010000068.1:0-897 GCF_046535315.1 Paraburkholderia sp. SIMBA_027
GTCCTGAACGGCGTGTATCGCCGCACGCAACAGGCGCGCGATGCCGTGCTGCAACGCGCCGCCGAACTGCGCTCGGGCACCATCGACATCGACACGCCGCTCAAGCGCTGGTTCAATGCCGACGAGGCCCAGCGTCTCGCGGCGCAAAAGGTCGAAACGTGGCTGAAGTCCGTGAATATTGCGGGTTACGCCACCGCTTACACGGCCTTCGCGCGCGGCGACGAAGTCTATGCCGACGGCTGGCACACGATTGCCTGCCCGGCGCTCGTGCTCACGGGTTCGGACGATCCGAACTCCACGCCGGAGATGGCCCGCCAGATGGCCGCCGCGGCGCACCACGGCCAGGCCGTCGTGATCGATGACGAGCGCCACATGGTGAACCTGACGGCGCCCGAAGCCGTCAATCTCGCCCTGCGCGCCTGGTTGCAGACCGCGCCGGTTGCGGAACTCACGAAGTCGGAAGTGTGAAATGAGCCAAGAGACACTCAAAATCAACACCCGAGAATTGCGCGACGCCTTCGGCGCGTTCATGACGGGCGTGACGATCGTCACGACCGCGCGCGACGACGGCCAGCCGCTCGGCTTTACCGCGAATTCGTTTTCGTCGGTGTCGCTGGACCCCGCGTTGCTGCTCGTGAGCATCGCGAAGACGTCGAGCAATTATCAGACGTTTTCCACCACCGGGCACTTCGCGATCAACATCCTCGCGGAAAACCAGAAGGAACTGTCGAACACGTTCGCGCGTCCGAGCGACGATCGCTTCGCGAACGTAAACTGGCAATTGAGCGCCAACCGCAATCCGCTGATCGACGACGTGAGCGCCTGGTTCGACTGCACCACGCACGCGATCATCGACGCGGGCGATCACGCGCTGATCGTCGGCAAGGTGGAAGCGTT
>NZ_JAWRWY010000069.1:0-850 GCF_046535315.1 Paraburkholderia sp. SIMBA_027
GACAGCGCGCTGGCCAGCATGCTCCAGCGCTATCGCAAGGAGAGCCAGCTCAAAAGCTATGGCATGTACTACGGCGACCACAGCAACGGCACGGTCCGGCCGCTTCTTTCCTGAAAGGTAACCCCATGCGTTTTTCGCTTTTCGTTCACATGGAGCGCGTCTCCGACCAGACGAGCCAGAAGCAGCTCTACGAAGAAATGGTCGAGCTGTGCCAGATCGCGGATCGCGGCGGCATGCACGCCGTCTGGACCGGCGAGCACCACGGCATGAACTTCACGATCGCGCCGAATCCGTTCCTCAATCTCGTCGATCTCGCGAGCAAGACGAAGAACGTGCGTCTCGGCACGGGCACCGTGATCGCGCCGTTCTGGCACCCGATCAAGCTCGCAGGCGAAGCCGCGATGACCGACATCATCACGAACGGCCGTCTCGAACTGGGCATTGCGCGCGGCGCATATTCGTTCGAATATGAACGTCTGATGCCGGGCCTCGACGCATGGAACGCGGGTCAGCGCATGCGCGAACTGATTCCCGCCGTGAAGAAGCTCTGGGAAGGCGATTACGCGCACGAAGGCGAGTTCTGGAAATTCCCGTCGACCACGTCGTCGCCGCTGCCGCTGCAAGAACCGCATCCGCCGATCTGGGTCGCGGCGCGCGATCCGAACAGCCACGAATTCGCCGTGTCCAACGGTTGCAACGTGCAGGTCACGCCGCTGCATTTCGGCGACGACGAAGTCGAAAAACTCGTCGGCCATTTCAATGCCGCGTGCGAAAAATTCAGCGAGATGCCGCGTCCGCAAATCATGCTGCTGCGCCACACTTACGTGGCGAGCAGCGAAGACGACGCGCA
>NZ_JAWRWY010000070.1:0-848 GCF_046535315.1 Paraburkholderia sp. SIMBA_027
GACGAGCCTTCCTCAGGAAACCTTAGTCATACGGTGGATGGGATTCTCACCCATCTTTCGCTACTCATACCGGCATTCTCACTTCTAAGCGCTCCACAAGTCCTTCCGGTCTTGCTTCACAGCCCTTAGAACGCTCTCCTACCACTGTTCGAAGAACAGTCCGCAGCTTCGGTGATACGTTTAGCCCCGGTACATTTTCGGCGCAGAGTCACTCGACCAGTGAGCTATTACGCACTCTTTAAATGATGGCTGCTTCTAAGCCAACATCCTGGTTGTTTTGGGATCCTCACATCCTTTCCCACTTAGCCATGACTTGGGGACCTTAGCTGGAGGTTAGGGTTGTTGCCCTTTTCACGACGGACGTTAGCACCCGCCGTGTGTCTGCCGAGTAGTACTCCCGGGTATTCGGAGTTTGGTTAGGATCAGTAAGACGGTGAGTCCCCATAGCCCATCCAGTGCTCTACCCCCCGGGGTATTCGCTCGACGCTCTACCTAAATAGATTTCGCGGAGAACCAGCTATTTCCGAGTTTGATTGGCCTTTCACCCCCAGCCACAAGTCATCCGCTAATTTTTCAACATTAGTCGGTTCGGTCCTCCAGTTAGTGTTACCCAACCTTCAACCTGCCCATGGCTAGATCACCGGGTTTCGGGTCTATACCCTGCAACTTAACGCCCAGTTAAGACTCGGTTTCCCTTCGGCTCCCCTATTCGGTTAACCTTGCTACAGAATATAAGTCGCTGACCCATTATACAAAAGGTACGCAGTAACACAGATTGCTCTGTGCTCCCACTGCTTGTACGTACACGGTTTCAGGTTCTTTTTCACTCCCCTCGCCGGGGTTCTTTT
>NZ_JAWRWY010000071.1:0-770 GCF_046535315.1 Paraburkholderia sp. SIMBA_027
GCGACGCGTTTGACGAGGTCGGGCCGCGTGACGGCCACGCCCGCCGCGATCAGCGAACCCATCGAGTGACCGGCCAGATTGACCGGACCGGCGTTCAGCGCCTCGATGAATTCGATCGCCCAGGCCACGAACTGCTGCAATCCTGCGTTGGCATCGAGCGCATCGCTGTCGCCGTGGCCCGGCATATCGACGGAAATCACGCGGAAATCGCGCGACAGATCCTCGATCTGCGGATACCACGCCTGCGCCTGCATGCCGACGCCGTGAATCAGCACCAGCGGCTCGCCCGCGCCCTGCTCCAGATAGTGCGCGGCGCGATTATTTGACAGCGGCAGGGTTCTTGAGATCATTTCCGAGCTCTGCGAGGTCCTGGTAACGGTCGCCAATGCGGTGATGCGGACGGCCACCGGTCGCGCCGCCGATGGCGATCACGAGTTCGTCCGCGGCGGGCGCGTCGGGGATCGAAAATTGCAGCGTCAGATAGTGCGAACGGCGGCCTTCGTCGTTCTTGTCCATCATCGGAATCAGCAGCGGCGCATTCGCCGGACCGCGCGTGTTGTTGAACGCCAGATACGACTTCGCGCCCACCGCCGAGCGGTACGTGTTACCGAAATGCAGCGTGTGGATCAGCGCCGACGCGTGTTCCAGTTCGCCCGAGGTGCCGACGATGGCGCTCTTGCCGAAGGCTTCCACCGCATCGCCCGAACCGGCTTCGTCGATGATCAGCTTGGTGAGGTGCTCGCTCAGTTGCGGCGCAATCGCGCGGATGT
>NZ_JAWRWY010000072.1:0-756 GCF_046535315.1 Paraburkholderia sp. SIMBA_027
GCCGTCGTGTTTGAGCAGCCAGCCGCCCACCACGCCGCCAAGCGCGAGCCCGATCGACTGCGTGGTGTTATAGACGCCCGTGGCTGCGCCCTTGCGGTTGCCCGGCGCGAGCTTCGACACCAGCGAAGGCTGCGACGCTTCCAGAATATTGAAGCCGAGGAAGTACACGAACAGCACGGCGGCCACGATTGCTATGGTATGCGCAAGCGAGCCGAGCAGAAGCTGGCCGATCAGAATAAGCCCAATGGCCGAGACCACCACGGCCTTCATCTTGCCCTTCTTCTCCGCCGCGATGATGGCCGGCACCATCAGCACGAACGACAGGCCCATCACGGGCAGATAGATCATCCAGTGCGAGGCGACCGGCAGACCCGCATCGACGAGCAGGCGCGGCACCACGAGGAACAGCGCGGTCTGCGTCGCGTGCAGCACCAGCACGCCGAAATTCAGGCGCAGCAGCTCGACGTTGTGCAGGACTTCGGAAAACGGCGCGCGCACGTGCACGGGCTTGGGCGCATCGGGCACGATCCACAGCACCACGCCCACCGCGATGATCGAGAACACGCCGACCAGCGTGAAGAGGCCGCTCATGCCGAGCCAGTGCACCACGATGGGCGCGCCGACGATCGCCACCGCGAACGACAGGCCGATCGAGCCGCCCACCATCGCCATGGCCTTGGTGCGGTTCTGCTCGCTGGTGAGATCGGCGATGAAGGCCAGCACGGCCGACGACACCGCGCCCATGCCCTGGATCAC
>NZ_JAWRWY010000073.1:0-700 GCF_046535315.1 Paraburkholderia sp. SIMBA_027
CGCTGCCGGACAACTTCAAGAATCACGGCAATTACGTCATCAGCCTCGCGAACGTGACGCGCTGGCTGGGTCAGCAGGCCGAGGCGCTGGGCGTCGAGATTTTCCCGGGTTTCCCGGCCGCCGAAGTGCTCTATAACGACGACGGTTCGGTCAAGGGCGTCGCGACGGGCAACATGGGCATCGGCAAGGATGGCGAGCCCACCGAGAATTTCCAGCTCGGCATGGAACTGCACGCGAAATACACGCTGTTTTGCGAAGGCGCGCGCGGGCATCTGGGCCGTCAACTGAACGAGAAACTCAAGCTGGGCAAGGACGCCGATCCGCAGGTCTACGGCATCGGCATCAAGGAACTGTGGGAAATCGATCCCGCGAAGCATCAGCCGGGTCTCGTGATTCACACCGCCGGCTGGCCGCTCGAAAACGATACGTACGGCGGCTCGTTCCTCTATCACATCGACAACAACCAGGTGATGGTGGGTTTCGTCGTCGGCCTCGCTTATACGAATCCGTATCTGTCGCCGTTCGAGGAATTCCAGCGTTACAAGACGCATCCGGCGATCCGCAAATATCTCGAAGGCGGCAAGCGTGTTTCGTACGGCGCGCGCGCCATGACCGCAGGCGGTTTGATGTCGCTGCCGAAGCTCGTGTTTCCGGGCGGCGCGCTCGTCGGCGACGACGCGGGCTTTTTGAACGCGGCGCG
>NZ_JAWRWY010000074.1:0-691 GCF_046535315.1 Paraburkholderia sp. SIMBA_027
GGCTTGCCTCTTGGGGTTGTAGGACACTCTGTACGGAGTTACAAAGGAACGAGGTAGATGAAGAGGTCTGGAAAGGCCCGCCATAGAAGGTAACAGCCCTGTAGTCAAAACTTCGTTCTCTCCTGAGTGGATCCTGAGTACGGCGGAACACGTGAAATTCCGTCGGAATCCGGGAGGACCATCTCCCAAGGCTAAATACTCCCTAGTGACCGATAGTGAACCAGTACCGTGAGGGAAAGGTGAAAAGCACCCCGGAAGGGGAGTGAAAGAGATCCTGAAACCGTGTGCCTACAAGTAGTCAGAGCCCGTTAACGGGTGATGGCGTGCCTTTTGTAGAATGAACCGGCGAGTTACGATCCCGTGCAAGGTTAAGCAGAAGATGCGGAGCCGCAGCGAAAGCGAGTCTGAATAGGGCGAATTGAGTACGTGGTCGTAGACCCGAAACCAGGTGATCTACCCATGTCCAGGGTGAAGTTCAGGTAACACTGAATGGAGGCCCGAACCCACGCACGTTGAAAAGTGCGGGGATGAGGTGTGGGTAGCGGAGAAATTCCAATCGAACTTGGAGATAGCTGGTTCTCTCCGAAATAGCTTTAGGGCTAGCCTCGTGATGAGAATACTGGAGGTAGAGCACTGTTTGGACTAGGGGGGCATCTCGCTTTACCGAATTCAGACAAACTCCGAATGCCAG
>NZ_JAWRWY010000075.1:0-689 GCF_046535315.1 Paraburkholderia sp. SIMBA_027
AAGATCGGCAGATGCACGGCCGGGCCGATGTTCATCTGGCGGCTCGTGAAGTTGAGGAATTTGCCCCAGCCGAAGGCATCGAAGCCGAAGCCCGCCGCGAGATTCACGTCGGGATAGAACTCGGCCTTCGCTTCCTTGACGTCGTGCATCGCGCCTTCGACCTGCCAGCGCGCGGCGACGATGTCCGGGCGGCGCGCGACGAGATCGGCGGGCAGGTTGTCGGGCAGCGCGACGCTGGCCACCGGATTGAGCATCGGATTGGCGATCTGCAGACCGCGATCCGGACCCTTGCCGAGCAGCGCGCCGAGCTGATAGCGCACGGTTTCGATCTGGCCGTCGATCTGCGAGAGATTCGCCTGGCTCGTCGCGATGTTGCCGTTCGCGGTCTGACGCTCGACGTTAGTGTCGAGGCCCGCGACCACGCGGCCATTCGTGATGTTGCCGATGGTCTTGCGGTTGTCGATTTCGCGCGCGGCGATGTCGCGCAGCGCGTAGAGCTGGGCGAGCTGGTTATAGGTGCGCGCGACCGACGCGGCGAGCGTGATGCGGGCCTGCTGCATCTCGGCTTCGGCGGCGCGCTGCGCGGAGACCGCCTGCGCGAGTCGCTGACGGTTCTTGCCCCAGAGGTCCAGATCCCACGAGGCGCTGGCCAGCACGTTGTTTTCGCTGTACCAGCTGCCGCCGTAGGG
>NZ_JAWRWY010000076.1:0-666 GCF_046535315.1 Paraburkholderia sp. SIMBA_027
AGCTGGCACGACAGGTTTCCCGACTGGAAAGCGGGCAGTGAGCGCAACGCAATTAATGTAAGTTAGCTCACTCATTAGGCACCGGGATCTCGACCGATGCCCTTGAGAGCCTTCAACCCAGTCAGCTCCTTCCGGTGGGCGCGGGGCATGACTATCGTCGCCGCACTTATGACTGTCTTCTTTATCATGCAACTCGTAGGACAGGTGCCGGCAGCGCTCTGGGTCATTTTCGGCGAGGACCGCTTTCGCTGGAGCGCGACGATGATCGGCCTGTCGCTTGCGGTATTCGGAATCTTGCACGCCCTCGCTCAAGCCTTCGTCACTGGTCCCGCCACCAAACGTTTCGGCGAGAAGCAGGCCATTATCGCCGGCATGGCGGCCCCACGGGTGCGCATGATCGTGCTCCTGTCGTTGAGGACCCGGCTAGGCTGGCGGGGTTGCCTTACTGGTTAGCAGAATGAATCACCGATACGCGAGCGAACGTGAAGCGACTGCTGCTGCAAAACGTCTGCGACCTGAGCAACAACATGAATGGTCTTCGGTTTCCGTGTTTCGTAAAGTCTGGAAACGCGGAAGTCAGCGCCCTGCACCATTATGTTCCGGATCTGCATCGCAGGATGCTGCTGGCTACCCTGTGGAACACCTACATCTGTATTAACGAAGCGC
>NZ_JAWRWY010000077.1:0-642 GCF_046535315.1 Paraburkholderia sp. SIMBA_027
ATGGCGCAGCTCGAGCGCAACGCGCGCGATCTGCAGGAAGCGGTGATGTCGATCCGCATGATGCCGATGGATTACGTGTTCAGCCGCTTCCCGCGTCTCGTGCGCGACCTCGCCGCGAAACTGGGCAAGGAAGTGGAGCTGGTCACGTTCGGTCAGGCGACCGAACTCGACAAGAGCCTGATCGAGCGCATCATCGATCCGCTGACCCACCTCGTGCGCAACTCGCTCGACCACGGCATCGAAACCGTGGAAGCGCGCCGCGCGGCAGGCAAGGACGCGACCGGCCAGCTGGTGCTGTCCGCCGCGCACCACGGCGGCAACATCGTCATCGAAGTGAGCGACGACGGCGCGGGTCTGCGTCGCGACAAGATTCTCGCCAAGGCGGTCAAGCAGGGCATGACGGTCAGCGACACGATGACCGACGAGGAAGTCTGGAACCTGATCTTCCTGCCGGGCTTCTCGACGGCCGAACAGGTCACCGACGTCTCGGGCCGCGGCGTGGGCATGGACGTGGTCAAGCGAAACATCCAGGCGATGGGCGGCCACGTGGAGATCAGCTCGCACGCGGGCAAGGGCAGCACGACGCGCATCGTCCTGCCGCTCACGCTGGCGATTCTCGACGGCATGTCCGTGAAGGTCGGC
>NZ_JAWRWY010000078.1:0-622 GCF_046535315.1 Paraburkholderia sp. SIMBA_027
CGAGGCCGTGTAAAAACGCGCAGAACGGCCGACCGATCCCTCCCCGGCGGGAGCACAGTTGCGTTAGGACGTGACGCAGGCAAATGAAGTGATCGTGTTTTACTGGCAAACAGCGTCGGCGCGCGCATTCACGCGCCTGCCAGCTTCATCGCTCGCATCGTCTTTGCGAATCCGAGGATCCTGATGACTCGCTTGAGGTTGTATGCCAGCACGTGCAAACTCATTTCAGCGGCGACATGGCCAAGTCCACGCGTCTGGAAGTGCGTCGTCCCCATCCAGTGCTTGAGAGTGCCGAACACGTGCTCGACCGTGCGCCGTCGCATCGTCATGGCATCGAGCTGGCGATCCAGCCTGGACTGCATCGCCTCAAGCACCGCTTCGTGTTCCCATCGTCGAATACGCCGGTAGTCGGTGGGCGTGCACCGGTTCTTTATCGGGCATTTCGGGCAAGCGCTGCTCCAGTAGGTACGCAGGGCCATCGGAGTTTCGCGCTCGACGGAAGTAAATCGGTAAATCGCCCGTTGCCCCGCTGGACATAGGTATTGGTCGTCTTTCGCGATGTAGATGAAGTCGGCCCGATCGAACCGTCCATCTGCCTTTGCACTGGAGGTTTGTGTTTTTG
>NZ_JAWRWY010000079.1:0-621 GCF_046535315.1 Paraburkholderia sp. SIMBA_027
AATGACTGAGATTGTGATCGTTTCGGCCGCCCGCACCGCGGTAGGCAAGTTCGGTGGTTCGCTCGCGAAGGTGGCGGCGCCGGATCTGGGCGCCATCGTCATCAAGGCGGCGCTGGAGCGCGCGGGACTCAAGCCCGAGCAGGTCAGCGACGTGATTCTGGGGCAGGTGCTGACGGCCGGTTCGGGCCAGAACGTGGCGCGTCAGGCTTCGATCAAGGCGGGTCTGCCGGCGGCCGTGCCGGCGATGACGATCAACAAGGTCTGCGGTTCGGGCCTGAAAGCGGTGATGCTGGCCGCGAACGCGATCATCGCGGGCGACGCCGAGATTGTCGTGGCGGGCGGTCAGGAAAACATGAGCGCGGCACCGCATGTGCTGCCGGGCTCGCGCGACGGCTTCCGCATGGGCGATGCGAAGCTGATCGACAGCATGATCGTCGACGGCCTGTGGGACGTGTACAACCAGTACCACATGGGCGTCACGGCCGAGAACGTCGCGAAGGAATACGGCATCACGCGCGAAGAGCAGGACGCGTTCGCCGCAGCCTCGCAGAACAAGGCGGAAGCCGCGCAGAAGGCCGGTCGGTTCGACGACGAAATCGTGCCGGTCGAAATTCCGCAGCG
>NZ_JAWRWY010000080.1:0-568 GCF_046535315.1 Paraburkholderia sp. SIMBA_027
TAAGAAGATGACAGGTAGAACAATCTCGGAGGTCTTCCATATAAAGGAGGGGTAATAAGCTGATGATTATGATACAGGTCTACTTCATTGTGAATAAGCTCATTAATTTCATCTACTCTTTGGTTGAATAGAGTTTCATGATCTGCATCTGCAGGAATATTTAGAAAAGTTTTTTGAGTTTCAGTCAATTTATTGATTATATGCCCTTTAGAAACTCCGTAATCTATTCTGTCATCAAATAAATTATTCAATAATTTATATTGTGAGACTTTCTCATATGAGGAATAAAAATTGGTAATAGACCCAGCTGATCCTATTCTCATACGTTCTGTAGAACCTGCGATTGCCATAAGCAATAATTCCGGAGAGGTATAACAATAATCACTATTAAAATGATGCTCTGCTAACCAAAATCTATGGAAACCTAACTCTTCAGCTTTTTGTGCGTAATCTATCACAGATGTGATGTTTTGTAAAGAGTCTATATTATCTCTTTCGCCAAGTTCTAGAATACTCAATTTAATATTTCCCATGATGAATAGTATTTAAATAAGTAATAATTTATCCC
>NZ_JAWRWY010000081.1:0-567 GCF_046535315.1 Paraburkholderia sp. SIMBA_027
ACTCTCTTCCGGGCGCTATCATGCCATACCGCGAAAGGTTTTGCGCCATTCGATGGTGTCCGGGATCTCGACGCTCTCCCTTATGCGACTCCTGCATTAGGAAGCAGCCCAGTAGTAGGTTGAGGCCGTTGAGCACCGCCGCCGCAAGGAATGGTGCATGCAAGGAGATGGCGCCCAACAGTCCCCCGGCCACGGGGCCTGCCACCATACCCACGCCGAAACAAGCGCTCATGAGCCCGAAGTGGCGAGCCCGATCTTCCCCATCGGTGATGTCGGCGATATAGGCGCCAGCAACCGCACCTGTGGCGCCGGTGATGCCGGCCACGATGCGTCCGGCGTAGAGGATCGAGATCTCGATCCCGCGAAATTAATACGACTCACTATAGGGGAATTGTGAGCGGATAACAATTCCCCTCTAGAAATAATTTTGTTTAACTTTAAGAAGGAGATATACCATGATCCTGGACGCGGACTACATCACCGAAGAAGGTAAACCGGTTATCCGTCTGTTCAAAAAAGAAAACGGTGAATTCAAAATCGAACACGACCGTACCTTCCGTCCGTACA
>NZ_JAWRWY010000082.1:0-561 GCF_046535315.1 Paraburkholderia sp. SIMBA_027
CTAAGTGCGCCAAGGCGGCGCGGCGCAAGCCAGCCAACACCTGGCATTTAGACGAGATGTTCGTGACGCTACGCGGCGAGCCGTATCTGTTGTGGCGAGCGGTTGACGAGCATGGTGCTGAACTGGACGTGCTGGTGCAAAAGCGGCGCGACAAGGCTGCGGCAAAGCGCTTCTTCCTGAGGATGCTGCGTTCAAACCCGGTGCCGCGCAAGATCGTCACCGACCAGTTGCGCAGCTATCCGGCGGCGAAGGCTGATATCCCTGAGCTTGCTCGGGTGAAGCACGTGTTCGTCAAAGCGGCCGCACGGGTAAATAACCGCGCCGAGAACAGCCACCAGCCAACCCGTAGGCGCGAACGCCAGATGTGTGGCTTTCGCGATGCGCGTCGCACGCAGGCTTTTCTTTCATGCTTCGGCCCGATCCGTCAGCACTTCGCGCTTCCAAGGCATCAGATGAACGCTGCACGTCATCGTGCCATACTTCAAGAACGCCTCGGCACATGGCGCGCTTGGACTCTTTCCGCCGCAAGCGAGACCGTTATCTGTTAAGGATAACTACGCG
>NZ_JAWRWY010000083.1:0-561 GCF_046535315.1 Paraburkholderia sp. SIMBA_027
CATTAATTTTTACCCCTACACTGGCTGACGGAATGAGATCCATTACACCCCTCCACATAATCCATTTTTATGTAAATATTAGCACACAGAAAGGCTTATAAACTTTCTTGCGGTAAGTTTTCGGCAGCCGCAAAAAACGAACGTGTTTTAAAGCCTCTGTCTTCTCCTCTAAGGGATTCTAACTCCACCACGACACTAAATACAGATTTTCTTTTTCCGACCCCTGTGAAGCCACCAAGCAGCTTCTATAACAAAAGAAAGGGGAACACACATTGTGCCCCCCTTTAACATTAAACAGCCATGTTAATTATTGCGTATGATATAGCAGAAATAACAATCACAGTAACAACCACGGCAAAAGCTAAACGTTTAAACAATTTAGCCTTATCAACGTCTTTCCCATCTTTTTTATTCTGCCTAAATATTCTAAAGCAAGTTACCGCAAGAAAAAGAATTATAAAGATCGGAAATGTGTAACTGACGATAATATCCCACACGTTTTATCACCTCGCAATACTTTATGTTATTTCTGTGGCGTGATGTCAAATGCTAAAGCCCACG
>NZ_JAWRWY010000084.1:0-551 GCF_046535315.1 Paraburkholderia sp. SIMBA_027
CGTTGCTTGCGATTTCCGCGCGGCATCGTAAGCGCCTGAAACGTATTGCGCCACGGTGGCGTCACCCGCGGCTAGCGCGGCACGTATGTCGCCGATGGTCGGCGATTGATCGAACGTAGTCATGAGAGCGTCGGCAAGTAGTCTTACTTCGCGGCAAGCGCGGGCTGGATATAACTGTGGACGAAGAATGTATCGTACTTCGGCTGCTGCTTCAGGTTGCCGAGCGCGATCTGCGTATCCATCGCAACCGTCAGCGCTTTCGGCGTAATGTCGACGTTCTTCGGATACACGCCTTCGGCCAGCATGCGCTTGACCGCCGCGTCCACCACTGCCGGATCGAGCGTCGGAAATTCCTTGCGCGCGATCGCCTGCGTTTCGGCTGGGTTGCTCTGCATGTAGCGCAGCGCGTTCTGCAGCCCCTTCACGAACCGCGCGGCCGCATCCGGATCGACACTGCGTTTTGCCGAAATCGACGAGAACGCGTATTCGCCATAGAGCTTCGGAAAGCCGAGCACGACTTTCATGCCCTTCGCCACGGCCTGATCGAGGCC
>NZ_JAWRWY010000085.1:0-536 GCF_046535315.1 Paraburkholderia sp. SIMBA_027
GCCTGGTTCGACTGCACCACGCACGCGATCATCGACGCGGGCGATCACGCGCTGATCGTCGGCAAGGTGGAAGCGTTCCACTCGGCCGGTTACGCGGGCCTCGGCTATTACCGCGGCGGCTATTTCACGCCCGCCAAGGTCTCGGCGGAAGTGATCGCGGGCCCGAAGGTCATCGTCAACGCGATCATCGCGCGCGACGACAAGGTGCTGCTCACGCGCACTGCCGACAACAAATGGGGTCTGCCTTCGAAAGAGATCGGCAAGGAAGGCGCGGACAAAGCGCTCGCCGCCCTCTTCAGCCAGTACCAGCCGGATGCGTCGGCGAGCTTCATCTATTCGGCGTACAACAACACCGAAACCCATTACCAGTACATCTCGTTCCTTTGCAGCGCGCCCGACGAAGCGGCGGTGGCCGGCGATTTCGTCAGCCTCGACGACATCGCGCCGGACCAGTTCGCGGACAGCGCGCTGGCCAGCATGCTCCAGCGCTATCGCAAGGAGAGCCAGCTCAAAAGCTATGGCATGTACTACGGCGA
>NZ_JAWRWY010000086.1:0-535 GCF_046535315.1 Paraburkholderia sp. SIMBA_027
GGCTCAACTGGAATCACGGGTCCAACCGGAGTAACCGGTGCGACAGGAGAAACCGGAGCGACCGGTGTAACTGGGGCAACAGGAACAACGGGAGAAACCGGTGCAACAGGGGCGACTGGAGTAACAGGCCCAACTGGTGTAACTGGTTCAACCGGCGCAACGGGAATAACTGGCTCAACTGGTCCAACGGGTGCAACCGGCTCGACTGGCTCAACTGGAGCAACAGGTTCAACCGGAGAAACCGGCTCAACGGGTGCAACGGGATCGACAGGCACAATCGGTTTAACCGGAGTAACCGGTCCAACTGGTGTAACCGGCTCAACCGGAGCAACAGGTGCAATCGGCCCAACAGGAGGAACTGGGTCAACCGGGGCAACCGGGGTAACTGGAGAAATCGGTCCAACCGGAGTAACCGGTGCAACGGGAGAAACCGGCTCGACAGGAGAAACTGGATCAACCGGCTCAACTGGCCCAACCGGAGCAACAGGAGCAACAGGAGCAACAGGAGCAACAGGAGCAACAGGTGTAACTGGAT
>NZ_JAWRWY010000087.1:0-531 GCF_046535315.1 Paraburkholderia sp. SIMBA_027
TCGGCAGAAAAACGCATTATGAAAAACTTTTACTTTGACCCTGACATATTAGAAGTGATTGAGAATGTACCGAAGAAAAAGCGTTCAGATTTGATAAACACTTGTCTGAGAAAAGTATTTCATGAAAAAGGCTTGTTATAATCATTTTTTAGCCCTTGTAACAGGTTTTAAATACAATCATGACCGAATACATACAGAAGCGTTAAAAGCTCTTAAAAAGCCTATTAAAGCCTTTTAAAAACGATTGATAAAAAAAGCCCCTATAGGGCTGCTGATCCTACCCCCTGTATCATGTATGTGGTACAGGGAGGAACGTTATTTTTTTTCTGAAGCCTTTTCCTCCAATTTCATTTTATGCCGTTGATAATCTTCATTAAGCTGCTGTTTCTTCTCCTTCAGCGTCATTTCTCTATCTTCTAAATCCCGTTGGTGTTGTACGCGTTGTTCATTCCTTTCTCGATTGTATTTTTCATCAGCAGGGATCTTATTGTTTTGGTTGTTTGCTGCGTTATTTTGCTGATTATTTGATAC
>NZ_JAWRWY010000088.1:0-529 GCF_046535315.1 Paraburkholderia sp. SIMBA_027
GCTGTTGCCGAGCGAGCTTCAGGAAGCCGTCGACGTCGTCTCGCGCGTACTGCCGTTTCGAGTCAATCCCTATGTGCTGAACGAGCTGATCGACTGGGACAAGGTTCCCGACGACCCGATCTACCGGCTGACGTTCCCGCACCGCGACATGCTGAAGGACGACGAGTATGCGGCGATCCGCGATCTCGTCCGGGAAGGTGCCGACGAAGCGCGCATCGACGCCGTCGTCCGCCAGATCCGCCTGCGGATGAATCCGCATCCCGCCGGGCAACTGACCCACAACGTGCCCTATCTCGACGGCGTGCCGTTAAGCGGCCTGCAGCACAAGTATCGCGAGACGGTGCTGTTCTTTCCGAGTGCGGGGCAATCCTGCCACGCGTATTGCACGTTCTGCTTCCGCTGGCCGCAGTTCGTCGGCATGGACGAACTCAAGTTCGACGCGCGTTCGTCGCAGGAGCTCACCGCCTATCTGCGGCGTCATCCGGAAGTCACCGACATTCTCGTGACGGGCGGCGATCCGCTCGTGATG
>NZ_JAWRWY010000089.1:0-517 GCF_046535315.1 Paraburkholderia sp. SIMBA_027
ACCAGCATGCAGCCGGCAACGACGCCGGGCAGCGACAACGGGAAGGTGACACGCCAGAAGGCGCGGATCGGCGTGCAGCCGAGATCCTGCGCCGCCTCGATCAGGGTGCCATCCATCTTTTCCAGAGAGGAATAGAGCGGCAGCACCATGAACGGCAGGTAGGAATAGACGATGCCGATATAGACGGCGATGTTGGTGTTCAGGATGATCAGCGGCGTATCGATGATCCCCGTGCCGATCAGCACCTGGTTCAGCAGCCCTTCCGGCTTGAGAATGGCGATCCAGGCGTAGACGCGGATCAGGAAGCTCGTCCAGAACGGCAGGATGACCAGCATCAGCAGCGTCGGGCGGATGCTGCGCGGCGCCTGCGCCATGCCATAGGCGATCGGATAGGCGATCAGCAGCGTCAGGAAGGTCGAGATCCCGGCGATGACAAGGCTCGAGATATAGGCGTTGAAATAGAGCGGATCGTCGATCAGGTAGCTGTAATTGTCGAAGGAGAAGGTCGACATCTTGT
>NZ_JAWRWY010000090.1:0-512 GCF_046535315.1 Paraburkholderia sp. SIMBA_027
GGCCTGACGGCCAAGCGGTTTGGCCGCACGTCACTGACCATGCGTGCCGAGGTCCGCAACATGATCACCCGGCAATCCATCCCGACCATTGAGGAGATCGTCTTCGTGAACCTGGGAAGTGACGGACGCCCGGAGCCGCATGGTTACACGGAGATCACCTATGACCGTGACCGCATCCCCACGCACCACCTCACCAAGCCGCTCGACGAGGATTAAACGGCACGCGTACCCAGCCCAATTAACTGGCAGGAGGGGCTACTCCCCTCGGGAGCAACCCCTCCTGAAAGTCAGTTGGGTGCTGGCGTCAAACGCCCTGGCTGACCTTGTGGGTGGAAGAACGACGGCGATCGAAGACCGTTGCGCCTACCTCTTGTTCGGCTTGGTTGTCGATTCCCAAATCGATTCCCTTGCGCTCGCGGGTCAACAGAACAGCTCCCGCGGAGATCAACGCGACGATCAGCAAGTAGGCGGAGACGCTCATCGTTGTGCCTGTCGCCTGGACAAGGGCCGTG
>NZ_JAWRWY010000091.1:0-510 GCF_046535315.1 Paraburkholderia sp. SIMBA_027
CTTTGATGCCGGGCAGGTTCTCGTCAAGGAAAGTGAGTTCAAAGGCGCCGGTACGAAGCAGCTTCAGCGCGGTTTCGCCATCATAGGCCACGACAGCCCGGTGGCCGTAGCATTCCAGCAGAAAAGCCAGACTGTCCGCGACGATTTCATTATCGTCAACGACGAGCACGTTCATTCAATGTTCCTATTACGGGAAGTTCGCGGCTCTGCCATGAATGCTTCTTTTGTAATACGTATTATCAAATGGCGTTACCTATCCGTTTGGTCTGCAGACTAATTTTTAATTATAATCGTCCATGCGTTTGGCAGGCATTTAATACCGCTCAGTTCGACCGCTTTTCCCGGGAACGCCCAGCAGAGTGCGTCATGGACTCAAGCTTTATGTTTGCCCGGCCGACGCGAGAATGGCCGCGAGGGCCTGCATGTCAATCGCTTGGAGAGATGGTGGTCAAAGCCCGCAGAAAGCGCAGCATCGTGGTCTGCCCGCGACGCGTCTCCGGTGAGCGCGAT
>NZ_JAWRWY010000092.1:0-507 GCF_046535315.1 Paraburkholderia sp. SIMBA_027
CCTTACATAAGCAATACCTTGTTGATGGCCATTTTTTATGCTTGATTTTCTATTTTTGCTACATAATGCCCACTGCAACTGTCAATAATATCTGGATTAGAGATAATTTGAATTCTATAAAAAAAACCGGATATTGTGTTGCCCGAACAAACTCCTGCTAATGTTTGCGACCATTTACCATAAAGTTTATCATCGCTCCAATAAATATCGTCATAAAATGAATAGTTTGTATAGTTCATTCTTTCACCATTTATTTCTGTTGGGATATTTGGAATTTGCATAATTTCTTCCGTCATTTCTCTTGTAGGAATTTGAAGAGTTTCTATTAGCTTTTCTGTCTTTTGAATGTCATTACAAATTGTTTCAAATTCTTGAATTGCAAGTATGTGCGCTTCGGTGTCATTTGTTGAAATTACTGTAATATTTCTTAAATTATCATTAGAGAATTCACATAAATAGGTGTATTTGAATGTCTTGTCTTTTTTTTCTTCTATTGCCTGTTTAGAA
>NZ_JAWRWY010000093.1:0-500 GCF_046535315.1 Paraburkholderia sp. SIMBA_027
GACGGTTTCGACGTGAAGAATGGATTTGCGAATCAGGCTCATAGCAAGGTTCCTGGGTCCGTTGATGATGGAAGGCAATTTGGTATGCCATATTATGGCATGGTATAGATGTAAACACTCATTCGAACAGCCTCACGAGACAGACGGCCCTGACCGGATCAATTTCCGGCCTGAACTGAAAAAAGCGCTCCCAGGCGTTCGATTTGTGGTCCTAAAGGCTGAAACAGACGCCGACGTTTTCCAAGCCCTCATGATCCGGCTGCCTATCGTCAGGAAGCTATATATCAGTCACGTCAGCGTCCGGTGTGGAGAGCATGGAGTGACGGGCGGCACTCGGCATGCGCGCAGCCTGATACCCGGTCGCGCGACAGGACGGGGCGGGAAGCTCGATAGCTTGCTTTTGGATAAAACCTACATGCCCGAATAATTCGGCCCGCCGCCACCTTCCGGCGTGACCCAGACGATATTCTGCGTCGGGTCCTTGATATCGCAGGTCTTGC
>NZ_JAWRWY010000094.1:0-498 GCF_046535315.1 Paraburkholderia sp. SIMBA_027
ATTATCAAAATCATATTCTTCTATTTCATGTACATGAAGTCTTCGTAAATCATTGATGTGAGGCGTATAATTACAAATCGCACACCTGTGTTTCTTTGTTTCAAGAATGGCAGCCCTGATTTTTTTACGCCAAAGAGTATCAGTTAGATTTTTTCTAACTGTCTTGCCGTGAAACATACTTGGTTTTGCATCAATCTTCAATTTATAGTGAGCAAACTCGTCCATATAAAACCGCCTTTATTATTGTTTTTACTTAACATTAAAATTTAATAATTCACTTGTTATTCACACTGTGATTTTATTAGTAACTGTAAGAAGATCTGTTGAGGCCATAAGCACTTTGGAACTCATTTTTTTAATATCCTCATCATTAATTATCTCCTTGCTTTTGACGAAATTTTCATAAATCAATTCGTATGCTTTATTTGCTTCTCTTAGGCACTTATCCTCTTCAGCTTTAAGTTTAATTCCTTCTAAAGCAAGATGCGGTGGTAATTG
>NZ_JAWRWY010000095.1:0-497 GCF_046535315.1 Paraburkholderia sp. SIMBA_027
AGGCAACTCAGAAATACTGCGGATGCGCCTGCTTTAACTTAAACCCAATAGCCTCCACGATTCCCGGCTCGGTTCAAATAGCTCGTCCCACTGTTGTCAAGCTATCCCTTATTTTAAGAGAGTCCTCGTGTCCTCAGATACGTGGGGCCGCTCCAAGAAGTCAAGATTCCGGTTCCGACTTCAGTTAATACGTTTCGACACGTCATCAGCGGTTCACTCACGTTCGTCTTCCTGACCCTCAACTGACGGAATCCAGTTCCGCCTTTTCCATCAACGCTCACCACACGAGCTCTTAACTCGCGCAGCTTGTGGTGGTTTGAAGCCTGCTCCTGCAAGCCGACTCCGAGGGGCCCGCCCTCATCTTTGATAAAGCATCGAAACGACTCTAACTACGAACCGCCGCGTCCGTAGCACACGACCTCTTCATATTTGACGCTGCGCCACACCCGTTCGACGAATACGTTGTCGCGCCATGCCCCTTTGCCGTCCATCGACAA
>NZ_JAWRWY010000096.1:0-488 GCF_046535315.1 Paraburkholderia sp. SIMBA_027
CAGGCAAAGGCTTACGTTAGCTGTAAGGATAAATATGAAAAAAAAAGGAAGCTTACTGCTTTGCCTGGTAAAAGAGAGTAACCAAATCGATAAAAAACTCTCTTTTTAAAACAAGTTCATGTCAAAAGTATAAAGAAATAGAACACGTAAAATATTTTACACATACCGTTTTCTAACATACCAGCTCATATTATCTCACGTATTCAATAAAAGCACATTTCATGGGCGATTTTCGTATATAGCATACATGAAAAAAGCGTTTTTATATTAATTTAACAATACTTTAGATAGCATTTCAAGGCCCTTAAGATTAAAAACAAACATCTCATTATGAAAGTATTATTCTTAATAATTTATACCTAATTCGTTTTCCAACTGATCAGTTAGAATATATTAGAAATGTCATTAGGAATTATTAGATCGTACCCCATGCAGTACGAATCACCATTCCATACCTTCACAAAAAAATATTGAAATTAAATAAACAT
>NZ_JAWRWY010000097.1:0-484 GCF_046535315.1 Paraburkholderia sp. SIMBA_027
AGAGCTACCAACTCTTTTTCCGAAGGTAACTGGCTTCAGCAGAGCGCAGATACCAAATACTGTCCTTCTAGTGTAGCCGTAGTTAGGCCACCACTTCAAGAACTCTGTAGCACCGCCTACATACCTCGCTCTGCTAATCCTGTTACCAGTGGCTGCTGCCAGTGGTGCTTTTGCATGTCTTTCCGGGTTGGACTCAAGACGATAGTTACCGGATAAGGCGCAGCGGTCGGACTGAACGGGGGGTTCGTGCATACAGTCCAGCTTGGAGCGAACTGCCTACCCGGAACTGAGTGTCAGGCGTGGAATGAGACAAACGCGGCCATAACAGCGGAATGACACCGGTAAACCGAAAGGCAGGAACAGGAGAGCGCACGAGGGAGCCGCCAGGGGGAAACGCCTGGTATCTTTATAGTCCTGTCGGGTTTCGCCACCTCTGACTTGAGCGTCGATTTTTGTGATGCTCGTCAGGGGGGCGGAGCCTATG
>NZ_JAWRWY010000098.1:0-474 GCF_046535315.1 Paraburkholderia sp. SIMBA_027
GTCTCGACAGACGCAATGCCTGACGCAATCACGCCGAGCAGATCGCTGTTACCTTGTCCGGACGATGCTGGCGCAGCGGGTGCGGCACTTTGGGTACCTTCACGAAGCGCCTTCAGATGGGCGACCAGCGCCTTGCGTTGAGGAACGCTCTCGAGCGTGCCGATCAGGCTGTCGAGCGAGCGCGCCAGTTCGGCCTGACTGGCAGGCGATGGTGCCGATGCAGCCTGCGCCGCCGAGGCTGGCGGCGCGGAACCACCCGTCACATTGTTGATGAGGTTTTCCAGCCCGGCAGGCAGTGCCACAGCTGCCGCCGGATTGATGGCTGCCGTCGACAGAACGAGGAAGCTGGTCACGGACAGCCATAAGCAGGCGCACCTAATGGCGCGCCACGCGCCTGCATGTAAAACAGCGCGAGCCGGCAGTCTGGCGAAGACCATGGCACGGCTGGATTCACACTGCAAAGATGCGGTCATG
>NZ_JAWRWY010000099.1:0-474 GCF_046535315.1 Paraburkholderia sp. SIMBA_027
CATTGGATAGGATAATATTCTATTTTCGGTAAATTATAATAATCCTATAATTTATATTATGTTAAATAGAATATGATCACGTATTTGCTCTTCTTCATTAAAAGCTTATTATTTAATTAATTACTATCACAATTTACAATAAAGGTTTGTATAGATATTAGAAGATCACATCTAGATATTACACAAAAGTGTAATTGATTAACAAATATATAATGTGCAATTTTGATATAATTAACGGAAACCATATTTGTTGCTGTACTATCATCTTCAAGCTATTGAAGGACATGTTTAGTATTAAAAAATAGTAGAAAAATCTAAAAGTTTTATCTACTATTTTTTAATTATTCATTTTTGTGATCAATTAAGAGCCTAATTTATTCACCTTATCAAAATAAAACTTTCCTTCTTTAAAATATCCGGAAATAAAGTACCTATTATCATTTGCAGAGAAATAATCCTTTTCCTTATCATTTG
>NZ_JAWRWY010000100.1:0-472 GCF_046535315.1 Paraburkholderia sp. SIMBA_027
CTGAAGACAGGGTTCATCACATGATGAAAGACGCTGAGATTGAGGTCTTAGTAACAACAGATGAGTATGCACAGAGATTTCCGTTTGAAGGAACGACAATAGTTATTTCAGATCCAAATATCTTTACAGGCGATAAAACCAATGTGGATATCATTAATCAAAGCGGTGACTTGGCGTATGTGATTTATACATCAGGTACGACTGGGCGGGCAAAAGGAGTCATGGTCCCGCATTCAAGCTTGATCAATTATTGCCAAGCGATGATAAAGAAAGCGGACATTACGTCTAATGATGAGACAGCCTTACTGTCGTCGTACGCATTTGACTTGGGATATACCGCAGTGTATACCGCCTTAATCAGCGGCATCACCCTGCATATTTTGTCAGAAGACATGTATAGAGATCCTGATCAGCTGGTTGAATACGCCAAAACATGTACGTATCTCAAAATGACACCTTCGCTGTTTTCAAT
>NZ_JAWRWY010000101.1:0-470 GCF_046535315.1 Paraburkholderia sp. SIMBA_027
AAGGGCGATCCGCTCGTGTTCAAGACCGATGAATTCGTACGTCATGGCGTGACGGCGGAATCGCTCGCGAGCCTGAAGCCCGCGTTCGCGAAAGAAGGCACGGTGACGGCGGCGAATGCGTCGGGCATCAACGACGGCGCGGCGGCGGTGGTCGTGATGTCGGCGAAGAAGGCCGAAGAACTCGGTTTGAAGCCGCTCGCGCGCATCAAGGCGTACGCGAGCGCGGGCGTCGATCCGAAGGTGATGGGCATCGGTCCGGTACCGGCGTCGAAGCGCTGCCTGGAACGTGCGGGCTGGTCGGCGAGCGACCTCGATCTCATGGAGATCAACGAGGCGTTCGCGGCGCAGGCGCTCGCGGTGAACAAGCAGATGGGCTGGGACACGTCGAAGATCAACGTGAACGGTGGCGCGATTGCGATCGGCCATCCGATCGGCGCGTCGGGTTGCCGGATTCTGGTGACGCTGCTGCA
>NZ_JAWRWY010000102.1:0-470 GCF_046535315.1 Paraburkholderia sp. SIMBA_027
GTTTTGTGGATATACCTGAAGCTTTTCCTGCTCTCCTTTTTCTTCTTCTTCATAATAGTTCACATCTTCCAGTCTTTCTAAGCTTAATTTGGCTGCCTGCAATGATTTGAAGAAAACGATTAACTGGTCAATAGGAGAGTTTAATTGTCCTATAATGAAAGAGATACTTAATAGCATTCCTAATGTCATTTCTCCTTTTATTACAAGAGATGCAGCCATAAAGGTTACTAAAATATTTTTCACCTGGTTCAAAAATGCAAATCCTGAACTTTGTATCTGATCTATTTTTAGTAATTCTGAACTTACTTCATAAATCTTATTTTGAATTTCTTTCCAATTTTCTCTTTGGTGCTCTTCATATTGATTAATTTTAATCTCAGAAATTCCTTCTACAATTTCATAGATTGCTTCCTGATTTAGGCTTTTATATTTAAATCTTCTATATTCAAAGCTTTCTCTCTTTTTCACCC
>NZ_JAWRWY010000103.1:0-462 GCF_046535315.1 Paraburkholderia sp. SIMBA_027
GTGTCGGACTTCGAATACGAGTTCCAGATGGCCGGCATGAATCGTTATCTGTTGCCGGATGTCGAAACCATGTTCATGACCCCGTCCGATCAATATCAGTTCATCTCAGGCACGATCGTGCGTGAAATCGCGCAACTGGGCGGCGATGTCAGCAAATTCGTGTTCCCGTCAGTCGAAAAATGGCTGAAGGAAAAAGTTGCCGCGCTGGATCAGGATAACGGCGCTTCCGCGGCGCAGCCGTAACCGGCGTAAACTGTCGGTTCGACGGATGAAAGCCGGCTCCGGCCGGCGCGAAGTGAGAGAAGTATGGCCTTGATGATTACCGACGAGTGCATCAATTGCGACGTGTGCGAGCCCGAGTGCCCGAACGACGCAATTTCGATGGGCCCGGAAATCTACGTGATCGACCCGAAGAAATGCACCGAGTGTGTCGGCCATTTCGACGAGCCGCAATGTATTCAG
>NZ_JAWRWY010000104.1:0-453 GCF_046535315.1 Paraburkholderia sp. SIMBA_027
GGCAAGCAGGCGCCGGCCCAGGACAAGCCCAAGGATGCGCCGGCCAAGCGGGCCGGCGGCAAGGTCCTGCCGACCCAGGCGTTTCGTACCGATCGCTGGCGCGACATGGACGCCGACGTGGCGCTGGAGGCCGGCCGCATCGTGCATGACGCCAAGTTGCCCCTGTCCGATCTGTCGGTCCATCTGGTGTTGCAGGACGGCCAGCTGACGCTGGACCCGCTGCGCTTCGGCATGGCGGGCGGCAGCATGGCCGCGACGGTGCGGCTGGACGGTTCCCAGCAGACGCTTACGGGACGCGTCGACATGCATGCGCGGCGGCTGCGCCTGAAGCAGTTGTTTCCCTCCGCGCAGGCCATGCAGAAGACGCTGGGCGAACTCAATGGCGACCTGGCGTTGTCCGGCACCGGCAATTCGGTGGCCGCGCTGCTGGGATCGGCCAGCGGTGATGTGAAG
>NZ_JAWRWY010000105.1:0-452 GCF_046535315.1 Paraburkholderia sp. SIMBA_027
GGAAGCGCAGCTGTCTCGTCTGGTTGGTCAGCCGCTGTGGGACGTTTCTCGTTCTTCTACCGGTAACCTGGTTGAATGGTTCCTGCTGCGTAAAGCGTACGAACGTAACGAACTGGCGCCGAACAAACCGGACGAACGTGAATACGAACGTCGTCTGCGTGAATCTTACGCGGGTGGTTTCGTTAAAGAACCGGAAAAAGGTCTGTGGGAAAACATCGTTTCTCTGGACTTCCGTTCGCTGTACCCGTCTATCATCATCACCCACAACGTTTCTCCGGACACCCTGAACCGTGAAGGTTGCCGTAACTACGACGTTGCGCCGGAAGTTGGTCACAAATTCTGCAAAGACTTCCCGGGTTTCATCCCGTCTCTGCTGAAACGTCTGCTGGACGAACGTCAGAAAATCAAAACCAAAATGAAAGCGTCTCAGGACCCGATCGAAAAAATCATGC
>NZ_JAWRWY010000106.1:0-452 GCF_046535315.1 Paraburkholderia sp. SIMBA_027
GGCCTATTTTTGAGCAAAAATCTATACAGAATATTCCGAGTTCTACAGAAGATCTGATAGTATTTGTGCAGGAGCTTTACAACAACTCAAAATTCAGAGAAGGGGTTTACATTGCCTCCCAGGAGCTTTATTCTGAGTGGGAAAAGGCTGTGAAAAATAATACACTCAACGAAAGCCTATCTTTTTCTATCTTAAAATATTATATCAGATCGTTCAGTAGTGCAGTTCCTTTTGGCCTTTTTTCGTCACATGGAATCAATACGAATGAAAAAGCAGAACAAAGCAGATATACCTATCTTGATACGGTGATTCTGTATGCGTTTTTGAGAAAAATAAACAAAGAAGATATCATCAGAAAATCGGTATTAAGATTAAATGATACCATTTATGAAGTAGGAAATCAGTATCGATACATCGAAACGATCATTACCTCAGGAAATGTTAGCTATAAT
>NZ_JAWRWY010000107.1:0-450 GCF_046535315.1 Paraburkholderia sp. SIMBA_027
GTCGCGCCGATGAAATAGTTGGAGAAATCGGGGATGTGCGAGGCGACGATGATCAGGTCGGCGCTGTGGGTCTCGGCGGCGGCGAGAATGCCGTTGGCGGGCGGCCCGCGGCCGATCTCGACGCTGGCCGGAATGCCGGTCTTCAGCCGCAGCGCTTCCAGCCGCGTCTTGCCGTCCTTGATGGCGTTCTCGACCAGCTCGACCGGCAGATCGATCGCCACATAGGTCGGGATGTCCTCGACGACATTGAGCAGGATGATCTCGCCGCCCTCGTCGAGCAACGTCGCAGCCTTGCGAAACGACTTCTCGCCGCGGTCGATGGCGCCGATTTCGATGGGAACCAGGATTTTCTTGTACATGTCTTTCGTCCTTATGAGATGCATCCAACCTATCGGAGGAAACATAAGGCGCTTTGACGCGGATCAAGCACCGCATCTCCAGCGTCAACAG
>NZ_JAWRWY010000108.1:0-450 GCF_046535315.1 Paraburkholderia sp. SIMBA_027
GAGTTGACGCTGGCGCCCGAGCCCATCGTGAAGAAGTGGTGCAGCCACACAAGATAGGACAGGATCATAATGACGCAGGTGGCGTAAACCATCGAGGCGTAGCCGAAGAGGCGCTTGCCGGAGAAGGTGGCGACGACTTCGGAGAAGATGCCGAAGGCCGGCAGGATCAGGATGTAAACTTCCGGGTGACCCCAGATCCAGATGAGGTTCACATACATCATCGGATTGCCGCCGAGATCGTTCGTGAAGAAGTTCGTGCCGGCATAGCGGTCGAGCGAGAGCAGAACGAGCGTTGCGGTGAGGATCGGGAAGGAAGCGACGATCAGCACGTTGGTGCAGAGCGAGGTCCAGGTAAAGACCGGCATCTTCATGAAGGTCATGCCCGGCGCGCGCATCTTGACGATCGTCGCAATCAGGTTGATGCCCGATAGCGTCGTGCCGACACCGGCG
>NZ_JAWRWY010000109.1:0-447 GCF_046535315.1 Paraburkholderia sp. SIMBA_027
GGCGATGCAGCAAAATAATGGCGACGTGTTAGTTGTCTGCGGTGGCTGGCACGCTCCGGCACTGGCAAAGATGTGGCGCGAATGCCCTCAGAAAATTAACAAGCCAGAATTGCCCTCGCTGGCAGATGCCGTTACAGGTTGTTATCTCACACCCTACAGTGAAAAGCGCCTTGATGTGCTGGCAGGATACCTTTCAGGAATGCCTGCCCCGGTATGGCAAAACTGGTGCTGGCAGTGGGGCTTGCAGAAGGCCGGTGAACAACTGCTAAAAACTATCCTTACCCGTTTGCGCCAGCACAAATTGCCCGCTTCTACCGCGGATATGGCTGCCGCTCATCTGCATGCGATGGCGCTGGCACAGTTGCGCGGTCATACACTACCGTTACGCACTGACTGGCTGGATGCCATAGCAGGCTCGCTGATTAAAGAAGCCCTGAACGCGCCGTT
>NZ_JAWRWY010000110.1:0-445 GCF_046535315.1 Paraburkholderia sp. SIMBA_027
TATGAACCCGATTCCACCGTCCGGCGAAAAATCAAGGGCATCGCTGCTTCGGCTACGGTCACGGAGCCGTGGCGTCAGATGCGAAACCTTTACCAACGTGAGACTGTACAGTTTCCACATCCAGGCCCGAGCCTCTACGATTCATTCTACGCAACCCCCCTCCAACCAGACGCGACTTTGGATGACACCGAGCGAAGGGCCGTACCAGTTGAAAATTTAGAGTTACGTAGCCATTGGGCGCGCGTCTATGCTTCAGTTCTGACCAACGGCCATCGTCATACCGTGGCGATGGCCTCGGTTCTTGGACACTATCATGTGATGCTCACCGGTCTTTACGAGCATCTGCGCAGTGAGGATCCGATCAAACAGGAGAAAGCCCGCAATGAGCTCATTCAGTGGGTATCATCAGGTCCCCTGCAAGCTCAGTTCGTTCGGCTCCTCGCGG
>NZ_JAWRWY010000111.1:0-442 GCF_046535315.1 Paraburkholderia sp. SIMBA_027
GTGCAGCTTCCAGTCGCCTTCGAAATTCGCCTTCAGTTTTTCGATGAACGCCGGATCGCTGTACAGACGCGCCACTTCATACTCGTCCTTGTACGCCATCAGCTTATGCAGGTTCTTCGCGACGGCTTCGGTCAACGGCAACTGGCCATCGATCGAATCGAGCGCTGATTCCGCCACGCGCACTTGCGACACCAATACGCGATAACGCTCTGCGTACGCAGCGTTTTGCCATGCGGCGAGGTAGTCGGCGCGTTTGTCGATCAGCGTGCCGAGCGCCTTCGGCGTGTGCAGCGAGATGATCTTACTGCTCGCCGTTTCCGCTGCACCACGTCCTTGCGACTGCGCGAGCTTGCGCACAGCAGCCAGATCGTGCGCGGCGCGACGGCCCCATTCGAACGCCGCACGATTCTTCTCGACCTGCACGTTGTTCAGTTCGATCGCG
>NZ_JAWRWY010000112.1:0-440 GCF_046535315.1 Paraburkholderia sp. SIMBA_027
GCAAAAGCAGACCGGTTCCTAGCACCCGGTCTTTTTAGCCACTTGTTTAACGTGGCTGCAAGCCGACCGGCCAAATCACCACGGGATAAGCTTGCCATACTGCCGTTACCGGCTTGCGTCAATGCTTTCCTTTTGGTTTTGTCGCCGTAAAAAGGAATGATGACCATGATCAGAACGACGGGCATTTTGGCGGATGGCGCAATCAGGGCGCTGTTTGCGGGCGGCAAGCTGAAAAGCGAAGCCGATCTCGATGCTGACCAGGTGCAGCCCGCCAGCCTTGATCTGCGGCTCGGCTCGAAGGCCTATCGTGTGCGCGCCAGTTTCATGCCGGGCCCCGGAACCCGCGTCATCGACAAGCTCAACCGCTTCAGCCTGCACGAGGTCGATACACCCAGGGGGCGGTGCTGGAGACCGGCTGCGTTTATATCGTTCCCCTGATG
>NZ_JAWRWY010000113.1:0-439 GCF_046535315.1 Paraburkholderia sp. SIMBA_027
TCGATCAAGACGCCAACGCCTATGAATCCGCGTACAGTCGCGGCGCGTTCGGAGCCGACCCGGACGAACATGGGGCGGCCAGCGAGAAAGCAGGCCGCACGAATACGACGAATGGGACGAGGTTGAATGGTGAGAACTGGGGATTCGGTAGCCGCTTCAAAGGTGACGATCATCGGCGTCGCGATGTCACGGCGGAGCGTCAGGTGCGGCGCTCACGCATGCTTTCTTACGTGTCGCGTAGTGGCAACCGAGGAAATGGCGATGAAGGGGCGACATCCGTATTGGATCACGTTTCAGACTTAATCGATGCCGCATCCATGAAGGCCGTACTCAGCTATGAGCAAAGCCGCGGTTGGGAACCGGAGAGGCAACCGCACTTTAATCCTGGGTTCGACATCGTGTCGAGGTCGCCTAGTGGGGACCGCCGCCTGATCGAGGT
>NZ_JAWRWY010000114.1:0-439 GCF_046535315.1 Paraburkholderia sp. SIMBA_027
ACGAGATGCGTGCGGCCCGAATGTTTCTCGCCAACCGCAAGATCGTTCGAGTGAAGGATCAGCCGGCCCCGATGCCCTTCACTCGCAACGACGTGAAGCACCACCGCACCACGGACTACCTGACCGAGCTGCACAGCGGTTCGCGGGTCTACGTGGCCGTGCGACCGACGTGGCTGTTCGACAAGGACGACCTCGTCGACACGATCGACCGGATCAACCACGGCGCTCTCGCCAAAGTCGCCGACGAGGCCGTCATCCTTACGGAGCGCGAACTTACCGAGGCTCGTGGCTGGAACGCGGGAAGCGTTCTGCATGCCCTGAGGCAGCCGGATGCGGACGACAACGCCCGGCTCCGCGCGTTCGCGAGCAGCTTCCGCGGCATCGTCTGCATCGACGACTTCCGTCATGCGATCGAGTGCTCGGCGGCGATGTGGCACGC
>NZ_JAWRWY010000115.1:0-435 GCF_046535315.1 Paraburkholderia sp. SIMBA_027
TCTACATTTCCTTTACGATAGTCTCCATACTTTGGGTAATTTATTTTCAAAAATATAGAAAGGTATTAGATTATAATAGATTTAAACTACAAGCAGAGGACCAGAGTACTGTATATGAGCTTATCACAGGTATGCAGGAGATAAAATTAAATAGTTTTGAAGAATTTAAAAGGTCTCAATGGAAAATCATACAAGATCAGTTATTTAACGTAAACTTAAAAGTTTTGAGGATTGATCAATTGCAACTTTCAGGATATACCTTTATGAATAACATTAAAAATATTTTTATTTCATTTATTGTTGCTAAAAGTGTTATTAATGGAAATTTGACATTGGGAAGTATGTTAAGTATATCTTATATTGTTGGGGAGATGAACTCTCCTATTAATCAGTTGATTACTTTTTTTCGCTCTTTACAAGATGCTAAATTGAGTT
>NZ_JAWRWY010000116.1:0-434 GCF_046535315.1 Paraburkholderia sp. SIMBA_027
TTATTAAAAGTCTCATACATGTACTTGTATGAGACTTTTTTTTGTGGCATACTTCAACTTCAACCAATACCCCAAATGAATGTAACGCTATAGCTGTGTATATTAATTCCTTGTTCACCCACAACTTTCTAGCTGGATGATGGGATCATCATTATAATAGGTATATATCAATCTTCAATCCCGGTAATAATGTATTGATGTAGCTGTGATGACTCCTTTTTCTTCCGACATTCTATCCGGCAAGTATCCCAATATTCTTTGCGCATGAAAGCTATATTCTATATGTTATACAATGATAGAGAGTTTATAGATTATTAATTTAGGATAAACTAAAAATGCCATCCCAATTGAGACGGCATTTTATATATTTTTATTGTAATATTTACTTAAACCTGAATTACTCCTAAATTAAATTTTTCCGTAATTGGAGAATG
>NZ_JAWRWY010000117.1:0-430 GCF_046535315.1 Paraburkholderia sp. SIMBA_027
GATTCATATGCAAGTCAATTATCGCTAGCTTCTGATTATAATCTGCATGATTGGATATCTAATAAGCAAGTGCCGGAAATATATAGGAATCTGGTTTTAGGCATGATTGTTCAACCATTTATCAAAGATGAGGATGAAGAAATAGAAGAACAATATATTTTGTCTAGTTATTTCTTTGAAGAGAATACTCTTGGAATAGATAAAAGACCTTGTGTGGGATTGGCAGGTGCTTATTTATATGAAACCTTAAGCGCTAGCATCCCATCTGTGCCAATTTGGGAAAATGCAATTTTGCCAATTTTAATTGAGAAAGAAACGGGAGAAGTTTTTACTGATAATGTTCATAACATAGCTACAGAAGATTCTTTCAGTAATCCTGTAATATTAGATTTTTTAGAAAAATCTAGGGAAATATTACCTATAAAGACAT
>NZ_JAWRWY010000118.1:0-428 GCF_046535315.1 Paraburkholderia sp. SIMBA_027
GTACGGCTTTTTTCACTTTCGGGTTTTCAACAACCGCTTCTACCACAACATCCACGCGGTCAAACCCGGCGTAGTCGAGCGTTGGGTGGATTGTGGAGATCACGCCAGCCAGTTTCAGACCATCGATCTTGCCGCGCTCAAGCTGCTTGTTCAGCAGTTTCGCGGCTTCGGTCATGCCGAGGGTTAACGACTTGTCGTTGATATCTTTCATGACAACCGGCACGCCTTTCCACGCAGACTGGTAAGCGATGCCGCCGCCCATAATGCCTGCACCCAGCACCGCGGCCTGTTTCGGGGTTTCAACGTCTTTGGTGAGTTTCTTCGCTTTGCCTTTTACATATTGATCGTTAAGGAAAATGCCGACCAGTGCGCGGGCTTCGTTGGTATGCGCCAGCGGGACAAAACTTTTGTTTTCCAGGTTTAAGGCT
>NZ_JAWRWY010000119.1:0-428 GCF_046535315.1 Paraburkholderia sp. SIMBA_027
CTAATTTATTTTATTGTTGTATTAAAAAATGTTCTAAATCGACCATTTCCAAAAACTTGATAGCTACCATCCTCTAATACCCTGACTAAATTAGTAGGCGCAGTTACTGGTGATTTTAAATATCTAGATAATTGATAAGCAACACCATTTCCAAAAACTCCAGTTCTACATGAAATTAATCTAACAGTAGTTCCTTTTTTAAATCCATTTTGAAGCATCGTTTTAGCTAGTTCCTTTGCAGTAGTATATGTTGATTGTTTTTGATGGGGTCTAATCTTGTGATTTTTATAGGATATATGTTTTGTATATCTGTTTAAATACCCCACGCTACCGCACAAATCCTTTGGTTTGGTAAAAAACTATAAATTAAACATTCTAAGAATTACAATCTCATCCAAAAAGCCCTTTCTCAGAAACACAATAATTAT
>NZ_JAWRWY010000120.1:0-425 GCF_046535315.1 Paraburkholderia sp. SIMBA_027
CGCTGCTGGGCCAGGAAATCGAGGCCGTGATGCAAGGTCGCGGCGATCGGTTGGCGCCGTCGGTGCCGTACCGCAACTACGTGGCGCAGACCCGCCTGGGCATTAGCCAGGCCGCCCACGAGGCGTTCTTCCGCGAGATGCTGGGCGACGTCGACGAGCCGAGCTTGCCGTTCGGCTTGCAGGATGTGCAGGGCGATGGCCAGGGCGTGACCCAAGCCAGCGTGCCGGTGGCCAAGCTGCTCGGGCAGCGCCTGCGCACCCAGGCCCGGCGCCTGGGCGTGAGCAATGCCAGCCTGTACCACTTGGCCTGGGGCCAGGTGGTCGGGCATCTGGCCGCACGCCGCGACGTGGTGTTCGGCACCGTGTTGATGGGCCGCCTGAGCAGCGGCGAAGACGCCGACCGTGCCTTCGGTATGTTCATCAAT
>NZ_JAWRWY010000121.1:0-425 GCF_046535315.1 Paraburkholderia sp. SIMBA_027
GTTTAATGATCAAAACTATATCATTATTTGCATGATTAACAACTTCCTTTCTCCAAAAAATACTATCGAATATAAAAGTTTTGTAATAATACATTAGAAAAAATAACTAACAGTCAATTACGTAGAACGCAACATCCAAGAGAACCTATAGTTAAATATAAGAAGTTGAATTTATTTAGACCCGAATAAATTTCAATATAATTATTACTATGAAAACATAATGTATGGTTCAATTAAGTAAACTCACCAGCACCTTGTGTTGCCACATACACTCTGCACATGTCGAATACATAACCAAAAATAACTCAAAAAATACCCCTCTTTCGCAACGAAAGCAAAAGAGGGGAGTTTTTATTTCCCAATTTTATTCTAAAAACATCTTTTCTAATTCAAGCGGCTCGATATATTCGCCGTCTTTGTATGCG
>NZ_JAWRWY010000122.1:0-423 GCF_046535315.1 Paraburkholderia sp. SIMBA_027
GGTTGCCGTGCTGGCGGTGTTTGTTGCTTTTACTGCCGTGCCGAATATCGTCATGCTCCCGGAGATGTTTCCGCGCGAGATTCGCGCTACGGGGATGTCGATTGTTTATTGTTTGGGCGTGTCTATTTTTGGTGGGTTTGCGCAGTTTTTTGCTACCTGGCTGATTCAGATTTCAGGGAGTAATTTGGCGCCTGCCTGGTATTTGATTGGATGTGGTTTGGTGTCGCTGTTGCCGCTTCCGTTTATGCGGGAGACCGCTGGGAAGGCTATTGATTAGTTTTTTGCCTGCGCGGCGCTGCTGGTTGTTGCGCCCGCAACGGTGCCTTTCCTCTGTGTGCCTACGGCGTTGGCCTTTCCTTGATTTGATATTGGTCTATTAGATCCTATGTAGCGTGAGAGTCGTCAAGGCCAGAGTCGTAAGAT
>NZ_JAWRWY010000123.1:0-421 GCF_046535315.1 Paraburkholderia sp. SIMBA_027
GGTTTCCAATTCGAGTTTTACCCTCAATGATTCCGAAAATATGGAAAGCAACCCTTTTTCGGTATTGCTGCGCTGGACAGAATATAGGCCCAATGTCTCTCTTAATAGCTTTGTGGGAGGAGGGCGAAGAATTTCCGGCATTGAGACCAATGACAACAATGGAAAGATTACCAAAAGAAAATTTACCTATACCTTGGATAATGGTACAACCTCCGGAAAGCTTTTAGGAATTCCTGACTATATGCTCATTATGAAAAAATATGGAAATATTCCCATGGTAGTAGGACAACTGTCAAACAGGATACAACCCATGTCAAGCTTTAACAATGGCGGGCAGGTAGGCTATTCCCAGGTAACAGAATCTTTTTTATCTGCAGACAACACTGTACTTTGGACCAGAAAATATAATTTCAGTAACTCC
>NZ_JAWRWY010000124.1:0-420 GCF_046535315.1 Paraburkholderia sp. SIMBA_027
CCAGGAACTCGTAGCCTTTGCCCTGCTCATTCGGCTCGAGCGTGATGACCGCGTGACCGTACTGGCCGCGACCACCCGACTGCTTGACGAACTTGCCGTCGACGTCTACCGCCTTGCCGCGGATCGTTTCACGATACGCCACTTGCGGCTTGCCGACGGTTGCTTCGACGCCGAATTCGCGCTTCATCCGGTCAACCAGAATTTCCAGGTGGAGCTCGCCCATGCCCGAAATAATGGTTTGACCCGATTCTTCGTCCGTTTGAACGCGAAACGACGGATCTTCCTGAGCCAGACGGTTCAGGGCCAGACCCATCTTTTCCTGGTCCGGCTTCGTCTTCGGCTCAACAGCCTGCGAAATCACCGGTTCCGGGAAAATCATGCGCTCGAGCACGATCGGGCTTTGCGGATCGCACAGCGTGT
>NZ_JAWRWY010000125.1:0-420 GCF_046535315.1 Paraburkholderia sp. SIMBA_027
TTTGGCGTATTTTTCGGTACCAAACCGCATCTGAAGATTTTCCTGCCCCGATGACAGGGCCACCGCATCTTCGCCGGTGTGCATGATCACCATGCCGGGATGGCGCTGCGGTGTGACAGGTGCGGCGGCCGGTACCACCTCTTTCACCGTCCAGAACGGATGATCTTCCGGGATCGCCAGCGGCAGGAAAGCCTTGAACGCCCAGTATGGCGAACCGGCCGAATTATAGCTCTCGGACATCAGCAAATTCGGATAGCCGAAGCCGATCGACAGAATACCGTCGCGATTGGTCATCGGTTTGTCCCGCCACCAGCGCAGATGCTGCAGGCAGAGATGCTTGACCTCGCCCCACGGAAGCGCTTCCAGATCCGCAAACGCAAGCGCCGACCAGAAGCCTGCGCAGGCGAAACGGTAGGTGAG
>NZ_JAWRWY010000126.1:0-419 GCF_046535315.1 Paraburkholderia sp. SIMBA_027
GCAGTGCTCCCGGTTTGCGGGTCAGGACCGGCACGTAATGCCAGGGATTATAGATCGTCTCGCCACGGCCGAAGCAGCGATCGTGTTGGCCGATTTCCACGCCATCCTGCCGGATGACGATGCGATCTGCATAGGCATGTATCTCGGCAGGGCGGCCGACTGCCGTAGACAGTACCGAGTATTTGTTGTTGTCGAAACGCACGAGGCAGGTCTTGCCGATCGAGGCCTGCACAGCGTGGAAGCCGTCGAATTTGCCGGGATAGCCGACCAGGTGCGGCCGCTCCGCATCGAACACCTCCCAGATCGTGCGCTCCGTCTGATCGACGTGCTTATGAGCGCGGGCGTAACTGATGCACTTGTCCAGCAACCAGCCATTCAGTTCATCGTAGGATTTGAAGCGCAGTCGCGGCGTGAAGAAG
>NZ_JAWRWY010000127.1:0-419 GCF_046535315.1 Paraburkholderia sp. SIMBA_027
TCTCGGGCTTGCACCCTAACAGAGCACCCCTTCTCCCGAAGTTACGGGGTCATTTTGCCGAGTTCCTTAACGAGAGTTCTCTCGATCACCTTAGGATTCTCTCCTCGCCTACCTGTGTCGGTTTGCGGTACGGGCACCTCTCACCTCGCTAGAGGCTTTTCTTGGCAGTGTGGAATCAGGAACTTCGCTACTATAATTCGCTCGCCATCACAGCTCAGCCTTCACGGGAAACGGATTTGCCTATTTCCCAGCCTAACTGCTTGGACGCGGATATCCAATACCGCGCTTACCCTATCCTCCTGCGTCCCCCCATTGCTCAAATGGTGAGGAGGTGGTACAGGAATATCAACCTGTTATCCATCGCCTACGCCTTTCGGCCTCGGCTTAGGTCCCGACTAACCCTGAGCGGACGAGCCTTC
>NZ_JAWRWY010000128.1:0-418 GCF_046535315.1 Paraburkholderia sp. SIMBA_027
GGACCATCAATTCCTGCTGGCCGCTGGCTCCGCAGGTATCGATGCCGCGACCAACATCGTCGTCAAGGAAGCGAATGAGCGCATGTTGCTGCTGGTCTACGCGGCTGTTGTCCTGCTCTGCCTGATTACGTTCCGTAGCTGGCGTGCCGCCGTCGTCGCACTGGTGCCGCTCGCGATCACTTCAGTTTTATGCCAGGCGCTGATGGTGATGCTGGGCATCGGCGTCAAGGTGGCGACCTTGCCCGTAATCGCCCTTGGCGTGGGCATCGGTGTCGATTACGCGCTCTATCTGCTGTCTGTACAGCTCAACTATCAGCGCGCCGGCTTGCCGCTGCGGGACGCCTACCGTCGAGCGGTCCAGTTCACCGGCAAGGTGGTGGCGCTGGTGGGCGTCACGCTGGCCGCGGGGGTCGTCACG
>NZ_JAWRWY010000129.1:0-418 GCF_046535315.1 Paraburkholderia sp. SIMBA_027
GGCTATTAACAATGGCGGGGATGATTATATTCAAAAACCATTTGACAGCCATGTGTTGGTGGCGAAATTACAAGCAATTATAAGAAGAACTTATGAGTACATAACAGCAGAATCTCATCTAATCGAATCTAATAATGTGATATTAAACCTTAACGATGCAAAAATATACTTCCAAGATCAGAGTTTAGAGCTTACAAAGAATGAATTTAAAATTCTAAAAACGTTAATGGAAAACAAAGGGAAAGTTGTTTCGCGGGATAATTTAATGAGACAGCTTTGGAATGATGATATTTACGTAAACGAAAATACATTGACAGTAAATATAAATAGATTAAGGAATAGATTAGAGGGGATTAATGTTGATGACTTTATTTTAACAAAAAAAGGAATGGGATATATAATTCAATGAAATTAATTG
>NZ_JAWRWY010000130.1:0-417 GCF_046535315.1 Paraburkholderia sp. SIMBA_027
CCAAAGATACTTTCCAGCCTACACCAGTAAGCTTAGAAACTTCTTCTAATACATTGTTAAGCTGCATGTGCTTACTTTCGAAAGTGACTTCATTTCCTCTTAATAAGTCCGGTGCTAAAGTTACCAAAGGTATTTTACGACTTACTTCAGTAGGATTAACTAGATGGTTGTTTACAAAATGCTTCAGTACTGTTTCAGCAGTACCAGTAGCAGTATCGTGTAATTGTCCGGCTGGTGCTATAGCTATTCGCTGCTTTGTAACGCCATTTAATGTCTCACCAGTAATAATCCACGTTTCCGATTGTTTACCTGATTCATCTAAACCGATTTCACGGCTTCTAATGATTCCCACCTTTTCAGGATTGTTGTCTATCATTATCAGATTCTTCTTCTGAAGCTTGTTTACGTGGTTTTTAT
>NZ_JAWRWY010000131.1:0-415 GCF_046535315.1 Paraburkholderia sp. SIMBA_027
ACGAACGCGGACAGACTGGGTCTTCAGGTCGACAGCGCGGCCCTTTGCAGCGGCTTCGCCGAGCAACAGCGCGGTGCCGGAGGGCGCATCGACCTTGCGCTTGTGATGCATTTCGAGAACTTCGATATCCCAGTCTTCCGGCGAAAGCGCCCGCGCTGCCTGTTCGATGAAAACACTGAGAAGATTGACGCCGAGGCTCATATTGCCCGACTTGACGATGCGCGCATGGCGCCCGGCCGCCTGGATCTTGGCATCGTCGGCATCCGAGCATCCCGTCGTGCCGACCACATGGACGATGCGCGCCTGCGCGGCCAGTCCAGCAAATTCGACGCTCGCGTTCGGCGAGGTGAAATCGAGCACGCCCTCGGCATGCAGGAAGGCGGAAAGCGGATCATCACCGATGATCACGCCGTTC
>NZ_JAWRWY010000132.1:0-413 GCF_046535315.1 Paraburkholderia sp. SIMBA_027
CGTTCGCCACCTTCCTCACGCGGACGGAATTCGCGACGCTCGCCACCTTCGTCTCGGCGCTGGAACGGACGGCGTTCGCCGCCTTCCTCACGCGGCCGGAACTCGCGACGCTCACCACCTTCGTCACGGCGCTGGAACGGACGGCGTTCACCACCTTCGTCGCGGCGTTGGAACGGACGACGTTCGCCACCTTCCTCACGCGGACGGAATTCGCGACGCTCGCCACCTTCGTCTCGGCGCTGGAACGGACGGCGTTCACCGCCTTCGTCGCGCGGACGGAACTCGCGACGCTCGCCGCCTTCGTCGCGGCGTTGGAACGGACGGCGCTCACCGCCTTCATCGCGGCGTTGGAACGGACGACGTTCGCCACCTTCCTCACGCGGACGGAATTCGCGACGCTCGCCACCTTCGTC
>NZ_JAWRWY010000133.1:0-412 GCF_046535315.1 Paraburkholderia sp. SIMBA_027
CGAGGCGATCAGGTTTCCGTGAAGCCGTTGCCTCGAAAGATTTTTTCGCGTGTCAGCGATCGAGTATATCACTTTCCGTCGGAACGAGGATCTCGCGTTTACCAGCATGGTTGGCGGGACCGATGATTCCTTCCTGCTCCATACGCTCGATCAGCGATGCAGCACGGTTATAACCGATGCCAAGACGGCGCTGAACATAGGACGTGGATGCCTTGCCATCGCGCAGCACGATGGCCACCGCCTGGTCGTAGGGATCGTCGGAATCGGCAAGATTGGAGGTGCCGGCCGGGCCGCCACCGTAGTCACCGTCTTCGTCGTCGTCGGCCGTGATCGCATCGAGATACTGAGGCGCGCCCTGCGTCTTCAGGAACGAAACGATCTCCTCGACTTCCATATCGGCCACGAACGGGCC
>NZ_JAWRWY010000134.1:0-411 GCF_046535315.1 Paraburkholderia sp. SIMBA_027
GGTGCCTGCGCTGCCGGAGGCCAGCACCACGGCGGCGAACTGGAGGCCGCTGTCTTCAATCTGCGCGGCCAGTTCCAGCCCGGCGCGTACATAGCCCAGGGCGCCGAGGGCATTGGAGCCGCCGATGGGCACCAGGTACGGCTTCTTGCCGTTGCTGCGCAAGCGCTCGGCGAGGGCGTCGAGCTGTTCGTCGGCGTGGTCGAGGTTCTCCACCAATTCGACTTTGGCGTCGAACAGGTCCAGCAATAGCCGGTTGCCGTTGCCCAGGTAGTTGGGGTCTTCGGTGCCGGTCGGGTTTTCCAGCAAGGCCACGCAACCCAGGCCCAGTTTGGCGGCGAGAGCGGCGGTCTGGCGTACGTGGTTGGACTGGATGGCGCCGGCGGTCACCAGGGTATCGGCGCCTTGGGCGAT
>NZ_JAWRWY010000135.1:0-410 GCF_046535315.1 Paraburkholderia sp. SIMBA_027
GAGAGACAACCCGACGCGTATCATCGCGCCGTATCTTCATTTTAAACGGACATACGAATCATGCGCATTACTATTTACACTCGTAACGATTGCGTTCAGTGCCACGCCACCAAACGGGCGATGGAAAACCGGGGCTTTGATTTTGAAATGATTAATGTCGATCGCGTTCCTGAAGCGGCAGAAGCGTTGCGTGCTCAGGGCTTTCGTCAGTTGCCGGTAGTGATTGCTGGCGATCTTAGCTGGTCTGGTTTCCGTCCGGACATGATTAACCGTCTGCATCCAGCGCCACACGCGGCCAGTGCATGAGCCAGCTCGTCTACTTCTCCAGCAGCTCCGAAAACACGCAGCGTTTTATCGAACGTTTAGGTCTGCCCGCGGTGCGCATCCCGCTCAATGAGCGGGAACGGATT
>NZ_JAWRWY010000136.1:0-409 GCF_046535315.1 Paraburkholderia sp. SIMBA_027
CGTATCGCTATCTTCATACCAATAGGATTCGACCTCTTCTTTGGTTTCAAGGAATGGCACCTTCTCCTTTAATACATCCATCCAATATTGCTTTTCTCTTGCGAGCTTTTTGCCTTCGGCATAAGCCTGAAGTTTGGAAGCATACGTCTTGTACGATGTCGTTTTGGAATAAAACGCCACAGTTTCGCCCTTTTCCAATTGGCTGTACCCAAGTGCCAAATCTTCAAATAAAATTCTCCAAGAAAGACCGTCTATGACAAGGTGATGAATGATCAGAAGAAGGTGGTCCCCATCTTTAGCCTTAAATACAGCTGCGTTTACAAGCGGCCCTGTTTGGATATCCATTTGAAGCTGAAGCTGCGTCGCAAGCTCGAGAACCGTCTGGTTCGGAACCTCCTCTGACGAGACG
>NZ_JAWRWY010000137.1:0-408 GCF_046535315.1 Paraburkholderia sp. SIMBA_027
GGTTTTGAAGATAGAAGTATTCCGTATGAAGAATTATTCGGAAAAGGTGGCTTCCAAGATGCACAATTTGAGACATCGGACGGACGTAGAGGAATTGCAGTTTACTATACATGTAAGGACACCCATCTGACCTACAAATTCTTTAAAGACTTTGTGATGCAGCACTTCAACCGATTACCAAAACTGAAAGACTTGTACTTCAATATTGAACGTCCTATTACAGACATTTGTATAGATATGGAACAAAATGGATTCCTAATAGATATGGAATTTGCTAATAGGTATGGACAGAAATTACTACATCAAATTACACGCTTAGAAAAGGTACTGACAATCGTTTTTGGTGGGATTAATATTAATAGTCCTTCACAATTAGCAACAGCTTTATATGATACTTTGAAGCTTCCT
>NZ_JAWRWY010000138.1:0-407 GCF_046535315.1 Paraburkholderia sp. SIMBA_027
CGGACAAAACGGCGACCGTATGTGAGTTTGAACCGGTGAAGGAAACGTGCCGCGTCAAGCAAGGTGGCTCAGACCATGGGTTCGATACGAAATCGAAGGGGCACGCTATGAAACGATGATTGATCTTGACGACGAAATCCTCATGTGAGCTTTGAGAGCGGTTTTTAAAGCGCCAGGATTCGTTCCCGGTTTCCACGATCTCGCAATGGTGGGTGAGCCTGTCGAGCAGAGCGGCGGTCATCTTGGCGTCGCCGAATACGGCCGGCCACTCGCCGAAGGCCAGGTTCGTCGTGACGATGATGGACGTCCGCTCGTAGAGCCTGCTGATGAGGTGGAAGAGGAGCTGGCCGCCCGCCTGGGCAAATGGGAGATAGCCCAGTTCGTCCATGATGACGAAGTCGAGCCTG
>NZ_JAWRWY010000139.1:0-407 GCF_046535315.1 Paraburkholderia sp. SIMBA_027
CCCATTTCCGGACAATGGAGGCAATAGGCAACGGTCCCGGTAGCGCTTCCGAGCGCGCCGGCGGCCGCGCCCGCGAGCCGCAGCCGCGTCGGCGCGAGCCCGCGCACGGCCCAAAGCGCCGCAGCGAAGCCGGGTACCGAAAGGACGGCGATGTTCAACGGGCAAGTGCGCCACGTATGGCCAAAGAGCAGCTCGGCGCGCTGCGCGGAAGGCGCGAGCCAAAACACGGCCAGGCCCGCAAGCCAGACGACGCCGACGGGAACGGCAATCCCTGCCCATGCCGCGCGCACGGCAGCGCCGGGCCGCGAAAGACGCGCGGTGACGAGAAGCGAGCCTGCGGCGAGCGCGACCGGGAACGCCAGCTTGGCCCAGAAGAGCGGCGTGACGGGCATCTCGCGCAGATCGGG
>NZ_JAWRWY010000140.1:0-404 GCF_046535315.1 Paraburkholderia sp. SIMBA_027
GGGCGGCGACCGTCATGGTGCGCTGGCCGCTTTGTGCTGCAGCCGATTGCGCCGCCTGGTTGCAAGGGTGGCTGCGATGATCCGCATCGACGCGATCTGGCTGGCAACCGAGCCCATCGATATGCGTGCGGGCATCGATACGATCCTTGCGCGTGTCGTGAAGGTGTTCGGCGCGGCACGGCCGGACCACGCCTATCTGTTTGCCAACAGGCACTCGACGCGCATGAAGGTGCTCGTGTAGGACGGGGGCGGTATCTGGCTGGCCGCGCGTCGCCTGAACAAGGGGCGGTTCATCTGGACGAATGGGGACCAGGCGGTCGCCACCGCTCTGAATCCCGAGCAGCTGCGAGCGCTGGTGACGGGGCTACCCTGGCAGACACTCACACACGATCACGCGATCACGG
>NZ_JAWRWY010000141.1:0-403 GCF_046535315.1 Paraburkholderia sp. SIMBA_027
TCAACCGCCAGTCCGGCGCGAACATCATCGAGACGGTGCGCCAGATCAAGGCACAGTTGCCGGCCTTGCAAGCGGTGCTGCCGTCCAGCGTCAAGCTCAACCTGGCCATGGACCGCTCGCCGGTGATCACCGCCACCTTGCATGAAGCCGAGATGACCTTGCTGATTGCCGTGGCCCTCGTGGTGCTGGTGGTGTACCTGTTCCTGGGTAACTTCCGCGCCTCGCTGATCCCGACCCTGGCGGTGCCGGTGTCGTTGGTGGGGACCTTTGCGGTGATGTACCTGTTCGGCTTTTCGCTGAACAATTTCTCGCTGATGGCGCTGATCCTGGCTACCGGGCTGGTGGTGGACGATGCCATTGTGGTCGATCAGCGCATTCATCAAGTACCGCATCGTTGCGGCGA
>NZ_JAWRWY010000142.1:0-402 GCF_046535315.1 Paraburkholderia sp. SIMBA_027
GGTGGAAACCTTCGAGCAAGTCATCCAGCAGATTCTGGCCGAAGCGTAGCGCGGCGACCGCGCCAACGCAGCGGCTCGGCAAGGTGGTACTTCATGCATGGGTCAAAAAAATCATTCAACCTTGTCCATGGCAGCCGTTCGCAAGCGTGTAGCGTCGCAGGCGATGGCTGTATGCTTCGGCCGGACAGCAGCCTGACCGGAACGTCCGCAATCGACATCCCAGCCCCAGCAGTCACAAGCGGGCATACTTTTTCTTTTAGTCAGGATGGCGAAAGCTTCCTGCTCGACGGCGAGCGTTTCCAGATCCGTAGCGGGGAGATGCATCCCGCCCCCGTCCCCGCCGAATACTGGCAGCATCGCATCCTGATGGCCAGGGCGATGGGGATGAACTGCATCGCCCTC
>NZ_JAWRWY010000143.1:0-401 GCF_046535315.1 Paraburkholderia sp. SIMBA_027
GCCAAGCGCGGCGCAACGGGTCACGACGCGCGCGTCGCACGCTCGCCGTCCATCGCGCGGCGCAGGCTCGCGGGGCGCATGTCGGTCCAGACCGTCTCGATGTGCGCGAGGCAGTCGGCCTTCGGGCCGCGCACGCCGACCTCGCGCCAGCCGGCCGGCACGGGCCGGAACGTCGGCCAGATCGAATACTGTTCTTCGTCGTTGATGACGACCGTGTAGACCAGGTCGTCGGTGTCGGCGGAAGGCGTCGTGGCTTGCGTCATGATCGGAAAAAAGCGGGAGACGGTTGAAGGAAGCGAAGCGGCGAACTGTCGAATCGGCCGCTCCTGTCTTGAAGACGATTGGCCGGCGCGATTTTTTACCGGCGCCGCGCGCGACCGCCGAGAAACACCGGACACGCG
>NZ_JAWRWY010000144.1:0-400 GCF_046535315.1 Paraburkholderia sp. SIMBA_027
AACTGCGGTGCAGGTGACCTTGATCTTCGGGTCGAGCATCTTCTTGGTTTCGGCCAGAACCTTCCACTCTTCCTTCGTATAGCCGTCTTCCATGAAGCTATCGATATGTGGAATGACGTTGAAGGCGATGCGCTTGGTGAACTTCTTGGTTTCGACCGGATCGGCCACGAAGACGGCGCGGGTCTGCTGGAACAGCTCGTCCATGCCTTCCTTGCCGGCGCCGGAAACAGACTGATAGGTGGAGACAACGACGCGCTTGATCTTGGCGAAGTCATGCAGCGGCTACAGCGCGACAACGAGCTGGGCCGTGGAGCAATTCGGGTTGGCGATGATGTTCTTGCGGGTAAAGCCCTCGACGGCATCGGCATTAACTTCCGGCACGATCAGCGGAACGTCCTGA
>NZ_JAWRWY010000145.1:0-399 GCF_046535315.1 Paraburkholderia sp. SIMBA_027
TCCGCTTATTCGTTAGGTGGACACGATACTCCCAAGACCTTTAGGGCATTTCAAGATGGGTTGCCCAGTCGCTTACGGTCGAGCGCGCTTGCGGCGAAATTGACCGTTCGGCTGCTGCGTTTCTACCCAATTTGAAGCAGGGTGAGATTGCACTCGTTGGTGTCGATTTCCCCATACCTGTGACTGTGCAGATGGGTAGGCCTCTACATCCTCCGCTATCGGAAGGTCCGAGCTATCAGCGACTCTGGGGCAAGACAGACGATTCGCAGCAATCCACGGGGAAATAGCTGGATTGTTGACGTTCACGCAGAACTGACCCACTGGGGATGCGGCTATTTTCTTGGACTGTTTTATGTCGTTAGGCCGAGGCTTTCACGGTACTCGATGGGGCTGAGATAG
>NZ_JAWRWY010000146.1:0-399 GCF_046535315.1 Paraburkholderia sp. SIMBA_027
GCTGAAGACGAATGTAAAAACTTTGAAGGTATGATAATTAGTTTGAATGGACTTACTGAAGGACTACTAACCTATCAGGAACTGTACAACAGTAACTTAATTTTCCACCCAAATTGCCAACATAAGTTACACCTAGTAAAGATTGAAAACTTACCAGCTAAAGTCGTAGAGAAGCATAATCAGAAGGTAGCTTCCCTGAAGCATAAAAACCTTAAAAAGAAAATTCTACCGTTAGATGAAATAAAAGTACCTGATAAAGATGCGGTAAAATCTCATAATTTCCTAGCTATGTAGAACTTTAACGCTTCTAAACATGGTATATAATAGCGAATTGTTAAACAGTACTGACATTAGTACTGGTATTAGTACTGTTGTTGGTACTATTACTAGTATTGTGAT
>NZ_JAWRWY010000147.1:0-399 GCF_046535315.1 Paraburkholderia sp. SIMBA_027
CGTCAGATCGACGACGCGGTGAACGGGAACGATGCGTTCCAGCTGCGCCTTGATCTGCTCCAGCACCTGCGGCGTGCCACGGGTGACGACGGTGATGCGCGACAGATGCGCCTGATGCTCGGTTTCGGAGACCGTCAGGCTCTCGATGTTGTAGCCGCGGCCGGAAAAGAGACCGATGACCCGGGCTAGGACGCCGGGCTCGTTGTCGACGAGGACCGAGAGCGTGTGGCTCTCGGCTGCGGCGGTTTCCGGCGAAATGAAGTAGGCGGAACCGGTCGGCTGTAGGTGTGCGTTCATTGTCTTCTTCCTCTACTTCAGATCAAACGAGCGCACGGCCCTTGGCATCGATGGCATTGGCGACCGCTTCGTCTGTCGCTTCGTCCGGCAGCAGCATCTCGT
>NZ_JAWRWY010000148.1:0-398 GCF_046535315.1 Paraburkholderia sp. SIMBA_027
CCCAGGCTGGGCCTGCAATAGATCTCTGGTTGAAAGAACTGGGGTTGTTCCGTGATTACGAGGTGCAGCAGGTTGGGGCCTCTGCAGTGCAGGCACGCGCGACATACCACGCTGCTCGTGTGCTTTTGCTCGTACTAGCGATGCTTGCCGCTACCTTTGCGATTGCGATTGGGTGGGTAATAACCCGAAGCATTCTTCGGCAGCTTGGCGGCGAGCCAATGGATGCTGCAGCGCTGGCCAGCGAGATCGCGAACGGCAATCTGCGCATCGCCGCGGAACTGAAAGACGGTGACCGATCCAGCCTGATGTACTCGCTGGACGCCATGAAGAAAAGGCTGGCGACAATCGTGAGCGGCATCAAGGCTTCCAGCGAGGCGATTTCGGTCGCTGCGAGTCAA
>NZ_JAWRWY010000149.1:0-398 GCF_046535315.1 Paraburkholderia sp. SIMBA_027
GCCGTCATTCCGATGGTGGCGCAGGCCTATGGGCGTGGCGATATCGTCACGGTGCGCCGCTCGATGCGCATGGGTCTCTGGGTCGTTACCGCCTATTGGCTGGTCATGCAGCCAGCCTTCTTCTATGCCGAGGAAATCCTGCTGGCGGCCGGGCAGAAGCCCGAGGTCGCCAAGCTCGCACATGGCTATATCCTGATCGGCCATTTCGCCGTACTGCCGGGCCTGCTCTACAATGTCATGCGGGCGCTGGTGAGCGCCATCGGCAAGGCGGCCGTGGTGCTCAATGTCACGATCGCCATGCTGGTGCTGAACGCGATCTTTGCCTACATCCTGGTGCTCGGCCATTTCGGCTTTCCGGCGATGGGTCTGGAAGGCGCGGCGATCGTTTCCGTTGCCGT
>NZ_JAWRWY010000150.1:0-398 GCF_046535315.1 Paraburkholderia sp. SIMBA_027
TCCTGATTTTCTTATGGAATGAAGGGCGCGGACAAAACCGCGCCGCAGGGTCAGCCGCGAATATGAAGGGTCTTCTGATAGATCGCGGTGGAACGGGCGCCGGAGCGGCAGTAGCCGAGCATCGGGCGCGGGAATTCTTCAAGCGCGTCGACCATGCCGGTCACGGCTTCCTCGGTAACACCCATGGTGCCGACAGGCACATGTGCGATCTCCAGGCCAAGCTCCTTGGCGCGTGCCGCAATCACGGAAAACGGCGTCTGGTCAGGGCTTTCCTGGTCCGGGCGATGACAGACGATCGACTTGAAACCCAGAGCCTTGATCTGGTCGAGATCCTCGACCGCAATCTGGCCGGATACCGAATAGTCGTCGTCGATCTGGCGGATGTCCATCACGCGTAC
>NZ_JAWRWY010000151.1:0-397 GCF_046535315.1 Paraburkholderia sp. SIMBA_027
CATGGCATTTGAAACTTTTCACCGCCCGATTTACGCGCAGCGGAAGCACTTCATTCAGGAGATCGCCGGTCTCGACGATGTCTTCGATTTCCTCGACGAATGGCCGCAAAACAGCCGCGACATCGTCTATGAGGTCATAGTGGAGGCCTGCAGGAAGGCGGCAAGCGGCCAGCTCCCGGTCCAGGCTGTCGCGGAGAACTTTCGCCGGTTCCTCAAGAAGCACAACATGCTTGCTGACGCCAAAGAGGTCCCATCGCATCTGCGCCAGGCACAGGACCGGAGCGTCTCCGGCGTGTAGCTGATCGGAGCGCACGGAACTGCAGGCCGGCGGACGCCAGCTTTACTTGCGTAGCTGCCAGTAAGACGACCCGGAACTTTCGGAAGACAGCGTGGTTTG
>NZ_JAWRWY010000152.1:0-396 GCF_046535315.1 Paraburkholderia sp. SIMBA_027
GACAGGACCTCAGCGGCTGAGCGCCCCTACGGAATCTGGCTGATGGCAAGTGCCGAGCAATTCGGGTACGGCCGCGCGGAAGAGAACCTTGGCGTCCCGGAGCTCGAAACCAAAACACCCGAGTTCAACCACCAGTGGGACTCCTGCCTGAGCAAAGCGTTTCCCTCAACAAGCTACGGAGCCGACCGCAACGCACTCACCGTCCAGCTCGCCGGGAAAGCGAAGGTCGCCGCGGGGAAGGATCCTCAGACCAAGGGGCTCATTGAGCAGTGGAAATCGTGCGTACAGGCACACGGTGGAACGTTCGACGGGAGCGATCCTTGGAGTCCGGTTGAGGCACACGGTGACAAGGAAACAGCCATTCGGGTGGCGGTCGCGGACGTGCAATGCAAAGTG
>NZ_JAWRWY010000153.1:0-395 GCF_046535315.1 Paraburkholderia sp. SIMBA_027
CCCTCGTGCGGCAGCGTGCCTTCGGTATGCAGTTTGGCGAGCGCTCGCGGCGGGTCGTTCAGATGCGCCTGCACATTGTTCACCAGTGCCTTGACGCCGGGATCGGCGTTGGTCCGCTCGCTGGTTTGCAGCGCGGGCGCCGCACAAAAATTCATCGCGGCCCGGGCTTGCCGCAGCGGCAGCAACACGGCCGCGCCAGCCAACAATAGCGCGCAGGTCTGCTGCCACGTCTGGGCTCGCCTTATTGCGGTCCGGCTTTGCATCAATCGCACCTTTCGCGCCATGCGAAACTCCTCGTTAGGCTGATTCGGTGTGTGATGTTAGCCGTTTGCGGGCACAAACGACAGAACCGCGCACCACCCGCTTACAACGTGCGGGCGGTGCGCGGTCATGCA
>NZ_JAWRWY010000154.1:0-393 GCF_046535315.1 Paraburkholderia sp. SIMBA_027
GTCGCAAGCGAGCGCTGCATCCGTTCCTCGCCGAGATAGCGGGCGATGGCGGCCTTCAGATCGCCGACGCTGATCCGCGTCTTCCAGCCGCGTGTCGCAAATTGCGAGCGCGACTGCCGCTTGACGAAGATGCCCGCCTGGATGCGCTCCAGCGGCCGGGCATTGCGAGTCATCGAGCCGACTATGAAGAAAGCCGTGTTGACCAGCAGGCTCATCGTCGTTGCGTTGACGAGAGGGTCGGCATCCGGCGCTGTGAACACGGTGGTGCCGGGAAACAGGAAGCCCAGGAAGCCGCTGGCGATATAGGAATAATCGGGCCCGCCGAGCGACGGCAGGAACAGCAGATAGAACCAGATGACGAAGCCGGACGTCAGCCCGAGGATCGCGCCGCGC
>NZ_JAWRWY010000155.1:0-390 GCF_046535315.1 Paraburkholderia sp. SIMBA_027
GAGTAAGTGCTCTAGGTCTTCTGGACGCAGACGAGCACCAGCGGTGGTTCGAGCGAAACGGAGCAGTAAGAGTTCGCGGCCAGCCCCTTGGGCGTCTCCCCTTCCTTCGTGGTGACGACCGTGACCCCGGTGATGAACTGCCGGTTGAAGGACTTCATCAGATCCGGGTCCAGTTCGGGGAAGTCCCCGCCGTCGGAGGCCGCCGGTGCGGCGATGCCGCGCAAGGGCCTGATGCCCAAGCCGGCAAGCAGCTCGCTGCCGTCCCAGGTCACCGACTCCGTAAGGATCTTCCCGTTTTCCAGCGTGAGGATGTTCGAGCCGCGGGTCTGGACGGTAAGTCCCGTCGGGGGTACTCCGAGGTATTCGTTGGTGTGGGTGCCGGTGGAGGTC
>NZ_JAWRWY010000156.1:0-390 GCF_046535315.1 Paraburkholderia sp. SIMBA_027
GTTCTTCTATTTTTTGAACTAGCTTTCCATTCACTTCATCAAAGTATGTTCGTAAGCTTTCATGCCTTTTGATAATGTTATGGATAGCACCCTGTAACTTCCTGACGTTTACTTTTCCTTCTATTTCTATAGCTGTGGAGATATTGTAATTTAAACTTGCTGGGTCTAATTTATGAAGCATATACATTCTTTTTTGTACTGAAGATAATGGGTAAAATTCTTTTGAGCTAAGATTTGTTATTTCAATCTGTTCGCTCGGATTTACGGCTGTAGCGTCAATAATTGCGGCTAAATTCTTTATGGTGGGCTCTGTAAATAGTTCTTTAATTTGTATACTTTCATTAAAATCTCTTTCTATACTTGCTATTAATTTCATTGCTTTAAGAGAAT
>NZ_JAWRWY010000157.1:0-389 GCF_046535315.1 Paraburkholderia sp. SIMBA_027
GTCATGGCACCCCAGCCCTGTCCTGCACGTTCAGGGTCGAGCCAGCCGCCGGAGCCGTTGCCGGGATACAGCCAGAGTGCCCCGCTTCCGTCGCGGGCCACGACATCGGTGCGGCCGTCGGAGGTGAAGTCCCGGTTGGACGGATCCCGGATTACGGAGACCGAACCGTCGGAGGAGGGCACATAGAGCGTGTGTCCTGTCTGGTCCACCACGGGCCGGCCGGGATCGTGAACCGGGATGGTATCGGTGACTGTGCTGCCATGGATGACGGACACCGTGTGAAGGCCCGGGCTTGTCACATAAGCGGTATGAGTCACCGAATCCACGACGACGTCGCGCGGAAAAGGAACGTTGATTGTTCGCACCACAGCTCCGCCGTTGATGACCAG
>NZ_JAWRWY010000158.1:0-389 GCF_046535315.1 Paraburkholderia sp. SIMBA_027
TCCGGTAAGCCTCGTAGCACGCGTCGGGAAGCACGGGATGGCCGGCCATTGAAAGCGTTTATCCCGCTCCGACGACGGGTGCAACTACTCCGCCGGAAGGTGACAAGGAGCGAGGTGTACCGGATCGCATTGTTCGTCATCGGGGCAAACCTGGCATCGTTCTGGCCGTGAATCCGGAAGGGCTGGTGGCCAAGGCGCGGCGCACTAGCTCAATCATCGAATTCGTACCGCAAGCGGGTGATTCCGTCGCGGTGGACAAACCCCTGTATTATCGGTACGGGAATGCTGGCGCCACTCGATGAGCGGAGGCTCCGCACACTGGTCGCTTTCGGGACGGAACGCACCATGGAGCAGGACCCCATGTTCGCGTTTCGCATCCTGGTCGATAT
>NZ_JAWRWY010000159.1:0-388 GCF_046535315.1 Paraburkholderia sp. SIMBA_027
TGTAGGAAATTTCAACCTTTCTGAAATTATTGGTAGATAAGCTTTTAGCAAACCAACTATCGTTAACTAATCCTAATTTTTTAAAAGGATTTTTAGCCTTATCAAAATCTGAATAAATAATGGTGTTTAACCCTAAATTCGCACCGCCTATTCTTTCCAATTTTTCTTGCTTAACAAGATTATTGTCATTATTAAAATAGTAAGTTATAATAGCATCTTGATTCCCTCCTTTTTCTTCATATACACTTATTATACCTTTTTCATAAGTATATGATCTTGTTTTACCAAGTACAGAAACGAAATTATAAAATTCTGATTTTACGAGTTTGTTATTTTCTATTGTATGAATCGTATAAGCATTAGTACTATTATTAACAGCATCAAATAC
>NZ_JAWRWY010000160.1:0-388 GCF_046535315.1 Paraburkholderia sp. SIMBA_027
CATACGATTATAGAAAATACAAGATATGTATTACCTAGAACAGTATACAGAGAGGAAGAAGAACTTTTCCTTAACTGGCAGCCATCTTTAACATGGTCCAATAGTGATTTGAACTTCTCTACAACATTATATTCTCTTCCTGAAATCTATAAAACAGAGAATATGATAGAAAGCGCAAATATTATCATTGAAGAATCTGTTAAGCGTACGGAGCTAAAACAAACTGTACACAATGAAGATTACAGACTTTTCTTTGGAAGTGCAGGGGTGGCACAGCTTTACAAAGCGCTGTATGATCAAAATATTATGCCTGAAACTACTTCCAACGCCTACGAACAATGGATTGTAAAGACTTCCGATTTTCTGGATAAATCTAATGGTGAAAAGG
>NZ_JAWRWY010000161.1:0-387 GCF_046535315.1 Paraburkholderia sp. SIMBA_027
CGCGATCGACAGGGGACAACAATTTCTTGCGCGCCCTGATCCAGTCGCCGATCCACGGCTGCAGCACCTGACCGGCAATGAACGGCAACAGAAGTTGCAGGAAGATCTGCAGGAAAGCATCCAGCGAGAATCCGCCGCCATGACCGCCGACAGCAAACAGCAGACCGACCAGCAGCGGCGTCAGGAACATGCCGAAAATATTCGATGCAGAGGCCGAACAGATTGCGGCAGGCACGTTTCCGCCTGCCATGGATGTGAAGGCGATCGACGATTGCACCGTTGACGGCAGGACGCAGAGAAACAGGACGCCCATATAGAGCGGCGCCGGCAGAATACTCTCGGGAATGAAGCCGATCGCCACACCCAGCAGCGGGAAAAGGCCAAAGG
>NZ_JAWRWY010000162.1:0-386 GCF_046535315.1 Paraburkholderia sp. SIMBA_027
CATCTCGCTTGTTCTGGAGCCGGTGAGCGAGTGCACAGTAGGCCAGCAGTGCACGTTTTGGTTTCTGAATGGCTGTCATCTGTCCCCGTATTCTCTCAATCTGATTCGATTCGAATCTGTCTATTTCTGCTTTCAAACTTCATATGTTACGACGCAAATAGCGTCGCAGGTTGGCGCGCGAAAACCGATTGACGGCGCCCCCTTTCAGTCAGGGCCCGAGTTTCCGTAGGCGGCCAGTTAAGTCCCTATTTAAATTCCGTCAAATCCCCTCCCGGTGCTCACCGCCGGTCCGCTGAATTTTTTCGCAGGCAAATTTCCCTTGCGCGCTGGCAGATTTCTGCGCGCAGCGCGTCCTATGCGAAATCATCACCCCTGTTGCGCGGTAT
>NZ_JAWRWY010000163.1:0-386 GCF_046535315.1 Paraburkholderia sp. SIMBA_027
GCCAGGTTCACTAGTGCGGATCGGGACTTTGCGGAGCGGCTCACGTAGGCGGCGGCATGTTCGAACTGCGAGCTTTTCACTTCACCCCACTTCGAACCCACGAATATCAGGTCGTCACTTTGCCGCCTCCAGTGGTTCAAATACCGACCGATCATGAGCTTCAGCGGGGCGCCGTCGGCTCTCCAGGTCAGGAACATGCTGTAGAAGTTTCGGGCTGCCTCAACATCATGTAGGCGAACGAGGTCGTCGGTACCTTTGTTCAGCTCAACGCCGTGTAGGAATACATCTCGGATGAGCGCGATCAACTCGTCGGAGTTTGTCGCCAGGGTTCCTTCACGTTCGTCGACCCTGTCTTGCATCAGCCGCTCGTAGCGGAACACGTCGAA
>NZ_JAWRWY010000164.1:0-385 GCF_046535315.1 Paraburkholderia sp. SIMBA_027
GTTCCTATCGATCCTCAATATCCTCAGGAAAGGATTGATTATATGCAGAGTTCAAGTAATTGTAAAGTGATCCTTGATGAAGAAGAGCTTATGCTATATAACCTGGAGCGGTTCCGCTATGGTATGGGTAATCCTGAAAGAGTCAGCAGTACGTCAGATCTGGCCTATGTAATTTACACCTCCGGCTCTACGGGGCAACCTAAAGGAGTTATGGTTGACCATGGCAACCTGTATAATTATTTAATGTGGGGTTCCGATTATTACTTTTCGAGTCCTGAGGCAGGAAACTTTGGATTATTCAGTTCCTTATCGTTCGATTTAACGATTACGAGTATCTTCTTACCGCTGGTTAGAGGTAATTTTATAAAAGTACTGAGCCCTGAAC
>NZ_JAWRWY010000165.1:0-385 GCF_046535315.1 Paraburkholderia sp. SIMBA_027
GCCGCAAAGAAAAGTAGGCAAAAGAAAGCGGCTTCACACCGCTAACTTTTAAGCGGGTCTCCCGGCTTGGAGGGGATAGTGGAACATCTGGAATCGGTGTTTCCGCACACTCCGCGTAAGTGACTAGGCCGTCATTCTTCCGGCGGCGCTGCGCGCGCCGTAGCGGTACTTCACAAAACCGCCAGCCGATTTTGACGCCTGCGTTTTGTCTTGTGCGGGCAATGTTTCATTTGCTAAGGCCACCGCTTCTTCCTGTTCCTTGCCATTTTTGACTCCGCAACCCGGAACAGTTTGCGACAGCCCTAACACCTCGCTTTCATTGGGACGCTTCTCGTAGCCGCCGAGGAAATTTCTTACGGTTTCCTGAGCATCGCCCGGGCACCAT
>NZ_JAWRWY010000166.1:0-383 GCF_046535315.1 Paraburkholderia sp. SIMBA_027
ATTTGGTGTGCCCAACGAACTGGTATCATCGGGACGTCATCCGCCGAGCGGGATACCGCAGGAGCCGGCCGATGCCAGCCATGGTGCGTGAATACAAGGGATATCGTATCGCGAGATGTCCCTTTGTTGACCATCTTCTCGTACGCGGCCAGCATTTCCGGCTTCGCTTCCAGTAAACGCATCGATGAGCTCGTTTTATGAGGGATTGGGCGGCTATGACGGGCGGCCGCAGTGGAACGGAGAGCCAATCAAGGCACGCGAACGCGCAGAGACGAGGGTCCCCGATTAACAGACCAGTTTTATTATTCGTTGACGGCAGCCTGCAGAACTTTGATTTTCTGGAGGATGTCGTCGAAAGCCGGGGGCCTGTCATCAAACATCAT
>NZ_JAWRWY010000167.1:0-380 GCF_046535315.1 Paraburkholderia sp. SIMBA_027
GGGTCAGTGTTTTTACCGCACGCTCGAAACGATCCAGGCCTTCCTGGATGTCGGCATCTTCCACCACCAGGCTCGGGGCGAAACGCACCACGTCAGGGCCAGCTTGCAGGATCATCAGGATTTCTTTCTCGGCCGCGTTGAACACGTCCTTGGCCTTGCCCTTGAAAGCCTCACTCAGTACGCAACCGAGCAGCAGGCCCATGCCACGCACTTCGGTGAAGATGCCGTACTGCTTGCCGATCTGCTCCAGGCGTGCCTTGAACAGCGCATGCTTGGCGTTCACACCGGCCAGCACTTGCGGGGTGTTGATCACATCGATCACCGCTTCCGCCACTGCGCACGCCAGCGGGTTGCCGCCGTAGGTGGTGCCGTGGGTACCG
>NZ_JAWRWY010000168.1:0-378 GCF_046535315.1 Paraburkholderia sp. SIMBA_027
ATCCGTCACCACTTCATCAACAGCTTGAATTAATTGAGCGAGTTCAGCTGTCGTTAACTCTTCATCTGATTCTTTTTGAATTTCTGGAATGATTTCATTTTGAAGTAACTCTTCGTAAATTTCGTTCGATTTATCAATTAACTTTGTTTGATACCGTTCAATCGATTTCTTCCAAACAAATGTGAATTTATTTGCGTTCGCTTCAATTTTTGTACCATCAATGAAAATTGCTTCATCATCAATTAAGTTTTCTTGAATGAGTTGACATCTGAACTGGACAAAACATTGACGAATTAATTCTTTTACAGTCGGTTTGATACGGAAGCGATTAATCGTGCGATATGTAGGTTCATTTCCTTGAGCTAACCACATCATACG
>NZ_JAWRWY010000169.1:0-378 GCF_046535315.1 Paraburkholderia sp. SIMBA_027
GATCGCTGCCTGCTCCTGCGGCGACAGCGTGTCCCAGATCTTCTTCGAGAACACCAGCACTTCCGGCGTCATCGCGTGCTGCGTCTCCGAGTAGTCGGGCGCCACCTCGAAGTGCTTGGTTTCCTCGTACGACGGCAGGTTGTTTTCCGCCGCGTCGACCAGGCCCGTCTTCAGCCCCGTGTACACCTCGGCGAACGGCATCGGCGTCGGCGTGCCGCCCATCGCCCTGATCTCGTCGACCATCAGGTCCGATGGTTGCACGCGCACCTTCAACCCCTTCATGTCCGCCGGCGTGCGCACCGGACGCTTCGCGTAGATCGAGCGCGCGCCGCTCTCGTAGAACGTCAGCGCGATCATCCCCTTCGCCGAAAACGCGTC
>NZ_JAWRWY010000170.1:0-377 GCF_046535315.1 Paraburkholderia sp. SIMBA_027
CGTGTGAAGTCGGACGGCACGGGCGTGGATATCGCGAACGTCAAGATGTCGATGAATCCGTTCGATGAAATCGCGGTTGAAGAAGCGGTGCGCTTGAAAGAAGCGGGCATCGCGACGGAAGTGATTGCGGTTTCGGCGGGCGTTTCGCAAGCGCAGGAAACGCTGCGCACGGCACTGGCGATTGGCGCGGATCGTGCTGTGTTGATCGAATCGAATGAGGAATTGCAGCCGCTGGCGGTGGCGAAGCTTTTGAAAGCGCTCGTCGATAAAGAGCAGCCTTCGCTGGTAATTCTCGGCAAGCAAGCCATCGACGACGATTCGAATCAGACCGGTCAGATGCTTGCCGCTTTGGCGGATCTGCCGCAAGCGACGTTTGC
>NZ_JAWRWY010000171.1:0-376 GCF_046535315.1 Paraburkholderia sp. SIMBA_027
CGTACCGGATGAAGATGGATAGCCAGCATAGTTTTGGGAACTATCCGAAACATTAGTCAGTCTATTGCCATCATCGTAAGAATAAGCAAGATTGTCAATGGTTATTGCTGTGCCGGAAGAAGAGTTGGACGTCCTTTTCAATGTGGTAATATTTCCTCCCAAATCATAATCCAGAATCTCATTGTATTCTTTAAGGTATGGATTGGCATCTGTCTGGTAAAACCCTGCTCTTAACCTGTTTGTTCCATCATAACTGTAGCCATATCTTCTCATTATGTTATCGTTGGCCGTTTTCCAATCAACTTCAGTAATACTTCCGTCATATTTTGGTTTTACCTTCAGATCAGGATAATCATTATTAGGGGTTTCAGCACCT
>NZ_JAWRWY010000172.1:0-376 GCF_046535315.1 Paraburkholderia sp. SIMBA_027
GGATTTCAGGAAGCACCAGCTGACCTTCGGCTTGTAGGTAAAGGCCTTGCAGCTCTTGTCGCCGATGCAGGACTTCTTGCACTGGTCGAGCGAGACGTTCTGCTCCGTCCTCAGATCGAAGCCGAAGAAATCCGCATCCTTGATCGTCTGTATATCGCGCTTCGCATCTGCGGCGCCGGCTGGCAGGCTGATCGCAAGTGCAGAAAAGGCGATGGCGGCGAAGGCGAAGAAAGAGCGTACAGACATCAAGTCCCCCCGGGCGGCTGCGCTGATCGGGCCGCACTCTTGGCTGCCCCGATGGCGTTGTCAACACAACTTATGCGGTGTCGCGTTTTCGCACAGAAGCCGCCATCGCATTGTCATGTCATCATGAGAT
>NZ_JAWRWY010000173.1:0-376 GCF_046535315.1 Paraburkholderia sp. SIMBA_027
GGCTGATGTTCTCGCGGATGCCAGTGAACATCTGACGCGGCAGCGTCGTCTGGTCGGCGCCCGCGAGGAACAGCGTGACCACCACTTCGTCAAACGATGTCGCAAAGGCGAAAAGCGCACCCGACATCACACCAGGTGCGATCACCGGCAGCGTGACGCGGAAGAACGTCGCAACCGGATTCGCACCCAGCGACAGGCTCGCACGCACGAGGTTATGGTTGAAGCCCTGCAGTGTCGCCGCGACGGTCGTGACGACAAACGGGGCGCCGAGCGCCGCATGCGCGGCGATCAGGCCGGTATAGGTGTTCGCGAGTCCGAGCGGGGCGAAGAACAGGTACATGCCGACGCCGACCACGACGACCGGCACGATCATCGG
>NZ_JAWRWY010000174.1:0-375 GCF_046535315.1 Paraburkholderia sp. SIMBA_027
GGGTGGGCGCGGTCATGGTCACGGGCTACCGAAGAGCGGCACCGCCGCAAAGTGGAGTTGTACAAGCTCAAAAACCAGCTCGCTGTGCATGAGGAAGCCAACCAAGCCGAGGTCGTTGCCCTGATGGCGGCGCACGATGCCGTGAACCGCAAGTGGCTGGATTACGAGCTCGACGTCGGAAACCTCATCGACTTCCCGCTGATGACGGACGTCCGGGAACCCCCCACCGTCGCCTTCCTTCGCGCCAAAAAAGAGGCAGACGGGTTGCGGCCGGCCGCCGCGGAAGAAATCACGACGCCGGCAAGGCTGGCCGAGTACCGGGCCGCAGTCCACGGATTTGAAGTGGCCTTCGATGTTGCCGAGCGCGAGGCCAGG
>NZ_JAWRWY010000175.1:0-375 GCF_046535315.1 Paraburkholderia sp. SIMBA_027
CGGCGAATTCCTGATCCTGATGGGCTCGTTCGTACAGACACCGTGGATCAGCGCCATCGCTACATCCGGCCTGGTATTCGGCTCGGTCTACTCGCTGATCATGATCCACCGCGCCTACTTCGGCCCGGCCAAGTCCGACACCGTCCTGCAAGGGATGGATGCTCGCGAACTGATCATGGTGCTCGGCCTTGCGGTACTGCTGATCTACATCGGCGTGTACCCGCAACCGTTCCTGGACACTTCTGCCGCAACGATGCATGGCGTGCAGCAGTGGTTCGGCACCGCCTTCTCTCAACTCGCTTCGGCCCGGTAAGAGCGCTATGGAATTCACGATCCAACACTTTATCGCGCTTGCGCCGCTGCTGATCACCAGCC
>NZ_JAWRWY010000176.1:0-375 GCF_046535315.1 Paraburkholderia sp. SIMBA_027
GTTCGACCAGATTGGCAATATCGCGATAATGCACGTCTTCTTCGGTATGCGCGACGAGGAAATTATCGAGCGCGTACCCGTGACGGGTCGTACTGACCCGCGCATCGAGCACCGATAGACCGTTGCGTTCGAAATAAGCACAAATGCCGGCGAACAGGTCGGGCTGGTCTTTCACATAAACCAGCACCTGGAGCGCCTCGCCGATCGGCGCCGGCCGGGCGCGCACGATCGGCGCCGCGGTTTCGACATGGCGGCACAGCACACGGGTTTGCCACGCGATATCCGCTGCGTCGTGGCGCAGAAAATAGCCGATGTCCAGCTCGTTCCACAGCGCCTTTTGTGCGCCTTCCGGCACGGTTTCGAGGCGCAGCAACG
>NZ_JAWRWY010000177.1:0-374 GCF_046535315.1 Paraburkholderia sp. SIMBA_027
TTGCTCCTGCTGATAAACCTAAAATAGTTGTTGCAGCTGTTATGGAACATGCGGGTGTAGGAGCCGCATGGGCAGGCCCTGCTTGTACCCTGATTGCAGAAAAATATATCACTGGCGACTTGAAACGAGAGCAATTATATAAAAAAATGGTGACCTCTAGTTTTATGCCAGAGTATAAAAGGCAATGGGAGGTAGACCTTAAAAGAAAAGGATTATATAAACAAATAAAACCTGACTCCGCTAAATTAAAAAAAATACAGGATAGTCTGAATTCTATAAAACAAAAAAAGGAAAAATTAATAAAAAATAGTGCGGTTAAAAAATAAAATCTTCAGAAAAAAAATGGTTAATATAGGTTTGGGAGACTATCGGAT
>NZ_JAWRWY010000178.1:0-373 GCF_046535315.1 Paraburkholderia sp. SIMBA_027
GGGTGCTCAGGATTTCGATGCCATCCGGGCGATCTATTACGGAATGATTTCAGAGGTCGATGCGCAGCTTGGACGTATCTTTCAATCTCTGAAGGACGCCGGAACGTGGGAGGATACCGTCATTGTCTTCACCTCCGATCATGCGGAGATGATGGGCGATCACTGGACACTGGGGAAGGGTGGCTTCTTCGACGGTAGCTATCATATCCCGCTTGTGATCCGCGATCCGCGGGCGGCTGCGAAAGGCATGTCGGTCGATCATTTCACCAGTGCGGCCGATATTTTCCCGACACTGTGCGAGACGCTCGGCGCGTCCGCGAAAAACAGCCTCGACGGCAGATCGCTTCGCCGATTTCTTGATGAGAAACCGGTC
>NZ_JAWRWY010000179.1:0-372 GCF_046535315.1 Paraburkholderia sp. SIMBA_027
ACAAAACGTACCTGTTAATTCAGTTTTTTAAAATCGCACAGCGATGTGCGTAGTCAGTCAAACTACTTTATCGGAGAGTTTGATCCTGGCTCAGGACGAACGCTGGCGGCGTGCCTAATACATGCAAGTCGAGCGGACAGATGGGAGCTTGCTCCCTGATGTTAGCGGCGGACGGGTGAGTAACACGTGGGCAACCTGCCTGTAAGACTGGGATAACTCCGGGAAACCGGGGCTAATACCGGATGGTTGTCTGAACCGCATGGTTCAGACATAAAAGGTGGCTTTGGCTACCACTTACAGATGGACCCGCGGCGCATTAGCTAGTTGGTGAGGTAACGGCTCACCAAGGCGACGATCCGTAGCTGGTCTGAG
>NZ_JAWRWY010000180.1:0-371 GCF_046535315.1 Paraburkholderia sp. SIMBA_027
CCTGACGGGCTTGTCTGCTCCCGGCATCCGCTTACAGACAAGCTGTGACCGTCTCCGGGAGCTGCATGTGTCAGAGGTTTTCACCGTCATCACCGAAACGCGCGAGGCAGCTGCGGTAAAGCTCATCAGCGTGGTCGTGAAGCGATTCACAGATGTCTGCCTGTTCATCCGCGTCCAGCTCGTTGAGTTTCTCCAGAAGCGTTAATGTCTGGCTTCTGATAAAGCGGGCCATGTTAAGGGCGGTTTTTTCCTGTTTGGTCACTGATGCCTCCGTGTAAGGGGGATTTCTGTTCATGGGGGTAATGATACCGATGAAACGAGAGAGGATGCTCACGATACGGGTTACTGATGATGAACATGCCCGGTTACTG
>NZ_JAWRWY010000181.1:0-371 GCF_046535315.1 Paraburkholderia sp. SIMBA_027
CGCGCCGCCGAACGGGCCTCGCGGGCGTGATAGATACGCAGTTCGTCCGGGCCGAGCACCTTCTCGGCGAAGCGGCCGTTGGTGCGCGTCATCACCGCGGCCACGCGGCTGACCTGAACGATGTCCGTGCCGATGCCGTAGATCGCCATGCGCGGCGCCGCGGCGTTACGCGCGTGCGGCGAGACGCGCGGCGACCATGATCGCCTTCATCTCGCGCACCGCGTTGTCCCAGCCCGCGAAGATCGCGTGCGCGACGATCGCGTGGCCGATGTTCAGTTCGACGATGCCGTCGATCGCGGCGATCTGCTGCACGTTCGTGTAATGCAGGCCGTGGCCCGCGTTGACCTTCAGGCCCAGTCGCGCGCCGGCCT
>NZ_JAWRWY010000182.1:0-370 GCF_046535315.1 Paraburkholderia sp. SIMBA_027
CGTCGGCTGGGCTCAGTGCCAGGACAAGGCAACCACTCTCGCTGCTGCCGGCACCCCGGTCGCCATGGCCTATGTCGGTTCGCGCACGCTGAAGCAGTTCGCGCAGAACGATCTCATCGTTCCGGTGCCGATGACGGAAGACGAAAAGAAGACCTATTACCCCAACATCGTCGACACGGTCACCTTCGAGGATACGCAGTGGGGCGTGCCGGTCGCTTTCTCGACCAAGGCGCTCTACTGGAACAAGGACCTCTTCAAGCAGGCCGGTCTCGACCCGGAAACCCCGCCGAAGACCTGGGCTGAGGAAATCGCCGACGCCAAGGCCATCAAGGAAAAGACCGGCATTGCCGGCTACGGTCTGCCTGCCAAG
>NZ_JAWRWY010000183.1:0-369 GCF_046535315.1 Paraburkholderia sp. SIMBA_027
ACCATCATGTCGCGGTATTTGTCGCGGTCAGGGCCATCGCCGATCATCAGCGCCGAGAGCGGCCGCCCGGCCAGACGCTCCGTCCTGGCAAAGGCATCCACAAAAAGATCGGGACCCTTAAGGTCCCTGAGCATGCCGATGTAGATGAACTGGACGGCGTCGGATCGGGTCGGGATCACCTGGAAGTCGCGCTCCCCGATGCCGTTATAGATCAGCCGTGTCTTGGTCTTCGGCTTGCCGACCTTCTTCATGTAGGTGTCGCGCTCGTATTCGCAGATGAAGACGAGCGCGTCGGTCAGATATTCCTGTAGCCGCTCCATCTTGAGCACGAATTGCCCGAGGAGCGAGGTGCGGGAATAATGCAGGCTT
>NZ_JAWRWY010000184.1:0-369 GCF_046535315.1 Paraburkholderia sp. SIMBA_027
TTCGACGCCACGCATTCCGTGCAGCAGCCGGGCGGGCAGGGCGGTTCGAGCGGCGGCCAGCGCGAATTCGTCGAGACCCTGGCGCGTGCCGCCGTTGCCGTCGGTGTCGCGGGTGTCTTCGTCGAAACGCACGAAGACCCGGACAACGCGCCGTCCGACGGACCGAACATGGTCTATCTGAAGGACATGCCGCGGCTTCTCGCAAAGCTTCTCGCCTTCGACGCCATCGCGAAAGCGGCCTGACGTTCAAAAGGCTGACATGATCCTGTAATAGGCCTCGAATGAGGCTGGAAACGAAGGCATGTTAGGCGGCTCAAAAACGGCCATTGTAATTTGCGTGCCTTCGATTAAGACGATTTCAAACGATTT
>NZ_JAWRWY010000185.1:0-368 GCF_046535315.1 Paraburkholderia sp. SIMBA_027
CGACCAACAGCCTGGTCGATGTCGCAATGATCCGCCGCGTCGCCGATGCGATCGGCAGGAAGCAGGGTCACACCCCGATAGTCGCCTGCGACAACACGCTGCTCGGCCCGGTCTTCCAGCGGCCGATCGAGCATGGCGCCGATATCTCGCTTTATTCGTTGACAAAATATGTCGGCGGGCACTCGGACCTGATCGCCGGTGCCGCCCTTGGCCGCAAGGCTGTGATGAAGCAGGTGAAGGCGCTACGCGGTGCCATCGGCACGCAGCTCGATCCGCATTCCTGCTGGATGCTCGGGCGGTCGCTGGAAACGCTGCAGATCCGCATGGAGCGGGCAAACAGCAATGCCGAGGCGGTTGCCGGTTTCCTG
>NZ_JAWRWY010000186.1:0-368 GCF_046535315.1 Paraburkholderia sp. SIMBA_027
CCATTGCTGCCACGCCGCCGTAATTGGTGGCCTGAGCATCGGTTGGCAAGGTCAGCGCCATCATCAGTGCAACGGCAAAGCAGAACACGCCCTGGATGACGAAGACGGCTGCCAGCTTGTTGCGCGTTCTTTCCTGGCGCATGTTGCCGGTGGCAACCGCCATGGCGAGCGCGGTCGCACCCGTGGCCGAGGCCAGATTATAGAGGATGACGCGGTTGCCGTAGTCGCCGCCGACCCATGGCAGGAAGACGCCGGCCAGCCAGATCGCCGGCGGCAGCAGCGCCCACCGCTCGATCTTCCGTCGGTCGAGCGCCATGAAACCGGCGACCCAGGCGCTTTGCCCGGCCAGTGCCACGGCATTGCCGCCT
>NZ_JAWRWY010000187.1:0-368 GCF_046535315.1 Paraburkholderia sp. SIMBA_027
TTGATTTTATCTCAAAGGAAATTCGGGTCTATGATGGTAACTTTATTAATCCAAAGAGTCAAGAGAATATAGATAAGATTAAACATACCGCATAGCTTTAGTACTTTCATAAAGGACTCTAGTCATTAAGCAAAACAGGATAGAATTATCTTATACTAAACAACATACTTTTCAAATAAATTGAGCAATAGCTTTTATTAAGTAAAAAATTATCAGGCAAAGCCGTCAACAGAATGGTTAGGTTAGAAGTAATTAATAATATTAATTGGCTTTGTCTGATCTTTTATTAATATTCATGGTATCCAATAACTTGAAAAATTGCTATTACCTATAGTTTTCTAAATGTGTTTTTATACCAGGTAAAGTCA
>NZ_JAWRWY010000188.1:0-367 GCF_046535315.1 Paraburkholderia sp. SIMBA_027
AGAGCGACAAGACGCTCGCGCAGCCGCAGCAGTTCGAGTCGTCGCAAAGCATTCCGGCGCAGGGCGGGCAGTGGCCCGCGTTCGACTGGGCGAGCCAGTTCGGCGATCCGCAGCTCCAGAAGCTGATCGACGAAGCGCTCGATGGCAATCCGACCATCGCGCAGGCGCAGGCGCGCATTGCCAAGGCGTCGTCGTATATCGAAACGTCGAAATCGGCGCTCTATCCGAAGGCCAACGCGAGCTACTCGTGGACCCGCGAGCTCTATTCGGCGAACGGGCTGTTCCCACCGCCCTACGGCGGCAGCTGGTACAGCGAAAACAACGTGCTGGCCAGCGCCTCGTGGGATCTGGACCTCTGGGGCAAGAA
>NZ_JAWRWY010000189.1:0-367 GCF_046535315.1 Paraburkholderia sp. SIMBA_027
GTATCACTATCGCGCCCAGTCCATCGTCTGCTCGTTTCGAACGCCGTTTCAGAACGTCACGATCGCCGATACCTACAGCTTCGGCCGTGCGCTGTTCCTCGACGGCGCCATCCAGAGCGCGGAGGACGACGAGGCGCTGTATCACGAACTGCTCGTGCATCCGGCCATGCTGATGCATGACAACCCGCGTCAGGTGCTGATCATCGGCGGCGGTGAAGGCGCAACGCTCCGCGAAGTGCTTGCCTATCGCGACGTGACGCGCGCCGTGATGGTCGATATCGACCGGGATGTGGTCGATTGCTGCCGCGAACATCTTGGCACCTGGAACTACGGCGCTTTCACCGATCCCCGGGCGGAATTGCATTAT
>NZ_JAWRWY010000190.1:0-366 GCF_046535315.1 Paraburkholderia sp. SIMBA_027
GTATTCGACGCTGCCTCGCAGAAATCGCCACTCGCATCGAGGGTGATCGAGGACGGTGCCGCCGCCCTCGCCCGCCTTGTCGGCATTCTGATCAGCCGCGGTGCGGACGCCAGTCACGTCGTCATCGGCGGCGGTGTCGTTGTCGAGCAGCCGAGCCTGTTCGAGGCCTTTCGCCGGGCGATGGCGGAAGTCTCTCCGAAGAGCGAAATCACCCTGCTGCGCGCAGCCCCGGTCAACGGCGCGCTGGCGCTCGCGCGCCGCCTGCTCGGCTGAACCGATTGGATAGACAGAGGAAGCGGAAATGGAACGCATTGGTTACAGAAACGCGGTTGCCCGCCAGCCGGAAAGCCTGGCGGAAGGCCTGAG
>NZ_JAWRWY010000191.1:0-366 GCF_046535315.1 Paraburkholderia sp. SIMBA_027
TGAAGCGAAGTTTTTCGAAAGACGTACTAAAGGCAGTAAGCCTAGAAAGTTGCGTGATGCCACAGGACTTAATTATGCAGACCATGAAGTATACTTCCCATTAAACGATGCCTATGATGGGAAAGATTGGGTAGAGTATTACATGGGTAAACCTTACAAATGGGATAATGCTATGGTAAACTCCAACATGTTCAACCAGTATTATAATTCACCTGAAGCACCTGAGAAGCCAAAAGAAAATGACTATCGTGCGTTTGAAATTTTCACGATGGGTATGGAACAGCTAGTACATGGTTCGCGTACAGATGGTAAATCTATTCATGAAGAAGATGAAGAAATGGTAGCATTTATTTTAGGATTATTAGC
>NZ_JAWRWY010000192.1:0-365 GCF_046535315.1 Paraburkholderia sp. SIMBA_027
GGGCGAAATCGGCGGTTTTGGTCCTCTGGAGGAGGCCGATTTTCGGCCAATTTCCTTCTTGTTCAAATGTTCTAAAGATTCAGGGGGAAATTCGTTTTTTGATTCAATGGCTTGCGCGACTAAAAAACACTTTTGGGGCCGCTGAACACACTTTTGGGGCCGCTGAACACACTTTTGGGGCCAATTAAGCACTTCAAAAAAACACTCAGGTGTGCATACAAGGTGTGCAATAGACCCCAAACGTGTTTTTTAGGAATCTTGCATGGGAAAAACGCTCCAAGTCATCGCAGACCGTGCCTACGACGAAACCCGTAGCTACCGACCGGGAGAACTTGTTGACGGTCGTTTCGCTGATCTAAAAAATC
>NZ_JAWRWY010000193.1:0-364 GCF_046535315.1 Paraburkholderia sp. SIMBA_027
CACACAGCCGCTGTTCCGCAGTGATCAACGCACTGCACTCTATGCAACAGAGTGCGCTGGACCACATTGGGTTGTCAAGGTTTTTTTGCTCGTTACGTGACGGCAGTCGTTACCTGGGGCCCCTACCTGGGGCGGTAGCCCATCTTGGCGCTAATGGTCAGCCCGGCCTCCCGGAGGCCGTCTATGAGCCCCGGATGGTCTTCAGGCACGAAGCGAAAGGCTGGACCGGAAATGCTTATTGCCGCGATAACCGTGCCTGCGTGGTTGAAGATGGGAGCTGCGACGGCCGTGAGACCAATTTCAAACTCGCCATGAACTATCGCAAAACCGTTTTTGGCAACTTCCAGCAACTCCTTTTCCAGTT
>NZ_JAWRWY010000194.1:0-364 GCF_046535315.1 Paraburkholderia sp. SIMBA_027
TGGCCTGCTTTCAGGTCTGGGAATGGGAGGCCTTGTTCCTGATCTTGAACTTTCCCCGCTGAGTGTTGCCGCCGGAGCTAATAATAACGGCAGCAATGGAGATGGCTTGGATGAAGATGCGATAGATGTATCGGTAAACCAGATTAGAACCGGCGTGCCTTATACACTATCAGTTCCAGTGACCAATCCAGTGGCTGCTACAAGATATTTGTATGGTTGGATCGACTTTAACAATGACGGCAAGTTTCAGGTAGAGGAGGTTGCCACAACAACATTTTCTACTGTGGGTTCTACCACCCAAACATTAAGTTGGACAGGGGCCCAGACCGGAACAATCGCTTCCGGGGCTTCAAAGCTTTATATG
>NZ_JAWRWY010000195.1:0-363 GCF_046535315.1 Paraburkholderia sp. SIMBA_027
GACATATTCAGCAAGTGCTGCATAACGGCTTTATCCATCTTAAAATAGATGTTCTTCTTATTCCAGCTAGGTTCCAGAATAAAAGGAACAGCCTTATATCCGTTAATCGTTTCATCTTTAAGCCTTATCCAATTAATATTGGTCATATTGATCAATGCCTCCTGGATCACTGAATTCTTCATTTTTCTATTAGGATTCAGGTCATTTATAGAAACTGAAAAATCAATGACTCCCTGATGCGCCCATCCCTCAAAATAATCATCAAATGAGAGCTGTTTGTTTTTCAGATCTTCTTCAATTGGAGACTTTGTATTGATAAATATAGACTGTTCATCCTTGATGGCAGACAAAATCATGGTGATG
>NZ_JAWRWY010000196.1:0-363 GCF_046535315.1 Paraburkholderia sp. SIMBA_027
CGAGGAAGGCCGTTTCGCCGATTTTTATGCGGAAACCATAGAGATGTGGGCGCGCGGCGACATAGACCCCGTCTGACGCTTCCCGACCCTCTCTCCTGTTTCGGACGCTTTCATTGGCACATGCGCCTTACGTTCTTTTCCGGGATGACACGACCGGCACGGTGACAGCCTTCACCGAGCCGGAAGAGATCATCGTCGCGGACGAGCCTGAGGCATTTTTTGCGGCGCTGAAGCGCATGGAGCAGCTGCGTCGCGACGGGAAATATCTTGCCGGCTATATGTCCTACGAGGCCGGTTTCCTGTTCGAGCCTAAACTTGCGCCTTTTGCGGCCGAGCCCCGCAACGTGCCGTTTTTACGATTCG
>NZ_JAWRWY010000197.1:0-362 GCF_046535315.1 Paraburkholderia sp. SIMBA_027
TGCCGCGAGTGCGACTGCCTGGATGGTCCCGATCAGCAGCGCGAGATTGTCGAGAATTTCGAGGGGACCGTTCTCCCAACTCCACCAAGGGGCAACGAGGTAAGACATCGGATAGGCGAGCAACAGGAAGGCGAAGGCGACAATTCGAAAGGGCAATCGGGTATTGAAACTCATATTTTGATCTAGCCATAAAGAAAGCCCCGCGCTGGGCGGGGCAAGTCGCGAGAGTGACATTGCTGGCAGAGGAAGGAGCCAGCACCCTATGAACGCGCCCTCAGGTGAATTGGTTCCTTATGCGGATAGTGCTCCCAGCACCACCATCGCGTCTCCACCGCCGCCGGCGGAGAGAAGCCATAGCCGCC
>NZ_JAWRWY010000198.1:0-362 GCF_046535315.1 Paraburkholderia sp. SIMBA_027
TGCCACAACGCTGCGGGTTCCGGTGACGCTGCTGGCTCCGGTGCCGCGGGCCACTGCCACTGACGCGACCTTGGATTGACAGGATGACAGCCTCCGCGGGGCGGGTCCGTTCAGCCGGACCCGTCCTGCACACCCGGATCTGTGCGGCGCTCACCGCCGTTTCATGCATGGTGCACCTATGGCTCGCGGCCTCCGGCCACCACGACGCATGGTTGGCCCTCCTTATGGTCGGATTGGCTGCTGTGTGCATCCCGTGCACGGTCCATATTTGGCGGCACTGCCGGGTCGGCGCCCTGCACCAGGTGACGGCCGCCGCCGTCGTCATGGTGGGGCTTCATGCGTTCCTGCTGCTGGGCGCCGCC
>NZ_JAWRWY010000199.1:0-362 GCF_046535315.1 Paraburkholderia sp. SIMBA_027
GGAAGCACCTCATGCGCGCAGGCATAGTTTTCCTGGGACTGAAGGTCAGCATTGCGGACGTGCTGGGTTTGGGATGGTTGGCGCTGGTCCTGATCACCCTCATCGTCATGGCGAGCTTCGCGGGAACGTACGCACTGGCCAGGCTGCTGCGACTTCCCGCGGAAACAGCGTTGCTTATCGCCACGGGGTTCTCCATCTGCGGAGCTTCGGCGATCGGCGCAATGGCCGCGGTGCGCCGGGTGAGGCATCAGGACACAGTTCTCCCCGTTGCCTTGGTGACCTTGTGCGGGACGTTGGCGATCGGTGTCCTACCGCTCTTGATGCACCCTTTGAGCCTCAGCCCTGAACGTTTCGGGGCCTGG
>NZ_JAWRWY010000200.1:0-362 GCF_046535315.1 Paraburkholderia sp. SIMBA_027
ATTCTATTGAGGAAGGAAATGTTGAAACTCCAACAAAATTAGATGCCATTCAACTTCAAAATCCTGAACAGACTGATACCGAAGATAAAACATCTAAAACTACTCCTGAAGAGGTAACCCAGTTCATTTTACAAGAATTGGAAGTCTTCGAATCAAAAGAACTCTTTTTAAGGAAAGGAATTACATCGGCCAGCCTTGCAAAAAGCATAAAAACGAATACCACTTATCTATCAGAGGTGATCAACACTCAGAAAGGAAAGAATTTTGTAAGCTATCTTAATGATTTACGCATCAATTATGCACTGAACAGACTGGTAAAGGATAGAAAGTTCCGTTCTTACAAATTATCAGTCATTGCAAAT
>NZ_JAWRWY010000201.1:0-362 GCF_046535315.1 Paraburkholderia sp. SIMBA_027
GTTCGGCATCGGCGAATGGCAGGCACGGCTTTACACCGCGCTGACGGGCTTTGCCGGCTTGCTGCTGATCGGCTTTACCGGCGCGCGCGTGTTCAACGCGGCAACCGGCGTGTTCACGGCGCTCGTGCTGGCGACCTCGCCGTACTGGAACCTGATGGGCCATTTCAACACGCTCGACATGGGCCTGTCGTTCTGGATGGCGCTCACGCTCTGCGCGCTGCTGCTTGCGCAGCGCCCCAACCTGCCGGACGCCAACGTGCGCGGCTGGATGTGGCTGTGCTGGGCGTCGATGGCGATGGCGGTGTTGTCCAAGGGTCTCGTCGGCGTAATCCTGCCGGGCGCGGTGCTGGTGCTGTACACAC
>NZ_JAWRWY010000202.1:0-362 GCF_046535315.1 Paraburkholderia sp. SIMBA_027
GGGGCACGTTGTGGACTTTATCCAGTTCCCCAACTTCGCGATCTTCAACATCGCGGATTCTGCTGTGGTGTCCGGGGTCGCGATCGTTTGTATCTTGACGCTTCGCGGGATAGCCATGGACGGTTCGCGCCACGGCGCACCGAGCGAGCGAACCGCTGACGCAGGCAACGCGCAAGGTCCCGCTCCGGAGGCACCCGGTGAGTAGGGACCTGAGCATTCCAGAGGAGTTGGGCGGAGTCCGGGCCGATGCAGGCATTGCGAAACTGCTGGATGTTTCCCGGTCGGCGGCGGCGTTGCTCCTCTCGGAGGGCAACGTCACCAGCGGGGGAGCAACGCTTGAGAAATCGGCCAAGCTTACAGCT
>NZ_JAWRWY010000203.1:0-362 GCF_046535315.1 Paraburkholderia sp. SIMBA_027
AGCGACGTCAACGCCATCCAGGCTCTCCTGCTCTTCAACATCGGCAACTCGGAACTGACCGCCGGCGAGCTGCGCTCGCGCGGTTACTACCTGGGCTCCAACGTTTCCTACAACGTCAAGAAGCTGGTCGACCTCGGTCTCATCAACCACCAGCGTTCGCGTGTCGACCGGCGCTCGGTCCGCATCAGCCTGACCGAAAAGGGCCAGGAAATCGCCGAAACCGTTGCGCGTCTCTACGAACGCCACGTCGGCTCGATCGAAAAGGTCGGCGGCATCGGCACCGACGAATTCACCCAGATGAACAAGCTCCTGCAGCGCCTCGACCGCTTCTGGAACGACTCGATCATGTACCGCCTGTAAGG
>NZ_JAWRWY010000204.1:0-361 GCF_046535315.1 Paraburkholderia sp. SIMBA_027
GTATGAGAGAATTCGAAACGAGATAGTCCTTTCATGGATTATCTCGTTTTTGATGTTTTGTAAACTAACTTTGAAGAGGAATTAAATTAAATTAAATTAGTTAGATAGCTTCACTAAGTTCTGATGAATTATTTTTATTTATTTGATACTTCATAAGCCATCATTTTATACGTTAGAAATGGTACTAATAATGATCTAATCTGTTCTTGATTTTGATTGCTTGGATTTTCCCACGCATTATAATGTTCTTTAGACCATATTACTGCATACGATCATGGATATCTATCATTAATTTGTTTGGCTCTGTCGTTATAATTGTACATCCCCGGAAAGAGCTTTCCAAATTTCCCAAAGTACGGCT
>NZ_JAWRWY010000205.1:0-361 GCF_046535315.1 Paraburkholderia sp. SIMBA_027
GCACCCAGTCGAAACCGTTCTCCTTCGGACTGCGGGCACAGCCCGGCGCACCGACGACATAGGTCTCCCCGATCCGCCCAATTACCATCAGATTGCCTGGGTCCACGGGCATGCCGACGCTCAGAATCTCTCCGCCGGCCTGCCGGATCGCCGCCGGGATCACATCGTCCTCGTCAATCACGGCCGACGCCCCAAAGACGATCACGAGCTTCGGAAAGCGCTCGGCAGCCACCATTGCCTCACCGATGGCGATAGCGACGGCGTCGCGTCCGTGAGCCACACGCTGCTCGCGTGCCAACCGGTTGCCGGATGCAGCCAGCCGCCGCTCCAGAATGCGCGCCGTCTTATCCATGACCACGGG
>NZ_JAWRWY010000206.1:0-361 GCF_046535315.1 Paraburkholderia sp. SIMBA_027
CTGCCGGCATCGCCCTTGTCCTCAACCGCTACATCGTCAGCGCCATGCTCGCGGGAAGCGTCAAATGACCGGCGAGCACCCGCACCGCATCCCCTCTGAGCGGCCCACAGGACCGGGGACGGCGCTGCCAGGCTTCACTACCGGGGAGTTGACGGTCGCCCTCGACGTCGGGGGTACGGCAATGAAAGGCGCCGTCCTCTCCGGGTCAGAAGCCATCTCCTATCACCGGTGGCCCACACCCAGGGAAGAAGGCCCGGACGCCGTGGTCAAAGCCGTCATCAGCGCCGTTGACGAACTTCTGGGACACGCGCCCGGCGCCCGCGCCATCGGACTGGTTGTCCCGGGCCTGGTGGATGACCGG
>NZ_JAWRWY010000207.1:0-360 GCF_046535315.1 Paraburkholderia sp. SIMBA_027
CGGTATCCTGGGGTTCATCCCCGGGATCACCTCAAACTACGGCTCCCTGGAGTTCGCAGGTCACCACTCCGAAGCGCTGCTTCTGGGGCTTTTCCAAGTCTCAATTCTCCATAACATCGTTCACCTGCTGTTCGGCATTGCAGGGCTTCTGATGGCCCGCACGGCTGGTCAGGCGCGCAACTATCTTGTGGGCGGTGGAGTCATCTATCTGGTGCTGTGGATCTACGGCCTCATCATCGGGCAGGATTCCGCCGCGAACTTCGTCCCACTGAACACCGCCGACAACTGGCTGCACCTGCTGCTGGGTGTCGGAATGTTGGCCCTGGGCCTGGGTCTGAGCCGTCGAAACAACGCGGCTCG
>NZ_JAWRWY010000208.1:0-359 GCF_046535315.1 Paraburkholderia sp. SIMBA_027
CGACAGACTGAAGGGTGCCGCTTCGTCCAATAAGCCGAAGCGGCCTATTCCAGGGTTTTACGAGGTCAGTACGCCCATGATGAATTCGTTCGACCGGCGCTACGCCATCGCATTGATGCTTCCGGCGTGTGTGCTCCTGCTGGTTTTTTTCTTCTACCCTCTCGCAGTGGTTGCATGGCAAAGCGTCTCTAGCGACGGATTTTCGTGGAATGCCTATCGATCGCTGTTTGCGACGGACCTGTTCCTCCGCGTTCTCAGCACAACGGCATGGATAGCGTTCATTGCGACGCTTGTGAGCGTCGTGGTTGGCTACTGCATGGCGGCAATGATTGCACGCAGTTCAGGCCGCAAGCGCATCG
>NZ_JAWRWY010000209.1:0-359 GCF_046535315.1 Paraburkholderia sp. SIMBA_027
CGGCAAGGCGGCGCGCTGTGTCCGGCATTGGGCCAGCTTCTCGCAGATGGACGCGCGTTATGCCTGGGGTGACGACGGCCAGGTCACGGTGTTTAACGCCGATGGCAGCCAGGAAATCTACGTGCATGACCAGCGCGCACGGCTGGTACAGCGTATCGATCCGGACGGTGCCGAGCATTTCAAATCCTACGACGACAAGGGCCGGCTGACGGTCGAGCAAGACCCGCTGGGCGCGGTGACGGCCTATCAGTACGACGATGCCGGACGCTTGGTGGCGATGTTTCCGGGGGAGGACGAACCAACCTCCTACGAGCATGACAACGGCTTCGTACGCGTGGTGCGGCGCGGCCAGGCGCTCT
>NZ_JAWRWY010000210.1:0-359 GCF_046535315.1 Paraburkholderia sp. SIMBA_027
TTTTCCGTCGGGCCCGAGCAACTGAACCATGTCCACCGGTTCGGCCGGCGCGGCCGCTGCCGCGGTGGTCGCCGCGAGAGTTTCTTCCGTACCGTGGGGTAGTTGTCCCTGGCCCATACCCGTCTCCTTGCTTCCACGGCGGCGCCGCGGCGATGTCTTTCGCTGGGATATATGCCAGTTCTGGAATGCATTCCGGAACTGGCATATATTTTGGCTTTCGTCCTTACTTTATCGGGAGTAAGGAATCTTGGTGCACATGTTAACCGCTAGGAACGCTGCGGCGGGTTTGTATAACCTGCACAGAGTTCCAGAAAGCGGGTGTTGGCCTCGACCTCCCCGATGGTGACGCGGACGCCTTC
>NZ_JAWRWY010000211.1:0-358 GCF_046535315.1 Paraburkholderia sp. SIMBA_027
GACGCGCCGGTGGAGGTCGTCGATCTGGTGCCGGAGAGCCTGATCGTGCTGCGCTGGGACGGCGGAACGGATGCGGACAAGGTCCGCTACAAGACGACGGTCGAAATGAAGTTCGAGGCGCTTGAGGATGGCGGCACGATGGTGACCATCTCCGAAGACGGCTGGCACGAAGACGAAGCCGGACGGCGCGGCACCTATCTCAATTGCGAGGGCTGGGCCAACATGCTGTGCTGCATGAAGGCCTTCGTCGAACACGGCATCAATCTGCGCGACGGCATGTTCCTCAGCGAGATGCGCGGCGAGCCGGCCGAAGCGCCTGACTACGAGGCGCGGACATGAGCGCGGCTTTCGAGGGCGG
>NZ_JAWRWY010000212.1:0-357 GCF_046535315.1 Paraburkholderia sp. SIMBA_027
GGTCGATTTTTTTCCAGGTGATAACTTTCGCTTCTTCTTCGTCCGCGTAAGAGATCATGATGATCGGACCTTTACCGAATTCTTCACCTTCCTTGTACAGGGTTTCGATGTCGAACGCCAGCAGTTTCAGTTCTTCGTCACCTTCCATCGGGATCAGACCTTTGTCGATCAGGTAACGTTTCGCGAACGGGATGTCGTATTCGAAGATGTCAACAACCGCAGAGTGTTCACGGATTTTTTCACGGATGGTCGGAACGTCCTGCGGGTGTTCGAAGTACAGACGCCAAACGGTGATCGGACGACCCAGGAATTTTTTTTCAACTTTTTCCGCGTCAACGATACGAACGATTTTACCGT
>NZ_JAWRWY010000213.1:0-356 GCF_046535315.1 Paraburkholderia sp. SIMBA_027
CGGTGCACCCTGTGGTCCTCGCCCACACCTTTGCCTCCGGCGGGATCACGTCGGAAAGTGAGCGGGACCTGAGCATCGGCGGCCTCGGTGCAGTACCACTCGATCTCTTTGAGGGCTTCACCTACACTGCCTTGGGCCACCTCCACGGGCGGCAGGAGTTGGCCCACCATGTGCGTTATTCGGGCTCGCCCTTGGCCTACTCATTCTCGGAAGCAAACCATCGCAAGGGCGCTTGGTTGCTGGACATAGAACCCGGGGACGAGGCAGGAGGGCCGGGCGCCGTGGCGGTCCAGGAGGTGACGTGGCAAGAGCACAAGGCATTAGCTGTGTTGCGCGGACAGTTGGCGGAGCTTCTG
>NZ_JAWRWY010000214.1:0-356 GCF_046535315.1 Paraburkholderia sp. SIMBA_027
CCAGGCGGTGCTGAACCTGAAGGGCACTGTGGAATATTTCGTGGAGAATACGTTCAATTACCCCACGCTGGCTGAGGCCTACAAGATTGCCGGGCTGGATGCATGGAACCGCATGGGTGAGATCAAGAAGGATTGAGCTGCGCGTTCCAGAGAACAACGCGCCAATCTGTTCAGCCAGCGCTTATGCCAAGGTCCTGGCACCCTCGCCCGTCATACCGGCCCTGAGCCGGTATCCAGCCAGCCCAAGTTCTTGGGCTGAAAGGAGTCTTTACGCCGCGCGGATGCGCGTCGGCTGGATTCCGGCTCGAGGCCGGAATGACGGATGTGGAGATGCCCTGCGGGACAGTTATGATCGG
>NZ_JAWRWY010000215.1:0-354 GCF_046535315.1 Paraburkholderia sp. SIMBA_027
GGACTACCCGGAGATAGGCTCCAAACTCCGCAATGGCAACTTCTGTCGGATTAATACCGTCTTCGTAAATAACGCCCTCAAGTCTTGGAAAGCTCATCTGAAAAGCAGAAATCAATCGCTTAGCAACTTTCTCTCTTTCGAAGATTCCAACCTCTTTGTCTTTCACAGATGGGAATAATACTTGTTTTTTGACAATTTCAGGTAGGCTCGAAATAGCGGATTTGTCCAGATAGCAATTGGGCTGTCCCATCAACCTTATTTCCACTCGCTCTGATGTTGATAGGGCCGTTGTTTGGGTTAGTGTTATTTGATTTTCCATTGTTTAAATTATTTAGCCATTCATACTTAAATCCT
>NZ_JAWRWY010000216.1:0-352 GCF_046535315.1 Paraburkholderia sp. SIMBA_027
CTCCGGCCATCCTCTGCCGAATTGTGGCATGACGGCGGCAGGCAAACGCCTTAGTTGCACCCTGCCCAAAAGAAAAGCCCGGCACATGGCCGGGCTTTGTATGTCGTGACGCCGTCCGCTCAGCTGTCGAGGAACGAGCGCAGCTTCCGCGAGCGACTCGGGTGCTTGAGCTTGCGCAGAGCCTTCGCTTCGATCTGGCGGATACGTTCGCGGGTCACCGAGAACTGCTGGCCGACTTCTTCGAGCGTGTGGTCGGTATTCATGCCGATGCCGAAGCGCATGCGAAGAACACGTTCTTCGCGCGGCGTCAGCGAGGCCAGAACCCGGGTCGTCGTCTCGCGCAGGTTTGCCT
>NZ_JAWRWY010000217.1:0-352 GCF_046535315.1 Paraburkholderia sp. SIMBA_027
GCATCTCGGGCGCCGCCGTCCCGTTTGCGTCGGGTGACCTTGCAACCATCGTTATTCCCCGCTTGGCGTTGGTATCGTGCGCCGGCTCGCCGCGCGTACGAAGGACCTCGATCGAACCGACATATTGGCCGTATTTCCGTACGAATAAAATCCCCCCGGGCGATAATCGTGCGCCGAACGAATCCTTTCATGAACGGTATATCGATGCCGCGGACGCGCGGCTAGATGGGTGTTTGCCCGGTGGCGGGGTGAACCCGGAAGAAAGCCGCGGAGATCACGAACGCGGGGAACCGCGCCGGTGCTGGCGCACCGGGCGGCATGCGATGCCGGGCAGGCGGAATCGAATCGGCCG
>NZ_JAWRWY010000218.1:0-351 GCF_046535315.1 Paraburkholderia sp. SIMBA_027
GCGACCGAAGGCAAGGATCGCGTCGATCCGCGCTTCAGCGAATACTGGCAGCGCGCCCGCGCCGTCGGCATTCCGCATGCGCCCTATCACTTCTACTATTTCTGTTCCTCCGCAGACGAACAGGCCGACTGGTTCATCCAGAATGTGCCGAAGGAGGCGATGCGCCTGCCGCCGGTTCTCGATGTCGAATGGAACGGCGAATCCAAGACCTGCCGCCTTCGCCCGGATCCGGCCACCGTGCGCTCAGAGATGAAGCGGTTCATGGACCGGCTGGAAGCTTATTACGGCAAGCGGCCGATCATCTACACCTCCGTCGATTTCCACCGCGAGAATCTGCAGGGCTATTTCCAG
>NZ_JAWRWY010000219.1:0-350 GCF_046535315.1 Paraburkholderia sp. SIMBA_027
CATGTTGCGCCCGGGGCCACCGTGGGCCGCCCGCATATCGCCGACGCGCTGGTCGCTGCCGGAGTTGTGGCGGATAGGACGGAAGCGTTCACGTCGATCCTCACGTCCCATTCACGGTACTTCGTCCAGCACTACGCGCCGCACCCGGCCCTCGCCGTCGAGCTCGTCCGGGCAGCGGGCGGCGTGCCCGTCTTTGCGCACCCGGTGGCGTCATCGCGCGGACGGATCGTGGGGGAGGGCGTTTACCAGGAGATGATCGACGCCGGACTGCTGGGCGTGGAGGTGGACCACCGGGACAATCCCGAAGAAGGACGCACGTTCCTTCGCGAACTGGCCGCGACCCATGGACT
>NZ_JAWRWY010000220.1:0-349 GCF_046535315.1 Paraburkholderia sp. SIMBA_027
GGATTTGAACCTCCGACCACCTGCACCCCATAACGGTGTATGCACGTTCGCCGGCGTCCGCGAGCGTTCGGCATATCATGCAACCCATTGATTTGTATAACTTAAATGCGTTTTCGTCGTTCGCCAAAGTTCGCAAAATCATGGTGTGAGCCGGCGCATTTTCGGGTAGATTTCGGGTACGGGCGGCGCACGTCCGGATCCGGACCAGGGATACCAACATGACAAAACTGACCGTGCGGGATATCGAGGCCGCGATTGCGGCGCAGCGTGTGAGCGACGGCAAGCCACGCAAGCTGACCGCCGACACTGGATTGCGGCTGCGCATCGCCCCCACCGGCACTGCGGTCTG
>NZ_JAWRWY010000221.1:0-348 GCF_046535315.1 Paraburkholderia sp. SIMBA_027
GTCACCGTGCTCGGACAGACTATGTCCGACATACCGCACCGGTGAATCGTTGCGCACATACTCCTGCTGGAACAATTCCCAGATCTGCGAGGGCGTGACTTCCTGCCCACTGTCTTCGGTATAGCGTTGCACGGCGGAGCTGAAATCCACCTGCAATCGCCGCGGCAATACTACGCCGTAACCCTGTTCGAGCAGGTACGCTATGCCGCCCTTGCCGGACTGGCTATTCACGCGAATGACCGAATCATAGGTGCGGCCGAGATCGCTCGGATCGATCGGCATATAAGGCACTTCCCAGATGGTGTCGGGTTTTCTGGCGGCGAAGCCCTTCTTGATGGCATCCTGATG
>NZ_JAWRWY010000222.1:0-348 GCF_046535315.1 Paraburkholderia sp. SIMBA_027
TTTCGATAAAATAAACAGTTTTAACTTCTGCACCACTTTTTTGAGTTGATACGGCAGCTCTCTCACCATCGTAGCTATAGCTAATCCCAACAGTAGATATATTGCCACTATTATCAATCTGCATCGGATCCCAAATCAATATTTTTTCCCCATTAAGAATAGTATATGTTTTAGAATGCTTGTCCCCTTTACGCTGAATAGTCTGAAAAGTTCTTTTTCCTATACTTTTTAAAGGTCCCTCATAGCCCATATCCAAATAAGCCGCAATCTGTTTTTTTAGACCAGGATGCTCCTTTTGGGTTTTAGCTAGATACTCTATACCGTAATCATGTTGCTCTTTAGTCCACT
>NZ_JAWRWY010000223.1:0-348 GCF_046535315.1 Paraburkholderia sp. SIMBA_027
TACTTATTAACGAGCAATCCTTCAATTTTCTTCACCATCTCTTTGGCATTGGTGTTTTCTGGATCTAATTCAATTGCTTTTTGATACATCTTCATGGCCTCTTCTTTTTTACCGGCCTGCAGCAATGCTTCTCCATAACTATCATATGCATTTGAATTTTTCGGAAAAATTACTATTGCTGCATGAAACACCTGAAGAGAATGATCAACCTTCTGAAGTCTGAGAAACTGATATCCTAATCGGTTAAAGTCTATTTCTTTGGCTTCATAGCCGTTTTGATCTTTTACATATTCCTGAATCAGCTGCTCCGCTTTTTGTTGATTTCCACTTTCCAGTAAACTGCCATAG
>NZ_JAWRWY010000224.1:0-347 GCF_046535315.1 Paraburkholderia sp. SIMBA_027
CGATATGACAGACGGACACGATCCGGCCCGCCTCCCGCCCGAGAGCTGCAAAGGCCTCGTCGAATGCCCGCCGGTTCAAAAGCCCGGTCAGATAGTCGTGATCGGCAGCGTAGCGCGCATCGGCGCGGCTGCTATCGGCGGCCTCGCGCTCGCGCGCAAGCTGCTCGTTGCGCAGAACATCGTCAGTGACGTCCCATTCCGCCCCTATGAAACACGGCTCTCCCTGGCCATCGACGAAATACTTTGCGCGCGACCGTATATGCCGTACGGCGCCATTCGGCCGGATGATGCGAAATTCGGAAGCATAGTCGCTCCTATTCCTGATCGCTTCCTCGAACAGTGCGCTG
>NZ_JAWRWY010000225.1:0-347 GCF_046535315.1 Paraburkholderia sp. SIMBA_027
GTTGGACACCGTTAGCCCTTCCGAAGCAGTGAGCCACGCCGCCGTAGGGGCGTGCAGACTCCAATTCTAGGGGTCTGCTCCGCACCGGGCCGCTTATATGGCAAGAGTCACCAAATTTCATCAACAGCCCTGTTACATTGCGGAATATTGCGCGGTCCGGCTCTGTTGCCGACAGTGTGTCTACACCGGATCAGATAGCTTCCAGCCCACCTTCCACCACGCAACCCACGACGCCGGGTGCCCGCCCGGGTACGGGGGGCAAAGCCAGCGGTGCCGGTACAACCGGTAAGCCCGTGCGTAGCGAGTCGAGGGCGGGGATCCTGTTCGGCATCGGCGCGTACGGCCTG
>NZ_JAWRWY010000226.1:0-346 GCF_046535315.1 Paraburkholderia sp. SIMBA_027
GTCCGGTTCCAGGGTCAGAAGCATCATGTGGCCATCGGCGCGGATCTGGTCAACTGCCCGTCGAAGATCGTCTTCATCTTTGGCGGTCAGTGGAAAGCCCGTAAAGGAAACGTTGACGGCCGGCTTGTGGCCCAGGTCCTTCGCGAACGTGGACAACGACTTGGTGTGCCAATCCAGATTCACGCCGAAGAGCGTCCCGTCAGCCGGAACTAGTTGATCACGAGTCATTACCTGGCAAGGCGCCAAAGATGCTGCCGACTGGCTTTGCTTCTCCTTCTCGGCGAGTCCGTTGGCAAAGTTCACCCCGGCGATGCCAAGCAACGCCAAGCCAATCACCACGGGCAGG
>NZ_JAWRWY010000227.1:0-346 GCF_046535315.1 Paraburkholderia sp. SIMBA_027
TTGGCAGGAAACTACTTTAACCTTAATATAATAGGGAGTTTTATAGAATCTGTCACCAGTATCCGGAAGTCTAAAAATAACATATGTATTGAGATGTCAGGGGCTTTTGATAGGGCCATCAAAATACTGTCACAATTCTTTAAAAAAACAGAAACCAAGTTTGAGCTTGAAGATCATACGGAATACCCTCAGACCTATTTTACGGAGACATTATCCCAAAATAAGACACAATATTTCTTTATGATTTCTAATACATTAGATTCTATTCAATTTTTTGTAGGTTTGCTCATCCAGGTCTGGAGCCTTGAAGAATTTATAACCATTCATCAACCTATTAATAAGGATT
>NZ_JAWRWY010000228.1:0-344 GCF_046535315.1 Paraburkholderia sp. SIMBA_027
AGCACTTTGGTGTAGTTTTCGCCGCTGCCCAGACCGCGTCCGCCTGACACGATAATCTTTGCGCTGGTGAGTTCGGGACGATCGAGTTTCGTGACTTCGCGATTGACGAATTGCGCTTTGCCGTTGTCCGCTGCCGCTTCGATTTTTTCTACCGATACGTTGCCGCCTTCCGCAGCGACCGCGTCGAATGCCGTGGTGCGAACGGTGATGACCTTCACCGGATCAGCCGATTGCACCGTCGCAATCGCATTGCCAGCGTAAATCGGACGCTCGAACGTATCGGCGTTTTCAACCGCAGTGATATCGCTGATCTGCGCAACGTCGAGCTTGGCGGCAATACGCGG
>NZ_JAWRWY010000229.1:0-344 GCF_046535315.1 Paraburkholderia sp. SIMBA_027
GTCACCTGTCCGCCGAATGCGCCTTCGGCGTGCCGTTTGATAACGGTGGTGCCGAAACCCTTTCGGGTCGGCTCCATGGCAGGGGGGCCTCCGGTTTCTGTCCAGACGAGACGGATAATCTGCCGCCCGTCTTTTTCGAAAGCCGTCCAGCCGACGTTGATCTTCCCCGCCGCAACTGACAGCGCCCCATATTTGATGGAGTTTGTCGTCAGCTCATGTACCACGAGGCCAAAATTCTGCGCCGCTTCCGGCGAAAGCATGAAATCGTCTCCCGAAAGCACGAAACGCTCCGATACGGTGCCGAAGACGTCGAGGTGTGTCTCGATCAGCTTGCGGATCGGCAG
>NZ_JAWRWY010000230.1:0-343 GCF_046535315.1 Paraburkholderia sp. SIMBA_027
GGTTCGGTTCAGTTGGCGCCGGGGGAGGTTGAGGAAGGGTTCAGGAAGGTGGTTAAGATGGGGGATTAAGTAATGAAATCAATATATTAATGAATGCTAATTGAACGTGCGCGTGATTTTATTTGTGGTGTATATTTCTGATTGCGAGGGTGTCCTCCGGTGATAATCTCGCAACCGAGCATTCTGTTTTAACTGCAATGACTAGTTTGCGTGTCTCACCTCTGTTCGCCATTGTCTCGGATCAACTATGACAAAGTCACTCTACTTCATCCCAATGGCAGGCCTTGATAATGCGTACGAGGATGAAAGACTTAAGCTGATTGGCCAGATCGTAACAGACTGG
>NZ_JAWRWY010000231.1:0-342 GCF_046535315.1 Paraburkholderia sp. SIMBA_027
GTGGTGGTGCTCGAGTCATTTTTTCTGTTTTTCCAGCATCTGCAGCAGTTCTTTCGGCGCGTCTTTTTCAGAAACCGCACCACGACCGGTTTTACCACCACCTTCGTCGTAGGTGAAAGAGATCATTTTACCAACACGCCAAACTTTTTTGATTTTAGAGATGTCAACTTCTTTTTCTTCACCTTTGTATTTGAATTTAACGGTCGCACCACCACCACCACCACTGAGATCCGGCTGCTAACAAAGCCCGAAAGGAAGCTGAGTTGGCTGCTGCCACCGCTGAGCAATAACTAGCATAACCCCTTGGGGCCTCTAAACGGGTCTTGAGGGGTTTTTTGCTGA
>NZ_JAWRWY010000232.1:0-342 GCF_046535315.1 Paraburkholderia sp. SIMBA_027
GGTGGGCTTCCAGATCGAGGAAGTTCTGAAGATCCACCTCGGCCTCGATAAGGCCGCGCGCCGCAAGCGTGCGATCGAACTGTTCGAAGCTGTCGGTATTCCGAACCCGGCGGAGCGGCTCAACCACTTCCCGCACCAGATGTCGGGTGGCCAGTGCCAGCGCGTCATGATCGCCATCGCGATCGCCTGCAATCCGAAGCTCCTGATCGCCGACGAGCCGACCACCGCGCTCGACGTGACGATCCAGAAGCAGATCCTCGATCTCTTGATGCGTCTGCAGCGTGAGCACGGCATGGGCCTGATCATGATCACCCACAACATGGGCGTGGTCGCTGAGACGGC
>NZ_JAWRWY010000233.1:0-342 GCF_046535315.1 Paraburkholderia sp. SIMBA_027
CGTGAGCACAAACTAGCTGACTTCCCTAAAGAAAGCTAGACCTCGCGTTGACTCATGGAAAAGGTCCGCGGAGCCGGGTACGTTGCCTCATCGGAAAAGGTCCGGTTGGGGTTGGTTGGCGGACATCCTTGAGGGATGGGTTTGACGATGAGCCAGCGCAAGGCGGTCACGCTGATCAAGGCACGTGCTTACGCCAGGGGCAACCGTACTGAGAAGGTCCGGATCCTTGATGAGCTCGTCGAGCTGACGGGGTGGAACCGCGATTACGCCCGGCGGGCGTTGCGAAGAGCGCTGGAGCTGCGGCCCGTGCGAGCCCGGCCGGCGCCCGCGCCGGTGTATGGT
>NZ_JAWRWY010000234.1:0-340 GCF_046535315.1 Paraburkholderia sp. SIMBA_027
GGCGAAGAAACATCAGATTGCGGCCGTAGGTTTGTTTCTCGGTGACGGCGACAGCGTCAAAGTGACCCAGCTTGATGAAGAGTTAGGCCATGTTGGACTGGCGCAGCCAGGTTCGCCTAAGCTTATCAACTCCTTGCTGGAGAACGGTTATCTGCCGGTGGTCAGCTCCATTGGCGTAACAGACGAAGGGCAACTGATGAACGTCAATGCCGACCAGGCGGCAACGGCGCTGGCGGCAACGCTGGGCGCGGATCTGATTTTGCTCTCCGACGTCAGCGGCATTCTCGACGGCAAAGGGCAACGCATTGCCGAAATGACCGCCGCGAAAGCAGAACAACTG
>NZ_JAWRWY010000235.1:0-338 GCF_046535315.1 Paraburkholderia sp. SIMBA_027
CGGTATTTTCTCCTTACGCATCTGTGCGGTATTTCACACCGCAATGGTGCACTCTCAGTACAATCTGCTCTGATGCCGCATAGTTAAGCCAGTATACACTCCGCTAGCGCTGATGTCCGGCGGTGCTTTTGCCGTTACGCACCACCCCGTCAGTAGCTGAACAGGAGGGACAGCTGATAGAAACAGAAGCCACTGGAGCACCTCAAAAACACCATCATACACTAAATCAGTAAGTTGGCAGCATCACCTTCCCCATAATGATATTAAGCGTTTTCTGATCGGGCAACCCCACGGCCTGTTGTAGCGTATTTTCCTTACTCATGTAATAGATAGCCGGT
>NZ_JAWRWY010000236.1:0-338 GCF_046535315.1 Paraburkholderia sp. SIMBA_027
GCAATCGTCGCCTCAGGGTAAGTGGCTGGTCGGCGTCCGGCACCTTATCCAGACAGAAAGCGACCCGAACTGGCTGCTGCGTGACGATGTCAAGAAGGGCCTGAAAGCTGTCGAGGCTGCCGGGCTTGTCTATGACCTCGTGCCGAACCTGCCGCAACTGCCGTCCTGCATCGCGACAGTGGACGCCTTCCCTGAAACGCGCTTCGTACTCGACCACATCTCTAAGCCGGAAATCCGCAATGGCGGTTTCGACGAATGGGCGGTGCTGATCCGCCAGTTCAAAGGGCAACGTGACCACGTCTGGTGCAAGCTCTCCGGCATGGTGACGGAAGCCAACT
>NZ_JAWRWY010000237.1:0-338 GCF_046535315.1 Paraburkholderia sp. SIMBA_027
CAACTAAATGGAGGGTCAGGACGAAGGACTCGAACCGAGCGGCTATCGTCGAGGACGATACCTTTCTTAACCGTGTTGCCAGCGGCCTAGCTATCCGCAAGAGCGACATAGGCGAGCGTTACGACGTCGAAGCCGCCGTGCGTTTCGCAGTGGAACGGGGCCTGCCAAACCGCTGGCTGGTTGGCTGGTCCTTCGGCACCGAACTTGCCCTGATGTATGGGGCTTCGGAGCCAGTCGCATCACAGATCGAAGGTGCTGTGCTGTTGTCTCCACCGTTGCATCGGGCCACCGACGTCCACCTGAAAGAGTGGGCAGCCTCGGGCAAACCCCTGACCGTC
>NZ_JAWRWY010000238.1:0-337 GCF_046535315.1 Paraburkholderia sp. SIMBA_027
GGTCTGGATGCGCCACGACACGACAGCGTGCCGCCGCATCCGTGACTTCCATCAACGCCCGTGGCTGCCCGTACGCAGCACCGCCTCCACCGTCGACCCCCCCGGCGGCACGATCACGACCGGCACGCGGCGTGCGAGCGCGCACATCAGCTCGTAGCCGATCGTGCCACTGGCTTCCGCGACATCGTCCACCTTCACCTGATCGCCCCACAGCTCGACGCTCGACCCAATGCCTGCGTTCGGGCACGGCGTCAGGTCGACGGTCAGCATGTCCATCGACACGCGGCCGACGACGCGCGTCATCACGCCGTCCACCGCGATCGGCGTGCCGGTCGGC
>NZ_JAWRWY010000239.1:0-337 GCF_046535315.1 Paraburkholderia sp. SIMBA_027
TGAATGCCCCGACGCCCTGGTTAACACCACAGGTCTCCTCGGCCAAGACGTCATCGAAGTAGCCGGCGCCAGGGTGGAGACAGAAAACAGCCACGGGACCGGATGCTCGCTGTCATCGGCATTAGCCACAGTCCAGGTCCGCACCGGTAACTGGGAGGCCTCCCTGCGCGAAGTGAAACCATGGTTGCTTCAGGCGTTGGCTACGTCCGACGTGCTCGGAGTAGGCCACGGGAAAGGCCCTGTGCACCACTTCCACCATCTCCACACAGGGCTCCAGCGGGGGGAGTTTGCCAATGTTCTGTGGCAGGAAGCGCTACCTGAATTGGAGGCGATTTAC
>NZ_JAWRWY010000240.1:0-337 GCF_046535315.1 Paraburkholderia sp. SIMBA_027
GTTTATTTATATTTAAGAAGATCAGTCCGCGAACCCAATGGGAATATTAAAAAGGTCCATATCTTTTCCTTTGGTGACATAAAGAAAGCTGAGAAAAAAATGATTGATTGGTATATGAATCCGGAAAAGTTTCCGGAAAAATTGAATGATAACGGATTTGATTTAGAAGATTTAAAAGAATGGATTTTGACGCTACAAACAAAAAAAATATCGACCGGAAAAGATTTTATTTATTAAAAGGCGTATAGTTGCGCCTTTTGTGCGGTTTTCGTTCGGCGGTCTTTCGGTTACATAAAACCCTTAATATGATTTATTTGGTAATTGTAGGATAAAAATA
>NZ_JAWRWY010000241.1:0-336 GCF_046535315.1 Paraburkholderia sp. SIMBA_027
CTGATGATGCAGCGTCCACGGCACATTGCCGCCCATCAGCTTCTGCTCGAGCCCGACCATCAGCGTGCCGAGGTACAAACCCTTGCTCATCCAATGCTTGAAATTGCGCGCCTTGTACAGTTCCGTGTAGAGCCACGACTGCTTGAACGCTTCCGGATACGCCGTGAGTTCATCGCTCGTGCGAACGGCCTGCACCGCGTCGAACGCCGCTTCCGCCGCGAGCATGCCGGTCTTGATCGCCGCGTGACTGCCCTTGATACGCGCCGCGTTCAAAAAGCCCGCGTCGTCGCCGACGAGCGCGCCGCCCGGAAACACGAGCTTCGGCAGCGACATCAA
>NZ_JAWRWY010000242.1:0-335 GCF_046535315.1 Paraburkholderia sp. SIMBA_027
ACACGGGTGGAATGCAAAGTCACGCGTCCGCGTGATTGACAGCTGAAACATGCAGCGGTCGTCCTGACGCTGCGGGAGCATTCGACAGGACAGACGGTGACCTTTTCGCAGTGAATGCGCGGCTGGTTTGTCATGACCGCGCTCAACTTCAACGATCAGAATGTGCTCCAGTCAGTTGCGGCTTTCGTACGACTCGGCGTTAGCGATCCGGAGGGCTTCTTTATCCTAGCGGATTGGGGCGCCAGCCTTGTTTCGCCGACAGTCAATGAATTCAGATCTCTTGCATCGTCGACCCTGAAGATCGCTACCGCGTTGCGCAGTGCCTGTGCCTGCTC
>NZ_JAWRWY010000243.1:0-335 GCF_046535315.1 Paraburkholderia sp. SIMBA_027
GCGTGACCGGCTACAAGGGCGGCAAGCCCGTCAAGGCCGGGGTGCCGGTGGCGGACATCGGCTGCGCGCTGTTCGCGGTCTACGGCCTGCTGTCGGCCTACATCGGCGCGCAGAAGACCGGCGAGGGCCAGCACATCGATGCGTCGCTGTTCGATTCGGTCATGGCCTTCTCGATCTGGGACATGTCGGAATACTGGGGCACGGGCGTGCCGCCGACGCCGCTCGGCACCAGCAACAAGATGAGCGCGCCCTACCAGGCCGTGAAGGCGCGAGACGGCTACTTCGTGATGGGCGCTACCAATCAGAAGCTCTGGACTAAGCTGTGCGAACTGCTG
>NZ_JAWRWY010000244.1:0-335 GCF_046535315.1 Paraburkholderia sp. SIMBA_027
CACGCGCATGGACCCGGTGCGCGATACGCTGCTGGTCGAGAACACGCCCATCGACTACCTGGACTTCGCCTCGCCGGTGTCCGGCCTGGGCGGCAAGATGGGCCTGGACGCCACCAACAAATGGCCCGGCGAAACCGATCGTGAATGGGGCCGCCCGATCGTGATGGACAACGCGGTCAAACGGCGCATCGACGCGCTGTGGAACGAGTTAGGCCTGTAAAGCGAGCCGGCAAAACAAGTCTGAATAACAAAACTGATGGAACAGTTGCGCGAATGCATGCCTTTTCAATGATGTCGGATGGCTTTTTTCTGTCGTTGTCGTTGTGCCTGGATAT
>NZ_JAWRWY010000245.1:0-334 GCF_046535315.1 Paraburkholderia sp. SIMBA_027
GGCATTGAAACTGGTGTTCCAGGTATGGCCGCCGTCGATCGAGTATTCGACGGTGGCACCCGTTTCGACACCGGTGAGATTCAACGAACCGACATTGGTAATGTGGTCGGTGGCACTGCTACCGGAATCGCTCGATAGTGTGACACCGGGCGCAGCAGCTGAGGTATCAAGCGCGAAGCTGAACGCCGTCGGATCGGATGTATTTCCTGCGACGTCGGTTTGCCGAACCTGTACGTCATTCATGCCTTCGACCGCGTTGAAATTGGTGTTCCAGGTATGACCGTCATCGGTCGAGTATTCGACGGTGGCGCCGGTTTCAACGCCGGTGAGATTC
>NZ_JAWRWY010000246.1:0-334 GCF_046535315.1 Paraburkholderia sp. SIMBA_027
CCTTAAAAGAACCTTTCCTAATTTTTGAAAAAAGCAACTTTTATGGAAATGGGGGGATTGTAAGTACAGCGTTAGACTTGCAAAAATACCAGAATGCACTGTTTACTTATCAGATCTTAAATAAAAAAGAATCGGAAGAAGCAATAACGGCTACCACACTCAATGACGGAAAAATCGCAACGTTTCAATTAGAAGGCAAAGAGATTAGTTATGGCTTGGGATGGGCAATGTATACCAATGAAGAGAATGGAAAAATAGTTTTCCATGATGGATCTATTTCAGGGCTTACCAGCATTCTGATGCATAATATGACTAAAAATCAAACCGTAGTATT
>NZ_JAWRWY010000247.1:0-333 GCF_046535315.1 Paraburkholderia sp. SIMBA_027
GCGGTGTAATCGCGTGAATTATACGGTCAACCCTTGCTGAGTCAATGGCTTTTGATCTGGTTGCTGAACAAGTGAACGACCGCGTCTGATTTTCTGATTTATTTCGCTATAGCGGCAAACAAACGCACACCGCTGCGCGTCTGAATCAAGAAAACCCGTATTTTCATGTATCAAAGTGACCTGCAGCCAAGCTTGGATTGCGACACGGAGTTACTTTATAATCCAATCGATTGGCCCCTTAGCTCAGTGGTTAGAGCAGGCGACTTATAATCGCTTGGTCGCTGGTTCAAGTCCAGCAGGGGCCACCAGCGGCCGCAAAGGCTGACGAGAAAT
>NZ_JAWRWY010000248.1:0-333 GCF_046535315.1 Paraburkholderia sp. SIMBA_027
TATAGAATTCACCATGTTACAGCCTCAGTGAATGGTATGAAGATGATAGGAAATCAAAATGAACAAGAGAAAATCCTTTCAAATATAGACGAAATCATCGTAAATGCAGGGAATCGTCCGGATTTTACAATCATTAGCGAATTGCGTACATCTATTGACTCCATTACAGAAAGTGTAAAAGACTTAGCTCCATTAATTGATCCTAACCTTCATAGCTGCGGCACGGTTCGTGCACATGGAGAAGAAGAGCTTCGTCAACCTGAGAAAGACTTTTACATTGTAGGAGCTAAGAGTTATGGACGTGCACCAACGTTTCTCATGGCAACGGGCTAT
>NZ_JAWRWY010000249.1:0-333 GCF_046535315.1 Paraburkholderia sp. SIMBA_027
TGGATCGTCACCAGCTCCAACGACAGATGGGGATGACGCTCGGCAAATTGCGGCAGCACCGTCGCAAAGAAGAAATTCGCAAACCCTTCCGGGGCACTCAGCCGCACCACGCCGCGCTGCGCCATCGCGCCGGTGGTAAGATCAGCCCGCAGCCGCTCTGTCTCCAGCTCCATCTTCTCGGCCGTCTCGACGAAGCGGTTGCCCATCGCCGTCAGCACATAGCCGCGCGGATTGCGCTCGAAGAGCTTGACCTTCAGCGCGAATTCCAGCCGGTCGATCCGCCGTGATACGGTGGCATGACTGCTCCGGAGCTGTCGCGCCGCAGTCGACAGC
>NZ_JAWRWY010000250.1:0-333 GCF_046535315.1 Paraburkholderia sp. SIMBA_027
CGGCTTCTTACAGGTACCGGTTCTGGTGTACGGGCTCAACCTTCTCTGCGCGGCCATTGCGTTCTACGTCCTGCAGCAGTCGCTCATCCGGCAGCAGGGCCGGGACGGCGCACTGGCCCAAGCAGTCGGTAAGGACTGGAAAGGCAAAGCGTCCCCGTTCATCTATTTGTCCGGCATCGCGCTCACTTTCCTGCACCCACTGCTCGGAGTCGCGGTCTACACTGTGGTGGCGTTGATCTGGCTGGTACCGGACAGGCGCTTGGAACACTTCGTCACGCAGTTACACCAAGGCTGACACTCGCGCCCTCGCGGACACAAGCCCATGGTTGGTGG
>NZ_JAWRWY010000251.1:0-333 GCF_046535315.1 Paraburkholderia sp. SIMBA_027
ATTAAAATAAAGTATCTTTTTTATTAATAACAGTATTTATCATTTAATACGTCACGTTTTGTCGTTGTGTAGAAATACATTTGTATTATCATCGTAATGATGAATTGATGAAATAAATATTAAATCTTATAAATTAAGTTTGTTTAACTCTTAATAAAGGTTAAATTTTCGGAAATATAATAAAATCTAGCATTAACTTTAAAACACATAATAGATGAGAAAACTCTACATAAGTGCATTTACTATGTGCACAATCTTGGGCTACGCTCAGGAAGCAGTGTGGCAAAAGGACATTAAATCCAGTACTCAGGATTTTTTAAGCCAAGTCACGAC
>NZ_JAWRWY010000252.1:0-332 GCF_046535315.1 Paraburkholderia sp. SIMBA_027
GTAGGTGGAGAAAGCTTTAAACTTGATGTCTTAAATAGAAGTGGGTCTAGATCTTCTTCGCCAGGCATACCTATTGAAACCTATAACGTGAGAAGTTTTTTAGCAGGTAATTATACAGAAGAATTTCCTGAAACTTTTGATAATGTATTGTTTAGCGCAGATTACTTAACCCCCTGGATTGAGCCAGCGGTATTTAAAGAAGAACGATCAACTAAAGATAACTATAATAAAATAGAATATTTTCCTCCAGAACCAAAAGAATACAAGATAAAAAGCATTAACACCACAATTGAAGAATATTTTATTGGGAATACAAAAAGAGATTTTATTTC
>NZ_JAWRWY010000253.1:0-331 GCF_046535315.1 Paraburkholderia sp. SIMBA_027
CCTGGACCTTGAGAATGTCGATGCCGTACTCTTCCGCGCCCAGCGTGAAGACGAGGAACTCCTGACCGCCTGCGTCGACCTGTTGCGCGTCGCGGCGGCTATTCGCACCGGTCGAGTTCGCACCGCTCGAATTGATGGATTGGACTTCTGCCACGTTAGCCCCCAAACGGTTGGGATGAAATGAGTTGAGTAGGTGTTACTGTTACGGCGAATGTGGCGGAGACTATGCGAGGTTCAGCGCGGCCACATCGACGATCAGCGCGACGCTGCCGTCGCCCAGAATGGTCGCCGCCGAAATGCCGTGCACCTTGCGGTAGTTCGTTTCGAGGTT
>NZ_JAWRWY010000254.1:0-331 GCF_046535315.1 Paraburkholderia sp. SIMBA_027
GATTTGGTCAGACCGATGACGGCGGCCTTGGTGACGCCGTAAGCGAAGCGATTCGGCACGCCCTTGATGCTGGATGCAACGGAAGCCATGTTGATGATCGAGCCGTCCTTGCGCTCGAGCATGCCGGGCAGCACGGCGCGGATGGTGCGGATCATCGCCTTGACGTTGAGATCGAGGGCAAACTCCAGATCACTGTCCTTCATCTCAAGGATCGAACCGGCATGGACGAAGCCGGCGCAATTGAAGAGCACGTCGATCTGGCCGATCTCTGAGACCAAAGCATTGACCGCGGCTTCGTCGAGAACGTTCAACTTGTGGGTCACAATCCCGG
>NZ_JAWRWY010000255.1:0-331 GCF_046535315.1 Paraburkholderia sp. SIMBA_027
GGCCATGGTCCTGGGCAATACTGTGCCAACGTCTAGGGCGGAGTGCTCGCGGCGAGCCCCTGGGAGTTTACGTGCGACAGCCGAGATCACGCCGACGCGTAAGGGTCCCCGGCAGCTAGACGTCAGAGCGTCCATTGGGGACGAAGGTTACCGCCGTTTGATGGAGCATCTCTGGTATGTCATCGTTCGTTGTTTGCTTCTTCGTTCAGGTCTTGGCTGATCGGTGCTGCGAACATGTGTTCGACTAATCGCACTACCTGATCCCTGATTCCACGTATGTCTGCCACCGGCCCCTGCAGTAGACGCTGTAAGGCCAACCCCCGCATAGCGC
>NZ_JAWRWY010000256.1:0-331 GCF_046535315.1 Paraburkholderia sp. SIMBA_027
GCTTCCTGTCGCACTTTGTTGAGAACTATCAGCAAGGCTGGCTGCATATCGACTGCTCGGCGACTTACCGTAAAGCGCCGGTTGAACAGTGGTCTGCGGGCGCTACGGGACTTGGTGTGCGCACGATAGCTAATCTGTTAACGGCGTAAACTAATATGCCGGATGCGGCGTAAACGCCTTATCCGGCCCAGGTTTTGCTATTACCACCAGATTTCCATCTGGGCACCGAAGGTCCACTCGTCGCTGTCGCCACGACCGAAGCTGCCGCCGTTGAAATCAGCAGGAACGGCTTTGCCGAAGTTCGCGTTGTTATCAGCGTTACCGGTGTAGT
>NZ_JAWRWY010000257.1:0-330 GCF_046535315.1 Paraburkholderia sp. SIMBA_027
GTATAGACGAAAATACAGATTGTTCTTTACTATTTTCAATATAAAACAGCTTATAACAATTCAAATTAACGAACTAATGTTTTTAGTGAGCATTGAATTAAATATTTTTTAGAAATACACAATATGCCTTTTCCGAAAAATTGTTACTTTTACGATAGGTATTATTATCGTTGCAAAAACGAGTACAAATACGGCAGTCTTATTCATTGTAAAGATAATACAGGCAGCCACAATAAAATTTTAAACGATATTCTGAATTCCGGGAAGCTGATACGCAATGTATGAAGCAGATCCGAAATCTAAAACAGAAATCGAACAACTGAAAAGCAG
>NZ_JAWRWY010000258.1:0-330 GCF_046535315.1 Paraburkholderia sp. SIMBA_027
TCGATGCGCGGCTGCAGCAGATGGCGACCCAGGCGCTCACGCAGCAGGCGAACCAGCTGCAGGGGATCGCGAACAACGCGTGGAGCGGCCGCGACGGCTGCGGCACCGACAACGAGGTGTTCCGCACCTTCATGCGCGAGTCGCCCGAGTACAAGGCCGCGCAGGACGCCGGCAAGGACGATGCGGCCGCGATGAAGCAGCTCGCCGCCGATCGAGGCTTCATGCGCGCGCTGTGCAAGGCGAAGACCGACGTGCAGGCCGGCTTCGTCGCGATCGATCCGCGCGACGGGCAGATCCGCGCGTGGGTCGGCAGCCGCGACTTCACGAACG
>NZ_JAWRWY010000259.1:0-328 GCF_046535315.1 Paraburkholderia sp. SIMBA_027
TCAGCTTCGTCCGGGGTTGGCCGTTATAGGTGATGCTGCCCGGGATCGGTGCCAGGCCTGGGCCGGAGATATCGCCGGTCGCCGTGCAGCCGGAAAGAACAGCACCCGCGATGATCGCTGCGGCAAGAGAGAGTTTCATCGGGCTGCTCCGTCGGTTGTTTGTTATCTCAGGCAACTAGGCCTTCGCTCGCTCTTGTCTATGGCCGGTATCACAGCGATTCGCCAACCGCCGCCTGTTGACGAAGAAGTGTATGCTTCCGGCACGCCTTGGGCGGATCTTTGCTTCGCGGTAACCGTGGCTCATTCTTGCGTGAAACAATGCTAATAT
>NZ_JAWRWY010000260.1:0-328 GCF_046535315.1 Paraburkholderia sp. SIMBA_027
GCGTTGCGCATGGGCAGAGCATAGTAGCTAACCCCTAACAATTGCCCATTGATGACTGCCAGTTGCCAGTTAACCACGGGCAATCATCAACCTTTGACCTGCCATTTGTGGCAGAAGCCTTCAAAGGCGGCGAGGATCCTTAGCCCCTTGAGCGGAATCCCCTTTTCGGTCGCCCAATGGCGGAACCGCTCGGCCACCATGTCGATATCCGGCTTGTTGCGGCCGCCGGGAAGCTCGGTATGGGCGATTTCGGCCCAGACCGTGAATTTAATTCCTCCGGATGAAGGAAATGCATCGAGCGTGGCAGGCTCAGAGATGGCTCTAGGAG
>NZ_JAWRWY010000261.1:0-327 GCF_046535315.1 Paraburkholderia sp. SIMBA_027
CTATCAGGTGTGCGCCACGGCACAGTGCCGCGTCTACGGCAGTGAACACTTCATCATCGCCATCCATCATGCTGAAGAGACGATCTGAGCTGGACAGAACGAGATGATACACGCCAATCGCTGGGATCTCGGAGACCACGGAAATGCGGGCGCTGCGCTCAAAGGACAATTCCAACGGTCGGCGCAGGTCTTCAGCCGGTTCGTACACGACCAGCCGACCATTGGCGCGGCCGATATGTTCGGCAAGAGTTGAAATGAATCCCAAAGCGGAAGAACCGAGCATCAAAATCTGAAGGGGGACGCCTGGATTTGCGTCCACGACCTTCT
>NZ_JAWRWY010000262.1:0-327 GCF_046535315.1 Paraburkholderia sp. SIMBA_027
TCGGCATCGGTGGCGACGGTGAAATTCTGGTAATTGCTCTTGGGGATTCCTCTTCCCTAAATTTCCCTGGACCGGCTTTCCCACCCTCATTCCTGTGCTTGTCACAGGAATCCAGCCAGCCCAAGTCCTTGGGGTGGAAAGACTCGTTCCGACGCGCAGACGCGCATCGACTGGATTCCTGTGACAAGAACAGGAATGAGGGCCGCTTGGTTGAGCCGTTTTGCCCCTATGCCCGCGACCCTGTTCGTCTCAGTTTTCTCGTAGGCCAATCCCATGACTCACAATTGCGATCCAACGCTTTACAGCGCGTGGCCGGAGAGGCCAACC
>NZ_JAWRWY010000263.1:0-326 GCF_046535315.1 Paraburkholderia sp. SIMBA_027
GACGAGGAAGTAGATCATCGCCTTGCCGGCAACGCGTCCGACCTTTTTCAGATCGGACATTCCGGCAATGCCGGTCGCGACCGTCAGGAAAATAACCGGGGCGATGATCATCTTCACGAGCTTGATGAAGGCATCGCCGAGCGGCTTCAGCGCCGTACCGGTATCCGGATAGAAGTGGCCGAGCAGGATGCCGGCGACAATGGCGGCGATCACCTGTACGTAAAGATGCCGGTAGAACGGCAGAGGCGCACGCGGCTGCGTGTCTTGGTGTGCAATGTCCATGATATCCTCCATGAAGCCCCAACCAAGGATTTGGCTCTCCCGGG
>NZ_JAWRWY010000264.1:0-325 GCF_046535315.1 Paraburkholderia sp. SIMBA_027
GTCCCGTTCTTGATGTCGTTTGTGGTTGCCACTCGTATCCTCTGGTTTCTTTCGCTGGTTCTAGCTATGGTTTCCAGCATCCAGCCTGGTGTGCCAAACCGGCACACCAAACGGCCCACCAGCGCGTATTTATCAAAAATCCAAGATCCATTCTACCGGCAAATCCCGGGTGGGCTTGGCGAGCACCCTTTGGCGCGGTGTCAGGACGCCAGATCCATGACGTTGCGGGCGCGCTGGAGGGCGACCGTGGAGGAATAGATCAACGCGGCATCGGCTGCCATGGCTACCCGCAGATCAAGGGCGCGGGCGAATTCCTCCGATGCCG
>NZ_JAWRWY010000265.1:0-325 GCF_046535315.1 Paraburkholderia sp. SIMBA_027
CGTTCTACGGCGATCTGGGCCTGGACAAGGGCGTACCCCAAAACGTGTTCGAGCTGAACGTCGGAAACCTCAAGCCGCTCAACGGCCGTAACCTCCCGAACAAGGCCATCACCCTTACTCCCGGCCACACCGTTACTTTGCCGGACGGCAAGGGCAGTATCACTTTCGACGGCGTCAGGAAGTACGTGGGCCTGGACGTCCACAACAACCCCGGCCAGCTGTATGCGCTGATCTTCGGGTTGCTTGCCGTTGCAGGCCTGGTGACGTCCCTGTACGTCAATCGTCGGCGGGTGTGGGTGCGCACCGGAACGCATGAAGATGGCCG
>NZ_JAWRWY010000266.1:0-325 GCF_046535315.1 Paraburkholderia sp. SIMBA_027
GGCACTGCGCCACGCCCACGCCCAGCGCCCGCTTCCAGCTGATCTGCTCCAGCGTCATGGCCGTGGCGCGCTCGTCCGACGCGGTATCGTCGGCCGCGCCCGGCTGGTCGCCCGGCGTATGGCGGGTGCGGCGCTCCACGTACAGCATGATCAGGCCGCCCAGCACCAGCGTCACCACCACCACGGCGGGATGGTAGAACACCTGCTTGATGGATTTGATGAAGATGGCGCCGATGACCGCCGCCGGCAGGAAGGCGATCAGCAGGTTGCGGGTGAAGGCCACCTCGCTCGGCACGCCGGTCAGGGTGCCGCGGATCAGCTGCAG
>NZ_JAWRWY010000267.1:0-325 GCF_046535315.1 Paraburkholderia sp. SIMBA_027
CCTCGTCTGAGGCTTCGAGCGGAAAGTCGTTCAGATGGAACTGCAGCAGATCCAGCCGCTCGCGGCGCAGGCGACGCAGCGAGGTTTCCGCCGATTGCCGGATGAAGGCCGGGTCGGCAAAGGCGCCGGTCGCCTGCCTGGTCTTTTCGTCGGTCGCATGGCCGAACTTGGTGGCGATGACGATGTCGTCGCGATTGCCGATGGCGCGGCCAACCACCTCCTCGGAATGCCCTGCCCCGTAATTCGAGGCGGTATCGAAAAAGCGGATGCCGAGATCGACCGCACGGTTGATGGCGCGGATCGATTCGCCGTCGTCCACTTCGCC
>NZ_JAWRWY010000268.1:0-325 GCF_046535315.1 Paraburkholderia sp. SIMBA_027
CCTGACCGCGCGGTCCCGGATTTAATCTCGAGAAGCTGGTCTTAAAGATGAGATTGCAAGTGAACTGCTCGGCGTAGTTCCAATAAAGCAGTCTTATCGAACACGTCGATGGCATCTGAATGGCCGGGTTGTAAAAGGTAACCCGGTCTGTTGGCGTTTCTTCGGAAGCGTCCAGCGAGATGATGAGCATTGGCAATGAGAACGATTAAGTGTCGTAAGGGCATTTGGTGGATGCCTTGGCATGCACAGGCGAAGAAGGACGTGATACGCTGCGAAAAGCCGTGGGGAGCTGCGAATAAGCTTTGATCCATGGATCTCCGAATGG
>NZ_JAWRWY010000269.1:0-325 GCF_046535315.1 Paraburkholderia sp. SIMBA_027
CGATAGCCTATCCTGCCATCTCAAGCTGTCCCCTCCAGTTGGCCCCAAACACCCAAAACCGGCTCGACCTACAGCCCTGTGTGTGAGAGCGGCCGAGCCGGTTTTTCCGCAGCGTCGTGCTACGACGTATTACTGCGCTGTTAGACAGATCACCCATTCGCGCGTTCGCTCATTCACTGAAAAGCTCGATCCGGAATCCGGCCAAATCCCAAAGGGCGCAATTATACGTCGCTGACGCGACGTTCTGCTTTTGCCCCATGGCGGGGCCACCTCTTGCGATCAACCTGTTGATTTCGTTCGTAAGAAGGAGTGCTCCGCCCGTGGC
>NZ_JAWRWY010000270.1:0-324 GCF_046535315.1 Paraburkholderia sp. SIMBA_027
GCTTCGACTCCCCTGGCGGCCTCATCCACCGACGCATAACGCTTCGAAAGCCCCATCAAGGTGTCCTCAGTATCCACCATGAGAATCCTGTAACCCCCGTCAGGGGTATCGACCAATTCCAAATGTCCAGCCACCCAAACCTCCTCGCCTTTGATGACAATCTACATAGTAAGACTACTTAGTATAACCCGAACGACGGCGGCCTAGCGCCTGCGTTGGGCTCCGGGAGACCGCGGGAAATACCTGCGCGACTGACGGTGTTGGCAGGATCATGACAACAATTGGAATTATCGGAGCAGGATACATTGGCAGCCAGGTGGCACG
>NZ_JAWRWY010000271.1:0-323 GCF_046535315.1 Paraburkholderia sp. SIMBA_027
ATGCCCGTATCGATCCAGAACGAGTACTCGTCGAAGCCGAGTTTCTCGTAGGCCTTCAGGCGCGCGATGACTTCCTCCGGCGTGCCGATCACGTTGTTCTTGCGCATCGCTTCCGGCGTGTAGAACGGATGCGCGGCAATTTCTTCCGGGCTCAGCGTCTTGATCATGCCCTTGCTGACCGGACGCTCATTCCTGAACCACGCGCCGAAGTAGTTGTAGAACACGTTGACTTCGTCGGCGGCCACCTGCGCGTCGTCTTCGCTGCTCGCCACGTAAGTGTGGCGCAGCAGCATGATTTGCGGACGCGGCATCTCGCTGAATTT
>NZ_JAWRWY010000272.1:0-321 GCF_046535315.1 Paraburkholderia sp. SIMBA_027
TGCTTCGCAAGGTGCCTGCCAACCATGCAGCCACCGACCGCACCGACGACAGCGTGGTGTCCCGCGTAATGCCCAGCGACCCCGCCTACTACCGCACCCTTGAGGCAGCCCGCGGCGTTTGCCGTGCCTGCTGTCGCGAAAGCCAGCGTCGTTGCAATTAAGACAATTCTTATCGGACTAGCTTTCATTCGAAGGTACTCTGAGGTTGGATTTTCCGGATGTGGCGCTTTCCGGTGTCGTTTCAATACCCGCGCCAATCACGACGCTCGCGCCACTCGTGCTCACGCCATTCCTGGCGGCGCCATTCACGTTCACGCCACT
>NZ_JAWRWY010000273.1:0-320 GCF_046535315.1 Paraburkholderia sp. SIMBA_027
TGCTGCAGTCGTCGTTCGATTCCGCCGGTCAACGGTGTTCCGCGCTGCGCGTTCTTTGTCTACAGGATGATGTTGCGGACCGCACACTGGAAATGCTGACCGGCGCGATGCGCGAGCTGGCCGTGGGCAATCCGGATCGTCTGTCGATCGACGTCGGCCCGGTGATCGACCTCGACGCGAAGCGCGGCATCGACGCGCATATCGCGGCGATGCGCGAGAAAGGCCGCAAGGTCGAGCAGCTGCCGACGCCGGAAGGCTGCGCGCAAGGCACCTTCGTGCCGCCGACGCTGATCGAACTCGACAGCATCGACGAACTGAAG
>NZ_JAWRWY010000274.1:0-319 GCF_046535315.1 Paraburkholderia sp. SIMBA_027
GCATCTACCAGCCCTCGGTGACGCCTGACGTCGTGACCATGAACAAGGCGCACCAGACGCATTACACGCTCACTCCGGATCCGGCGATCAAGCACGTGCTGCACGGCTGGAGCGATATCCCCGGCGAAAAGGCCAAGGTCGATCTCGTCGTCGGCGACGCCTATATCCGCAACGTCACGACGGACATCCGCTTCAGCTACGGCCTCGGCGGATCGCAGCAGGATGGCAACTCGATCTTCATCTTCGAGATCGCCGGCCTCTGCATCGGCCACCTCGGGCACCTGCACTACGAACTGACGGATGCGCATTACACGGAGAT
>NZ_JAWRWY010000275.1:0-318 GCF_046535315.1 Paraburkholderia sp. SIMBA_027
GCTACGATCGCGCCCTCTCCTATTGCGAGCGAGAATCGATTTCGTGGCGCGGTTCGCCCGACACGCGCAGCCTCCGCTACAATACGGCGCTGAGGAACTGCCTCTACCGCCGCAGCTTTGTCGATCGCGGCTACTATGCCTATCCGGCAACGCAGGTCTTCGACCACTTCCTCGACCGCTAAGCTCAGCTACCGTAGATCGCCGTCGCGCGTTTTTCGAAGGCTTCCGTGAACATGCGGAACGCCCTGTCGAACATCGTCCCCATGAGCGCGCCGAGGATGCGGCTCTTGAACTCGTAGTCGATGAAGAAATTCACCG
>NZ_JAWRWY010000276.1:0-318 GCF_046535315.1 Paraburkholderia sp. SIMBA_027
GGATCCGGGTGTATGCCACCCAGTCGACCCACAAGACGTTGACCTCGCTGCGCCAAGGCTCCATGATCCACGTGTTCGACCAGGACTTCGCCTCGTCCAACAGTGAGTCTTTCCGCGAGGCGTATATGACCCACACGTCCACGTCGCCGAACTACCAAATCCTGGCGTCCCTGGACATCGGACGGCGCCAGGTGGAGCTGGAAGGTTACGGCCTGGTCCAGAAACAGTCCGACCTCGCCGTCTCGGTAGCGCAGGCTGTGGCCCGCCATCCCCTGCTGCGGAAGTACTTCCGGGTTCTCTCGTCGCGGGACCTCATTG
>NZ_JAWRWY010000277.1:0-318 GCF_046535315.1 Paraburkholderia sp. SIMBA_027
CTTTGAATTTGGTGGTCCACCGCGTCACCAGGGGAAATGGCTCGGCGGACCCGGGAGGCGGGCTTCGGAACGGAGACTTTCCGTCGCCCCTTACCCAATAGATATATGCCCTATTGCGGAGTTTGTAAGGCGTTTGATTCGCATAGCAGTGTTCGCAAAATTGCAACAATCAAGCGCCGATCAGCCGATCACGGAAGGCTTCAGCAGGTCTTCGAGACCGACGCGATAGAAGAGTTCCGCCCTGAGCCGATCGGCAACACCGTTGACGATCTCGGCCCCATCCTCAGACGGATCGATATGGACGCGGAACGGGCGCTT
>NZ_JAWRWY010000278.1:0-317 GCF_046535315.1 Paraburkholderia sp. SIMBA_027
TTTTGCGTTGCTCATAACTTTTCCTTTCGAACGGTGGTGTGGGCAGCTTAGGAGTTCAGGTTGGCGAGGAAGTGTTCGACGTCGAGCGCGGCAACGCAGCCAGAACCCGAAGCTGTGATCGCTTGCCGGTAGGTGGGGTCAATGACATCCCCCGCTGCGAAGACACCAGGGATGTTTGTTCGTGAGCTTCGGCCGTCAACAGCGATGGTTCCTTCAGGAGTCAGCGCCACCTTCCCCCGGACCAGATCAGTGCGGGGATCGTTGCCGATAGCAACAAACACACCCGTTACCGGGAGCTCGGTCTCGGTGCCGTCAAC
>NZ_JAWRWY010000279.1:0-317 GCF_046535315.1 Paraburkholderia sp. SIMBA_027
TGAGGGGTGTGATAATTTTACAGATTGCAAATATTACAATGCTATATTACTTGACGGAGAAGAAATAAATAATGTGGGTGGGGATTTTACAAAAGTATCATGGACAGGTAATTCATTTGGCTTAGAGGATTTGAAATTTTTAACCGCTTCCTCTAAAACAATTATGGTAGGCGTAACTGGTGCGGCAAGTGCTGGAAAAACAACCTTCTTAGCATCCCTATATTGTCTGATAAGGAATGGTGAAAAAATTGGTGATTATGATTTCGCAGGCTCATTAACCCTAAATGGATGGGAAGATATTGCTTGGTATCTAGGAT
>NZ_JAWRWY010000280.1:0-317 GCF_046535315.1 Paraburkholderia sp. SIMBA_027
TCTCGAGCAGGAGTTCGAGGCCGGCCAGAGCTACAAGCCGAACAAGGCCGACTGGCTTGACGGTGAGTGGTCGGGCCTGCGCACGGCTGACAATGCCGACGAGCAGCGCCGCGGCAAGACCGCCGTTCCGATGAAGCAGCTGAAGGAAATCGGCCGCAAGCTGGCTGAAATTCCTGAGGGCTTCCATGCGCACCGGACGATCCAGCGCTTCATGGAAAACCGCGCCAACATGGTCCAGTCGGGTGAAAACATCGACTGGGCGATGGCCGAAGCGCTGGCTTTCGGTTCGCTGGTGACGGAAGGTCACAAGATCCGCC
>NZ_JAWRWY010000281.1:0-316 GCF_046535315.1 Paraburkholderia sp. SIMBA_027
GCTGTTTCAGGGAGCTCAGCACCATCCACAACAACGGTAGGACCACCACCAACGTGGCCACGAGGAGGGGAAGGTAACATCCCGCGAGTGTTTGGACGAGGTTCTTCCGGGAGAACGGACGGGCGCGTTCCACCATCGCCTCCGCAGCTGCGTTCTGTTGTGGCGTCAGCGTGCTCACGAGTAGTGCACCTTCCGTTCGACGAACCGCAACTGGAGAACGGTGATGATGAGCAGGAGGGCGAAGAGGACCACCGAGATGGCGGCGCTGTACCCGGCGCGGTTGTAGGCCCCGAAAGCTTGTAGGTAGGCCTCGTAG
>NZ_JAWRWY010000282.1:0-315 GCF_046535315.1 Paraburkholderia sp. SIMBA_027
GGGGATGCTGAAGACGCGGTTCGCGGGGCCGTTGATTTCTGCACTGTGGTACTGCATGCCGTTGTCGGGGTCGGCAGCGATGTCGAACAGCTCGGCGATCGTGCCGATGACGTTGCGGAACGCAGGGTGTTCGGCGACGTTCTGGACTGCCTCCCCGTCAATAAGTACGGTGCGCCCATCGTTGAGGGTCTTGATGTACTCGTCTCCGGTCCTCATGACTGGTTTCCTTTCGTAATCGTGTACGTGTGGTCGATAGTGGCGCCGTCGGGAAAGGTGAGTTCGAGCCGCCATTCGCGGCCGTAAATGAAATCACCG
>NZ_JAWRWY010000283.1:0-312 GCF_046535315.1 Paraburkholderia sp. SIMBA_027
GCAGCGGTTTCGCGACCTTCACGGCCATCGCGACGAGCAGGCCCGCGGCCGCGGCGGCGAGCCCGCCGAATAGATGCTGCACGCGCGGATCGCCCTGCGTCTTCGCATACAGCACGCCGAGCGCGACGACGACGAGCGTCGGGCCCGCGATCAGCCCGAGAATGCCGGCGAACGCGCCCGCGACGCCGCGAAAGCGCATGCCGACGGCGACCGACAGGTTGATCACGTTGCCGCCCGGCAGGAACTGGCACAGGCCGAGCAGATCGGTGAATTCGTCGGCGGACAGCCATTTGCGCTCGTCGACGATCGTGC
>NZ_JAWRWY010000284.1:0-312 GCF_046535315.1 Paraburkholderia sp. SIMBA_027
GTAGACGCCGGCGCGCTGCGCGGCATTGGAGATGTGCATTTCGATCGCTTTGCCGGCCGCGGCGGAATCTCGCGCCGTGAGCGCGTCGAGAATCGCGCGATGCTCGTGATAGGTGGACAGCACCAGCTCGCGCCGGTAGAACGGCAGCCGTTGGCTTTCCTTCATGATGTCCGCGCTGCTGCTCAAAATCGATTCGATCGCCGCATTGCCGGCAATGCTCACGATCCGCATGTGGAAGTCGTAGTCGAGTTGGGCGGCTTCGTCGAGTTCTTCGCAGGTGAGCGCCGCCTGCATCGCCGCGATATTGTTTTC
>NZ_JAWRWY010000285.1:0-312 GCF_046535315.1 Paraburkholderia sp. SIMBA_027
CCACCATCGTGTCCCGCCAATTCGTGGCTGGAACATTGCAACGTCTTGTCGGTTACCTTACCGACAAATATAGGTTATTCAACCTATAATGCAACTGCTTATTTTGACCGGCGAGGGTAAACGATACCGGCTTATAAGCGTTATTTCATCGGATATTTGAGGCGCCGATGTTTGAGGAAACCGGTTTTTCAACCTATACTTAAGTCCGGTTAGATAACCTGTTAAGTGGAGCGATTTCCGAAGAAACCGCCGCGGTCGCACCGCCAACCGTCAACGCGATGCCCGGAAAGCGCAGAACCGCACCGTTGATTG
>NZ_JAWRWY010000286.1:0-312 GCF_046535315.1 Paraburkholderia sp. SIMBA_027
GAAAAACCAAGAGACAACGACTTCTTCGACATTAACATCTATTGTCCACAGCAGCCAACAACCTCAACCTCCGCTTTATAATTAACCTTAAAAATCAAATTATTATGAATCAAATTGAAAAACCAAGAGACAACGACTTCTTCGACATCAACATCTATTGTCCACAGCAGCCAACCACGTCAACTTCCGCTTTATAATTATTAACCTTAAAAATCAAATTATTATGACTCAAATTGAAAAACCAAGAGACAACGACTTCTTCGACATTAACATCTATTGTCCACAGCAGCCAACAACCTCAACCTCCGCTTT
>NZ_JAWRWY010000287.1:0-311 GCF_046535315.1 Paraburkholderia sp. SIMBA_027
GTTTATCAGCAAGTGCTGGCAGAACTGGCGAAACGCGGCATCGAGTGGGTACAGATTGATGAACCCGCGCTGGTACTGGAACTGCCGCAGGCGTGGCTGGACGCATACAAACCCGCTTACGACGCGCTCCAGGGACAGGTGAAACTGCTGCTGACCACCTATTTTGAAGGCGGAACGCCAAACCTCGACACGATTACTGCGCTGCCTGTTCAGGGTCTGCATGTCGATCTCGTACATGGTAAAGATGACGTTGCTGAACTGCACAAGCGTCTGCCTGCTGACTGGCTGCTGTTTGTGGGTCTGATGAATGG
>NZ_JAWRWY010000288.1:0-310 GCF_046535315.1 Paraburkholderia sp. SIMBA_027
TAAATCATTTATGGAGTAGTAAAGATGAATTAGTCAATTCCTGAATCAGCTCTTGTAATAATGACTACTTTACCCACTAATAGTAAACTGATTGTATTTATCGTATGTATTTTTATGTAAATAACTATGATCCTATGTACGTTATAATAGATTTACTTTCAGTATAGGCACTAAGAGGATCCGGTCCCATTTCCCTACCAATTCCGGATTGCTTATATCCACCCCACGGAGATGGACCGTCCAGTATCGGTCCGGTATTCATCCAGATCATTCCAGCCTGAATACGTTCAGCAAAACGGTTGGCGCGTCC
>NZ_JAWRWY010000289.1:0-310 GCF_046535315.1 Paraburkholderia sp. SIMBA_027
GATCAACTCTCTGTCCGTGTACGCACAGACTAACGAATACGGCTTCCTTGAGACTCCGTATCGTAAAGTGACCGACGGTGTTGTAACTGACGAAATTCACTACCTGTCTGCTATCGAAGAAGGCAACTACGTTATCGCCCAGGCGAACTCCAACCTGGATGAAGAAGGCCACTTCGTAGAAGACCTGGTAACTTGCCGTAGCAAAGGCGAATCCAGCTTGTTCAGCCGTGACCAGGTTGACTACATGGACGTATCCACCCAGCAGGTGGTATCCGTCGGTGCGTCCCTGATCCCGTTCCTGGAACACGAT
>NZ_JAWRWY010000290.1:0-310 GCF_046535315.1 Paraburkholderia sp. SIMBA_027
TTTCTCAGCCATCCTGAACGTGCCGCGCTGATCGCACAGCTGTTTTCGCCTTTGACGGCTTTGTCCGCGGCGCAACGCTGGAGAGAGCGGCGCGATCGCGCGTTGATTGCGGTATTTCTCGGCGGCGGATTGAAAACGGGCGAAGCGGCAGCGCTAACGGTTAGTTGCGCAAACGTGGGCTCCCCGTGGGTGACGATCTAGTCGGCCAATCCGATGCTGACACGCCGTACCCGGCTTGCGCCGTTCGCGGTAGCGATTCTCGATGCATGGCTTGCCGAGCGGCGGCTCTCCGAACTGGCTGGCAACCTTG
>NZ_JAWRWY010000291.1:0-309 GCF_046535315.1 Paraburkholderia sp. SIMBA_027
CGCGCCGCAGCTCTTCCGATCGCCGCAGGAATTGCCGTTCGTCGTCGGTTGTTCCCGGATCCTGGTTAAAAAGTTCCTGTGTTTTCGCGAAAATATCTGTGGACTTCTGAACTTGCTCGTCAAAGATCTTCCGTTGCTCGTGCATACGGGGCAAATCGTTCAGAATAATTAGATTTCGTGCGGCAGCAGACGCCTGATTGGCATAAGTCAATGCCTGCGAAATCGAATTTGATTCCGCAGCGTTAAACGTCGCGAGGTCTGTCAGTGCATCGTTCATCGCTGAGAGCTTCCATAGACTCAGTGATGCCA
>NZ_JAWRWY010000292.1:0-309 GCF_046535315.1 Paraburkholderia sp. SIMBA_027
GTATCTTGGCTGTCGGGTTCAGGAGGAGAGCACCGTCGCAAACCGGCCATTAGCCGCCGGTCGCTATCTCCGTCATGTGGTCGTTTGAGCGGCGGCTCCACTCTCCAAGACCAGTCGTTCCTTGGTGTTTGCGCTTGCTACATGCCTTGAGTCAACTGTTCCAGTTGCATCAATTCTGTCGTGACTTGCTTGCGTGTCAGGCATCGTGGAACGCTCTCGGAGTGCATGCCCCGATTACGCCGATCCTGACGTGGCTCCATTACGCCGATCATCGAGTAGCCCGATTGCGCCAATCCGTGCATTGGCTCG
>NZ_JAWRWY010000293.1:0-308 GCF_046535315.1 Paraburkholderia sp. SIMBA_027
TATGATTAAACTCTTATTATTTCTTATTGGGCTAATATTCCCAAGCAAAGAAAATACTCAAAATCGTAATCAAGCCTCGGTAACGATCCACAATAGTCTAGAACTAGGAGATGGAAACGGTGGAAATGGGCACGGAAACGGTGGAAGTACTGGTGGCAATACGGGCCAGACACCACCGCCATTTACTCAACCTTACTAATTAAATAAAATGATTCAATTTCTATTAATCCTATTAGGAATAACATTTCCTAATAACAGTACAACCACTACCCACCCAACTCAAATAACAATACAAAACAATCTGATAT
>NZ_JAWRWY010000294.1:0-307 GCF_046535315.1 Paraburkholderia sp. SIMBA_027
TCAACCGCAGTGATATCGCTGATCTGCGCAACGTCGAGCTTGGCGGCAATACGCGGCGTAACGTTTTTACCGCTTGCAGTAGCAGGCGCGAGAATATGCGAATAGTTCTTCGCAATTGAAAGCACCGTCGCTTCAACGTTTTCCGCGAGACCTTGTTCGAGTTGCGGCGCATCGGCGAGCAGCACCTTAGAAACGCCGACGATTTTCGCCGCTGCATCCGCAGCCGCTTGCGCGTTGTGGCCAGCAATCAGCACATGCACATCGCCGCCAATTTTCTGCGCCGCTGCAATCGTGTTCAATGTTGCGG
>NZ_JAWRWY010000295.1:0-307 GCF_046535315.1 Paraburkholderia sp. SIMBA_027
CTAATTAAGAGTGGGCTGCCAATCAGCGCTGCGATTTTTCTGACCCTCCTGATTGGAGTCGTGATTGGTGCGTTTCACGGATTCTGCACCACCAGACTCGGGCTCCCGCCTTTCATCACGACGCTCGCAACTCTCACTTCGCTGCGCGGTTTCACCCTCCTGATTACGCGTGGAGAACCGGTGGCAGGTCTTCCGATGGCGTTCACATCATTTGCACGTGGCTCGTTCCTAGGCGTGCCGACGCTTTTCTGGACGGTCTTGGTCGTAGCAGTCCCAGGATACTTCCTGCTGCATCGGTCCAAGTGGG
>NZ_JAWRWY010000296.1:0-307 GCF_046535315.1 Paraburkholderia sp. SIMBA_027
GAGTAAAGGGTAATGAAGTGTGCTGTTGAATCATTGCGCTGTTGCCGCGCGTTGCCGCGGCGGACTTTCTCCACAGTGAGAAGCGGCTCAGGCGGCGTGCAGCACTGACGGCGGTCCCCGCCGGGAGGGCAAGCGAAGGCCGAGCCGGCTGCGGAGCGGAACCGGCGGTGCAAGGAACGGATGCGCGACTTGGGGTGTCCTGAGGGGTACCGGGCGTGGCAGGCGGATGATTGGGCGCAGCCACGCGGCCACGGCCCACAAGGATTCTTCGCCTCGCGCCAGCACCAGTGCTGTCCCGAGCGTGGCC
>NZ_JAWRWY010000297.1:0-307 GCF_046535315.1 Paraburkholderia sp. SIMBA_027
CAGTTTATCGAACCGTTCTACGGAGCAGTTGCCGCCAAGGTGGCCGTGCTTCTGCTGATCGTGCTGATTATCCAGAAGCGCCCGCAAGGACTCTTTGCATTGAAGACCCGCGTATGAACACGTTTTCCGATCCGCGTACCAGCAGGAGATTGACCTTGTCGGCATTTGCAACAAAATGGCTAGGCCAGACCGTAGAGGTCGGCATCGCCCCGGTGCTGGTCCTGGTGGCGCTCTATCTGCCGTTTGCCTATTTTGTGATTCCGGAGTCGAATGCGCTGCATCTGTCGCTGTTCGGCATCAACCTGGT
>NZ_JAWRWY010000298.1:0-307 GCF_046535315.1 Paraburkholderia sp. SIMBA_027
CTCTTGACCCGCCCGACGATGTTCCCCAGGTTGCCGAGCTCTTCGGCCAGCAGTTCCTGGTCCTTCTCGTCCACGCCCCGGAGCGTAATTTTCAGATGAGGGCCGGCGCTTTCGTTTGCATCGCCGGTTCCCGCGGCTTGCCCGGTCTGTGCCGGTTCGCCGTCAGTCCATTCACCCGCCGCCTGCACCGCCTGGTCGACGACGTGCTCCGGCGGGGTGCCGCCTTGTACTGCTGCCGGTGGTTCTATCGGTGCGGCTTGTACTGCTTGTACTGCTGGCGCTGCCGCTGATGCCGTTGCAACTGCCG
>NZ_JAWRWY010000299.1:0-307 GCF_046535315.1 Paraburkholderia sp. SIMBA_027
GGGCAAGTAAAATAATCATTATAAAAAATTCAAATTCTGCCGATTTTTGCACCGGATGTGTTTTTTCAGGAAGATTGTACTCTTCTAGTGTGTGTTGTCCTATTTTTAGATCCGGTCTGAAATTTTGAATACCCTGTAAAAAGTGCCTGTATAGTTCATATTTATTTTTAAAAATGTAAAAACCATGATTGAAATCAATCGCAGTTTCCTGTATCTGTCCAGTTTCATTTTTCTTAAAACTCTTTATTGATTTCGTGAAGGAAGGCTGTGTATTTGTTACACTTCTTACATCGGGAAGAAAAGAATC
>NZ_JAWRWY010000300.1:0-307 GCF_046535315.1 Paraburkholderia sp. SIMBA_027
AGAACAGTCTTCACAAAAATTGGTTTTAACATAGCCTAGTAATATGCTTTTGGTTAAGCCTTCCCAGTCATCTCCAGAATAGTCTTCTGCAGGAGAATTGATATACCTGTACCCAGCACTTATTCCATCTGTAGAAGTTATACTATTCCCAGATAAAGTACCTGTATATGATATTCCACCAATTGCTCCCCCAAGGAAATTTCCTCCAGAAAATGCAGAGTTTAAGCCTCCTGAAACAATTCCTGGCAGGAAGCTTTTAATGGCTCCTGCATTACTGCATATATTTCCCAGCGCCCCTGAACTGGCC
>NZ_JAWRWY010000301.1:0-305 GCF_046535315.1 Paraburkholderia sp. SIMBA_027
GTCAGGCCGGTCGGGGCGATGGCCGCGAAGCATTCGTCAAGCAGCTGATGAAGGCCTATGGTCTGGAAGATTAGGCTTGAGCGCTCGGCAGAACGCGAGCTTTCCAAACTCGGCGCGGATGACGCCAAGCCAATTCTTGTCTTTCTTCACGGCAGGCTGGCGAAGCTCGATGATCCGCGTTCGATCGGTGAAGCACTGAAGGGATCCGAGCTCGGAAATTTCTGGAATATCGTGTCGGCGATTACCGCATCATCGCGCATATCGAGGATGGGATCGTGGAGATCCTGATCGTCCGGATCGGCAAT
>NZ_JAWRWY010000302.1:0-305 GCF_046535315.1 Paraburkholderia sp. SIMBA_027
GTATCCGACTGGAACCACGGCAATGCACATTTCCTGCGCGGTATCATGCGCGACCTGATCCGTCGCGGCCACGAGGCGGTGGCACTCGAACCTGTCGGATCGTGGAGCCGCGGCAATCTCGTGCAGGACCAGGGCGAGGCGGCACTCACCAATTTCGCCACGCATTTTCCGGAACTACACGCCGAGATCTATGGTGCGGACTTCAACCATGAAGCAGCCCTTGCCGAAGCGGATGTGGTTGTGGTGCACGAGTGGACGGATCCAGCACTCGTCTCCGAAATGGGCCGCATTCGTGCCAGCGGTGG
>NZ_JAWRWY010000303.1:0-305 GCF_046535315.1 Paraburkholderia sp. SIMBA_027
GCCGCCGACCCGCCACAGCAGGTTGTCGGTGGCGATCAAACCGACGAGGATGGCAAATGCTCCCCACAGCGGACCGGGATGATGCCGGCCTTCGCCGAGCACGTCGATCAGATGTTTGATCGCGTATTGCGAAGCAAGCGCACACCCCACGGCCGCAACCACGCTGCACAGGACGGTGGCATGCGCGAGCGGGTGGCGGCGGATAAAGCGGAAGAGAAACGCAAGCGGCCGATGCGCGTAGCTCGCAAGCTTTGCGTTTTGGGCATTACGCTGGGCGATGGTTGAGTGTTCCAATTGATCGTGAG
>NZ_JAWRWY010000304.1:0-305 GCF_046535315.1 Paraburkholderia sp. SIMBA_027
GCCCCGAGTGCCATCAGGAACATCTCGCCGCTATAGTCGACGGGGCCATCCTGCACCGGATCACTTTCATCGCCTTTGGCACTCTCGTCGCCATCGAGCTGGCTTCGGCCCAACAGAGCGCCGATACTTCCTGGTACTGCCTGGAGCGCGATCTTTCCGGCAATCTCATAGACACGCTGGCCAGCCTTAAGCACGCCGACAGCAAGAAGGCTTGCTACCGACGACACTATTCCAATAGCAAAAGCGATCGCTGCATCACGGCTCGCATCGCGCCAGGTCGACGTTCGTTCGAAGCCGACGCGGTC
>NZ_JAWRWY010000305.1:0-304 GCF_046535315.1 Paraburkholderia sp. SIMBA_027
CTTGGCAGAAGAGCTTCGACTGTGCCGCGCAGCAGCGGCGCATAGTGGCCTGACATCGGCGCGACGATCAGGATTCGCGGATCGCGATGATTGGCGGGCAGATTGCGCGAGAAGTGCAGCAGATTGCAGAACGGCTTCGACCAGACGATCTCTTCGCGGACCTTGATCTTCTTGCCATCGACAACGGTTTCGGGGAGGCCGAATTCCGGCTTGCCATAGCGGCGCGTGGTGCGCTCGAACATTTCGAGACTGGCAGCGATCGTGCGGCCGAACGGGGTCTGGGACCAGGGATTGAGCGGATTGG
>NZ_JAWRWY010000306.1:0-304 GCF_046535315.1 Paraburkholderia sp. SIMBA_027
CAGGATCAGACGGCCTTCGGCATCGGTGTTGATGATCTCGATCGTCTGGCCGGACATCGATGTGACGATATCGCCCGGGCGTTGTGCGTTGCCATCAGGCATGTTCTCGACGAGGCCGATGATGCCGACGGCGTTGACGTCAGCCTTGCGGGCCGCGAGCACATGCATCAGGCCGATGACGGCGGCAGCCCCGCCCATATCACCCTTCCTGTCCTCCATGCCGGCAGCCGGCTTGATGGAAATGCCGCCGGTGTCGAAGACGACGCCCTTGCCGTCGCCGTCGTCACTGCGGCACTGCTCGTGT
>NZ_JAWRWY010000307.1:0-304 GCF_046535315.1 Paraburkholderia sp. SIMBA_027
ATATCGCGCTGGCGCCAGATTCAGCATGAGGCTGAAAGGCAGCGACTGGCAAAGGAAAAGGCCGAGGCTGATCAACTTCAAAAGGCGGGCGAGCAGTCCGTAAAAGCTGTCGAGCAGGGGAAACTGGAGACCGAGCAAGACTGATCTGCCAGAAGTGTCTGGGTGCCCGTATAGTAGTCTTAGTCGACTGTATGGAGCGCCGAATCTTCCTTGCTAAGGGTGCAATTTGGACTAGATTTAATTGGCCCCATCAAGGAGATGGCGGTCATTCGCTTTAAGCGGTGTAAATGGAAGTTCCTAATCT
>NZ_JAWRWY010000308.1:0-303 GCF_046535315.1 Paraburkholderia sp. SIMBA_027
TTCCGACGAAGTGGCTCCAGAGCGACCGCGGAAGTCTGTACGTCGGGGCCGCTGGCGCAATCTGATCTGGGTTCTGCCCGCATGCCTTTTGCTGGGTGCCTTCGCCTACCTGCCTTTGGTCCAGAACCTTGGTTTCAGTTTCCTTAAGTGGGACATTTACAGCGGACGCCAAACCTTCGTCGGAGCGGACAACTATGTCCGAATGTTCCACGATCCGATTTTCTGGAAAGCGCTGGTGAACAATGCCCTCTACGCCGTCATCTCCATCGTCTTTCAGGTTTTCGGTTCCTTGCTCCTGGCTGC
>NZ_JAWRWY010000309.1:0-303 GCF_046535315.1 Paraburkholderia sp. SIMBA_027
CCCGTCCCGACATAGAGGCCAGAGCCGATCGAGCCGCCGCCCGAGGTGCCGCCGGGACCGGAGCCGACGCCACCTGAAGCCTGAGCCAAGCGCGCACCGTCACATACTCCGCGCACCGGTGTTAGGTCCTGTTGACAAAGTATGGCAACCATATCTTTGCAGCGGCCAGGGCAAGGAATGCTGCGAAGGATTTTCGTGTCTTGTCGTATCGGGTCGCCACACGACGGAACTGCTTGAGGCGGTTGAACATCCGTTCGATGCGGTTTCGATCCTTGTATGCTCGGAAGTCGCAGGCAGGCGGGT
>NZ_JAWRWY010000310.1:0-303 GCF_046535315.1 Paraburkholderia sp. SIMBA_027
GGCAATGGCAGCTGGGAGGTTCTGGCTTTTCAGCAGGCCGAGGAGATTGCGGCCGGGCGCTGGCGGCTGAGCGGACTGCTGAGAGGGCTGGCGGGGTCGGAGGATGCGATGGGCGCCGGAGCGGAGGCGGGTGCTTCTATCGTCGTGCTCGACGAGGCGGTGGTGCCGCTCGGGCTCGGCGGCGACGAGATGGGGCTGCGGCTCAACTGGATCGTCGAGGCGTCAGGGGTATCAGGAAAGATAGGTCCCTTTGTCTTCGAGGGCGGGATGAGGGCGGAGACGCCGCTTTCTCCCGTTCATCTG
>NZ_JAWRWY010000311.1:0-302 GCF_046535315.1 Paraburkholderia sp. SIMBA_027
GGGTGATGGCCCACCCCCGAAGCGCTGCGCGCTTCCCCCTCAAGGGGGCATGCTGGCGGACCGGCGAAGCCGGCTCCGCGGCATCCCGATGGCCCCGTCGGCATTTCATCGGCCTCGGGGGCGCTGTACGTGGAACACGAATTTGAGAAATACCTATGAGCGCATTACTTGAAGTCCGCAACCTGCGCGTGGAGTTCCCCACGCGTCGCGGCACGCTGCTGGCCCTGGACGACGTGTCCTTTTCGATCCAGGCGGGCGAAGTCCTGGGCGTGGTGGGGGAATCGGGCGCCGGCAAGTCGCTG
>NZ_JAWRWY010000312.1:0-302 GCF_046535315.1 Paraburkholderia sp. SIMBA_027
TCAGCGTGGTCCTGGAGGAGAGTGGGGCGGATGTTGGGGTCGTACGTGATCAGGCAGCGTCCCGCGAACAGTTCAAGCAAGGACCGCACGCTGCTTGCCCCGGGCTCCACGAACGAGGCCAGCGACCCGGTGTGCAGCACCTTTGGGAGGAAAGTAGGAGCGATGTGGGGGAGGCTCCACTCGAGGTCGAATTCGTATTCTGCGGAACCGTCGCTGCCTAGGGACGCTTGTGCAGTTGATGTGCGGCGAAGGTGTTCGGATCCCGGAAGCAACTGCACACCGGCTGCCTTCAGGTGCCGCTG
>NZ_JAWRWY010000313.1:0-302 GCF_046535315.1 Paraburkholderia sp. SIMBA_027
CCCATCCGCCATGGGACAAGAGTGCATCGAAACCAAACACGACGAACGTCAAGTCAGGGGACGACCATGAACACGCAAATCCTTCCGATATGCGCCGCACTGGCTCTGATCACAACTTCTGCAACTGCACAGGACAATCCAATGGAAAATCATACTGCCAGCTACATCGCCATGCCCGCCGCTGAAGGCCAGACCGAAGCATTCGCCGAATTTCTGGCCGGAGCCGCCCCGATTGTCGCGGACACCGAACCAGGCACCGTGCTTTGGTTTGCCTTACAAGCCGACGATACGCTCGCCATCTT
>NZ_JAWRWY010000314.1:0-301 GCF_046535315.1 Paraburkholderia sp. SIMBA_027
GGCCAATGCAGCAAGGGCCGCCAACCCCGCCATGACGACCGTACGCGCGCCCCCACGGCGGACGCCGCGCCAAACGACGAAGTGGGCATGCGTGATCATTGGCCGGCCCTCGCGACGGGCAGCAGCCTGTCGGCCGGCACCACGTCCGCCCATGCGGACAGCCAGTCCAGCGCAAGCGGCGCCGGGCGCCATGGTGCATCGGTAGCGGCGGCCACCGGCCCGGCCGCGCGCGCGACAGCCTGTGAGCGATCAGCAAACTGTCTCCATGTCGTCGTCGCCGCCGCGATGCGACGGCCCGCGT
>NZ_JAWRWY010000315.1:0-300 GCF_046535315.1 Paraburkholderia sp. SIMBA_027
GCGGATGGCTCGGTTCACGGCGGAAACAACAGCCTTGAGTGCGGCCGTGCTTGTGTTGCCGTCGACTCCGACGCCCCACAACACACGCTCCCCCACTGCGCATTCGACGTACGCTGAAGCCAGCGCGTTACCGCCCTCTGAAAGGGCGTGCTCGGTGTAGTCAAGCACCCTGAGGTCCACACCGTCCTCCCGCAAAATGTTCAGCAGGGCAGCAATTGGACCGTTGCCTGCGCCGGTGCGCTGAACCTGCACACCGTCCACGGTGAGTGAGGCGTGTAGCGTCGTGCCGCCGTCGTCATC
>NZ_JAWRWY010000316.1:0-300 GCF_046535315.1 Paraburkholderia sp. SIMBA_027
CAGGTTGGCGGCGCGCGCCGATACTGCTTTCTACTTTTTCACCGCCGCAGGCTGCAGTAGCGGTCCAATGCGTATCGCTGTTTCCTTTAACTTCGGCACCGCCTTCAGCAGATCCTCGAGGCTCGCTCGTGCCGTGGGTGCATGGACGGCCACGGCCGCGAGCACACGACCATCCTCGAGATTGCGCACCGGTACCGCGACCGCCACCATCCCGCGCACGAATTCCTCGTTGTCGACCCCGATGCCACGCACCGCGAGCCGGTCGAGTTCCGCTTCAAGCAGGTCTGCATCGGTCAAGGT
>NZ_JAWRWY010000317.1:0-300 GCF_046535315.1 Paraburkholderia sp. SIMBA_027
GGCGGACTTGTTCGAAGCAGTGCCTGAGCTGGAGAAGCTGGTCTAATCCAGCGGCTTCACTTATAAAGAGCCCGGTCCTTGTGACCGGGCTTTTTTTTGACTATTCGGAGAGCTTCGCCATGGAACTGCGCCCCTGGGTGGTACTGCTGGGCCTCACGCTGCTGCCAAGCCTGGCGCTGGCCGCCGGCAAGTGTGAGCGCCTGGTGATTACCGGCAGCCCGGACGCACCACCCTTGTTGTGGCGCGATCCCCAGGACCCGACGCACCTGATCGGCGCCACCGCCGACGTGCTGCAACAAG
>NZ_JAWRWY010000318.1:0-300 GCF_046535315.1 Paraburkholderia sp. SIMBA_027
CCTATGGAAGGATTGCTCCGTAGGGTGAGCTGGGCGTTGGACTGTGGTGCCGACGTCGACGACGATACGCTGCTCCAAGCAGCCTTCCACGCTGCCAAACGGCTGGAGAATCCGTTGGCACTGGCGGCCGCGCGCCAAGTCCGCTCGGAGGCCCTTCAGCCCCGCGCACGCGCAGTGATGGCCATGGTCCATTACAACGACGGTGATTACCGCAGTGCCGTTGACGTGCTGGGGGCGGACTGCGGTTTCCTCCAGGGCGACGCTGCGGACGACGTCGACGGCGCTGCTGCTGATGCTGTG
>NZ_JAWRWY010000319.1:0-299 GCF_046535315.1 Paraburkholderia sp. SIMBA_027
AATAACGCGACACATCAGACGGATGCGGGATCGAAACTTGTCGAAGACGCCGGCAGCACCATCAACGAAGTAGTCCAATCGGTTAAACGCGTAGCCGGCATCATCAGTGAGATCTCGGCTGCATCCGCGGAGCAGAGCACAGGCATCGGGCAGGTCAATACCGCTGTGACGCAGATGGATGAGGTCACGCAGCAGAATGCTGCGCTGGTCGAGCAAGCCGCTGCTGCAGCCCAGTCCATGGCCGAGCAGGCACAGGCACTGCGCAACGCGGTAGCGATCTTCAGGGTCGACGATGCAAG
>NZ_JAWRWY010000320.1:0-299 GCF_046535315.1 Paraburkholderia sp. SIMBA_027
GTTCACGCCGTTTTCGACCCAGTTCGCGACCAGCGGCACGTCGCGGCCGAGCAACTCGGCCAGACGCTTCGCGACCGGCGCGAGCGAGTCTTCCGGCTTGAAGTCGCCCTCGGTCGGGCGGCCCAGGTGCGAGGTGACCATCACGGCGGCGCCTGCGTCCAGCGCGGCCTTGATAGCCGGCACGGAGGCGCGGATACGGGTGTCTTCGGTGATGTTGCCTTGATCGTCCTGCGGCACGTTCAGATCGGCGCGGATAAACACGCGTTTGCCGGATAGCTTGCCTTCGGCGATCAGATCGG
>NZ_JAWRWY010000321.1:0-299 GCF_046535315.1 Paraburkholderia sp. SIMBA_027
GGCTACCGCGGCTGCGGCGACTGCGCCGGTGACTGCATCGCAACCGGACGCCAGCGTCCCGACCATCGGCGCGATTCCCGATTCGTCGGTGAGTGCGCGACCGCTCGAACAGCAGGCGCCGGCCCCGGTCAGCAATTCGAACTCGGTGCATCCGGGTAATCCGAAGGCGACGCCATGACGTGGGGTGCTTCTTTCGTCAGCGCGATGTTGACGGCGAGTGCTTTGGGTTGTGCTTTTGCATCGACGGCGCAGGCGGCCGATGCGCCGCGCGGTCAGATGGTTGCCAATGCGAATGCATG
>NZ_JAWRWY010000322.1:0-298 GCF_046535315.1 Paraburkholderia sp. SIMBA_027
GCTGTAATTTGTGAAATATAAAAAATCTGGTTGTTAAAAAATAGAATAGAGAAAAAACAACAGGAATAGATCAATGTCTGTCTATTTATATTTTTATAATTACTGTATTTCGTTTATTAATATTCGCGAATAGTGATAGCCTTTTTGTTGTCTTTTAAAAACTTCACAATACTTTTGCACTACACAAATGATGAAGAGTATTTACTCATCTAATTCTCTGGGGAATGCTTCTGCCCCCATAACAGAACTTCCCCAAGAGAATTTTTGATATCTTCATTACTGATAGTTTATACAATCT
>NZ_JAWRWY010000323.1:0-298 GCF_046535315.1 Paraburkholderia sp. SIMBA_027
GTGACTGTTGTGATTACAGCAGCAGTCGCTTTTCTCTTTCGCAATGTTCACGGTGACTATGGTCAACGCGAAAGCGGATGCCTTGATCGATCCTCTTCCGTTATGTCTTTGGCGCGCGTCCAATGCGGCGGATTTCATTGTGCAACGCAGTGTTGGTTCGTTAATTTTCCGTGAAGAATACCTGCCAGGTTCACGACAAAGACTATGCGATAAGAACTCTAAAGATCGGGAAAAATTGGTTTGTTTACAGTGACTTATTATTTATAAGGAATGCGAAGCTGTTGCGTGGCTATGAACC
>NZ_JAWRWY010000324.1:0-298 GCF_046535315.1 Paraburkholderia sp. SIMBA_027
CAATGCCTCATCAGCATCAAAAACCGGCGCGGTCACGGCTGAATAACCATGGGTTTCAGACAGCGGCCCGGCAGACGCGCCCCATATAACGCTTGCTGCCACCGCGGCTGACATAAATGAAAATTTCATCATAATCCCTCCTCTTATTAACACCTCTTTCCTTTCGATTGAAGAACACTGATTCCTTTAAAAAGGGGAAAAATGAATATTATTGACCAAATGAAGATGATGAAAAAGGAGGGAAAAACCCGGGAGCATAAAAAAACGCCGGGAGAATATCTCCCGGCGTCCATTTCAT
>NZ_JAWRWY010000325.1:0-297 GCF_046535315.1 Paraburkholderia sp. SIMBA_027
ACGCAATATCCGACCGCCGACGCGCTCGACGGTTTGCGCGGCGTCGCCGGCGCGGTGCGGGCAGCTTCGTATTGCATGCGGCGCGATTACGTGCAGACGGCCAACGCGCAGATCGCGACCATCGTGCAGATCGAATCGACGCGCGGCTTGCAGGAAGTCGAGAAGATCGCCGCGACGCCAGGCATCGATTGCCTGTTCGTCGGGCCGGCCGATCTGGCCGCGAGCCTCGGCCATCTCGGCGATTCGAAGCATGCCGACGTGCAGGCGGCGATGGCGCGCATCGTCGACGCCGCCAAC
>NZ_JAWRWY010000326.1:0-296 GCF_046535315.1 Paraburkholderia sp. SIMBA_027
GTCAGATATTGCCAGCTCTGGTAATTGAAGTCGCGGACGACAAGCCCGCCCTTGCCTGATTTCGCGACCGCCGAGGCGGTAGCGATGGCGTTTTCCCAGGTCCATTCGCCGGCAGCGATCATGTCCGCCGGGGTCTTTGCGCCTGCGGCCTTGATGAGATCATTGTTGACGAACACCGCGAAAGGCGAGGTCGAGAATGGATAGGCGAAAAGCTTGCCGTCCTGCGACCAGCGTTCCGTGGCCCCGGCACTGACTTCATCGAGATTATAACCCTGCGCGGCTTTCAGCGTGTCGGT
>NZ_JAWRWY010000327.1:0-295 GCF_046535315.1 Paraburkholderia sp. SIMBA_027
GTTTCTGGTGGTAACAATTGACGCGAGGCGTCTTTCCGCGTGGCGCTTGGAACGCTGTTTGTTTTGCGTGGTTGAGACCTGAAGATATTAAGTATTACCGATACATTATTTTCTATTTTCACACGCCGAAAAACCATAAACTCGGGCCGGCGTTAACCCCGCGCCAACGTCGCGCGTCCGCGCGCGGCAGGTACCGTCGGGATGGCGCCGTGCCGACTGCAAGCCGATGATAGAAAGGGGTTTTTTGCATCGCCGCGGGTCAGTTTCGCGGTGGCGGGGCAGGGGCCCGCACGGG
>NZ_JAWRWY010000328.1:0-295 GCF_046535315.1 Paraburkholderia sp. SIMBA_027
CGGCACAGTTCGCCGTGTCCGTCGAGCGCGATGCCGTAGAAACCGGACTCTTCCATCCAGTATTTTTCTTCGACGCACTGGCGGATTTTTTTCGCCCGCTCCCGATAGTGCGCCGCCGGCTCGGGCAGGCCACGCAGTTTGGCGAAGTGGGCCATGGTGTCGAACGCCGCGCTGGCGTACGCCTGCACTTCGACCAAGGCGATCGGGCCATCGGGAAAATGGCCGTCGGCGTGGAATACCGAATCGTGGCTGTCTTTCCAGCCTTGATTCGCGAGTCCTCCATCCGACTCGCGCT
>NZ_JAWRWY010000329.1:0-294 GCF_046535315.1 Paraburkholderia sp. SIMBA_027
CGGTCTAATCTCTCGGCATACGCCGGTTCTCTACTGCGCTACGCACTGCGACTGCTCTGGTAATGCAGGGGTCCGCCCGTGAACGGCGCGAACCCGGTCCCGAAAATCACGCCGGCGTCGGCCAGGTCGGCATCGGCCACCACGCCGGCCTCGACCCGCTCGCGGGTGGCGTCCACCAAGGGCTGGATCAGGCGTTCGGCCAGACCGGCCGGCGCGCGGGCAGCGCCCTGGCCGTCCTTTACCGGTTTGCCGTCGCGCCAGGTGTAGAAGCCGCGGCCGCTCTTTTTGCCCAGG
>NZ_JAWRWY010000330.1:0-294 GCF_046535315.1 Paraburkholderia sp. SIMBA_027
CTGACATCGGTCTCACGGCGGGCACCGGCAAGGTGAAGATCGAGTCGCAGCGCAATGAACTGAGCCTCATCGCGCAGCAGGTTCTGAACATCATCAGCACGATGGATGCCATCAACCTGACGGCCAAAAAGGAAATCGTGCTGCATGCCGGTCGCACACGCATTGTCATCAACGACCAAGGCTACTTCGTCTACACCGATGGCAACCACCTCGTGCATGCGGGCAGTCATGCGACCGAGGGGCCGCAGGCGATGCCGCTGACGTTCCCGCAACGCACCTTCAGCAATCCGTGTG
>NZ_JAWRWY010000331.1:0-294 GCF_046535315.1 Paraburkholderia sp. SIMBA_027
AGCCGAAAGAATGAGAACCGGCGTGTGGATCGCCTTGCGGCGCAGCTCGCTGATGACGGAAAGCCCGTCGCGGCGCGGCAACATGCGGTCGATCACCATCACGTCGTAAGCATTCTCGCAGCCCATGAACAGGCCGCTCTCACCGTCGCTGGCGTGATCGGCGACAATCCCGGCTTCGCGGAACGCCTTGGTCATATAGGCCGCAGCCTCGAGGTCGTCTTCAATGACAAGAATCTTCATGTGCGGGACAATAGCGCCCTCGCCCTTTACCGCACAACCGGAAAGAGATGCGAC
>NZ_JAWRWY010000332.1:0-293 GCF_046535315.1 Paraburkholderia sp. SIMBA_027
TACCGGGCGATAAAGTCACTTACGATCCGGTCTCAAAAGAGCTGACGCTTCAACCGGGATGCAGTTCCGGCCAGGCGTGTGAAAACGCGCTGCCGGTCACCTACTCAAACGTGGAACCGAGCGATTTCGTTCAGACCTTCTCACGCCGTAATGGTGGGGAAGCGACCAGCGGATTCTTTGAAGTGCCGAAAAACGAAACCAAAGAAAATGGAATTCGTCTTTCCGAGCGTAAAGAGACACTGGGTGATGTGACGCACCGCATTCTGACAGTGCCGATTGCGCAGGATCAGGTG
>NZ_JAWRWY010000333.1:0-293 GCF_046535315.1 Paraburkholderia sp. SIMBA_027
ATTCCGGCGCTGGCGGGCCCGTCGGCGCTGGCGACGGTGATGCTGCTGACGTCGCAGGCGCCCGGCAAGATGTTCGAGTGGATCGGTGCGTTGACCGTCACGATGATCGTCTGCGCGATCGTGCTGATGCTGGCGGAGCGCATTCAGTCGTGGCTCGGCGAGCGTACGATGATGGCCTTCGAGCGGCTGATGGGACTCGTGCTAGTGGCGATTTCGGTCGAGATGATACTAGGCGGGATTCGCGCCTTCGTGCATCAGCTATGAGCGATTGCCGCTCTCGGCAAACAAAAAAG
>NZ_JAWRWY010000334.1:0-293 GCF_046535315.1 Paraburkholderia sp. SIMBA_027
AAAATAGATATTGTGAGTTAATATAAACACCTGAGATATATTTGTATTTTTTAAATCTTTGTGATCGGGAGATTTTCCTTTCTTTTCGATTAGTTTTCTTACAAGAGTTGTGATTATAAATAGCACCTGATTATCTAAACTTGAAACAGGATCATCAATTACAATTATTTTCTTTTTTGAAGAATTGTTTTGATTATCTGTCCCTAAGCATAACTGATAAAAGTAAAGAAAGGCTATGAAATTTTTTTCTCCTTCGCTTAATGTTAAGAAAATGTTTCCTGAATCATTATCAG
>NZ_JAWRWY010000335.1:0-292 GCF_046535315.1 Paraburkholderia sp. SIMBA_027
CTCGAACCTATCTACCTCATCGTCTTTGAGGGATCTTACTTACTTGCGTAATGGGAAATCTCATCTTGAGGGGGGCTTCATGCTTAGATGCTTTCAGCACTTATCCCGTCCATACATAGCTACCCAGCGATGCCTTTGGCAAGACAACTGGTACACCAGCGGTATGTCCATCCCGGTCCTCTCGTACTAAGGACAGCTCCTCTCAAATTTCCTACGCCCACGACGGATAGGGACCGAACTGTCTCACGACGTTCTGAACCCAGCTCGCGTACCGCTTTAATGGGCGAACAGC
>NZ_JAWRWY010000336.1:0-292 GCF_046535315.1 Paraburkholderia sp. SIMBA_027
GCGATGCCATGCAGACACCCATGGAAACCGTGACCGGGCCATAGTTGATGCGGGTGCGGGGGTTCTTGAACGGCGTCGCTTCGAGGGTCCGGCGGATCCGCTCGGCCATGCCCATGACCTCTTCCTGCGTATTGCCGTCGATGATCAGGGCAAATTCTTCGCCGCCTGTGCGTGCCACGAAGATATCGCGGCGGACATTGGCGCGGATAACCGAGGCAACTGTGGCAAGGATCTTGTCGCCGACCGGGTGGCCGTAGGTGTCGTTGATCTTCTTGAAGTTGTCGATATCGGC
>NZ_JAWRWY010000337.1:0-292 GCF_046535315.1 Paraburkholderia sp. SIMBA_027
ATGTTCCTTGCCCGGCACATAGGCTGCGATATCAAGAATACCGGGACGTGGAACGGGCTTGCTCTTCTCAACGCTCATGGGATCAACCTTGGAAAAATGCCAGGAATTCCGGCTTAAATTGCCCTTTGGCAATAAAACGGAAAGCGGCTTTTGTCGAGTGACTTAGCGGTTGCGCGTGGTCGGAACGCCATGCGGCGCAAGAACCGGCACGAAGACGCGGCGCGAGGCGCGCGCTGCCACTGGCAGACCCTGATAGAGACGCTTCTGCGCCTCGACGATGATGACACCGGAT
>NZ_JAWRWY010000338.1:0-292 GCF_046535315.1 Paraburkholderia sp. SIMBA_027
AAGCCGAGCGGTTCGATCAGACCGAGCAGTCCGTGGTCGTCGAGGATCGGCTTCAGTTGCCTTAGCGCATTGACCAGATCGGTGTGACGCTCGCCTGGCGTGCGCTGATCCTGGCGGCTGTTGGTCGGGCACAGGACAATCGCGCGCGCTCCGCAGTCAGCGGCATAGCGCGACAATGCCAGTGCGTCCTTCGCGCGAGTCGCATCGAAGCGTTCAAAGCGTTGCAGCGCATTGATCGACAGGAGCGTCAGCCCCGCCGCCGCGCTAAGCGTCTTGATGTCGCCGGCGGGCG
>NZ_JAWRWY010000339.1:0-291 GCF_046535315.1 Paraburkholderia sp. SIMBA_027
GATCGAATTGCGCCAGGCACCGCATGTTCAAAACCGCTTCATCGACGTCCCACACCTGGTTCGCATCCATCATCAGCTTGCGGTTTTCGCCGATTTCTTCGCGCAGGATGCGCGCCCGGCGCATATCTTCTTCGAGATTGCCGCCCACCTTCTGCTTGAAGTGCGTCCAGCCCTGGGCGACGCCTTCACGTGCGAGCCGGCGGATCTTGTCGTCGTCGTAGCCGAGCCAGCCGGCTGAAGTCGTGTAGGCCGGATAGCCGTGCGCCAGCATGTCCTTTTCGCGCTCGTCCC
>NZ_JAWRWY010000340.1:0-291 GCF_046535315.1 Paraburkholderia sp. SIMBA_027
AGTTGCGAGACGCCGCCTGCCGCGAACCGTCTTTCTGTGATATCGAGTTGCTGCGCCTGGGTGTCCACGAGGTGCTGCGTCAAGGCGATCTGCTGCTTCAAAGACGCGCGCCGAACCGTAGTCGAAACCACATTACCCGCGAGCGAGAGCCGCGCGGCTTCGAACTCGAACGACTGATAGTCGACTTGCGCCATGAGCGCTCCCAGCGTCCGGCGATTGCCGCCGAAAATATCGAGCGCATACGACACGCTCACCGACGCGTTGTAAAGCGTAAACGGCCCCGGATCGGGC
>NZ_JAWRWY010000341.1:0-290 GCF_046535315.1 Paraburkholderia sp. SIMBA_027
GCCGCAACCACCGGCACTCCGCAAGCCATGGCCTCCAGCGGCACGATGCCGAACGGCTCGTACCACGGCGTGCATACCACCGCGTCGGCGCTGCGGAAGATGCCCGGCATGGCATCCCTGGGTACCTGCCCGCGCATGGTGACTTTGTCCTCAACCCCCAATTCTTTGGCCAAGGACCGCAACCGTTGGGCTTCCGGATCTTCCTCAAGGTTCAAAGCGTCCCCGGAGCCGCCAACGATCAAGAGTTCGACGTCGTCAAAGCCCGCCTCGGCGAGGAGCGGAAGTGCTTG
>NZ_JAWRWY010000342.1:0-290 GCF_046535315.1 Paraburkholderia sp. SIMBA_027
GCCCGGTTCAAGCCTCTTCGCGCTCCTATCTCGCCCGCAGCGTCAGCCTGGAAGAGGCCGGCCGCTATTTCGGGATCTACGCGCTCTCAGGGCGCGCGACGAGCTTCATGGCAACACTGCTGTTCTCGATCGTTACCTATTCCAGCGGTTCTGCCCGGCTCGGCATGGCTACGCTGATAATTTTCCTGCTGGGCGGCCTGATCCTTCTGTTCACCACGCCATATCCGGCCGACAAACAGAAAGCCTGAACGAAAAAACCCCGGCGCAAGGCCGGGGGTTTCAATTCAGTT
>NZ_JAWRWY010000343.1:0-289 GCF_046535315.1 Paraburkholderia sp. SIMBA_027
GGATCATCGTCGACGAAAAGATCGCCGCGCCGTTCGTCGCCAGGCTCGCGCAGAAGGCACGCGATTTGCCGCTCGGCGACCCGCGCAAGGGGCCGGTCGTGCTCGGTTCGGTCGTCGACATGAGCACGGTTGCGCGCTGCAATGCGCTGATCGACGACGCGTTGGCCAAAGGTGCGACGCTCGTCTGCGGCGGCCGCGCAGACAGCACGCTGATGCCCGCTACGCTGCTCGATCACGTCACGCCCGACATGCGCCTCTACGCCGATGAATCGTTCGGTCCGGTGAAAGG
>NZ_JAWRWY010000344.1:0-289 GCF_046535315.1 Paraburkholderia sp. SIMBA_027
TAAACATCGTAATCATAGCCAATCCTATAATTGCGGCAATAAATTGTATTAGTTTTTTATGTTCCATATTGTACCAGTATGTAATAATACACTTTTTAGAGCAGGTAGTAAAAAAACATCCGAATATCCGCCAGAGGCATGTATTACAATTTTACACATAATCATTAATGAGTATTAATGCTTCACTCCGTTATCAATTAACATAAATAAAAACCCTGCCGATGAATGTTAATAAATTATCTTATTCTGTATGTTTTTTAGTAAAGTTTTATGAAAAACTGCTTTTTCG
>NZ_JAWRWY010000345.1:0-288 GCF_046535315.1 Paraburkholderia sp. SIMBA_027
GTCGTCAACACCAACCTCACCGGCCTCTTTAACATGACCCATCAGGTCTGGGGCGGCATGCGTGACCGCAGCTTCGGCCGTATCGTCAATATCTCGTCGATCAATGGCAAGAAAGGCCAGATGGGGCAGGTCAACTATTCCGCTGCCAAGGCCGGCGATCTCGGCTTCACCAAGGCGCTGGCGCAAGAGGGTGCGGCGAAGAACATCACGGTCAACGCCGTCTGCCCCGGTTATATCGGCACGGAGATGGTTCTTGCGGTTCCGGAAAAGGTGTTGAACGAGCGGATC
>NZ_JAWRWY010000346.1:0-288 GCF_046535315.1 Paraburkholderia sp. SIMBA_027
ATATCTATTATTGATAATTGTTTTTACAGCCTTGATTTGCTTGAAACTATCAAAGTCTTTTCAAATACTGAGGAGATAAATAAAAAATGTATTTATATGATGTGAAAAATATCTGGAGACAGAATAAATGGCAATGGATAATTTGGATTTTTGTTATTGCTTTTTTGCTATTTATGATAGTCCATAGTCTCAATATAATTAATATTAATTCTGTTTGGGAGTCGTTGATGGGAAATGAATTATTTTTCATGCCGTTCCCTTATTTCTTTATCTGTGGATTTTACTTGT
>NZ_JAWRWY010000347.1:0-288 GCF_046535315.1 Paraburkholderia sp. SIMBA_027
CGCCAGAAGGGGGTATAGACCCGGTAGGGCCCGCCGGATTTTGTCTGTACCCGGGATGGTTCATGCAGCAGATGGCCGGCAAAGCTTTGAACCGTCAGGCCGTCGTCTCTCAGCGTCTGTTTCAGTGCCTTGTCCGTCGCCATGCCCGCCGGATCGTAGCGGCGGTTCCAGAGCACCGTTTCGGCACCCGTCGATTTGATCAGCGCGTGCAGCACATCGAGCGCGTTGCCGCTGAGAAGCACAAGTTTACTGTGATGCTTTTGAAGCGACCGGTCGAGTGCTTCGAGA
>NZ_JAWRWY010000348.1:0-288 GCF_046535315.1 Paraburkholderia sp. SIMBA_027
CAGGACGTGATCGACGACTTTGCCCCGCACATCGAAACCGAGATCAAGCGCCGGCTGGATGCGCGGATGGAGCGGCTGCTCAGTCAGTACCAGTCTTAAATCAAACAAAGATCCCCTGTGGGAGGGGGCTTGCTCCCGATAGCGGTGGATCAGTCAGCTTGTGTGTCGACTGAATTACTGCAATCGGGAGCAAGCCCCCTCCCACAGGCCGATGGTATTTCAAGCCAACAGGCGGCTGATTGCCCGCACGATCATATCGACCTCCTTGCCCTCCAGGGTCAATGGCGG
>NZ_JAWRWY010000349.1:0-288 GCF_046535315.1 Paraburkholderia sp. SIMBA_027
GCAGAACAAGCTGCAGCTCGTCCAGTCGCAGCTGCCGGGAGACGTCATCGACGCCGGCATCAGCGTCACGCGCTCTACCTCGAGCATCCTGCTCGTCGGCTCGCTGGTTTCGACCGATGGCAAGCGCTCCTCCGTCGATCTCGGCACCATCGTTTCGAACTCGATCGAAGATCAGGTGCAGCGCCTCGAAGGCGTCGGCAGCATCAATATCTTCGGTTCCGGCTACGCCATGCGCGTCTGGCTGGATCCTTACAAACTGCAGAAGTTCCAGCTGACGCCAAGCGATGT
>NZ_JAWRWY010000350.1:0-288 GCF_046535315.1 Paraburkholderia sp. SIMBA_027
GCCAAGGCAATCACCAGGAACGGAATCCCCAAGCCGAGGCTGTACGCGAAGGCGAGCAGGGCGCCTTTAGCGGCGGACGAACCACCGGACAGGCTCAGTAACTGTACCGCGGAGTACGTCGGTCCGATGCAGGGCGCCCATCCCAGTCCGAAGGTCAACCCCAGGAGCGGAGCGCCCCACAGGCCTGCCGGTGGCTTCGCGTGGATCTTGGCGTCCCGCTGCAGCCAGCCGAAACCGCCCATGAACACAACGCCCATGACGATCACCAGCACACCCAGCAGCTGTGTG
>NZ_JAWRWY010000351.1:0-288 GCF_046535315.1 Paraburkholderia sp. SIMBA_027
AACAACGCTTAACGCGGAACAACGCTTAACGCGTGCTGCCGATCGCAGCCTTGCGAGGTTCAGGCCGCGTATGCTCATTGCATGAGGCTGCACCCGGGCCAGTAGCTGTCGTTGGCTGCGTCGGTGATGTCGCCATTCGAGCGACGGCAGATATTCAACCCGCTTGTCATTGAGCCCGCCCGTTTGCACGCGATTCGACACCGGGCCACTATCGAGCAGAGCCACGGTCTTCACTCAGCCATGCAAGTGCTTTCCCCGGCAAAGGCGTCGCCGTTGAGAACATAACAT
>NZ_JAWRWY010000352.1:0-288 GCF_046535315.1 Paraburkholderia sp. SIMBA_027
GTTGATACTGTTGGCCAGGATCACCGTGGGTTCGACGTAGCAACCGGGGCGATCGAGCAGGGTGCCGCCATGGATGATCGTGTTGTGCTCTGCGCGGGCCTGGGTGAAGTAACCGAGCAGTTTGAGTTGGTGCTGGCGGTGGGTCACCGGGCCGAATTCGGTGCGTTCGTCCAAGGGCGAGCCGATGGTCAGGCGGCGCAGGCGCTGCCAGAAGCCCGACAAAGTCTGCGACGGCGGATGGGTATGTTCCGTGGCGATGACGCGGCACGCCAGGCCGGTGGACGCCAG
>NZ_JAWRWY010000353.1:0-287 GCF_046535315.1 Paraburkholderia sp. SIMBA_027
CCCGCGATACCGTGCATGGTCTCAACGACCTGTCCGACTACTTCGCCGCCCCGTTGTGCCACCGCGGAAGCAGTATTCGCGAGTGCTGTTGCCTGCGTTGCATTTTCGGCGTTGTGGCGAACAGTAGAAGTCAGTTCCTCCATGCTCGATGCAGTTTCGCCGAGAGACGCGGCCTGCTCTTCCGTGCGTTGGGAGAGATCAGTATTGCCTTGGGCAATTTGACTCGCAGCGACCGAAATCGCCTCGCTGGAAGCCTTGATGCCGCTCACGATTGTCGCCAGCCTTTT
>NZ_JAWRWY010000354.1:0-287 GCF_046535315.1 Paraburkholderia sp. SIMBA_027
CCGGCCATGTTGCGGCTCTTGACGATGATGTCCTTCAGGATCTTGTTGACCGCGTGGCCGATGTGGATGTCACCGTTGGCGTAGGGCGGGCCGTCGTGCAGCACGAAGCGCGGACGGCCGCGGCTGGCGGCGCGGATGGCCTGGTAGACGTGGTTTTCCTCCCACTGCGCAATCCAGGCGGGCTCGCGCTTGGCGAGGTCGCCCCGCATGGGGAAGGGGGTATCGGGCAGGTTGAGGGTCTTTTTATAGTCCATGAACGGCAAAATAGGCGCGCGCGTTTCGCGCGT
>NZ_JAWRWY010000355.1:0-287 GCF_046535315.1 Paraburkholderia sp. SIMBA_027
GCCCTCGCCGTAACGGTCGCCCCAATGCTGGTCGGAATGCTCGCCAACGCCGTACGCGAAGCCGTACGCATACACACGCTCGACCCAGCCCTTCATGATCGCCGGCATCGAGAACCACCACAGCGGAAACTGCAGGATCACCGCGTCGGCCCACTTCAGCTTGTCCTGTTCGCGCGCGATGTCGTCGCGTTGCGTGCCCGTCTCGAACGCACGCTTCGAATCGAGCGCGGGATCGAAGCGCGCATCGGGCGCACGGTCGGTCACGTCATGCGCGTCGAACGCGGCCT
>NZ_JAWRWY010000356.1:0-287 GCF_046535315.1 Paraburkholderia sp. SIMBA_027
CAGGTGATCCAGCTTATGCAGAAATCGAAGCGAGACTGGCACGCCAACCCGATATTGCCACTCCGACCATCGTAATTTTGGGCGCGGACGATGGCGTCGATCCTCCGCCATCCAAGGACGAGGACGCCAGCAAGTTCGTCGGGTTCTACGATCGTCGCGTACTGCCTGGCGTCGGACATAATGTGCCGCAGGAAGCGCCGAGCGCCTTCGCCGGCGCGATCCGGGAACTGGCCAAGCGGGATTGAACAGCTGTGATTGCGCAACCGATGATAGCTGGCTGCAAGTTC
>NZ_JAWRWY010000357.1:0-286 GCF_046535315.1 Paraburkholderia sp. SIMBA_027
GGCATTCTGGTGGTGCTCCAGCCGGTTTTCGAACGTATCGAAGGCGGCGAAGACGACGCCGGCATTCGAGGCATTGGTGAAGGTCGCGCCGCTGAAGCCGGAGAAGGCGACGGCATTCTTGACGCCCGGCGTGTTGCGGATGATCTCCGAGGCGCGCTGGACGACGGCATCGGTTCTCGCCAGCGACGCGCCATCCGGCAACTGCACGACGACGAGCGCGTAGCCCTGGTCCATCACGGGCACGAAGCCGCGCGGCACGATGCTGGTCATATAATAGGTGAGGCCG
>NZ_JAWRWY010000358.1:0-286 GCF_046535315.1 Paraburkholderia sp. SIMBA_027
CCAATCCGAATATTCCCTGCTGCAGCGCAAAGCTGAGGACGAGCTTGTTCCCGCGGTGGAAGATGCCGGTTTGGGGCTGATGGCCTGGGCCCCCTTGGGCCGCGGGGTGCTGACCGGGAAGTACAGGGGCCAGATTCCCGCCGACTCCCGTGCCGCCGATGGCCGGTTGGCCGGTTACGTGGCTCCCTACCTTGAGCCGCAGGCTTCGCGCGTGGTCGAAGCGGTGGCGATGGCTGCGCGAGGCCTAGGCAGGTCTGCCATGGATGTGTCACTCAGCTGGCTTTTG
>NZ_JAWRWY010000359.1:0-286 GCF_046535315.1 Paraburkholderia sp. SIMBA_027
GGCGTGTTCCTGATGCTCCGGCGCATGAGCCTTGTCGGCGATGCGATGAGCCATGCGGTGCTGCCAGGGGCGGCGATCGGCTATCTCGTTGCCGGGTCCCTGTCGCTGACGGCGATGGGAATCGGCGGGCTCGTCGCCGGGCTTTCTGTGGCGCTGCTTTCAGGCGTCGTCAGCCGCGTGACGGTGCTGCAGGAGGACGCCAGTTTTGCGAGCTTCTACCTGATTTCGCTGGCGCTCGGCGTCCTCATCGTCTCGCTGCGCGGCTCGAACATCGACCTGCTGCATG
>NZ_JAWRWY010000360.1:0-286 GCF_046535315.1 Paraburkholderia sp. SIMBA_027
AGGAAAAGTGAAAATTGGAATACCGCCGCTTATCGGTGTCTTGTTTTTTCCTAAAATCATTAAAGGATTTAAACAATTGTATCCTGATGTGAACATCAAGCTGATAGAACATGGGGGAAACAAGGTGAAACAGGAGGTTGAAGATGGAGTACTGGATCTTGGCGTGGTTATTGAACCAGTGGACAAAGAGCAGTTTGATATCATTCCATTGCTTAATGAAGAACTGATGCTCTTCGTTCATTCCGCTCATCCGCTTGTTCATAAAGAGATTGTGGAAATGCAAGAC
>NZ_JAWRWY010000361.1:0-285 GCF_046535315.1 Paraburkholderia sp. SIMBA_027
GTGAGCTGGCAGAGCACAACGGTGCCGAAGGCGATCTGGAAGCGGATTATCAGGCGGCCAGCGATCACCTGAACCTGGTGCAAACCGCACTGCGTCAGCAGGAGAAGATCGAACGCTACGAAGCGGATCTCGATGAGCTGCAGATCCGTCTGGAAGAGCAAAACGAAGTGGTGGCAGAAGCCATCGAACGCCAGGAAGAGAACGAGGCTCGCGCGGAAGCTGCCGAACTGGAAGTGGACGAGCTGAAAAGCCAGCTTGCTGACTACCAGCAGGCGCTGGACGTCC
>NZ_JAWRWY010000362.1:0-285 GCF_046535315.1 Paraburkholderia sp. SIMBA_027
GCATTAGTAGGGGGAACGACAAATACAGGAAATGTGGCTTCACTTCTTTCTGGTAAAGTAGCAGGTTTACAGGTTAATACAAACAACAACTTTGGAGGATCTGCCAATCTTTTGATAAGAGGGTATAAGTCTCTATCCGGAGGATCTCCTCTTATTGTAATAGATGGATCTCCTGTTAATAATAATAGCGTTACAGGATCAATTTTTGATTATGGAAACTTTCTTTCTGATATCAACCAGGAAGACATTGAGTCTGTTAACGTATTAAAAGGTGCAGCAGCTTCT
>NZ_JAWRWY010000363.1:0-285 GCF_046535315.1 Paraburkholderia sp. SIMBA_027
GGGTGGTCGTCACAGGCGCCGGCATCAGGCCGCGGCGGCGCGCGCGGCGGCACGGCGGCCGAGCCACGCGTCGACCAGCTGCGTGAAATTGCCGGCCACTTCGTCGATCAGCGCCTGGTCGTCGCTCTGGCCGGCGAGCCAGCGCAGCGACGCATCGGCCCACAGCGTGCGGCCGACCATGAAGCCCTTGACGATCGGGTTGGTCGCCGAGCGGAAGCTGTCGACCAGGTACTGCAGCGGCTGGTTCAGCCCGAGGATCACCGCGCCGCGGCAGTGGTGGTCGCG
>NZ_JAWRWY010000364.1:0-285 GCF_046535315.1 Paraburkholderia sp. SIMBA_027
CTTGTGCATCAGTTGTTTCTTGTAGTTTTACATTCTCTTCTATAAATCCTCAGTATAGTTATAATTCAACAACTACAGTAAATAACAATGTCAGTTTTTATGTTTCATTTTCTCCTTATGGAATCTGGCAAAGTTGGACAAATGGTATAACCATTGGAAAAGTGGGTGCAAGTTGTACACCATCTGTTAATCGGGAGATAACATATAATGAAGGGGGCCGTCAGTGGAAAGTTTTTATAGATACATCTGGAAATTGTACTCTCACACTTCTTTCAGGAACTGTAG
>NZ_JAWRWY010000365.1:0-285 GCF_046535315.1 Paraburkholderia sp. SIMBA_027
TATGAAAAGTTTACAAACCAAAATGCTTGTGATTTTTTCATCAATTTTTATTTTATCGACGCTGATAATAAGTTATTTAATCTATGATTCTTCTACAAAACTTGTAGTAGATACTATGAGTGCGCAAGCAAAAACAATTAAAATGTTGTAGCTAAAATTGATACAAGTCAATATGAGCAAATCACTAATGAAGAAACAGAGTACTACTATAAACTCCGTGAAGAATTAAATGCCAGCAGAGAAATGAACGGATTAAATTATCTTTATACAATGAATAGAAAAAGT
>NZ_JAWRWY010000366.1:0-283 GCF_046535315.1 Paraburkholderia sp. SIMBA_027
TGCCATCGACCGCGGGCAACGGGAGGCCGCGACAGCACTCGGATTGAAGTCCCGGCAGACATTCCGGACTGTCAGCCTTCCTCAAGCCGCACGCCTGGTCATCCCCCCGACCGGCAACCAGGCGATCGGCATGCTGAAGGCGAGTGCGATCGTCTCCGTCATCGGCATGCAGGACTTGCTGACACAGGCGCAGGTCATATACGCCCGCAACTTCCTGGTGATCGAACTCTTGTTCGTCGCCTCGATCTGGTACCTCGCGATCACGACCGTGGCGTCGATCGGC
>NZ_JAWRWY010000367.1:0-283 GCF_046535315.1 Paraburkholderia sp. SIMBA_027
GCCAGAGCGACCTGCAGGCGAAGTCGGTCGGCACCGCTGCCGATCTCGATACCGCCAACATCGCGCTCGATCAGGCCAAGGCAAATCTCGTTGGCGGCGACGCCAACATCAAGTCGGCCGAAGCCAACATCACCATCCTGGAAGCGCAGCGCAAGGAAGCCGAAGGCTCTGTCCGGACGCTGGAACTGCAGCGCGACAAGGCCGCCCGCGACCTGTCCTTCACGGTTCTGAAGGCGCCCTATGACGGCGTTGTCGGCAATCGCTCGGTTCAGGAAGGCGATCT
>NZ_JAWRWY010000368.1:0-282 GCF_046535315.1 Paraburkholderia sp. SIMBA_027
GTATCAGTGGAATTCATTATTTCCACAATTACCAGGATATCATAAGGCTACTCCTTGGGTAGCAGCAAAACATACTCCTGTTGATTTTTTTCAAAGTGCACAAACAACTTCTAACTCTGTTACCATAGAAAAAGGAAGCGAGAATGGAAGTATTCTCCTGAATTATAATAATTTCTTAACCACAGGAGTACTACCTAACTCTGATCAAAAGAAAAATACAATTTCTGCAAAGTTTGATTATAAGTTAACAGATAAACTCTCTGCGACAGTTTATTCATCATT
>NZ_JAWRWY010000369.1:0-282 GCF_046535315.1 Paraburkholderia sp. SIMBA_027
TGTAAAGGGTGATATTGTGACGTTAGTTCCCGCATAATCAGGCGCGTTTTCCAATTTGAACGGCTTCCCCTTAAAATATTCAGACGGCACAGTATATGTTGTTTTCTTTCCTGTATCAGCATCTGGAATACTAAGCTGCAAAGATGGAGCATTACTTGTGGTGTGAATCCGGAAATATTCTAATTGGGAATCCACTATGCCCGAAACAATTCGAATTTGTTTATTTGTAGTGCTTGGGTAAAACTGTTCAAATGTACCCACTTTGTTATCAGTGAGCTTAGT
>NZ_JAWRWY010000370.1:0-281 GCF_046535315.1 Paraburkholderia sp. SIMBA_027
GCTGCTCTTCGGCCTGGTTGCGGCGGCGGATCTCGAGGTTCCGCAAGAACTCGGGGTCGTCATCGGGCGCTGCGGGGTAGTGGCGGGTGACTTGGGCTTCGGGCTTGCCGTACGGCCGGCCAAAGATGAACCACAGAACCGCGCCAAGCAAGGGGAGCACGATCATGACCACGATCCAGGCGAGCTTGGGAAGACCGCGTGTGGCCCGTTTGTCCGTCCGGATCGCGTCCACCAAGGCGTAGACAAAGAAAACAAGAACGACGACGACGCCAACTACCCGG
>NZ_JAWRWY010000371.1:0-281 GCF_046535315.1 Paraburkholderia sp. SIMBA_027
GGTGACGTGATACTCCATGATGAGGCCGCTGATAGCTTCGTGCCGGGATTGTATCGTTGTTTGGTTGACGGATGACCGGCAGCAGCAAGAGGCGCACCAGCCGGATGACTGTACCCATGAAAAGGCGTGGTGGCTTATCGATTCGTATATCCCGCGTTATTTCATAGTTGACGTTTCATCTGAGAAAAACGAAAAAAGAAAATGTGGATGAATCCGGAGTGCGCAATTCGACGCGATTAGCCGCCACTGCGAATTCCGACGGTGAAGTTGCGAAAGCGCCC
>NZ_JAWRWY010000372.1:0-281 GCF_046535315.1 Paraburkholderia sp. SIMBA_027
CCCAGGCCAGCCAATGTGTGGCCACGGGGAAGAGCGCCACTAAGACCAGGCAGCCAGGTAGCCAGAACCAGAAACTGCTTTCAGCAACGCATCACCATGGTCAACGGACTTGAGGCATTGGTGGAGAAGACCAGAAGACACCAGACGCAAAACAACCAAAGTACCATCGTCACGATGCTTCGGTGCCAGGGCCGGCGAGTGAGCGCCCGAGCCATGGCGGCATAATCCCGCGCGGTAAGGGCATAGGTGATCTTGTACTCAGGTTCAATTTGCATTGAGAC
>NZ_JAWRWY010000373.1:0-281 GCF_046535315.1 Paraburkholderia sp. SIMBA_027
TGCAAAAATTGAACGTATCAGGTCAGTAAAGTATGCTACAATGCATATAGTTAGGATTATCAATATAATTGTAAGGCAACCTGTAATTGTAACAATTAACCCTTGCATTATGCAGTTAAATATTTCGGTCATCGTCTTTCATTTTTTAAGCCACTCAATTACCTTATGAGTGGGAGATTGAATTTTAGATTATTATTTTCCTTGTGGGGAATTCTGTTTCCATTTTGTTTCTTAGCCATTCCAGGACTCTTTCCGTGTCAAATAGAACCTTTGTTTTTTGT
>NZ_JAWRWY010000374.1:0-281 GCF_046535315.1 Paraburkholderia sp. SIMBA_027
GGGGACGAGGTTGAGCAGGCCTGCCATCGCTGAGGCACCTGCAAACCAGAGGATGCCAATGGAACTGATGTCGTATGCCGTGCCGAACCCGAGTCCCAGATACTGATGGGCCAGGAACGCAAGAGCCCTGCCGTTGGCCTGTCCGCCGGCCTCGAACTCCTGCTGTGGGATCAGCACCACTGTGGTGAAGCTGGACGTGATCAGGAAGCTGCTCATGATGACAGCAGCCGTGGTCAGCATGCGCCGCGTCCCTTTGATGCGACCGGTGGGGCGTTCTTCGG
>NZ_JAWRWY010000375.1:0-281 GCF_046535315.1 Paraburkholderia sp. SIMBA_027
CCTTCGAGCTCGGGCACGACGTTGATCGAGTCGATATCGGCGACTTCGCCGCCCCACGCGTACGACCGCAGGCCGAACCACGCGCGCGACGGCTCGCCCGGCGTCGCGATGCGCGCGGCCAGGCTGCCGATCCCCGGCATCGTCTTCGGCACGACCGAGAAGTTCAGCTTGAACTCCTCGACGACCGGCGCGACGACGCCGCGGCTCTTGATGATCTCGATTTCCGCATCGGTCGGCGCCTGCTGCGGGCCGCTGTTGATCGATGCACCCGTCTGCGTCTG
>NZ_JAWRWY010000376.1:0-280 GCF_046535315.1 Paraburkholderia sp. SIMBA_027
CGCTGTTCAACGACGCGGTGCCGGAACGTGTTGCAGCGTTCTTCGACACGCTGGGCCCGATGGGCGTGGACGGCATCACCGTCTCGCCGGGTTATGCGTATGAGCGCGCGCCGGATCAGCAGCACTTCCTGAACCGCGACAAGACGAAGAACCTGTTCCGCGAGATCCTGAAGCGCGGCGAAGGCGGCAAGCGCTGGTCGTTCAGCCAGTCGTCGCTGTTCCTCGACTTCCTGGCCGGCAACCAGACGTACAAGTGCACGCCGTGGGGCAACCCCGCACG
>NZ_JAWRWY010000377.1:0-280 GCF_046535315.1 Paraburkholderia sp. SIMBA_027
GGATTAATGTATCTAAATTACTCAAAGGATATACTTTTTGCATCCAAGTCAAGCGATTAACTAATCCATTATTTTCAACCATCACCCCTTTAGGTTTACCTGTGGAACCAGAAGTATAAATAACATATGCCAAACTATCTGGTTGGCTAATGATAGGAAGATTCTCTTTAGTATACTTTAATTGTTCTTCTTGTATATCCTTCTTGAAAATCTCTAAAAAGTGTTCATTAACAATCAACTTTGCATTAGTATCACTTATCATATAATCAATCCTTTCCTG
>NZ_JAWRWY010000378.1:0-279 GCF_046535315.1 Paraburkholderia sp. SIMBA_027
TCAGGCGGGTTGTTTCGAGGCCATGGTCAACGACCTGCGTTCGATAATCCGCGTCGCGCAGGGCCGTAAGGGCCAGCCAAGCGCAGTCATTCTCGATGGGCGCACGTTGCAATCGACGTGCGAGAGTGGTCCTCGCGCCGGCTACGACGGCTATAAACGCAAGCGGGGCAGCAAGGTCCATATGGCGGTAGATACGTTGGGGCAGTTGCTTGCGGTGAACATTACTCCGGCCAACGAGCAGGAGCGAGCCCAGGTTGGCGAACTCGCTCGTCAGGTCCA
>NZ_JAWRWY010000379.1:0-279 GCF_046535315.1 Paraburkholderia sp. SIMBA_027
CAGTGGTTCAAGAAGGGCCGCACCGTGGCCACGCTGATGACCGGCATCGAGCAACTGGTGTTCAAGGGCAAGATGCCCTGGACGCTGCGCCACAGCAAGCCGGATCACGCCTGCCTGCAGCCGGCCTCGCAGTGCGCCCGCATCGACTATCCCAAGACCGACGGCAAGCTGACCTTCGACAAGCTCAGCTCGGTGTTCATCTCCAACACCAACCATGACGAGAACGAACCCGTCCACCTGACGCTGAAGGATCCCTCGGTGCCGGTGCAGGTCAACCTG
>NZ_JAWRWY010000380.1:0-279 GCF_046535315.1 Paraburkholderia sp. SIMBA_027
GCCCGGCCCTGCGGCCGATGAGGCGGCCCATGAGCGCATTGCGCGGATGAAGGCCTGGTATCTGGGCTTTGATGCTTAAGAAGGAACAAATCATGGATCGCATTGTCGTCACCGGTATGGGACTTGTGTCGCCGCTTGGAACAGGTGTGGAGATCGCGTGGAAGCGGCTGCTTGCCGGCGGCTCCGGGCTTCGCTTGCTGGGCGAAGATATCGTCGGCGATCTTGCGGCCAAGGTCGGCGGCGTCGTACCTGATATCGGCGAGGATGCCGAGGGCGGCT
>NZ_JAWRWY010000381.1:0-279 GCF_046535315.1 Paraburkholderia sp. SIMBA_027
GGTAGCTGTATTCCGTCCGCTTGTAGACGGAGAACATGCAGGGAATGGAGACGGCCGTCTCTGTGCCGCAACTGGTGACATCGGGGAAAAAGGTGACGCCGCGCGCCTTCATCTCCGGATTGGTATCGCGGCCATAGCCGCCGAGCGAAAAGTCCTGCCCGCGGGCCGTCTCTCCGGCAACGATGATCAGCACACGCGGCTTGGCCGGGGAAGCCGCCGGGATCTGGTGCGCGTCCGTGCCGATCGGCTGACGCACGAGATTGAGATTGTCGCCATAGG
>NZ_JAWRWY010000382.1:0-279 GCF_046535315.1 Paraburkholderia sp. SIMBA_027
GTTTTTGCAAAAAAAATGCTGTCTGCCATTGCCAGAAAGAAAAACCAAAAAGCCATTGGTGGCAAGGAAGTCGTAGCAGTGTATTTAAAGAGATTCTTCCCCGCATTATTAGCAAGGATTATCCGTAAAGCAAAGGTAGTCTAGAATAATTTTCATGCGATAAATCTATATTTAAATTTTGATGAAATTTTAAATTTTCTGAAATAATGCGCTTTCCTCCTGATACAGAGTTTTTCATGATGATTTTAATGGCTTTTTGAGATCGTTCCGTTCGTTTTT
>NZ_JAWRWY010000383.1:0-279 GCF_046535315.1 Paraburkholderia sp. SIMBA_027
GGACCATCGGCCTTGCGGGAATCATCGGGTGAAGGAGCGGTCTGCGCCTTCGCCGTGCTGGTTTGGGCTGAGTCTTGTGATGTCATGGGGCACTCGTCCGTTGGGGTAGTTTGCGCGAACAACTGACCCCTCAATACTAAGCATCCTGATGAATCCATGGGAAGCATCCACGCCGTTTTACCTCGAGCGCCTTCCGAATCAGCGGATCCAGTCCGGCTAAGCGAGCTTGGCAGCCAACAGGAACTCAAAGGGTGATTCGATGACCGAACGAATGACCTG
>NZ_JAWRWY010000384.1:0-279 GCF_046535315.1 Paraburkholderia sp. SIMBA_027
GGTGTACTGCCTCAGATATCCGCGCGTTTGCCAAGATGCGCATTCTCCTCGCCAACCCCGCGATGACCGTCATCGTCTCATCTCGAATCGGGCCTCTAAGGACTAAAATCGTTGCCCGTTTCTCTCAGGGGCCGTCTTGCCGGCAGAAGGCACGAATAATGTTGGCGAGCTGCAGGCAAAGACGTCGCGCAGTCACAAAAGATTCTTGCTACGTTGGCCACCGCGACCTAAAGTCCATTTCATTCCGCTGATGATTGTCGTCTGGTGTCTGCCCGGCCG
>NZ_JAWRWY010000385.1:0-279 GCF_046535315.1 Paraburkholderia sp. SIMBA_027
TTCGAACATAAACATCTTAAAACAAAAGAGGAAGGATTTCCATACTTGCAAGAGTTTGCTGTCACTGAAGATGAACCTGGAAGCACAATAAAAAAAGCAAGGGGTCTTTTTGGATGGTCCCGAATTTTTCATTGAATGTTACTTGTGAAAAATCTCTTAAAAGAGCAAGATGATTCTCATGGGAAGACATGGGGGAAGAATTTAAATAAAATTGGAATTTGGTGAGCTGACAATCTAAAAGAGTCAAAGGGGGCTAGTAATTAGCCCCCTTACATTTAG
>NZ_JAWRWY010000386.1:0-279 GCF_046535315.1 Paraburkholderia sp. SIMBA_027
GTATTGGAACAGGCCGCAAGCCACGGCGGAAAGCTACGCGGATTCGTCCTGGTTCCGTTCGGGTGACATGGGCTGCCAGGATGATGAAGGCTTCCTGTTCGTGTCCGATCGGATCAAGGACATGATCATTTCCGGAGGTGAAAATGTCTACCCGGCCGAAGTGGAGGCAGCTATCGCGGAACTGTCCGCTGTTGCGAGTGTTGCCGTGATTGGCGTAGCTGATGATAAATGGGGTGAAGTTCCACGGGCGATCGTTACTCTCCGGGAGGGCCAGTCGCT
>NZ_JAWRWY010000387.1:0-279 GCF_046535315.1 Paraburkholderia sp. SIMBA_027
TCTTTATTGCCCTGGTGTTGCTCGCCGGCGGCCTGTTGGTGCGCGGCGTCCCGGCAACTGCCGCTTTGTTGGGCGGCACCGTGCTCGGAATGTCCGGTCTGGCTGTGTGCAACGTCGCCATGCCGTCCTTCATCCGGGAGCACTACGCGGAGCGAACCTCCATGATGACAGGGCTCTACACGTTCGCCATGTCCGGCGGCGCAACGTTCGCCGCGGCGGTCAGCGTTCCCTTGGCGCAGCAACTCGGTACGCCGTCCCTGGGCTTGGCTGCATGGGGTG
>NZ_JAWRWY010000388.1:0-279 GCF_046535315.1 Paraburkholderia sp. SIMBA_027
GAGCGCGGGTGCGTCGGCCGGCAGCCCGAACAGCACGCCCGCGAAGCTGTCGCCCAGATGCTGCAGCAGCCAGCCCGACGCGCCCTGCGCGCGCACCGGCGCATCGGCCGCCGCGGCACCCGGGCGCATCGCGCACGCGAACGCGTCGCCATTGCGGTCCGGCGTGTTCAGCGGCGAATCGGCCAGCACGGCCGGCACCGACAGGCGGCCGCTGTTCACGAGCTTGCGCGCGAATTCGCAGTCGCGTGCGAGCTTCAGCGTCGCGTCGCGGAACACGCG
>NZ_JAWRWY010000389.1:0-279 GCF_046535315.1 Paraburkholderia sp. SIMBA_027
CGGGCTTTTCCAAAGGCCAGTCGACATCCTGTCCGTATCCTTCGTGCTTCTTCAAGTAGGCCGCTATGTACGGGCAATGCGGAATGATCCGTTTGCCCGACGCCACGACGTCATCGAGTGCGAAGTGGGCGAGCACCTTCGCCAGGCCTTGGCCCGTGAACCCGGGCTTCGTCTCGGTATGTGTGAAGTCGATGTGGCCAGGCCGGTCGAGGAACTGTGAAATCACTGCCAGCTCGCCACCGACGTGAAGCTCGTAGCGGTGGAATTTGTCGTTGCGTG
>NZ_JAWRWY010000390.1:0-279 GCF_046535315.1 Paraburkholderia sp. SIMBA_027
GTGCCGACCAAGTGGCGGGCGAGGGGGGACAGATCAATCATGGCAAGGCAATCAACGAGGCAAAGTTAAGACACTGGAACCACGGCACGACTTTCGAGAATCCGGCGGCCAGCAGGCGTTCGCGGTGTTCTTCGAGGCTGTCGGGCTTCATGACGTTTTCGATGGCGCTGCGCTTCTGGGCAATTTCCAGTTCGCTGTAGCCGTTGGCGCGCTTGAACGCGATGTGCAGGTCGGTGAGCAACGCATGCTCTTCAGGATCATTGAAGCGCAGCTTTTCCG
>NZ_JAWRWY010000391.1:0-279 GCF_046535315.1 Paraburkholderia sp. SIMBA_027
CCTCGCAGCCGGCAGCCGGCTCGTCCAATATTCCCGACAGCCGGGGCATCAACTTCTTTACCGGCGACCCGGACTTCGCCCGTTTGCTCAAACTGCATCTCGGCGGCGCGCTGTATCGGGAACTCGAAAGCCAACTCGTCGCGCTGGGCCAGCGGGCGTCGGACGAACTCGACGTCTGGGCGCTCTCCGCCGACAAGAATCCGCCGCAATTGCGGCATCGCACGCGGCGCGGCGAAGCGCTGCAAAGCATCGACAAACATCCCTGTTACGTGGCGCTGG
>NZ_JAWRWY010000392.1:0-279 GCF_046535315.1 Paraburkholderia sp. SIMBA_027
TCGCTGCTGCTGACGAAGTTGAGCACCGGCAGCAACGGCTTGCCGCAACTGGCCAGCACTTGCAGCTCATCGCGGTACTTGGCCAGCACCGGCTCGCGGGCATCGATCACATACAGGCCGGCGTCCGAGGCCAACAATTGGCGCAGCACCTTGGCTTCCTGTTCGAAACGTTGGCGCGCTTCGCTGCCGTCCAGGAAGCGCGCCAGGCGCGCCGGGCCATCGAGGCGTTCGCCGGGGCGATCCAGGCGCTCCAGGTAGTCGAGCAGGGCGATGGCATCT
>NZ_JAWRWY010000393.1:0-279 GCF_046535315.1 Paraburkholderia sp. SIMBA_027
CGCGGCAATACCGGCCAGCGCCATGAAAGGCCGGCGCCGGCAACAACACGCCCAACGCAAACCCGCGATTGTGCACGCTGTGGTCTGCGCCGTCCTCGCCAGCGCTTCTTTCCTGCCGATCCAGGCCGCCCATGCCGCCGGCTTCGACTGCAAGGCCGCCAAAACCCATGTCGAACATCTGATCTGCGCCGACCCATCGCTGTCCAGGCTGGACGATCAGATGAAGGATCTCTACGACAGGATTCAGGCCGAAACCGCAGGCCGCGACGGTGAAACCGG
>NZ_JAWRWY010000394.1:0-279 GCF_046535315.1 Paraburkholderia sp. SIMBA_027
GGGCTGATGCTGGGCTTCGATCTGTCGCTGCCGCCTGCGATGCAGGCCGACGTGATCGACGAGGATACGGCGAATTCGGGCGAGCAGCGCAGCGGCCTCTATTTCGCCGCCTGGGGACTGGCGACAAAGGCCTCGTTGGCCCTGGCTGCCGGACTGGTGTTTCCAACCCTGGCGTTGTTCGGCTTCGATGCCGCGAAGGGAGCAGAGAACGCGCCTGCTGCGCTGACGGCGCTCGGCGTCATCTACGCATGGGTGCCGATCGCACTGAAGCTCGGCGCC
>NZ_JAWRWY010000395.1:0-279 GCF_046535315.1 Paraburkholderia sp. SIMBA_027
GGAAAATTTCCACCAGCTCGGCCATTTCCACACTGGCGGCCATGGCCAGGTTTTTCGGACTGTGAAACTGCTTCCAATCGTTGGTATCGCGGATGCGATGCAAGCGTTCGGTGAGGTGTTCGAGGTTCATGCGCGGGCTCCTGAAGGCGTATAGCTTCGGGCGGATAAGCCATCAAGGCAAGTGAATCCAGCGACGCCCAACACAGCCCATGATTACCACGCGGCAAACCTCTATGCTTATAGGGAACTCGCCGGGCGCAATCGCAACCCAAGGCACAG
>NZ_JAWRWY010000396.1:0-279 GCF_046535315.1 Paraburkholderia sp. SIMBA_027
GGTCTTGCCATGAGGGCACGAGGCAATTTTATCGCCGGGCGTGGGTGCAGGAAAGGGGTGGACGAGCTTGGGGAAGAGTTAGTCGCGGTTCCAAGGACCCGGGTTGACGCGGTACAAAAGGGCGGCCCCGATGACGGCCCCCAATGCCGCCCCGAAGGGCGCTGCGCCTACCGTCCGGCCCAACAACGCACCGGCAATTGCTCCCAACATGGCGCCGAGGAAAAGGCCCCTGCCGTTGCGGTGCGGTTTCTTCATCGACTTCTTGGTCATCGACCCAGC
>NZ_JAWRWY010000397.1:0-279 GCF_046535315.1 Paraburkholderia sp. SIMBA_027
TACAAATTGGGCGCCCAGCGCATGTGACAGTGGTCCTATGACGAGTATTCGCGGCAGGAATAAAAAGGCGGTGAGAAGCGGCGTGCGATCCGAGAAAAGCCAAGGACCCTGTTCGATATTTTTGGATCCAACTCCGCCGACGAATTGCTCTAGAAAGAGCAAAGGACTTTGATTGTCTACAGACCAGCTTAGCGGGGAAAAGACGGTGTTTGCGGCCCATGGCCCAGCACCATTGTCAGCTGCGGCTAGGAACGCGACACATGCGAGCGACAGTGCAAG
>NZ_JAWRWY010000398.1:0-279 GCF_046535315.1 Paraburkholderia sp. SIMBA_027
GGACAAAACGCTGGCACAGCTGTTTGAGGAACAGTCAGCCCGAACGCCGCACCGAGTCGCTGTAGCAGCCGGAGACCAGAAGCTGACGTATCTTCAGTTGAATGAAAGGGCGAACCAGTGGGCAGGAGTGCTTCGGGAAAAAGGGGCAAAAGCAGGAGTGACAATCGGGCTGATTGCCGAGGAGTCCGTGGAGATGATCATAGGAATACTGGCTGTCTTAAAAGCTGGGGCTGCGTATCTTCCAATTGATCCCGACCAAGCCGTCAAGCGAACAAATGC
>NZ_JAWRWY010000399.1:0-278 GCF_046535315.1 Paraburkholderia sp. SIMBA_027
GTGAGTTCGGGGCGATCGAGTTTCGTGACTTCGCGATTGACGAATTGCGCTTTGCCGTTATCCGCTGCCGCTTCGATCTTTTCTACCGATGCGTTGCCGCCTTCCGCAGCGACCGCGTCGAATGCCGTGGTGCGAACAGTGATGACCTTGATCGCGTCTTGCGATTGCACCGTCGCAATCGCATTACCCGCGTAAATCGGGCGCTCGAACGTATCGGCGTTTTCAACCGCAGTGATATCGCTGATCTGCGCAACGTCGAGCTTGGCGGCAATACGCGG
>NZ_JAWRWY010000400.1:0-278 GCF_046535315.1 Paraburkholderia sp. SIMBA_027
GGGACAGGGCTGCGGGTTTGAGCCGTTTAAGTTGGGCGTTCATGCCGATGACTGCCCGTTTTCGGACCTCGGGGTGGTGGGCGGCACGCTGGTGTGGGGTGATTGCCTGGTCGTGTTTCTTGATGACCTTCGCGCCGTGGCGCGTCTTCGAAACCAGCTTTTGTTGCGGCAGAAGATAGTTCGTGAAGAGGGCGTCCAGGTCCCAGATCTCGTTGAGTTTCGCCAGTTCGGTCGAGGTGTCGTAGCGGTAGTAGCCCACGAGCTCCCGGACCCTGGCC
>NZ_JAWRWY010000401.1:0-278 GCF_046535315.1 Paraburkholderia sp. SIMBA_027
CGTTGATCGACTCCGTTTCTGGCCATCATGCGATAGAACGAAAAGCGTGTCACGACAGTGTCTGTGTGCCTGCGGGGCGTCTGGTTTGGTGGTTCAACCGAGTATTGGTCAGTCTTCGGGCGTACCACTGCGTCCGCCGCCGCCAAAGCCTTCAGATACTCGGCGTTCTTGCCTCGGGCGAGACCATCCCAGCCAAATAGGTCCGAAATGGCGTCCCGAACTGTGAAGGCTTGTGCCGCTAGTGTCGTCGGTGGAGGCGCGAGGGGTGGAACGTCGGT
>NZ_JAWRWY010000402.1:0-278 GCF_046535315.1 Paraburkholderia sp. SIMBA_027
GGGCTTCCCCGCCCCGCTCCCCCGAGGTCACGCCCTGAGCCGCATATGGACGCTATGACAAGCTGAACTGATCCAATTGCAGATTTTCCAGATTAGGACCCGGTGATACCCACTCCCTGGTTTCGGCGCTCCGGACACCAAAGTCCGAAGCCTGATCAGCCGCCCCCGGTGGTATGGGAAATCTTCCCCTCTCGCTGGCCAAGGGTAGGTGTCGGAACCCGACTGGTGGGAGAGCTCTCTGTCAGCTAGTGAGCACCTGGGTGGCTGATTCCTTCAGC
>NZ_JAWRWY010000403.1:0-278 GCF_046535315.1 Paraburkholderia sp. SIMBA_027
TTCATGATTACTCTGTCTTTTCAAAAGTTAAACTATAGTGAAATGTTTTCCAGTCGCTCATGAAAACCAATACGCCGTTACAGAAAAAGTAATTGGATTGAACCAGCAAATTATTATTTTGATCCACTGTAAAGCGTGATTTCTGAAAATTCCACCCACCGAAGATCAATGGAATCCCATCAAGCATGAATCTCTTTTCTTTTAAATAAAAGAAACCATCTTTTTTTAATTTTACTTTTACATCTTTATCAAATAAAACATTTTCAGATTCATATATT
>NZ_JAWRWY010000404.1:0-278 GCF_046535315.1 Paraburkholderia sp. SIMBA_027
CCTTTCCGGCGGGTCAAATTCAAGGAAGTTACCCATCGGAAAGAACGCCATGAAGCTCACCCACGCGCTACTGCTGAACGCCAAACCGCAAGACAAGCCCTATAAGCTCCGTGTGACCGTGATTCCATGTATCTGCCCGTCTCGGTGGTGGGTTCCAGGACATGGAATATCGACACCTGGAGCTGAACAGAGGAGCGCCGCCAAGGCGGCACAATATGACTAATGATCCATCGGCAGTGCCACAATTTCACTGGAGCGATTCGAACGACGTCCCCTGG
>NZ_JAWRWY010000405.1:0-278 GCF_046535315.1 Paraburkholderia sp. SIMBA_027
GCTGCTCTTTCCGCGCTTCCGGCTGGTGTTCATCGGTATCGGCCTCTGGCTCGGCGCGACACGCGTCATCATCGGTGTCCATTATCCAAGCGACGTCGCGGCCGGATTGGCGCTCGGCGCATGGCTTGCCTTCGCGCTGTCGATTGCTTTCGCGCGTTTCGGCTTCGTCTTCTCAGTCGGCCGTGAAGGCTGGCCAATACCGCGGCTCAGCCGTCTGATCTGACCGTCTTCGTAAAAAAACTGTCGCCACCCGATGCTACCGTCGCACTGTTCTCGAT
>NZ_JAWRWY010000406.1:0-278 GCF_046535315.1 Paraburkholderia sp. SIMBA_027
CTTTCACCGTTCGGGCTAAAGACATGCACATGGCTGCCGCCGCGCAGCGCTCCTGGCGTATACGGCGCGGTAATATCCATTGCATCGAGATTGCTCACCTTGCCGCCTTCAGCAATGACTCCGCGTCGATGATGGAAATCGTAATGCCATGTTTCATCAGGATTTTCCGGGCCATGGATGAAAACATATTTCTCTGACTTCGGATGAACGGTCACCACGCCGACGTGTGCGCCCTGTGACGCGCGATAGATAACCTCGACCTCGCCGGTATGGATATT
>NZ_JAWRWY010000407.1:0-278 GCF_046535315.1 Paraburkholderia sp. SIMBA_027
GTAATCGTCAACGATTATTCCGCGCGTGACATCCAGATTCCGCAGATGCAGTTCTACAAGGGCAAGAGCTATCGTACGTTCGGCCCCGTCGGTCCTTACCTTTGCCTCCTTGAGAAACATGATCTTTCGAAGTTAAAGGAGCTCGTGCTGACGCTGACGGTAAACGGAACCGTCCGCCAGAACGACTCCACTTCGGGTCTCGTCTACGGTCCGGCAGAGACCTTGACGGAGCTTTCCCGCGTACACGACCTGCGCACCGGGGATCTGCTCGCGACGGG
>NZ_JAWRWY010000408.1:0-278 GCF_046535315.1 Paraburkholderia sp. SIMBA_027
GCGAAACATTGCAACAAACGGCCTCTAACATTTAAAAAACGTTAGAGTTATGTAACTTTTTAAATACTCTTCCCTAATTTTTACTCCCTCAGAAAAATTCCCATTCACTTCTAACACAGTACTTAGAAGATTCCACATACTCTTGTCTGTACTTTAAACTATATTAATATAACGAGTTCCAATTATTTACATTAATGATTTTAATATTTATACTTTAATTAATTTGAAAATTCCTACTATTCTATATTTTGGTGCATTATGGACTTTGAGATAAGTAG
>NZ_JAWRWY010000409.1:0-278 GCF_046535315.1 Paraburkholderia sp. SIMBA_027
GGGGCGGACATCGACGAGGCCGAACTGACCCTCGACGCGGGCCTGAGCCGCCGGCTGCGTGTACATGCCCGGCAACTGGGCGTCAGCCCGGCGAGCGTGTTTCACCTGGCCTGGGCGCGGGTGCTGAGTGTTATCGCGCAGACCGACCGCGTGGTGTTCGGTACGGTGATGATGGGCCGCATGCAGGGCGGAGACGGCGCCGACCGGGCGCTGGGCATGTTTATCAACACCCTGCCGCTGCGCGTCGATGTCGATGACCAGCCGGTGCAGGCGGCGGT
>NZ_JAWRWY010000410.1:0-278 GCF_046535315.1 Paraburkholderia sp. SIMBA_027
GATCCTGCCCCGGAACTGGGGCAGGATCTGCCGGAATAGACTTGCTTTTTACCAGGATGCTTAATGGTAAATTCAGTAATTTGTAGTAAATTCGTGGCCAGCCGGACATAAACGATGTAAAGCCTCTGGTTAATAATGCAAATGCGCGGCAAGGATAGCAGAAAGTCATGGGAAATTCTGTGGTATCCGCTCATGTTTCGCGCGGCGTTACGCAAACCCGAATCATCGGATTTAACGGTACACTGATATTGACGCTCATAATGTAAAAAGGTTCTTTC
>NZ_JAWRWY010000411.1:0-278 GCF_046535315.1 Paraburkholderia sp. SIMBA_027
CTGCGCGCGGCAATATCGGTTATATCGGTCCGGTGCCGGAGCGTGCGCTGCAACTGGGTATTGAGGCCAGCAACATCAACCCGAAAGGGGTTATCGACTACCTGCATTACTATCGCTCCTTCAAAACCGAGTACGAACTGGCCTGTATGCGTGAAGCGCAGAAAATGGCGGTCAACGGTCATCGTGCGGCAGAAGAAGCGTTCCGTTCTGGCATGAGCGAGTTCGATATCAACATTGCCTATCTGACCGCGACCGGTCATCGTGATACCGACGTACCT
>NZ_JAWRWY010000412.1:0-278 GCF_046535315.1 Paraburkholderia sp. SIMBA_027
GTTTCGACGCCGTCAAATTTAATCAGCGTCTGTTTACCCTGCCAGCCGTCGCTGAGGGTGAAAATACGTTGATAGGCACCGGTTGGGTTATCGCTGGGGACAAACGGCACATCGATGGGGAACGGAAAACCTTCGTCGGTATATTGCAGTTTGCCGTGACCTTCCATTTGCCACATGGCGGGGACGGTAATATGCCCCCAGTCAGCCATTAACTCAGAGGTGAAGGCTTCAGGCACTTGCAGCGGGTGGTCAAAAAAATGGAAATTCCACTGACCGCT
>NZ_JAWRWY010000413.1:0-278 GCF_046535315.1 Paraburkholderia sp. SIMBA_027
TGTGATTTATTTGCTTCAAATTGTTTTATGTATTTCATCGTATCTAATTGTGCATTCACTTTATTGAAAGTCAAGATAAAGAATACTAGAAAAAGTAATTTTATTGAATATTTCATGCTTTTTTAAATTATAAGTTACAATCGCTTGTTTCTGAATAGGATAATAGTACAATTGGTGTGCCCCCAGCATTGATGAAAGTATGATTTTCTTTAACGAAAAGGGATTTGAATTTCCCTGTCATATTATCTCTTTTGCTCAAGGAGAGCCCCATTTTATAT
>NZ_JAWRWY010000414.1:0-278 GCF_046535315.1 Paraburkholderia sp. SIMBA_027
TAGTTCGACAGCGTGAAGCTCGGCAACACGCCCTGGGTACCGTCGAATGCGTGGAAGGACAGCACGGCCGTCAAAAGCAACGGCACGAGCAGCAGTCCACAGAACAGCAACAAGGCGGGACCGGCGAGCAGCCATGGCGCGGCGTTGGCCCGCTCAGCGTTCGACCGTGGCGCAGCCCGAACCGGCGCCGGGAGTGGGGAATGCGAGGAATCAGCCATGTGCGGTCTCCGCGAGGATACGCACGGCGTCGTCGGACCAGTGCACGCCCACCGTTTCGC
>NZ_JAWRWY010000415.1:0-278 GCF_046535315.1 Paraburkholderia sp. SIMBA_027
CCATTTGCTCGACCCAGACGCTCATGGCTGCGCGATCGAGCCCCTTGCCATCCGCCGTCAGCAACGCACTGCCGATCTTCACGACCCAGCGCTGCGCACCTGTCACTTTGCTCCGCATCATCTTCAACCTTAAAGTGAGGGCTGCGCGACCCAGCGCCGCCCATAACGTTATACCCGGATACCAAAACGCCGCTCTATAAGGAGCGGCGTTCAAGTTTATCGCAACGAATCAGTCGCGCACGTAAATGATTTTCGGGCCATCTTCATCATCCACGTCT
>NZ_JAWRWY010000416.1:0-278 GCF_046535315.1 Paraburkholderia sp. SIMBA_027
GATCACCTTTAAGGCAGCATTTGGATTCTTTGAGTAGGCATTGATCGACAGAAAATTGGAACCGATCAGCCCCGTAGGGTCCTGGCCTTCCTTTCCGGCCCAGACCGGTAACGGGACAATCTTATAACTGTCCTTTGTGGAAGAGACTTCTGTATCGATCCGGAATTTGGAAGCCGACCAATCTGCCAGGCCGCCTGTTGATGGGTTTTTAGCGAAAAAATCGGAGGCACCCACATTGTTCGTAAACGTAAGGGCCTGAGAAGGGATGACCTGGTTCT
>NZ_JAWRWY010000417.1:0-278 GCF_046535315.1 Paraburkholderia sp. SIMBA_027
GCCGCTTCGCCAGACCGTCGATGCGCATGAAAGCTTCCTGACGCATCTGAAGGCCACCCAGCAGCTGGTGTTCCAGGCTTTCGAAAACCAGGGCTATACCTACGGCACACTGGTCCGGAAGCTCGGCGTCAAGCGTGACGCACGCCGCCTGCCGCTCACTGAAATCCAGTTCAACCTGGAACGTGTTGCCGGCGGCGAGAGCTTCGGCGATCTGAAGGCGCAGATGGCGCCGAATGCCAAGGCCTTCTCCAACTTCGACCTGTTCTTCAACATGATCG
>NZ_JAWRWY010000418.1:0-278 GCF_046535315.1 Paraburkholderia sp. SIMBA_027
TCTCTGCTTTAACGACCGATAAAGCTGGACAGGGAGATAAAAAGCCGCCTTCAGACCTTGAACTCCCCGTCGCCTTACCTCAAAAATTCGTCCTCAACGAGACCACCGGCCGCTACGAGTTGGTGCCCGCGACAAAATCAGTGGAATCGCTCAAAGGGCTTGTCGGGAAGCCGGCCAAGCCTGTGTCCGTTGAAGATATGAATGCCGCCATCGCTGCGCGCGGAGCCGGTGCTTAATGATCGGTCTTGATACAAACGTGCTCGTCCGCTACATCGCCC
>NZ_JAWRWY010000419.1:0-278 GCF_046535315.1 Paraburkholderia sp. SIMBA_027
AGTGATATCGTTTCTAATATCAGCAATATTGGAACAGCAATTCCGACCTTAAGGTGTTATGTACTTGATGATAATCAGCAATTATTACCCGTTGGTGTTTCTGGGGAACTGTATATAGGCGGTGATGGAGTATCCAGAGGATATTTAAACAGAGATGAATTAACATCAGCACGTTTTATTCCCAATCCATTTAAATCCGGTGATCGTTTATACCGTTCAGGCGATGAAGTAAGGCTTCTGAGCAATGGAGAGTTGGAGTATTTAGGCAGAAAAGATTT
>NZ_JAWRWY010000420.1:0-278 GCF_046535315.1 Paraburkholderia sp. SIMBA_027
GCCAAGGAAAGCGTAGGTGGCTGGCGACATTCAATAGTCCTTATGGGTTATATACCTGAAGTGGCCTGAAATTAGAGGACCACGGGCTTGAGGCCGTTATCCGAGACCATCGGCTTGCCTGCCTCGAACCACATATCCATGCCACCGGCGACGTTGACGGCGGAGTAGCCGAGCCCCACAAGCCATTGCACAGCGCGGAACGAGCGGCCACCGGTGCGGCAAATCACGAAGAGATCGTCATCCGGATCCAACTCGTCCAAGCGCGCGGGCAGCTGGTC
>NZ_JAWRWY010000421.1:0-278 GCF_046535315.1 Paraburkholderia sp. SIMBA_027
GGATGGCCGCGAGGTGTTCAACAACATCCGCTACGGCGTTTTCGTCACCTTCAAGGCGCATAATGAATATGCCCGCGCCTGCTTCAAGCAATATGGCCTGCTGACCGATCCTTCAGGCTGGTACGCTTCCATGTGGCGTCCGTTCCACATCATCGGTCTTGAAACATCGATCAGCGTGCTCTCCGCCGTCCTGCGCAACGAAGCGACCGGTTGCTCAAAGGAATTTCGCGGCGATGCCGTCGCCACGGCGAAGAAGGATATGCAGCCCGGCGAGATGC
>NZ_JAWRWY010000422.1:0-278 GCF_046535315.1 Paraburkholderia sp. SIMBA_027
GCGTGAGTAGTTCTTGCCAGTTGTCGCCGAAGACGTCGACAAATTTTTGGTGATTCTTCTCGTTGCACTTCTGTAGCACACCGCCAAGCGCGCCGCCATCTTGCGTGAACTGGATCACGCCATATGACAGGCCGATGTGGACGATGCGCGAATAGCTGGTTTCGATACCCTTGTGTCCATTCTTGCGTCCAACAAACTCTTCATCGGTGTTTTCCGCGCCGAACGGATCATTCCCGCTTTCGCACATTGCTACGGCGGCAATAATCTTGAGGCGTTCG
>NZ_JAWRWY010000423.1:0-278 GCF_046535315.1 Paraburkholderia sp. SIMBA_027
GGTCGGGCGTCATGATCATGACGATGCCAAGGCCCATCAGGACGCATCCGACAATACGCACCAAGGATTTCCAAAGGCGGCAGTTCATGTCATCTCCTGCAGTTCGATCTGCCTGGGTCTCAAAGGCTACCAAGGAAGTCTTCCGTGATAGTGATCTCCAGTTGCACGGAAAACCTGTCGCCGAGCAGTTCCAGCGATGCGTCATGCGTCTCATCGGCGCCGCTGCAGACCGCATCTTTTAGGACGATGACCCTGTAACCAAGATCTATGGCGCCGAG
>NZ_JAWRWY010000424.1:0-278 GCF_046535315.1 Paraburkholderia sp. SIMBA_027
TGTTAGCCAGAAAAGCGCCAGTCGTCAACGCATATTGCGGAAAAAATCGGCGTCCGCTTCTTTTATTGCCCGAAAGACGCCGTGGACGAAATTTTCGAACACAACCGATACACCGGTTGTTAAATATAATCTTTTACTATCGAAGCCGCAGATACTGCCCGAACCACCGCGATCATCCGCATGTACCGGGATATGACGTGAATAACGACGAGTTTCATAAAGCGTCCCGAATGGACGAAAACGAACGGCGATCTGGCCAGCAGCCGCCAAACCGCATG
>NZ_JAWRWY010000425.1:0-278 GCF_046535315.1 Paraburkholderia sp. SIMBA_027
GCCGCCCTCGGCTGCGACGATGCGCCGGTCGAAACGCTCGACCAGGATGATCGCTGCTACCGCGCGGTCACGAACGCGCTGCACACGTACGACGATATCGTCGGGATCTACAACAGCGGCGCCGGCTCGGCCGGCATCGAGGCGGCGCTGCGCAAGGCCGGCGCGGCCGGACGCGTCGTCTGGGTCGGGCACGAGATGATCGACCTGCACCGCACGTACATCGAGGCCGGCTCGATGGACATCGCGATCGACCAGGATCCGGACGGCCAGGCGATCTC
>NZ_JAWRWY010000426.1:0-278 GCF_046535315.1 Paraburkholderia sp. SIMBA_027
GATGTGTCCGGCTCCATGGACCGCCGCGAAGGGTTACCGTTGGTGAAAAGCACGCTGAAATTGCTGGTGGATCAGTTGCGCGAGCAGGACCGCGTGTCGCTGGTGGTCTACGCCGGTGAATCCCGCGTGGTGCTCCAACCGACGTCGGGCCGTGACAAGGTGAAGATCCGCAACGCCATCGACCAGCTCACCGCCGGCGGCTCCACGGCCGGTGCTTCCGGTATTGAAATGGCCTACCAGATGGCCCGCGAAGGCTTTATCGACAAGGGCATCAACCG
>NZ_JAWRWY010000427.1:0-278 GCF_046535315.1 Paraburkholderia sp. SIMBA_027
GCGGACCGCGAGATGCCTGGCTTTGGTGAACAGATGCGCCAGATAAGCCTGCATTTTGTACCAACTGCGATCCTTTCGCGTCAGGTTGGTGTGATTCGCAAACAGGCGCTGATCCTTAACTTACCCGGTCAGCCGAAGTCTATTAAAGAGACGCTGGAAGGTGTGAAGGACGCTGCGGGTAACGTTGTGGTACACGGTATTTTTGCCAGCGTACCGTACTGCATTCAGTTGCTGGAAGGGCCATACGTTGAAACGGCACCAGAAGTGGTTGCTGCATT
>NZ_JAWRWY010000428.1:0-278 GCF_046535315.1 Paraburkholderia sp. SIMBA_027
CTTCCCCTGCCCACCGTTCGCTCCGCACCGCTTCGCGACGTGGAGCGAGTCAGGGCGAACGCGTCAGCACGTCGAGCGCGGCCGGTTCAACCGCTTCCCAAAAGGACGCCCAGGTCGGGAAAGATTGTGGCAGGCGCGGCTGGTATTTGTCGCTCTCGTACTTGCCGGGCCAGTTCTGAAAGCGCGGTGTCCCTGGTCGCTCCAGCCAGTCGGTCGAGTACCAGTGGCGTTCATCCCGGCATTCGAAATACCAGTTGCCGTCGCGCCGTACGTAGTGG
>NZ_JAWRWY010000429.1:0-277 GCF_046535315.1 Paraburkholderia sp. SIMBA_027
GCTTACAAACCCGGCGGCTACAACCTGGCCCCGTCCAACCCCGCCGATGCGCGCCCCTTCGGCAAGGAACGTGGCGTGAGCTACGAAGCCGGCGCGCGCTTTGACGGCGATGCGTTGCGCGCGGGCGCCGCCCTTTACCGCACCGACATCCGCGACGCGCAGCTCTATGTCAGCGACCAGATCGGCTATCAGCACATCGAGAACGTCGGCAACACGCGCTCCACCGGCGTCGAATTCGACCTGAGCTGGGACGTGACCTCGCAATGGACGCTGGGGC
>NZ_JAWRWY010000430.1:0-277 GCF_046535315.1 Paraburkholderia sp. SIMBA_027
TGGTATTGAAATCAGCAAACATGCCTGGCTGAACGGGGGCAACGGACTGTTTAATCTCTTCAACCTTGTCAACGGAATTTTGTGGCTGTCGCTGATGGTTATCTTTTTAAAAGATAAACAGATGGGAAATTCTCACGAAGGGTAAAAAAATGCCTGACTGCTTTGTGCGATCAGGCATTCTCGAATTAATGGTGATGGTCGTCAATCTGGTGTTCGATAACCATCCCTTCACCTACGCTGGCAAGATGGCGAACATAAGGATGCGGGCGGTAAGCCG
>NZ_JAWRWY010000431.1:0-277 GCF_046535315.1 Paraburkholderia sp. SIMBA_027
GCCGGGTTGACGGTGTCATGGCAGACAGCATCCCGTTGGCGTACCAGGGAAAACTTGCCGGCAACAAATTCGAACTGGCCGCCGGTAGTGACTACCAGCCAAGACTTTCCGGAATAGCCCTGAACAAAGACTCCGGTCTGCGCTCTGCCATCACCATGGCCATGAAGGCGATCGTTCAGAGCAAGACCTACGCCGAAATCAACGAGCGTTGGGCAATCCCTTCCACCTCCGCCATCTCAGCTGACAGGGTCTCCGGCTAACAGCCGACGGGACAGAG
>NZ_JAWRWY010000432.1:0-277 GCF_046535315.1 Paraburkholderia sp. SIMBA_027
TTGAGCGCGGTCACGACGGCACGTTCGCAGATCTAATCGAGCAGTCGGTCCGACGCTTCGCGGACGGCGCAGCCAGTCTCCAGACCCACATGCGGTCCCGGCAAATGTCCGGACCTTCATTGGCCAGGACGACTATCTTCATCAGGTCCACACGTCTCGGGTCGGGGTAAGTGGTGGCGGCCGAGGCGCGGTCCTCGCTAGCCGCGATGTTCAACTGGGTAGTCTGATCAGCGCTTTGTCGGAGCAGTCTGGTCAGGTCGGCAGGGACGCCGCCTCG
>NZ_JAWRWY010000433.1:0-277 GCF_046535315.1 Paraburkholderia sp. SIMBA_027
GTCCTGGTTGCGGACCGCTGCTTTCCGGGCCCGATGGCGAGGGATCAGGTACGCGACAGCCTCCCTGCTCCAGCGGTCGTCAGCCGTCAGTCGAGACCGTAACAGCCTCCCAGTCACGGATCTCATTTTCGAACGCGGACAACTTGTCCCTCACGAGCCCGAGTGCATCGCTACCAAGCAAAAGATGCGTGGGAGGGCGGTCCGCGGCGATTGCGGCGAGCATCGCGCATGCCGCCTTTTGGGGATATCCCAATTGCTTGCCGCTCTTCTCCTCTCG
>NZ_JAWRWY010000434.1:0-277 GCF_046535315.1 Paraburkholderia sp. SIMBA_027
ATCCTCAATGTAGTCAGCATTAGGCAGCTTTAATCGCTTGCTGAAATTTCTATATTCGTTGGGAATATTATTCGTTCCTCCAAAAACATAGAGACGATTTACAATAGCATTATCATCTACATTGTTTCGGTTCCAACCCGTAAGCCCCTTACCTTTTCCATATTCAAATCTTGGAGGAATTTTTTTTCCAAAATCCCCAGTATGTATAACAAAATTTCCATTCTCGTATTTGATCCAGAAATCTGTTTTGAACTCGTTACAAATCTTCTGTAAAGCT
>NZ_JAWRWY010000435.1:0-277 GCF_046535315.1 Paraburkholderia sp. SIMBA_027
GGCGCTCCCAGCTTGGCCGGTCGAGCCGGTGGATCCACGCGGCATTGAGATTCAGAAAGTTGAAGATGATGTAGCCCACATTCGACATCGCGAGTACGACGACGTAGTCGGACATCAGCAGCAGCACGAGATTGAATACGAGGTCGGTCCACATGGCGCGGGTCGGTGCGCCGTTGTGGTTGACGTGTGAAAGATATTTGGGCAGCCAGCCATCGACGGAAGCCTGATAGAGCGTGCGCGACGAGCCCGCCATCGACGTCATGATAGCGAGCACCAG
>NZ_JAWRWY010000436.1:0-277 GCF_046535315.1 Paraburkholderia sp. SIMBA_027
GGGCTCGCGCCCAGCTGGACTGCGGCCGATTGGGCCTCTTCCTCGGCGCGCTTCTGCACGCGCTGCAGGTCGGCCTGCCCGCTGACCCTTTCGAGCCTGTCGATCCAAGCCGTCAGCGGTGTCGCGGCGCAGCCTATGAGGGCCAGGTCCTGGGCACTCGGAAGTGTTGGCACCAGGCCGTACCCGGGCGGGGTGTCTTGGCTGGTGCGGACGTCGGCGACCACCGTGGGGATATCGGGACGGGATGGATGGTTGGCGGTGTACGGTTCCACGAAGG
>NZ_JAWRWY010000437.1:0-277 GCF_046535315.1 Paraburkholderia sp. SIMBA_027
GACGCCAAACCCCGCACCGACCGCCAAATCGCCGAGGACATCCCGTATGGGGTCCGCATTGCCGCCGCTTGGTCGTGGCGCGTGGGTTTGATACTGCTCATGATCGGCGTCCTGGTTTGGCTGCTCAGCCAGGTCAGTTTCCTCATGATCCCCCTGATGGTCGCCGCACTCCTGGCTGGTTTGTTGTATCCCGTTGTCGCGTTTCTCCGTGACCGGAAAGTACCCAACGGCGTCGCCGTCGCTATCACCGTACTCGGCTTCATCGGCGTTATTGGCG
>NZ_JAWRWY010000438.1:0-277 GCF_046535315.1 Paraburkholderia sp. SIMBA_027
GTTCATGCCCTCGGTGCGGCCTTGGTAGATCACGCCCTTGGTGTCGCAGAGCACGATATTCTCGGCCGCAAAACCCATCGCCTTGATGAGTTCGACGCAGGCGATCGCGGCGGCACCCGCACCATTGCAGACGAGCTTGGTGGTCTTGAGGTCGCGACCGGTCAGCCCCAGCGCGTTGATCAGGCCGGCGGCGGCGATGATTGCCGTGCCGTGCTGGTCGTCATGAAAGCCCGGGATATCCATCAGCTCACGCAGGCGCTGCTCGATGATGAAACAG
>NZ_JAWRWY010000439.1:0-277 GCF_046535315.1 Paraburkholderia sp. SIMBA_027
CCTTTTCAACAATGACTTTGTTTATGGAGGAACAGGGGAATCCACATGCACCTTAAAAATTGAACCACAAGCGTTGCATCAATTGAATCAGGTCGTAGCAACATTCGATTAGTCGGAAGGATTCCTTTTCTTTGATCGAGAATGTTGTTTAGTACCCATTCACAAAATAAGTGATACACTCGATTTCATCTTCAGACAGTTCTCGTTTTACGTGATTTTCATATTCTTTCACGATTTTCTGCTCATCCCCTTCACATAGCTCCGTCACGTTCGCGAT
>NZ_JAWRWY010000440.1:0-277 GCF_046535315.1 Paraburkholderia sp. SIMBA_027
GGCGTTCATTTGCTACTCGGCTCAAACGGTGCCGCCGACGCGGCAGATTTGGATGCTACTGAACGCCGGCGAGCATTAACGCAACGCTTGCTCAAACGCGTCGGTGTGCAAGTGTCCTCACGCCAGGATTTCTCCGAATCGCAAGGACGCTGCGATGGGTGCAGTGTGGAAGAAAACGCGTGACGTCGCCCATGCCGTTTAACGATGAAAACGCGCCGGTCTATTCTGCAATCCTCCTCGGCGGACGCCGAGACTTAATTGAACGGGCAATTGCGCT
>NZ_JAWRWY010000441.1:0-277 GCF_046535315.1 Paraburkholderia sp. SIMBA_027
TAGCAGGGTATCGTCGCAACACTGCGCGCTGTTTCGGCGATTTTGCGAAGCAAGGCACCTTTCTTCAGGTCGCCGGCTTCGATGATGACAGAGGTTCCCTCCAGCGGTTTTTCGGAAAGTTGCTGGAGCGAATCGACAAGATACTTCTCGTTCGCTGCGCCGCGGATCCAGATCAGTTTCTGACCGCCGAAAAGACCGATAGATCCGGCCTCGTCGATCAGGCGGCCGGGGTCCTTCTGCAGGTCGCCAATATCCAGTTTGATCAGCGAAAAGGGAT
>NZ_JAWRWY010000442.1:0-277 GCF_046535315.1 Paraburkholderia sp. SIMBA_027
GCCGCGCCGGCAGTGCTGCGACCGCTCAGATACACATTGCCCACGTGGTAGCGCTTCAGGGCATCGAAGGTTGCCGGGTCGGGGCCCGTGGCTTTGGCTGCCACCATGAAAAGTTGGCCCACCCGTTGCTCGAGGCTCAAGGCGGCGAGGTGTTGCTCCGCCACAGTGTGCGTGCTTGGCGGCGGAGCCACAGGGGCCACCGGCGCAGGGGTCGACGGGGCGGCAGATGGCGTTGAACTAACCGTCGGCGTAGCGGTTGGCGACGCCGGCGGGGTGC
>NZ_JAWRWY010000443.1:0-277 GCF_046535315.1 Paraburkholderia sp. SIMBA_027
GGATGTTTGGGCAGGAGCCGCCATGGACTTCGTTGTCATACGTGTCTACCTTCTATGGATTACATGGGGGTTGAGCCTGGCAGCCTCGTGAGCTGGACAAGCCATCTGGGATGCGAGCGGATCAACCGTGCGTCGACGCCGCAGGCAGGACCGTGGAATAATTCTCGCAGATTGTAAGATACATCACTTCTCACGGTGCTGATGTGACAGGTGACAACCCTTGGGTGATGGGAACTTTGATGATGGTCGATGCGCTTGATGCAAAAATTGTACGGTT
>NZ_JAWRWY010000444.1:0-277 GCF_046535315.1 Paraburkholderia sp. SIMBA_027
CTTGCCGGTGCAGCCGGGAGGGGCGAGCGAGGCGAGGGACTGGCGCAGGAGGTAGGGATAGTCCTCCACCCGCCGGACCTTGTTTTCATGGAAGAGTTCCGGGAACATCTGCATCATCGTTTCACGGTTTTCCAGCATGTAGCTGACACCGGACGGTGTGCGGGCATTGTCTTCCAGAACATAGAACTGGTCTTCGCCGGTGCGGACGATATCCGTGCCGACAATATGGGTATAAACGCCGCCGGGCGGAGTGAAGCCGATCATTTCCGGCAGGAAG
>NZ_JAWRWY010000445.1:0-277 GCF_046535315.1 Paraburkholderia sp. SIMBA_027
TTCATCGCCACCGCGGGCAATCGCCAGACTGACCAGCATCGCTTCCATATTGGCGCGGGCGTCGAAAATATCGAGCAGCTCCTGCTCTGACATAGACGCCACCCGATACCCTTTTTGATTCACCACCGTGACCAGCCGTTCCGCCACCAGTTGCGAAAGAGCTTCCCGTAACGGCCCAACGCCAAGTGCATAACGCGATGTCAGCAAACTCATTCGTAATTTTTCATCCGGTTGAAAATTACCGCGAATAATATCGTTCTTCAGCCAGCGATAGCCA
>NZ_JAWRWY010000446.1:0-277 GCF_046535315.1 Paraburkholderia sp. SIMBA_027
GCCCAGTGAACAACGGCAATTTATCTCGTAATCCGAACTCTATTTGGGTTGAGCGGACCTATAAAGATCTTTCAGTCGTATCCCGGACGCTTGTCGATCCCATGTCTCTTCAGAGATACCAGATTCGCGTAGTTCGCGCTTTCTTACTTTGTTTGTAGAAGTCCTCGGCAGGCTCTCACGCATTTCGATGTACCGTGGCATCATAAAGTGCGGCAGACGGTCCGCGAGGTAGCGCAAAACATTTTCAGGTGTTTCGCCTGCGTCTGCGACGATGCAT
>NZ_JAWRWY010000447.1:0-277 GCF_046535315.1 Paraburkholderia sp. SIMBA_027
CGGTTCTGCGTGGCGTAACAGATGTCCTGCTTCTTCGGCTCGCGGATCGCCGGGTATTTCGCCTTCAAGGCGCCGATGATCTCGGCTGCATCGTCGACCGACAAGGTAGTTTGCGTAACGAACGCGATCCGTTCGGGATCGGCCAGCGTCAGTGCCTGCACGTCCGCGATATCTTCTACCAGATGCATGCCCTCGCCGGCCTGACCCATCGTGCCCTCCACTTCAGGATGCCCCTTGTGACCGATCATGACGATATCGAAGCCGTCCTGGCGCATCT
>NZ_JAWRWY010000448.1:0-277 GCF_046535315.1 Paraburkholderia sp. SIMBA_027
GGGCTGCAGTCGGGCATGGATTGCACCTGGCAGTCTTCCGGGCTGAGCGGCGCGGCCAGCGCCGTGGTGGTGGCGCGCACGGCGTCGTACCGGTCGTGCTGGCCGGCCTGGCCGGCGGCGTAGGGGCCGTTGGCGGGATGGGTCAGCAGGCAGGCAGGTTCCATGGCGATCCTCCAGTGGCGGGTTTGGGGGGGCGCCGCATCAGGCGCGGGCGCTGAAAACCGAAAACCAGCCGCGGGCGTCCGACCAGTGCTCGATGCCGTGATAGCCCGCGTCC
>NZ_JAWRWY010000449.1:0-277 GCF_046535315.1 Paraburkholderia sp. SIMBA_027
CGGCGATGCGCCACCCGCGGAAGTTCGATACGCCGAAATAGCGGATCTTGCCCTGACGGATCAGATCGCCGATGGCGCGCACGCCTTCTTCCAGCGGAGCATCGACCAACGCGCGATGGAAGTAGAGGATATCGATGTAGTCGGTGCCCAGACGCTTCAGGCTCGCTTCGACCGACTGAACGATCCACTTGCGCGACTGACCCTGTTCATTCGGACCCTGCGACGTCGGAAAACCGAATTTCGTCGCGACGACCCAGCTGTCGCGACGATCCGCAAT
>NZ_JAWRWY010000450.1:0-277 GCF_046535315.1 Paraburkholderia sp. SIMBA_027
CTCCGTTTGATCGAATGCAGACAGCGTACCCGACAGCTTCCCGTCGTTGCGCGGTGTCAATGGGCCGAGGAACATCGTCAGCCACGTTTATACTGAATCGTAGACTGCGCCATTCGCCAAGCAGCGCACCATGTAGGGGCTCCCGAGCGTGCCGCATGCAAGTTCGCCGTCAGGCGATTCCCAGCCGTGCTCGGCGGGATACGTATTGTCGAAGTGAACATTGGCCCCATAACGCTGGTATTCCGAGTCGAGGTCGGCCATCTCGAGCGGATTGACG
>NZ_JAWRWY010000451.1:0-277 GCF_046535315.1 Paraburkholderia sp. SIMBA_027
CCTTCATCGCCAAGATCCCCGACGTCGACGTCGTTGTCGGCGGCCACTCGCACAGCCTGCTGTCGAACACCGATCCGAAGGCCGAAGGCCCCTATCCGACGCTGGTCGACAACCCGGGCGGCTACAAGGTTCCGGTCGTTCAGGCCGCCTCCTACAGCAAATATCTCGGCGATCTCGTCGTCGACTTCGATGACAGCGGCGTGGTCAAGAGTGCCAAGGGCGATCCGATCCTGATCGATTCCTCCTTTACGCCGGATCCGGCACTGACCGCCCGTAT
>NZ_JAWRWY010000452.1:0-277 GCF_046535315.1 Paraburkholderia sp. SIMBA_027
GAAGAAGTGCGTCTTCATGCCGCCGGGGATGATCGTGGTGACGCCGATAACTCCCCCGGTCTCCGCCGCGAGCGCACGGCTGAAGCCTATGACGCCAAACTTGGAGGCGCAGTAGGCCGTGGCATCGGGGAGGGCCCGCAAGCCCAAGGTCGATGCGATGGTGATGGCGCGGCCGCGAGAACCCTTCAGATAAGGCAGGGCGGCCCGGACTGTGGAAACGGTGCCAAGGAGGTTCACTCCGATCACCTTTTCCCATTCCTCGGCCGGGACGTCGCCG
>NZ_JAWRWY010000453.1:0-277 GCF_046535315.1 Paraburkholderia sp. SIMBA_027
GCTGAGGCGGCTGTTCATCAGCTCGTTGGCGCCGAGCATGATGGAAAATTCCGAACCGCGCTGCTTGAGCCGCAGGTCGCCGCCGTCGCCGGGGATGGTTGCCTTGTCGAGTTCGATCCAGGGGAGCATGCCGTTTCGCCTTCCGTTCGGCCGCTCCCCTAGCACAAGCGATAAATGAAGTCACAGGCTGCGGGCAAAATGTCCCGGTGATGCTTCGATGATGGTGTCCTGGGTGGCGGCAGCTGCCTTGCGGATGCCATCGACCTCTTCCGGCTTC
>NZ_JAWRWY010000454.1:0-277 GCF_046535315.1 Paraburkholderia sp. SIMBA_027
GTGTTCCTGCCGCCTGGCACGTTCGGCAGCTTCGTGTTCGCGCGCGCGGCGGCCGATGCCGGCAACCGTGCGCGCGTCGCGTACGCCGAGACGGGCACGTTGCCGTACCCGGTGCGCAAGCACGGCGACAACGCGGTCGTGATCAGCGCATACGCGACGCGCCTGCCGACCGGCGTGTTTCCCGCGAACGCGGCCGGCTGGGCGTTCGACGTGCTGCGCGCCGGTTATCCGTCGGTCGAGCCGGTCGAGGACGCGCTGTCCGGCGCGCTGATGAACG
>NZ_JAWRWY010000455.1:0-276 GCF_046535315.1 Paraburkholderia sp. SIMBA_027
CGTGCGATGTTCTGCGCCGGGGAACGAAGGATATTGTGAGTGATTTTCAAGTCGGAGATACACTGCCGGTTGACCGTCTGAGCTTCAGCGCGTCAGAATGCCCTGTAGCGGCAGGCGAACCCGGTGCAGAGCAACGGTGTGTCCTGGACGCGGGCCATACCGGACCACACATCGCCACCAGCGCAGACTTGGTCGTGCAGGCGTCCTGGGAGTGAGCCCAACGAGTTGACCGGGTTCTGTCCCGTGCCAAAAGGACCGCAGTAACCGTCGCGGGCG
>NZ_JAWRWY010000456.1:0-276 GCF_046535315.1 Paraburkholderia sp. SIMBA_027
GGAATGCGCATTAGTGAGGCACTGTCTCTTAAAAATGAAGATTTGGATTTTGATAAACGACTTATTTATATAAACAGAGCTAAAAATGGGCAACAAAGATTGGCTGTTATGAACGATTCTTTATTGTCAGTTCTAAAAGAGTATAGGACATTCAGAAACTTTATCCCAATTCATGATATAGATACTCCAAATAGACATTTCTTTACAACACAAATGGGTAAGAAATGTTCTGTAGGAAACATTCGGGTTTGGTTTCATAAAACTTTGTATTATGCG
>NZ_JAWRWY010000457.1:0-276 GCF_046535315.1 Paraburkholderia sp. SIMBA_027
GGGCTCGGGGCGGTCTGGTGATCGGCTTGATTTACCCGCTTGCGATGCTCGACGGCAAAGGGCGCCTGCGGCTGATCGCCGGCTTGCTGGGCTTCGTGATGCTGGGCGCGCCGGCGCTGATGATCGACGAAGTGTCCGAGCCGCTCGTGAAGCGCTTCGACACGATCCAGAACATTAGTGAAGACAACAGCTACCAGGTGCGCGCCGAGTTCTACAAGCAGTTCTTCACGGTTGCGCTGAGCGACATTGCGGGGCAGGGGCTCGGTACCACGGGTC
>NZ_JAWRWY010000458.1:0-276 GCF_046535315.1 Paraburkholderia sp. SIMBA_027
CTGGTACTCCAGCAGTTCTTCCTGATAATCGTCCATGGGTCACTCCTCGCTAGGTTTAATGTGGCTGCAGATTAATGACCTGCACAGCCAGCCTAAAGTGCCGTCATGACGAAAAAAAGTCTGCGCCATGACGTTCCTGCACTCAAGGATTAAACGTAGCAGCATTGCGGGGATTTAGCCCGCCTGAATCGAACAACTATTGCAATCATTGCAATTGCAATCAAAAGCGGTTTTCTATTACGGTAATGGCCTTCCTTGCCAGGTGTCCCTCTCCAT
>NZ_JAWRWY010000459.1:0-276 GCF_046535315.1 Paraburkholderia sp. SIMBA_027
GACCACCCGCTCCGGCGTCGATCTCGCCTGCGTTCTCAATCACGGCGCCTTCAATCTCGAGCGTGCGCTGGAAAACGACCCGCATTTCCTCGAGCATGGCCATGACGACCACGTCTGCGGCCCGGACTGCGATCACGATCACCATCACCACGCGCATGGTCATGACCATGACCACGATCATCACCATCATGATCATGATCACGGGCACGACCATCATCACCATGGCGCCGTATCGCCGATCCATGATGTGACGGTGCAGTCGGTGTCGCTGCGCGG
>NZ_JAWRWY010000460.1:0-276 GCF_046535315.1 Paraburkholderia sp. SIMBA_027
CGTCTTGCCTTTGTCGACGACCTTTTCCTCGCAATCGCCGCGCACCACGGCCGCGCGGCTCGACTCGTAAGATTCGCTCGTGATGATGTCGCGGTATTCGTGGGTGACCGTGTCGGCCATGGACAGGGTGACGGCGCGGCTGGAGAACTTGCCTGCGCAGTTGGTGTCCCATTCGCCGCCGGAGCGGTGCACGATCAGGCCGTCCAGCACCATCGCCAGGCCCTTGGGGCCGATGTCGAACAGGCGCAGGCTGGTTTCGCCGAAGGGGTTGGCGCG
>NZ_JAWRWY010000461.1:0-276 GCF_046535315.1 Paraburkholderia sp. SIMBA_027
CTGATATTGTGGTAGCATCAACAGGTCAATTCCAATCAATAGGATTAATTGTTTTAATAGCAACCTTTATTGGTACGATTAGTAGGGAGCGACAAAATGGAACGGCAACGCTTTTATATGTCCGCCCTATATCCCATCGTGCGGTATTTTTAAGTAAATGGTTAGCAGCGTCTCTTGTTGCAGGGGTTAGTGTGATTGCAGGTTATATAGCAAGTTTGTATTATACTGTAATGCTTTATGGTCCTGTTGAATGGAATCGTTTTATGGGAATGCTGG
>NZ_JAWRWY010000462.1:0-276 GCF_046535315.1 Paraburkholderia sp. SIMBA_027
CAATTGCCAGTGCCCTGTCGCGCGTTAATTTCCTTACTGCTTCAGGGGTTTTTACACCACTGTTGAAATACAATTTATCGCCAACAATTAAGTTATCGAGATTAATCACCAGCAGCGTATTTTTCTTTTCGGTGTCACTCATCCGCTTGAGTAAATTCTCAGCGCCTAATTTCCCTTCCTCTTCACCGCTGGTCGCTACAAATCGAATACCATACTCGGTAGGCGTATTTTTCAGGCGTTCTGCCAATTCCAGCATGACACCTAAACCTGCGGCGT
>NZ_JAWRWY010000463.1:0-276 GCF_046535315.1 Paraburkholderia sp. SIMBA_027
TTCGACGCATCAGGTCGGCCATCCCGCCGACAACGTCGGAAACCCGCAGCGAGTCGATCTTGAGCTCTTGCCGTCGTGCGAACGCCAAAAGCCGTTGCGTCAGCGTTGCGCCGCGCTGCGCGCCCTGAATGGCATTTTCGATGAGGTCTAGGACGTCCGGCCTGACGGCCCGCTTCCTGGCGATCTCAAGGCTGCCCAGGATCGCCGTCAGGAGATTGTTGAAGTCGTGGGCCAGACCACCTGTCAACTGCCCGACTGCCTCCAATTTGTGTGCCT
>NZ_JAWRWY010000464.1:0-276 GCF_046535315.1 Paraburkholderia sp. SIMBA_027
TGGCCGAACTCTCCCGTTCCACCCCTGCGGTCGGCGGTCCCTCGCCGGAACAGTCTCCGCGTGCTGGCCAGCCGGAGCTGACGCCGGAGGAGCGCGAGGAGAAGATCGCCGCTGTGCTGGTCGAAATTCTCGACGATCCGCAATCGGCCTATCGCACCGATGCCGTGCTGTACCAGGATTTTCTGGTGCGCGCCCGCATGCGCCGTATTCCCGGAACGCCGATGACGCTTGCGGATTTCCGCCGGCAGGTGGCGATTGCACGCTCAGGCGTGGATG
>NZ_JAWRWY010000465.1:0-276 GCF_046535315.1 Paraburkholderia sp. SIMBA_027
ATAGCATTGTTGGAGCCGCTGCCTAGCGGGTCGGCTACGGAAGTTCGGCTTTCGCCCGAGGCCCGCGCTGTTCGGGCTGACCGCGTACTTCCGGATTCGGCCATCAACCGTCATTCGCCAGCATGCCGTCTATGACCGCTTCATGTAGCAATGCGGCCACACAAGTGGATCCCGAATCGCTTCAACCCAGCCACGGGCGTAGGGCTGCGCGGCGTCTGTAGCACTTTCGTAGGACTCACCGCCAAAAACACACGTTGGACCTCTCGTTTTCTGCGT
>NZ_JAWRWY010000466.1:0-276 GCF_046535315.1 Paraburkholderia sp. SIMBA_027
GCTGCTGCGCATGATCGCGGGTCTGGAAGAGATATCATCAGGTGATTTGTCCATCGACGGCGAGCGTGTCAACGATCGCAGACCGAAGGATCGCGACATCGCCATGGTGTTCCAGTCCTATGCCCTCTATCCGCATATGAGTGTCGCCGACAATATGAGCTACAGCCTGCGCCTGCGCCGCAGCACCAAGGAAACCATTGCGGCCGCCGTGGCCGGCGCCTCCGCAAAGCTCGGGCTCGATCCCTATCTGGCGCGCCGTCCAAAGGCGCTCTCCGG
>NZ_JAWRWY010000467.1:0-276 GCF_046535315.1 Paraburkholderia sp. SIMBA_027
TAGTGATTTACTATAATCACTTGGGTCTCCCATGTGGATGGGGGTTTGAAAGATATGTTCTCTTCCTAGTTCTGGGACAAAACGTTGACAAATAAGTGCATTGTAAGCATCTTCCTCAGTTGCTGCAATTAAAATTTCATAGGGGGTTAAGTCCACATGATATTCCGTATGTTCACTTAAAATATCTCCTACCTCCGTTTTTATCCCCCTTTGCCTTGCAGGGTTTAACGATCCCCACGAACGATCTATTACGATTACTGGCTTATTAAAAGATTG
>NZ_JAWRWY010000468.1:0-276 GCF_046535315.1 Paraburkholderia sp. SIMBA_027
TGACGCGTCAGGCGCGTGAATGCCTGATGCGTTGTTAGCATCTCTACAGCGCCCGCCAGCACCGGAGCTCACGTCCGTCCTCCCTTATTGCTAATGATTGCCGGACTTCACATCCGTGGGTTGCCAGCGGGCAACGTTCGTAGAAAAAACAGCCTTGCGGCAACGTGCGGTTTCCCGGCAGATCCGTTTTACGTAATGCCCATTCTTCCTCCAGCGGTTTATCAATGGCGGGGAGGGAATCCAGCAATAATCGGGTGTATGGATGTGCAGGTGCCG
>NZ_JAWRWY010000469.1:0-276 GCF_046535315.1 Paraburkholderia sp. SIMBA_027
TGGATGGTTTTGTTCTTCTCCAGATCCGGATCAGGTATGGGGACTGCCGACATCAATGCCCTGGTGTAAGGATGTAGTGGATTGTGGTAGACCTCATCATAGGTCCCCAGTTCTACCGCATGGCCGAGATACATCACCAACACACGATCGGAAATGTGTTTTACCACGGCCAGGTCATGAGCGATAAAAATTAATGACAATCCCATCTCACGTTGCAGCTGCTGGAGCAGGTTGACCACCTGCGCCTGAATTGACACGTCCAGCGCCGACACCGGC
>NZ_JAWRWY010000470.1:0-276 GCF_046535315.1 Paraburkholderia sp. SIMBA_027
CGGGCAGGCTGAAGTTTAAATAAAAATTAATCCTTAAGCAGGACAGATAGGATATCCTCCGTTTGGACATTTTAATGTACAGTCCCTTAGGACATAGCCACCATTGGAAAGTCTGCAAACTCCCTGTACATTACCTCCGGCAATACTTTTCAATTGTTCTCTGGAAAGGCTTTTTTGATTTCTTAAATTTTTCATTGTACTATTTTTTGGTTAATAAATATGTTAATTATTGTGGGCATACCACTGCCGGGCATGCACTAAGGGTTGGACACCGGG
>NZ_JAWRWY010000471.1:0-276 GCF_046535315.1 Paraburkholderia sp. SIMBA_027
CCGTTAATACTGGCTGTGAGTGCGTTGGTACTGACGTTGTGGGGAAGCGATAAAATCATTGCTACCGGCGTGGCGATTATCTGGGGGCTAACTTTTGCATTGGTTCCCGTCGGCTGGTCAACGTGGATCACCCGCTCGCTGGCCGATCAGGCAGAAAAAGCCGGGTCTATTCAGGTGGCGGTTATTCAGCTTGCTAATACCTGTGGCGCGGCAATCGGCGGTTATGCGCTGGATAATATTGGTCTGACTTCGCCGTTGATGTTGTCCGGCACATTG
>NZ_JAWRWY010000472.1:0-276 GCF_046535315.1 Paraburkholderia sp. SIMBA_027
GACTAGATTAAGGAAAAGGAATCAGGGATCAATTAATAAACAAGAATAATTACACAATTATGTCTAACAAAATATTCTTTACACTTTTCATTCTTATTTCAGCCTGCTGCTTTTCCCAACGAATAATAGAAAATAATAACTTACACGTATTTATTGGTGAAAAAATCAGTGTTGTAGAATTTGATCCGAATACGCAATTAGTAAAAGGCATATCAAAAGAGATAGATCTTAAAACTGGTGATACACTAATCATTACACATAAATCATATGTAATGG
>NZ_JAWRWY010000473.1:0-276 GCF_046535315.1 Paraburkholderia sp. SIMBA_027
TTTGCGCTCACGCGATCGGGGAAAGGCGTTGGCCTAGCGATCCCCATGCTGTTGAGCTGGCCAACGTCCGCCATCATCCACGATATCAAGGGCGAGAACTGGGCCATCACCGCGGGCTGGCACTCGCGCTTTTCGCATTGCCTGCTGTTCAACCCGACCGACGCGAAGTCGGCTGCATGCAACCCGCTGCTCGAAGTCTGGCGCGGCGCGCATGAATTACGCGATGTGCGGAACATCGCGGACATTCTCGTTGATCCCGAAGGTTCCTCGTCAGAC
>NZ_JAWRWY010000474.1:0-276 GCF_046535315.1 Paraburkholderia sp. SIMBA_027
CGGCAAGGTCATCACCGACAAGACGCTGCTGAATGCCGAGGGCCTCTCGCTGCTTGGCCAGCAGGTAACGAGGGAAGCCTATGTGCTTGCCTATAACGACGCCTTCTACATGATCTTCCTGTCTTGCCTGGCAGGTCTCGTCGTCCTTCTTCTTCATCTCGCATGGAAGCGCCGGCCCCGGCAGAACGGGCCGGAGGCCTCCCTTGCGCAATCCTGAGCCAGAGGCCCCGTCCGCATGTTCAAGTCCCTCCGCTCGCCCACCTCGCTGATCGTGCT
>NZ_JAWRWY010000475.1:0-276 GCF_046535315.1 Paraburkholderia sp. SIMBA_027
CCTGCTGCAGGCGCAGGCCAGCAAGGCCGAGATCCTGGCGCTGGCCAATGCCGGCGCGGACGCCACCAACGCGATCAAGGCGGCCAACGAGTTCGGCCTGACCAAGACGATGCGGCTGGCCGGCATGATCATGTTCATCAACGATATCCACGCCATGGGCCTGGAGACGGCCAAGGGCATGTACCTGACCGACAGCTGGTACTGGAACGCGTCGGACGAGACGCGGGCCTGGGCGCAGAAGTTCTACGAGCGCCGCAACGCCATGCCGTCGTCGCT
>NZ_JAWRWY010000476.1:0-276 GCF_046535315.1 Paraburkholderia sp. SIMBA_027
TGTCTCAGCGAAGGAGGATCGCGCCATGGCCTTCATTCATACGCCCCATGCATCCGAGAACGACAAGACCGCGTCGATGTACGCTTCTGCAGAGGCCAGTTACGGCTACCTGCCGAACATGTACCGCGCCTTCGGGCACCGGCCGGAGGTGATGGAGCATTGGGGGGCGCTGTTGTCCAGTATTCGCAGCCATATGACGCTGAGGCGCTATGAGCTGGTGACGCTGGCTGCTGCGCGGGAGCTCAAATCGTCTTACTGCATGCTGGCCCATGGTTC
>NZ_JAWRWY010000477.1:0-276 GCF_046535315.1 Paraburkholderia sp. SIMBA_027
TCGGTTCATTTTATGATTGATGCTACAACAGGGAACCTGTATAAAACATATTTTTACAGAGTAAAGATTTATAACAAAGATAAAGCTGAAGATTGGTTGAATCTCGAGATCCCTTTATATCAGAGTGGAAACAATCATGAAACATTAAATAAAATAAAAGCACTGACTTATAATCTGGAAAATGGTATAGCAAATCCTGTTAAAGTCGAAAAAAGCTCAAAATACAAAAGCAAAGAAAGTAAATACGTAACCGTTACTAAATTTGCCTATCCTAAT
>NZ_JAWRWY010000478.1:0-276 GCF_046535315.1 Paraburkholderia sp. SIMBA_027
TGGCAATCGGGGAACCAGAACAGATCGACACACGCAACGATCCGCGCCTGTCGCGCATCTTCGCGAACAAGGTCATCAAGGTATACCCCGCATTCCGTGAGTTCTACGGAATGGAAGATGTGATCGAGCAGGTGGTCGCGTACTTCCGGCATTCGGCCCAGGGGCTCGAAGAAAAGAAACAGATTCTGTATCTGTTAGGCCCGGTCGGCGGCGGTAAATCGTCGATCGCGGAACGCTTGAAGCAGCTGATGGAACGCGTGCCTTTCTACTCGATCA
>NZ_JAWRWY010000479.1:0-276 GCF_046535315.1 Paraburkholderia sp. SIMBA_027
GTAGCCTTGGCGGGAATATCGACGCGCGGCGTACTCTTACCGACGATCCTGTACGTGTCCGGCGATTTCAAAGGGGCGTCGGTGGCTAACGTCAGTTCGATGTGTCGTCCCGCGATTAATTCGCCGTAGGCGATGCCTTTTTCTGCACCGTCGTCGCGGTGAAAAACCACACCGTCTCGCACGTCGAGCCTGTCTGCACTCACGTTCAAGCGTGAAGCCGCTTCCGCCAACAGAAACTGCCTTGCCTGCGCCGCCGCCTGGCGCAACGGCACCGCC
>NZ_JAWRWY010000480.1:0-276 GCF_046535315.1 Paraburkholderia sp. SIMBA_027
GTCTTTCTGTGCCCGAGGCGGGACTCGACCGGGATTCCAGGCCTTGAGAACACTGGAAAATCGCGGACAGGCCCGGAATCCAGCCCAGTCCCGCACCGAACCGGACAGCCGACTCCAAGAAAGCGCTTCAGCAGCTCGGTGTCATGCTCACCACAAATGCAGGGCATTAAGTGAGCTCACGCTGGCCCACGTGGCGCTGAAGACCCAACTCAGGCCCCCTGCAACAAAAGCGGAGACTTGGCCGTATGTTCCGACACCGAGCCTGAACCGTCCGCC
>NZ_JAWRWY010000481.1:0-276 GCF_046535315.1 Paraburkholderia sp. SIMBA_027
CCCTCAGGTTGTTGATCTCTGTCATTTACTTTCAGGACCGGTAGGCCATGAAGGATATGGAAGGAGGTGAATCGATTGATGGAAATCGCTGTGTGGTTGCCCACCGGCAACATGGTGCTTTCGCTCGAACTTTCATGGCAGGCTACGGCCTTGGGGGTAGTCGTGACTGGGCAAAAAAGAAGTGTGGACAATGTCCACACTTTCGGCCCCGGACTGGCCCGTACACCCGCCGGATTGGCCCGGATTCCGCATGTTTCCGCGACTTCCCAGCAATGG
>NZ_JAWRWY010000482.1:0-275 GCF_046535315.1 Paraburkholderia sp. SIMBA_027
TGCTCACTTCAAAAATATATCGCAAAAATTAGGGTATACTGTGTTGCCATCACAAGACTTAGTCAATAATTTAGGTTATACCTGTATGGGCCTTAAAAAGTGGGACAAAGCAGAGACTTTTTTTAAAATGAATACTGATAATTATCCACAAGACGCCAACAGTTTTGATAGTATGGGAGATTTTTATGAAGCAAGAGGTGACATTAAAAAAGCAATTGAAAACTTTACAAAAGCACTTACTTTGGGCAATGATACAGAGACACGAAGAAAATTGG
>NZ_JAWRWY010000483.1:0-275 GCF_046535315.1 Paraburkholderia sp. SIMBA_027
TCGGCGCAATCAGCAACCAGGGCGCTTGCAGGCGCGAAGAAGCGGAACGGCTCATGCGTGCTCGATCGTAGGACGCGCCGGCGTAAAAGCTGGCGCGGCGGGATGGGCCGGATAGTGCATTACGACCAAAACGCGCGCCGCCTTAGCAGCGGCAGCGCGCGTTCCGTGTTCAGCGAACTACGTCGAGATCAATGGCCGAGCGACTTGTTCGCTTGCGCCGCCGCTGCAGTCAACGCATCGGCGGGCTTCGCCTTGCCCAGGTAGATCGACTGCAT
>NZ_JAWRWY010000484.1:0-275 GCF_046535315.1 Paraburkholderia sp. SIMBA_027
GGCCGACTTCATTCAGCGTGACGCGCTCGCCGGCTTTCAGCGACGCCGCCATCGCGCACGAATCGTCCGTCTGCACGCCGATCACCCTGATCTCCGGGCGCACCGATTTCACATACGCGGCCACCCCCGCCGCCAGCCCGCCGCCGCCGATCGGCACGAAGATCGCGTGGATCGGCCCCTGATGCTGGCTGAGAATCTCCATCGCGACCGTGCCCTGGCCGGCGATCACATACGGATCGTCGAACGGATGCACGAAGGTCAGCCCGCGCGCTTCC
>NZ_JAWRWY010000485.1:0-275 GCF_046535315.1 Paraburkholderia sp. SIMBA_027
GAAATTCAAAGATGCGGCGTGATCAAACACCTCCAGCCAACGTCTCTCCGTTGGCAGATCGAGAGGGTTCACATAATATATGCGGGGCCTTACACTCTTCGAGCGACGCGCAGGCATCATCTGTGTTCTCCTCGCACGGGTAGGTCGAGCCGCAGGTTTTTACGTATGAGCGATAGAAACTTTCGGACCTGACCGTTGTTCCCGGCAATCCATGGTTTGTTATAGACGGCGAAGCGGGCGGTGGGTGCCGCGGCTACCCCAAGATCAATCCATCG
>NZ_JAWRWY010000486.1:0-275 GCF_046535315.1 Paraburkholderia sp. SIMBA_027
GGCATGATGCGCATCCACTAAGATGTTAAGCGCGGTTGCCTGATGACTCGGAGGAACAGAGCTTTCATTGCATCCGCGATACCGTCGGTCGGTGTGACTTCGAAATAGAGACCGGGGGACGCACATTCCGCCATTTTAGCAGAGATCTGGCTCTGGAACGGGGAGATCCAGGTATTATACCAGCTGTTTTTTGGAAGCGGCAGATAGGTCGTGTAAAGGACCGCAACCTTGACGCCGCGCGCTTTCAAAGGGGCGCAGAAGCTCGTGTCGATCGG
>NZ_JAWRWY010000487.1:0-275 GCF_046535315.1 Paraburkholderia sp. SIMBA_027
CCGGGAACGCTCGTAGACGCAAAGTTTAGCCTGCCGTTCCTCGTAGCAGTAGCAGCCGTTCGCCGTAACGTGGCGATCTCTGACTTTACCGGCAATGCATTGCAAGATCCTGAGGTGCTCGCAGTCTCAAGGAAGGTCGTTCCGGTTGCGGACTCAGCGTTCGACTGGAAAATGGAACTGCCGCTCGGGAAAGTCGAGATCGTTACGCGCGATGGTCGCACGTTCAGTCAGGTCGGTACCGCGGTGCCTGGTAGCTCGGATGCTCCGATGTCGTG
>NZ_JAWRWY010000488.1:0-275 GCF_046535315.1 Paraburkholderia sp. SIMBA_027
GTACCCAGCGGGAGCAGAGCAGCCAGACGCCCGTTCACGAAATGCCGGCTTATCCTGTGGGCACTCACGTCATGGGGAGCGTACAACCCGTGCGCAAAATCATCCATATCGATATGGATGCCTTTTATGCCTCGGTCGAGCAACGTGACAATTCGGAGCTGCGTGGCTTACCACTGGCCGTCGGTGGATCCGCGGCACGTGGCGTTGTGGCGGCCGCGAGTTACGAGGCCCGCGTCTTCGGCGTGCATTCAGCCATGCCGTCGGTCACCGCCAAG
>NZ_JAWRWY010000489.1:0-275 GCF_046535315.1 Paraburkholderia sp. SIMBA_027
TATTAAGCCCCAACCTTCCTCTACTTGAAGGTCGGGGCTTAAAGAAATAACTTGATTAGGTTCTGTAAACATCAACGTGCCTTCAGTAAAATCATAATAAGACATACCATACTTTACAACACCGCTAAATTTTTTAAAAAGGATGCTATAAAAGCCCATCCTATAAAAGGCATTTTTTTCGATATTGCTTCTGTTAATTTCAGTTAGATCAATAAGCGATACAAGAGGATGCTTTGGTTTTGCCCAACCATAAAGCGTATGTAAATCACTTATTG
>NZ_JAWRWY010000490.1:0-275 GCF_046535315.1 Paraburkholderia sp. SIMBA_027
CTTGTCGCCGAATTCCTTCTGGATCTGCTGGCGGCCGAGATCATGTGCCTGCGAATAGCCGCCGTCGGTGTGCGAACCGACATAGACGAAGCAGATCTTGGTCTTGTCCGCAGCCTGAGCCGAGCCGACGCTGATCAGCGCGGCAGCGGAAGCGGCGAGTGCGAGTGCTATTTTCTTCATGGTGACCCCTGTTGGTTTTGAAGAGATTTCCGGAAACCCGTCTGATTCTTGTTCTTCTATCGCTCCGGGACGAAGGCTTTGCCAAGCGACGCGGG
>NZ_JAWRWY010000491.1:0-275 GCF_046535315.1 Paraburkholderia sp. SIMBA_027
CGGGTTGCCGATTGTCGTGAGGCTGCGGGCTCGAGTCTGCCCGGCTGCCCTTAGCACAGGACAGTCATTTCAATCTCGACGCATGCCCCCAGCGGCAGCGAGGCGACTCCCATTGCCAACCGCGCATGTTGCCCTTTTTCTCCCAGGACATCGAGGGCGAGTTGGGACGCACCATCGATGACGGCGGGCGCATCCACGAATCCTTCCCCTGCTGAGACATACCCTCCGATCCGGGCGATACCCTTGACCGCATCCAACGACCCGAGTTCCTCGCG
>NZ_JAWRWY010000492.1:0-275 GCF_046535315.1 Paraburkholderia sp. SIMBA_027
ATTTTTTCAGTCCTGGCAGTTCTTATCCATCTGATGACCTTGTTCAGCTTGTTGATAGCTATACAAAAGAAAACGTTAACTATCAAAAGTATAATGGCTCTGCTACGGTGATTGATGATGGGGTTGTATACAGGAAAAAAGGGAATGACTATTATGTTGATATCAATTTTTTAGCCAGTGGAAATGTAAATATTCAGAGATTTGGAGCTAAAGGAGATGATTTTACAGACAACAGTGTTGCCATCAGAAGAGCTTTGGATTTTTGTAGAATATAT
>NZ_JAWRWY010000493.1:0-275 GCF_046535315.1 Paraburkholderia sp. SIMBA_027
GGGGAAGAATCGCGAAATCCACCGGAGCCTCGCTGGCTGGGCGGACGCTGCCTGCTTGGAGTAAACGCTCAAAGGGTGAAGCCGACGGCGGAATAAGCGTGGCCGCTATCTCGCCGTTGTTGGTGACGTCAATAACTTCGCCGTTCTTGACACGTTCCAGGATTTTACTGCTCTGGTTGCGTAGTTCACGGTGCGGGATAGTTGTCATGTTATCGCCTCCGTAGCAATCGTAGCACCCTGGTGCCGGAAGGCCTCTCAGTCTCTTTAGCCGAGCT
>NZ_JAWRWY010000494.1:0-275 GCF_046535315.1 Paraburkholderia sp. SIMBA_027
GCGGTGACCGTCTTCGTCAGACGGCGATGAGTGCGCGCACCCCATCCGTATCCATGTTAGCGCCTTCGCCGCCCGCGACGATTTCACCGCGGCTCATCACCCAATACCGATCGGCGATTTCCTTGGCGAAATCGTAATACTGTTCGACGAGCAGGACGGTCATGCCCATTTCTTCGACCAGTTGACGCAGTGTGCGACCGATGTCCTGAATGATCGATGGCTGAATACCTTCGGTGGGTTCATCGAGGATGAGCAATTGCGGATCGCTCATGAGG
>NZ_JAWRWY010000495.1:0-275 GCF_046535315.1 Paraburkholderia sp. SIMBA_027
TCCCTAAGTTGATTACCTCGCATCCCAGCTGTTCTAACATCAGGTGTACGGCGAGACGGTTGGTATCGTAGATTTGGCCGTCGCCCAGCGGCTGGCCTGGCAACTGGAGTTCATCACCGGTAGAAAAAAGCGCTACACGCACTTTACGAATCACCGGAACTTCGGCAATCCCCAGTGAAGCAATTACTGGCAGCTCTGCGGTAGTCAGGCGAGTTCCCGCCGGGAAAACAACCGCACCCGCAGAGATATCTTCACCGCGACGGCGAATATTTTGC
>NZ_JAWRWY010000496.1:0-275 GCF_046535315.1 Paraburkholderia sp. SIMBA_027
CCATCCTCATCCTCCGAAACAACGACGAGGAACGGCCGGCCGGAAACCGGTGAAAAACTCTGGCTGCCGAAAGGATGGCGCTCCATCATCCCGACCTCATAGGGAAAGGCGCGCGACTGGCCACGGAAAAGATTGATGATGACGCGTGCGCCCTCGCCCGCCGCCTCGGCAGAAGCAAGCGCATGAAACCGTTCGGTCGTGCCGCCATTGATGTAGCGCATCGTCGAAGGATCGGCCTCGATCACATCGCCGAAGGGCGCGAAGGCGGCTTTGGT
>NZ_JAWRWY010000497.1:0-275 GCF_046535315.1 Paraburkholderia sp. SIMBA_027
GTCGCCGGTTTTCCGGGTAGACGTCACCGACGGCGGGGTAACGCGGATAACGGACGACGCTGCAGCGTATTCCAACGTCCTGATTTCGCCCGACGGAACGACGGCCTATGCGCTGCGCAGCTCGTACGAGTTCCCCCCGGAGGCGGTTCGGATCGACCTCGCCAGCGGTGCGGTCTCCCGTTTGCAGGGGCCCGTGGAGCGCCCCGCGTACCCAGGCAAGCTCGAGCGTGTGGAAACCACGGCCGAGGACGGTTCCCGCGTGCCCGCATACCTTG
>NZ_JAWRWY010000498.1:0-275 GCF_046535315.1 Paraburkholderia sp. SIMBA_027
CTCAGGCATTGCTGCGTGCGCTGCCAGAATTTGCTCAGGACAAAGAACGTCTGGCGTCGTTGCCAGGTGTCGTTCCCGGCAAGTACGACCGCCCGAACGGCTGCCTGCTTAACCCGCGCTGCCCCTATGCCACTGACAGATGTCGCGCTGAAGAACCGGCGCTGAATATGCTCGCTGACGGGCGTCAGTCCAAATGCCATTACCCACTTGATGATGCCGGGAGGCCGACACTATGAGTACGCAAGAGGCCACCCTGCAACAACCGCTGTTGCAGG
>NZ_JAWRWY010000499.1:0-275 GCF_046535315.1 Paraburkholderia sp. SIMBA_027
GGTCGGGGTGGGTTTGGCTTGATTCGCCAGCCACTCCATCAACGCTTCAAGGCCTGCCGACAGCTCGGCGCCCGGTGGGCGCACCAGGTAATACCCCATCCCCGTCGGCACCCGCAGTTCAAACGGCATCGCCAGCCTGCCGGCCATGACATCCTCGCCAATCAACGCGCTATCACCGATCGCCACACCTGAACCTTGTGAAGCCACCGTCATGGCCAGATCCAAGGTCTCGAAATGATGCCCCTGGGCAAGATTGCTCAGCCGCGTATCCGCTG
>NZ_JAWRWY010000500.1:0-275 GCF_046535315.1 Paraburkholderia sp. SIMBA_027
CATTGGGACAACACATTGCCGTGAAGCATGGACGATCCAACAGGCTGGTGCCGCACCAATTGAATGCGACACCAGCAACGGATAATTTCACAGTTTGGCGGCAGGCTCAGGGAGCTCGCAGGAGCTGGGTAGACCCTTTGAGGAAGCGCGCAATATGCCCGCGTCCTGGCAATTAGTCATCGCTGGATCGTCCGCTTTCTCGTTCTTGACGCCACCGCAGGAGTTCTTCGAAGGCGAACCTTGCACGCTGCTCCACGGACGGGATTTCGTCACCT
>NZ_JAWRWY010000501.1:0-275 GCF_046535315.1 Paraburkholderia sp. SIMBA_027
CTTCTTCCGGCGCGGCGGCATCATGCGTCTGATCCAGCTCGACGGGATTCCCAAGTGGGCAAGCCCGACCGGCAAAGAGACTCACAGCTATGCGCCGACCTCGCTCACGCAATTCAAGGACTACATGGCCAAAGTGGGCACGGAGTCCAACCGCGTGCGCATGACGTATTTCCCAACACAGCGGGACAACTACTATCAGGTGACCTGGGAGCCTGACGCGGATGGCGGGCTGCCGTGGCGCGACACCGATGCGAATTTCGTCGCGTTGTACGAGG
>NZ_JAWRWY010000502.1:0-275 GCF_046535315.1 Paraburkholderia sp. SIMBA_027
GTATAATTTATTATTGTTTTACTGTCTACAGTGTAATTAGGTGGCTGAACTTGGCTGATTTCAACAACAGAAGTAGGATTTAAATGAGAAGTATTATCATATTTTGTTGTAATCTGAGAATAATCGTCCCCTCCCTTGGAAATAACTTTTGAAAGAGGAATAGAAATCATATTCGCATTCATCAATCTTTGGTCATTATAATCATATGGATACGATAAGCTTATACGCTCAGTTCCTCCATCTGGAAAGGTAGTAAGCTTATTTTTTATATTACC
>NZ_JAWRWY010000503.1:0-275 GCF_046535315.1 Paraburkholderia sp. SIMBA_027
GACACAGTTTTTTTTATTTGAAAGGATACAATGAGAGAATTTAAAAGATTATTTTGGGCGCTTCATCAAATGTTTCTCTTTTCCTTTATTATCAATCCTTATTTACAAGGATGAAATCTTTTTTAGCGGCCACTTTTTTATCCTATATAGCCTCAATTCTCATAAATCCTAATAAAAATCAGGTTTCTCAGGTAAAATAAAGCACTCACCCTGTTTAGAATTATTATAAATAAAGTTATATTTGCAGCTTATTTATTTTTAATAAGACTAAATAG
>NZ_JAWRWY010000504.1:0-275 GCF_046535315.1 Paraburkholderia sp. SIMBA_027
GAACATGTCGAACAATGCCGCGGTCACCGCCGATGGCGGCGAGATAGGCCGCGCGCAGGCGCTGCAGGCGCGTGCAGCGGGCGTTCCGCTGTCGGTTCACATGAACCCGGTGCTTTTGAAGCCGCAGAGCGAAACCGGCGCGCAGGTGGTGGTGCAGGGTAAAATTGTCGGCAATGCCAAAGCCGCCGATTACCAGCACATGAAGGCCGGGCTGCTGCCGCGCGTGCTGGAAAGCTTCGAGCACCTGAAACAACGGGCCGATCTGGTGCTGGTGG
>NZ_JAWRWY010000505.1:0-275 GCF_046535315.1 Paraburkholderia sp. SIMBA_027
GCAGAAGCTCGACGGCGGATTTCCCAGCGAGGAGCCCTCCGAGGGCCAACTGTTCTCACTCGGTGAGGACACCAGCGTCCCGCACTTCGCCGCTTCCTTGGGGGGACCTTCGTCCCAACTTGGCAAGGAAGTGGTGCGGCTTCGGGAGTGGGCGGAAAAGACCACCACGGGGGACCGGGATGAGCTCATGCCAGGCGTGACGGACAGGGCGTGGCGCCAGGTGTCAGTCACGTCCATGGAGTGCCTGGGGGCACAGAAGTGCCCGATGGCTGAGG
>NZ_JAWRWY010000506.1:0-275 GCF_046535315.1 Paraburkholderia sp. SIMBA_027
TAATACCAGCGCTTACCTTCCCTGACGAACCTGCTGGACTCACGTTGCACGCCACGTTCGCCCCCGGATCGATAGTGCGCAGCAAACTCCACCACGCCCTCACTGTCCAACGGACCGCCCTTGGAAACCGCGAGGATGTCCAGCCTGCGCCACTGCACGTCCGGGTCCAACTCCAAGGAACGCGGGCGGGTGGAGGAATGCCACGTACGCAAGAGGTAGTCCGCATCAAGGACCGCAAAGGCTGAATATCTGGAGCGCATCAGTTGCTCTGCCGT
>NZ_JAWRWY010000507.1:0-275 GCF_046535315.1 Paraburkholderia sp. SIMBA_027
CATCGTAAAGCACATGCTTCGGAGGAGTCTTTCGTTGGGAATTCCCCAATCTTACATCGTCACGACTATGTGATCGGCGCGTAAATTCGAATAAATTCGCGATAGGTCGTAACAATGGGTTTCGTCCAACCGAAAGCATGGGTGCATGGACACACGGGAAGACAGATGGGCGAAAGCGATGCGCGCGGAACGCACTGGAGATAGCGCTGCCTACGAGGCGTTTCTCAGGGCTTTCGCCGCTTCGGTGCGGCGGATCGTCGAGGCGCATTTGCGAT
>NZ_JAWRWY010000508.1:0-275 GCF_046535315.1 Paraburkholderia sp. SIMBA_027
GATCGGGAAGTTGCCGGATTCAGGTCTTATTGCGCGCCCACTGACGCCGTTTCGCCTTGTAACATGTGCGTCGCCCGACTACCTCGAAAGGCACGGCATGCCTCGGGTCCTGGACGATCTGCTCCGGCACACATGCGTCGATTATGCCTTTCACAACTACCCGGCGCCCTCGAACTGGAAATTCACCGAGCTTGATGGCGTAGAACGACAGGTCCAGCCTACTATCAGGCTGACTGTCAACAACGGTCACGCTCTGGTGGAAGCGGCACTTGCGG
>NZ_JAWRWY010000509.1:0-275 GCF_046535315.1 Paraburkholderia sp. SIMBA_027
GTGAAAATCATTCGTGACGATTTAAGCGGAACAAATGTATATATTACGGCAGATCATGGCTTCTTATATCAGCGTGAATCTTTAGAAGAAAGTGACAAAATCGAAAAGGTAAAAATCGATACAGTTGAATTATCACGACGCTATGCTTTATCAAAGGAAGACGCGGAAATTGATGGGCAAATTAAAATTGATTTGTCATCTGTTGTGAAAAATGAGCAACAGCTTTATGCGTATGTACCAATGGGAACAATTCGAAATCGCAGGCAGGGGCAAGG
>NZ_JAWRWY010000510.1:0-275 GCF_046535315.1 Paraburkholderia sp. SIMBA_027
GGTAAGCAGCCAAAGACAGCGAACCCATGCGTGCACGATTCGGAAGCTAACCGTGACTTTCGTTACCCATCTCGACCCTCTCGACACGCCCGTGCGCCGCAAGGAGAGAGGCGCGTTCTTCACGCCTCCCGCGATCACCCGTTTCATCGCGCAGTGGGCGATTCGCACGTCGCAGGATCGCGTGCTTGAACCTGCCGCTGGCGACGCTGAATTCCTGGTTTCCGCGGTCGATCGTCTTCGTGAACTTACTCCCGGCAGCGCCTCTCGGCCCAAGG
>NZ_JAWRWY010000511.1:0-275 GCF_046535315.1 Paraburkholderia sp. SIMBA_027
CTGACTAGTATCAGTTATATATTTATTACTGAAGTAAACACCGATGAATGCGTTGCTTTTCCTATTGAACAAGCGCATATTTCCGGTTAAGAAAAGGCACCTAAGCACTAACTCCTCTTCAGACTTCTTTGGTATGAATGTGAACTTTGAGTTATAATCTGAGAAAGCTTTGTCGATGCGCGATCTATATTTATTGATTTTTCTTTGGCTCAGTTGCACGCCGGAAGAGCTACTAGATACGTCAAATGTATATCCAAGGTAATCAAATTTACCTT
>NZ_JAWRWY010000512.1:0-275 GCF_046535315.1 Paraburkholderia sp. SIMBA_027
GCTTAGGCGCGTTGGCGAGGGGCTTCCATTCATACCAGCCATCCGCCGGACCAGGATACGTGGTTCCGGATCTTCGGTGAGTGCGCTGTAGCTGCGCGCCTTGGCCACATCGAAGAACAGTACGCAGGGCGAGCCTTTCTGGTCCACCGTCAAGTGTGTCGTCGGCGGCGCCTCTCTGACCGCAGGGCCACGCATCGTGGACATGATGCAGACGTGCCAGCCGGTAGATTTGGCGAGGGACGGTCAATTTGGGCGCTGACACGCTCGTAGGGGAT
>NZ_JAWRWY010000513.1:0-274 GCF_046535315.1 Paraburkholderia sp. SIMBA_027
GTGAAATGTACCTGGGTTGCCAGTGACTTTGACGCGCTGATCCCCTCACTGAAAGCGAAAAAAATCGACGCTATTATTTCGTCGCTTTCCATTACCGATAAACGTCAGCAGGAGATTGCCTTCTCCGACAAGCTGTACGCCGCAGATTCTCGTTTGATTGCGGCCAAAGGTTCACCGATTCAGCCAACGCTGGATTCACTGAAAGGTAAACATGTTGGTGTGCTGCAGGGATCAACCCAGGAAGCTTACGCTAACGAGACCTGGCGTAGTAAAG
>NZ_JAWRWY010000514.1:0-274 GCF_046535315.1 Paraburkholderia sp. SIMBA_027
ATCCGCAAACTGTACGGCCAGACCGGCAAGTTCACGTACGACCCGGGCTTCATGTCGACGGCGGCCTGCAATTCGGCGATTACGTACATCGACGGCGACAAGGGCGAGCTGCTGTACCGCGGCTACCCGATCGACAACCTCGCGGAAAACGCCGACTTCCTCGAAACCTGCTACCTGCTGCTGAAGGGCGAGCTGCCGAACGCACAGCAGAACACGGAATTCGTGGGCACCGTCACGAAGCACACGATGGTGCATGAGCAAATGCATTTCTTCT
>NZ_JAWRWY010000515.1:0-274 GCF_046535315.1 Paraburkholderia sp. SIMBA_027
GGTGAAGACGATATCAGTCCCGATGGAGGTAAAGGGAATGAGCACCAGGCAGCCGATCCCGGCGCCTATGCCCTGCAAGCCCGTCCATTGCAGGATATCCGGCGCATCGGGCGATTGCATCGCCGCCGTGCTCGCCAGCCCGTAGATCACCCAGAGCGTCAGGCCAATCAGCGCCGATCCGATGCCGAGCCAGATCGCGCTCTGGTCGCCCGAAGGCGTTGCCGCGAAGATCGAGACATTGACCCAGCCGATGCCGGTCGCGATCAGGATCAGC
>NZ_JAWRWY010000516.1:0-274 GCF_046535315.1 Paraburkholderia sp. SIMBA_027
GTCTGGTTTGACAAGGGTATTATAGCCAATTAGACTAAGCATGGCAAACATGATCGTAGCAGCAATGGAACTGTATATCCTTATTCTTTTTAATTTCTTTTTTCGTTTATTTGCTCTAATACCATTTAGGATATTTACCCACATTTCATTTTCTTCCCCGGAGGAAAATGGTGCAACTACGTCATTTGCCTTTCCTCCAAGAAGATCTTCCCAGAGTTGTTTATCTTCCAGCGCGCCAGATGACGAATGATCGTTTTGTTCTTCCATAATATAG
>NZ_JAWRWY010000517.1:0-274 GCF_046535315.1 Paraburkholderia sp. SIMBA_027
GCATAGGAACATTTAAAATAGGAATACTAATACTAGGAAGTCCCGTAGCTTCATTAACAGGAGCATCTATATAACTGGATAACGAGGCAATGGATTTTTCTAATGCCATACCACTCTGTGCATATCCTTGCCTTAATCCCAATAGTAAAAAGAACAGCAGGATAAAAAAGTTTTTATATATCTTTTTCATTATATTTATTGTTTAATGAGTTTAGCAGATGTCGTTTTACCTTCATTTGTTTTTACAGAAACTAGATAAGCGCCCTTTATAAGT
>NZ_JAWRWY010000518.1:0-274 GCF_046535315.1 Paraburkholderia sp. SIMBA_027
GTGCCTCCTCCGGCATCGGGCAGGGCTGCGCGGTCGCGCTGGCGGGTGCCGGGGCGCATGTGGTCTGTGCGGCGCGCGGGGCGGAGCGGCTGGAGGCGACGGTGGCGGCGATGCGGGCAGCAGGCTACAGCGCCGAAGCGCTGCCCATGGATCAGGGCGACCTTTTGGCGCTGGAGGCGGCACTGAGCGATACGGCCTATGACGTGGTGGTCAATTCCGCCGGGCTGGCCCGCCATGGCCCCGCGCTGGACACCACGCCCGCGGACTATGATGC
>NZ_JAWRWY010000519.1:0-274 GCF_046535315.1 Paraburkholderia sp. SIMBA_027
CGGCGCAGGATCGCGAAGTTTTGTGCTGCATTGTCCACCTGGGCACGACAGTGATCCTCGCCAAAGGCGACATCGAGCACCCAATGCATGCTGTTTTCGATGGCCCAGTGGGCGCGCACCGTCTCGTTGATCCGTTTCGGGTCAGCGGGCAGGCTGTTCACGTAGTAGCGCCGTTCCAGCGAAACGCGGCCTTCGATCTCGCGGGTGGCCTCCATCATCGCCACCGAACGCCGGCCGGCCCATTTGCCGTCCTCATCCCGCCAGTCAATCATGT
>NZ_JAWRWY010000520.1:0-274 GCF_046535315.1 Paraburkholderia sp. SIMBA_027
TCGAGGAACCCTGTGGCATCGAACGAGCCCAAAAATGCCCGCAGGCTGGCCCGCCGCTGCGTCAATAACGCGCCCAGGTCGGCATCCGACAGATAGGGATCATGGGCGTGCGGGGCACCGTGCGTGCGGTGGCGTTCATTGATTCCCCGTGCCGCGAACTCGTAGCCATGGACCATTTCCTCGTCGCTGAAGCCCGCCAAGCGCTGCAGGATCAGGGCTATCACGCCGCTTCGATCCCGCCCGGCAGAACAATGGACAACCACCTTGCCCGGCG
>NZ_JAWRWY010000521.1:0-274 GCF_046535315.1 Paraburkholderia sp. SIMBA_027
GCGCCCGGGACTCAATTCAGGGCATTCATAGCAGGTCAAAACGGCCCGGCAATTAGACAAAGGTCATTTCAATCCACATCAATTGCAATTCTGTGTCACTCCGGTTATATACCGCGCATATTTTCCCGGAAATTGTGGTGACAATCCACGGACCGCGACACCGGCGCGGACGACAGAAGGACTATATCCATGGCTCAACAACTGCTTATGCCGAAAGCGACCGCCATCTGGCTGGTTGACAACACGGCGCTGTCTTTCGACCAGATCGCACAGT
>NZ_JAWRWY010000522.1:0-274 GCF_046535315.1 Paraburkholderia sp. SIMBA_027
CGTGATGCCTACATGGGCCGCTCGAGTGGTTCCGCGAAGGCTTTCAGCTGGCGCGCGCTCGCTGTGAAGGTCTCCCAAGCTGCGTCTATGGCAAGCGGAGGTGCTGCATCACCCACGGGACAGGAATCGATCTTGAGCGTGAAGGGCATGACGGTCAGATTGCCCCGGGGATCGAGTGAAGTCACGATCGTTGACGACGTCAACTTCGATGTGGCTCCGGGAGAGGCAGTTGCGATCGTCGGCGAGTCAGGTTGTGGAAAGTCGGTGACCATCT
>NZ_JAWRWY010000523.1:0-274 GCF_046535315.1 Paraburkholderia sp. SIMBA_027
ATCGAATACCACATAAGACAAAAATGGGAAACAAAAAATATAACTTGTCACAACTGGTATTGAGAGGTATCGTCGCCTCAACAATCGCCGGACTGAGATTAAAAGAACCGGCATGGGAGCAGTTTTGAGTCACAAGAATGGGAGATTATGAAATGCTTTCAAAGCACGCATTGCTGAACGGTGCCGTTGTCTCACTGGTTGCGATGGTCGCTGCCGGCAGCGCTTTCGCCGAAAATGTCACCATCAAGCTCGGAAGCTGGCGGACCGAAGATAT
>NZ_JAWRWY010000524.1:0-274 GCF_046535315.1 Paraburkholderia sp. SIMBA_027
ATGGTGGCGAGGCCCATCGGAATGCAGCCAAAGAACATCGAAAGCACCGGATGATCGAAGATCCGGCGCGCATCGCCAGGATAGATGATCCACTTCGCCGCGTAGATCAGCGAAAGAGCAATGAAGAGCAGGATGTTCGCCACCCACAGGGTTTCGCCGAGGCTGTAGAGCGCCGGTGCCGATGGAAACTGCGCCAGGCAGACGGCGAACATGCCGGTGCCCATCGTCGCTGCAAACCAGTTGGGCGTGAAATGCCGGACAAGCCGCAGCCCTT
>NZ_JAWRWY010000525.1:0-274 GCF_046535315.1 Paraburkholderia sp. SIMBA_027
TTCCGCTTGCGTTGGCCCTGCCTCCGGGATTTTCGTTCGCAGCGCTTCCATTTCACCGCGCCTCGCCTGTCATGAAGCGCATGTTCGAACTCTTCACGTCAGCAGATAGCGAAATCCGAAGAGAAGCAGCCGCTCCTTTTGACTATGTCGCCGTCTGTGCGTTTCCGCTACCGGTCGACGCCAGCCAAGCGCCGGTCTATGCTGCGCTTGCGCAAGGCGGCACGTGGCCGGGACTGATCCAGATCAACAATCCAGCGGAATCGGATTTCAAGCT
>NZ_JAWRWY010000526.1:0-274 GCF_046535315.1 Paraburkholderia sp. SIMBA_027
CCATACAGGACGCCAATGAGAACCGTGGCCGTGATCGCACCGAGGTAGCGGCACGTCTGGAAAATTCCGGCCGCCACTCCCCTCTCCTCAGGCCGCGCCGAAACGTACAGGCCTTGGTTGGAAGCTGTGCTCACCATGCCGTACGGGACCCCCATCACCGCGGTCAACAAAAACACCACGGGCACCCAGAGCGAGACCGTCAAAATACCCAGGGCTCCAGAGGCAACCGCAAGCACCACCACTCCGGCGATCAATACGGGACGCACGCCGTGCT
>NZ_JAWRWY010000527.1:0-274 GCF_046535315.1 Paraburkholderia sp. SIMBA_027
GTGCTGGAAAACGACGAAGGCCGCGTGGTTGGCATTTCCGCCATCGCCGGCGCCGTCGGCCTGCGCGAGCCCTGGTACAACTTCCGGGTGGGCCTGACCGTCAGCGCCTCCCAGGAGTTGAATATCTACCGCGAGATTCCAACGCTGTTCCTGGCCAACGACCTCACCGGTAATTCCGAACTGTGCTCGCTGTTTTTGCACGCCGATTACCGCACCGGCCTCAACGGCCGCATGTTGGCCAAGGCGCGCCTGTTGTTTATCGCCGAATTCCCGC
>NZ_JAWRWY010000528.1:0-274 GCF_046535315.1 Paraburkholderia sp. SIMBA_027
GCTGCATACATTGTTGCCGCGATCCTGTTTATCTTCAGTCTGGCCGGTCTTTCGAAACATGAAACGTCTCGCCAGGGTAACAACTTCGGTATCGCCGGGATGGCGATTGCGTTAATCGCAACCATTTTTGGACCGGATACGGGTAATGTTGGCTGGATCTTGCTGGCGATGGTCATTGGTGGGGCAATTGGTATCCGTCTGGCGAAGAAAGTTGAAATGACCGAAATGCCAGAACTGGTGGCGATCCTGCATAGCTTCGTGGGTCTGGCGGCAG
>NZ_JAWRWY010000529.1:0-274 GCF_046535315.1 Paraburkholderia sp. SIMBA_027
CGGAGAACCCCGCCCGCGCCGGGCTGTATTCCTCGGTCTCGCTGAGACGGCGCTTGGCGAGATCCGGAAGCTCGAGATCATCGAGGAAGACGTCGAGGAACTCCTCGCGGGTCAGCACGAAACGGAAACTGTCTTCCGCTTCGCCATCGCCCGCTTCCTTCGGCTTTCCGCCGCCGCGGCCGGGCGGCCGCGGGATGATGTCGCCTTCGACGAAGGCTCTGTTGCCGCGCAGCACCTGATCGCTGATGCCGCCCTCGCCGCGCCGGAAGCTCGG
>NZ_JAWRWY010000530.1:0-274 GCF_046535315.1 Paraburkholderia sp. SIMBA_027
GGCGAAAGGCCTCGCCATCGGCCACGCTGGCCTGGCCCGAAGCCAGGCGCACGACCCAGGCCTGGGCCTCGCGCTTGAGCGCGGCCGCGGGGTCGCCACCGGGGCGGGAGCGTCTGAACAGGGGTGTCATATAGCTAAGACGTTTCCCGGGGTCGGGGACCGTAGCGCTGGACATACTTTTTTTCCAATTTCTCGCAACAGTGCTCCAGCCCCGCGCGCAATTCCTTTTCCACGGTCCGCACCGAGATGCCAAAACGTTCGGCGATCTCGCGGT
>NZ_JAWRWY010000531.1:0-274 GCF_046535315.1 Paraburkholderia sp. SIMBA_027
CCATTTCCCTTCATGATTTACTGGTTGAACCTTTGTTAAATCAAGGTATTTACCTGATTCTTTATCAATCACAAGTGCTTCTTTATCAATGGATAACCATAGCTTTTTTACAATATCTACAAATTCCTCTGCACGTTCATAGCGTTCTGCATGAGGAATATGTTTATCTCTGCCAAACAAAGGCGCTTCTTTTTCACTGCTAGATGTGACAACATTCCAAGCAGCTCGCCCCTTTGATAGATGGTCAATGCCAATAACTTTTCGAGCTAATTGG
>NZ_JAWRWY010000532.1:0-274 GCF_046535315.1 Paraburkholderia sp. SIMBA_027
GACCCGAAAGGTCACCTCGTTCCCCATCGTTCTGTTGGGCGTCCGTTTCTGGGGGCCGATGCTTGAGTGGATCAAGGGCACGTTGGTGGAGGAGGGGATGGTCTCCGAAAAAGACCTGGACCTGATCCAACTGGTAGACGATCCGGCCGACGCAGTTCACCGCGTGCTCCATGGGGCGCCCCTCCCGCCGGCGGCCAACGGCAATCAACGCCCTGAATAGCCGCGTCTTTCTGGCACCATGGACCCTGTGAGCTTTTTCCTGGTGTTTCTCGCG
>NZ_JAWRWY010000533.1:0-274 GCF_046535315.1 Paraburkholderia sp. SIMBA_027
CTTTTGATAATCTTATTCAAAATTATCTCATTTAGATCATGGATTTTAAGATTAGGGCAGTTTTCAATTAAATATTTCTTCATTCTAATTATAAAGTTAGAATAGGTTTTATAAGTTTCTTTTGATCGTTTGTTTAATTCAACTAATTCTTTTATATATTTTTCATATTGTTCTATAACAAATAATGCAGAGTACTCATTATTTTGTAATATGGCCTGTTGCTTTATATTCCCGGAATTATATTCTTGTAATATTAGCTGAAGCTCGTTCCAAG
>NZ_JAWRWY010000534.1:0-274 GCF_046535315.1 Paraburkholderia sp. SIMBA_027
CCATTGCCCTTGTGGAAAAGCCCTCAGCGGGCACGCAGTTCCGCATCGAAGTGCCGGATCGCCCGGTTTCGCTGGAAGATTACCGCATCCGCAGCCACGCTGAAAAGTAAAGCAAAATTCGCAGATCAGCTCTGCAGATCGAAAGTCGCGATTTTTTCACAAAGCCTATTGCATTCCCCCGGAGGAGGCTTTAGAGGATCGCCACGCAAGCGGTTCAGCCGCTTCGAGACGCACCCGTAGCTCAGCTGGATAGAGCACCAGACTACGAATCTGG
>NZ_JAWRWY010000535.1:0-274 GCF_046535315.1 Paraburkholderia sp. SIMBA_027
CGGATTTGACGTAGCGGTCGAGCCTGGCGATGTCCTCGTCCTTGACGTGCACCATTTCCTTGAGCTTGTCGACGTCGACCTCCTCGACGTCCTCTTCGCGCGAGGGCCACGCCCCGCGCCGCAGGCACAGCACGCAGCGCAGGATCTCGGCCACGCCCTGCAGCAGCAGGAATGCCCCGGCCACCGGGATGAAGGCCTTGAACGGGTAAATGGGCGGCCCGTTGGCCATCAGCGAGGAATGCTCGCGGATGGCGATGGAATAGCCGGCGTAGTG
>NZ_JAWRWY010000536.1:0-274 GCF_046535315.1 Paraburkholderia sp. SIMBA_027
AGGCTCAGCCCATCAATCCGGCCTCCACATTGATGCGCTCCACACGGGTGCCCTTGCTAATCTCCGCGGCATGCTGATAGCTGACCTCAGCACGCCAGACTCGCCGCGCTTCCAACCAGCGCCACTGCAGCGGCTTCCCTGCCTCCTGCTCGGCGGCAGCTTTTGCAGCATCAAGACTTTGCATCGTGCACAACCGATCTACAGGGTGGACGGCATCGCCGTCTGGCGAGAACCCCAGGTCCAAAAAGTACATGGTCGTCATGGTCTTACTCCT
>NZ_JAWRWY010000537.1:0-273 GCF_046535315.1 Paraburkholderia sp. SIMBA_027
TTCTGTCCATCGGCGGCGGCAGCGTGCTCGATGCGGCGAAGCTGTTCGCGGTCCGGCTGACCAACGACGAACCGCTGCGCAACTGGCTCGGCATCGACCTGATCAAGCACCCGGGCGTGCCGATGATCCTGGTGCCAACGACCGCCGGAACCGGCTCCGAAGTCACGCCCAACGCGATCGTGACGCTGCCGGACGAAGCGCTGAAGGTGGGGATCGTCAGCCGTCACCTGCTGCCGCAAATCGTGATTCTCGATGCGGAGCTGACACTCGGCC
>NZ_JAWRWY010000538.1:0-273 GCF_046535315.1 Paraburkholderia sp. SIMBA_027
CTGGACGAAGCCCTGCTCGGCGAGGACGCGGTCGTGCTCTATCGCTAGGCGCGCGTGCGTGACCAGGTTGGAGTCGATGCTCTTGCCAGTCTCCGCATGGACTGCTCCGACGATGATGTGGTTGTGCACGCAACCAGAGCGGCCATTGATCTCGGTGGCGACGAGCACGGGGCGGCCGGGGAAGCGGTCCTCGGCGATCGCTCGGCCGAGTTCATTCGCTCGCGTCCACGACTCGGGATCGTCGGGGTCCAGCTCGTCGTGACCGAAGCTCTG
>NZ_JAWRWY010000539.1:0-273 GCF_046535315.1 Paraburkholderia sp. SIMBA_027
CCGTGATCGGCGGCGAGCGTACGAAGCTTCAGGTCGCACACATCAAGCTATCGCACAGTCGGGCGTTTCTGGTCAGAGCCTACCTGCTGCAAACGCACGAGATGCTCTTCGACGCCCACTGGCACGGGTTCCGCGTGTTTGGCGGCGTACCTGGTCGCGGCATTTACGACAACATGAAGACCGCGGTTGATCGTGTCGGTCGTGGCAAAGAACGGCAGGTCAATATCCGTTTCCTTGCTATGACGAACCACTACGTCTTTGCGCCTGAGTTTT
>NZ_JAWRWY010000540.1:0-273 GCF_046535315.1 Paraburkholderia sp. SIMBA_027
CATATCGAAGAATATAAAAGTTTTGAGTTCCATCTGTTTTCCTCATCTTATACATAAAAGGATAATGACTGTTGTCCGTCCAGTATTTATCTGACCATGAAACCGCTGAAAACTTGACAGTAGCATTAAGTCTTTGAGTATCTCCCTCATCATTAAAGGTCTTCACCAAATCATTTGTGGGAACATTAAACTTCTTCCAGTCTGTTCCATAAAACATAGATGCTCCCCACGCCCACACCGTTCCTGCATTTCCATCTGCTTCAAAGATAGATT
>NZ_JAWRWY010000541.1:0-273 GCF_046535315.1 Paraburkholderia sp. SIMBA_027
GCTAGCCGATCGCTTCGGTACGCGTCGCATTTTTACCCTTGCAGTGAGTCTGTTCACATTGGGTTCTCTGGCCTGCGCACTTTCTAATTCGCTACCACAGCTGGTTGTCTTCCGGGTTATTCAGGGGATAGGCGGCGCAATGATGATGCCTGTTGCTCGACTGGCCTTACTGCGCGCTTATCCTCGTAATGAACTTCTTCCAGTATTGAATTTTGTCGCCATGCCGGGTCTGGTGGGGCCAATTTTAGGCCCCGTTCTTGGCGGCGTGGCGAG
>NZ_JAWRWY010000542.1:0-273 GCF_046535315.1 Paraburkholderia sp. SIMBA_027
GTCGTGTGCGCCTGTTTGACACGCAGGGCGCTGTCCAGTGCCTGCGCCGTCATTGAGGCGGTTGAGTTCGGGTTGATCAGACGAATATGCATTCGGGCTCGCCTTTCAGGACGCTCATTTGCCATCTGGCTTGATGAAGTCGGTCATCGGTGGCGCCTTCAGGACAAACTGGCGATCCGAGGTGATGTAATTGTCGGCGTGGAGGCGCGCGATCGGCTGGTATCGGTCCGGATCGACATAATGCCCATCCTTGTCGAGGCAATCCCTGTGGAC
>NZ_JAWRWY010000543.1:0-273 GCF_046535315.1 Paraburkholderia sp. SIMBA_027
GTGCAGCCATGGCACGCGCCGAGGAATCGACTTGGTCTGCGCCCACCTTGGTCTTGTCGATCCCTACCCGGAAAACCGGGCGGTCCTGCACGATTGGAGCGTCACCGGCACCCAGGATCTGGCCGCGCGGTGCGGGCACCGTGGTGACAGACAACGTCTCCCCATCGGCCAATTGCGGCGCCAGCATGGCCGGGTTCCACTGCACAGCCCACTTGCCGCCCGATTTCTTGAGGCTGGCCTGGGAACTGTACTCCCATGCGGCTGAGCCGATGG
>NZ_JAWRWY010000544.1:0-273 GCF_046535315.1 Paraburkholderia sp. SIMBA_027
TCCGACGGCGGTGTCCCAACCCGTGGCGACGGTCATGTAGACCACATAGCCAAGGGGAAGGAGGGAGAAGAGGGCAATCAGGACTGCCAGCAGGGAGATGGTGGAAACACCGATCGGCAGGCGAGGGCGGCTGCCCTTGCCTGCCGTGGTGCTTGCCGGGCCCGTAGGGCCGACAACGACGTGCTTGGTGGTCACTGAACTACAGCAGTCCTGCCTTGGTCATAAGGTCCGTGACCTTGGTGGAATCCAGTTTCGCAGGATCAACGACGGGTG
>NZ_JAWRWY010000545.1:0-273 GCF_046535315.1 Paraburkholderia sp. SIMBA_027
CCTACGACGCGCGCCGCTACGAACTCGAACTCGTCGCCGCGCAGGACGAAATCGCGCGCCCGAGCGAATGGTTCGGCGCGTGGGTGACCGACGCGTGATGCGCCCGCATCGGCCGCGAACCCTCCGAATCTCGTCGAATCCTCCGGTATCCCCCGCTTCTCAGGCGTGCCGCGCGCGCTGCCGCCTTCGCCTCTCCCCCGCAGTTCGCTCGCCGGCGCCATGCCGTTCGGGTTCTGTCCGGTCCGTGCGTGCAAACGTTTCCGGACTTCACAT
>NZ_JAWRWY010000546.1:0-273 GCF_046535315.1 Paraburkholderia sp. SIMBA_027
GTTGCTGAGAACGGTGACGATCAGGACGCCGACCAGCGTATTGATGACGCCGCCTTCACCGCCGGTCAGCGCCGTACCGCCGACCACCACGGCAGTCACCGCCGCAAACAATCGGCCATCGGCGATGACGGCATCGGAGCGGCCGAGCTGGGCCGCGGCCAGAACACCGGCAATGCCGAAGAAGAAGCCCGCCAGCCCGAACGCCATGATGCGGACGCGGCGGAGATTGATGCCCGACAGTTCGGCGACATCCTCGCCCCCGCCGATCGCCAT
>NZ_JAWRWY010000547.1:0-273 GCF_046535315.1 Paraburkholderia sp. SIMBA_027
GCTGGAATCCCGGCGCCGAGTCGCCCTGGCTGGCGCGCGAACGGCACCTGCACGCGCTGCAGGATGCCGCCGATCACCTGGCGCTGGCCGCGGAACACGCCGAACAGGACGACCGCGTGCTGGACCTGTTCGCCGAGGAACTGCGGCTGGCGCATGACAGCCTGTCGAGCATCACCGGGAAGTTCACCAGCGATGATTTGTTGGGCGAAATCTTCTCGAGCTTCTGCATCGGGAAGTAGTGCTCATGGCCGCTCCCGCCAGCACACCTCACCG
>NZ_JAWRWY010000548.1:0-273 GCF_046535315.1 Paraburkholderia sp. SIMBA_027
CAGGCGTAATCCTGCAGGCAGACAATCCGCGTTTCCCGGACATCCATGTTCCGGCATTGTCGGAATTGACGATCTGGGGCGTGGCCACCAAGTGCCTGCACCATGTCTAACAGGCGCTCTCGCATCAGATGCACGATTACGGGTGGCACCGGTGTCTAAGCCGGCAGTGATGCGCCGCATGCAGGAAATAGCGCACGTGGACGTGAACTGCTTCTACGCCTCGGCCGAGCGCGCCTTCAACCCGGCCTTGGAGGGCAAGCCGGTCATTGTTCT
>NZ_JAWRWY010000549.1:0-273 GCF_046535315.1 Paraburkholderia sp. SIMBA_027
TTCATCGCTCCAACGCCCAATGAACCCAGACCACCTGCATTGGATACGGCGGCAGCGAGTGCGGGCGTACTGACGCCGGCCATGGGCGCCTGAATGATCGGCTTTTCGATGCCCAGCAAACGCAGCAACGCTCGATTGTCTGTCTGGTTTGTCATGTCTATTCCCCTCCAAATAAGGTTTGTGGCAATGTTCGTCTCGAGAGCGTGACCGGTCAACCGACGGGCAGGCAAAACAGTCATTACCCCATGGAAAGGATTTGACCGCTATGCAGCG
>NZ_JAWRWY010000550.1:0-273 GCF_046535315.1 Paraburkholderia sp. SIMBA_027
ATTGATATCGACCAGCGTAAAGCTCAGGCGCTGGGCGTTGCTATCGACGATATTAACGACACACTGCAAACCGCCTGGGGTTCGAGCTATGTGAATGACTTTATGGATCGCGGTCGCGTGAAGAAAGTCTATGTGCAGGCAGCTGCGCCGTATCGCATGCTGCCAGATGACATCAATCTCTGGTATGTCCGAAATAAAGATGGCGGCATGGTGCCCTTCTCTGCTTTCGCGACCTCACGCTGGGAAACAGGCTCGCCGCGTCTGGAACGCTAT
>NZ_JAWRWY010000551.1:0-273 GCF_046535315.1 Paraburkholderia sp. SIMBA_027
GGCGAATATCGACGACGACGTCGAGAATTGCGCCCCGAAGGCAGCGCACCAGTTTTCCCTGGGCGAAGGGTGGCGTCTGGAAATGCAGGCCGCGCAGCGTGCCTGCTTGTCCCGAAAGCGACTCGTTGTCCTGGACGAAGGTGATGTCGGCGACATTCTCGCGAAACCATCCGTCCTTGAAAACCTCGGAAAAATAGCCGCGGTGATCGCCATGCCGCGCCGGCGTGATCTTCAGAATACCCTCGATCGTCGTGGTCTCGATACGCATGGTCT
>NZ_JAWRWY010000552.1:0-273 GCF_046535315.1 Paraburkholderia sp. SIMBA_027
CGGTAGATATAGCGGGTGACTTGCCGGCGTTTCACGGCATAGGTGTGGCAACGATCCGGCGGCAGTTCGTAAACCCCGCGCATGATCAATTGCCATTCTTCGCCATGGGGTTGGATGCGCTCGCCAAACAACTGGTGGGCGATCAGGTGCGCGACTTCGTGGGCCACGGTCTGTTTCAGGAAGTGCTGGCTGTTTTCTCGGTACAACTGGGGGTTGAAACGCAGCAGGTTCTCGTGCAAATGCGCGACACCGGCTTTCTGGCCCCGCAGCTTG
>NZ_JAWRWY010000553.1:0-273 GCF_046535315.1 Paraburkholderia sp. SIMBA_027
CTGTAGATATTATAGATGGATATGCCTTTATTAATGGATATTTGTATAAGGTAGCTGATGGTGTAAATCTAACGATTGAAACTGCTGACACTACGTATGACAGATTAGATAGAATAGTGCTTCGATGGGATAAACGTGATGAAAATAGATTTATTAAAGCTTTCGTGAAGAAGGGTGTACCAGCTGAAAATCCTGTAGCACCAACTTTAACACGTGAAGAAGAAGTGTTTGAATTAGCACTTGCTACTGTACGTGTAGTAGCTGGACGAAACT
>NZ_JAWRWY010000554.1:0-273 GCF_046535315.1 Paraburkholderia sp. SIMBA_027
CGCCCCACGAAGTTCCACCACATGAGGAGGTCTTCGCCGAACGGCTCGCCCCCGAGCAGCATGAAGCGGGTCTCCGCAGCAACCTCCAGCCGGAGGTTGGAACGGCCTGCGCCGAGATAGGCCAAGGGGCCTGGTTGGACGTCGACGCCGTCGATCACTGCGCTGCCGTCCAGAATCAAGATTGCATGTTCGAAATCCGGGCGCAGCGGCAGTTCCAGGCTTCCGGTCCCAGTGATGTCCGCTCCAACGATAGGGCTGAACATTGTGGCAGGG
>NZ_JAWRWY010000555.1:0-273 GCF_046535315.1 Paraburkholderia sp. SIMBA_027
CCTCTGCCACGGCCGCGAGCAGCGGGCCGGCGAGTCCGGCGAGCACGTCGGCGAATACCGGCACGACCAGTCAGCAGCAGTCGAAGCCTTCGGTGCCGCCTTATGGTCTCGGCTGGACGGTCAAGGGCACCTACAAGAAGACGGCTGTGTCGGGCAGCGGCAAGGTGGGAGGCGTGCTCGCGCTGCAGGACACGACGCGACCGTTCCCCGTGCAGGCTGATGTGAAGATCGGCGATACGCATATCGCGCTGGCCGGTACCGTGACCGCCCCGG
>NZ_JAWRWY010000556.1:0-272 GCF_046535315.1 Paraburkholderia sp. SIMBA_027
GCCTGAATCCAGCGTTGCGTCTGCTGATAAACCAGTTCCCACGGCGGAAAATCATTTGGCAACATCCGCCAGGGCGCACCCGCGCGCACGATCCAGCGCAGTGCATTGAACATCTCGCGCAGTTCGTATCTGCGCTGCGGTGCGTCTGTGTTCATCAGAGTCAGATAGGGAGCCGCAAAGCTCCATTCCTCATTCGACACATCCGTCGGGTAGGGTCTGCGTTTTGCCATCTGGCCAGGATACCAGGTCTGGCCGCAAGTGCCTAACACGCT
>NZ_JAWRWY010000557.1:0-272 GCF_046535315.1 Paraburkholderia sp. SIMBA_027
CGGCGAAGCGCTCGGGATATTTCTCGACAAGCTCGGCCTGGCCGTCATTGGCAATGCGGGCAAATTCGGTGGCGAGCTCCGGGCCGCCCATCGCTTCCAGCGGCGGCATGCCCAGCGAGATGATCTGCCGGTAGTCAGGAAACTCGTCCATGACGCGGAAGCGGGTTTCGAGATCGTAGATGCAGGGTACGCCCTGCATGCGACGGCCGATATCCTTGCCAGCGCCGTCGAGCTTCTGGATGCGCTCCCAGAGCGCCTTCGGGAAGAAATGG
>NZ_JAWRWY010000558.1:0-272 GCF_046535315.1 Paraburkholderia sp. SIMBA_027
TCAACTCGTGCTCCTCGCTGTCTCCGGCCCCGCTTGGGATCCGAACCCGCAACGGCGCCGCTTGTTCCGGCCAATGGAGACACGCCGAGATGTTTGTTTGCCCAATCCGGCGGTCTTTGGAACAGATGGTCCATTTCGAAGTTCGGCTACTGCTATATCGACACAAAGGAGCACATGATGAAACACGCCCTCGCCCTTGCCGGACTTTCTGTCCTGCTCGCCTCGCCCGTTCTCGCCCAATCGGCGGCAGAAAAGACCGGCGTCAATTCAGT
>NZ_JAWRWY010000559.1:0-272 GCF_046535315.1 Paraburkholderia sp. SIMBA_027
AGGGTGAGCAGGATAGCCGCCCAGACCGGGACGCCTGCCTGCAAAAGCCAGGCGATAATGACCCCGGCAAAGCCGACGATGGCGCCGACCGACAGGTCGATACCCGCCGTGATGATCACGAAGGTCTGCCCGAGAGCCAGGATTGCCGTCATCGATCCCTGCCGCAGCAAGTTGCTGATGTTCAGGGGCGTCCAGAAGCTGGCGGTGAAAATTCCGAGCATCAGCCAGAGGAAGAGCAGCAAGCCGATCAGCGTCAGGCCGAACAGAATGTT
>NZ_JAWRWY010000560.1:0-272 GCF_046535315.1 Paraburkholderia sp. SIMBA_027
CCGATGTCTTCACGCCGCAGACCAACAAGAACGAAAGCGGCGACACCCTCAAGCCCATCACGGGCGCCAGCTACGAGGCCGGCATCAAGGGCGAATGGTTCAACGGCGCGCTCAATGCCGCCGTGTCGGCATTCCGCAGCCAGCAGAAGAACGTCGCCCTGAAAGACGGCGACAGCTTGACGCCCGATGGCGACCAGGCCTACCGGCCCGGCACCGGCGTCACCGTCAAGGGCCTCGACGCCGAGATCGCCGGCGCCGTGACGGCCGCATGG
>NZ_JAWRWY010000561.1:0-272 GCF_046535315.1 Paraburkholderia sp. SIMBA_027
CTTCAAAAGTGCTAGTCCCTTTAAGCTAGACCTTATGAATAGGAAGTTGGCTATGGATTAAGATGTAATGGCGATGGCAACGTTCATAGCTGGGAGCAATGCATAGCTAATATAAAATCTATTTCGTTAGCATTTTGTTAACTAGGGAGTTGCCCCATGTTAAGAACAGCAGCGAAATACGGCGTGGCCATCGCCTATCTCATGGCCTCCAGCAGTCTCGCATTCTCCGCGCCTCTTCCTCTCCGCATCGACTGTCGTCTCGTTAAGCCGGG
>NZ_JAWRWY010000562.1:0-272 GCF_046535315.1 Paraburkholderia sp. SIMBA_027
CGAGGCACCGATATCCTGCTCGCGGCAGGCAGCGCTGATTTCGGAGACCAGTTCGGCCGTCTTGCGGATATCCGGCACCAGGCGGCCGAGCATTTCGCCGGCGTCGGCAGCAGCCTTCACCGTATCGCCAGACATCGAGCTGATTTCGGCGGCAGCAGACTGGCTGCGTTCCGCAAGCTTTCGGACTTCGGAAGCAACGACCGCAAAGCCCTTGCCGTGTTCGCCTGCACGGGCTGCTTCGACAGCGGCGTTCAGGGCGAGCAGGTCGGTCT
>NZ_JAWRWY010000563.1:0-272 GCF_046535315.1 Paraburkholderia sp. SIMBA_027
CATCGTCTGGTCCGCTTTTTTGGACCTGGCATTTACCGACCCTTAAATGATCGTGTTTATCATTAACGATGCCCGTAAACGAAAGGTTAACGGCGGTGGTTTTTTATTAACGCCGGGTAACTTTTGGGAATCATTCCGGCACAACGGGTTAACCCGGCCGGTTGAACGGGCGGGTTAAACGGGCCGATCAGGGGGGCATAGTGCCTTTTTGATCCGGGTCTCGCTATCCATGGAGTATTGCGTATGAAGTCGCGTGACAGCCTGGTTCGCCT
>NZ_JAWRWY010000564.1:0-272 GCF_046535315.1 Paraburkholderia sp. SIMBA_027
TAATTCACGGAGAATTCCAACTTCAACGACGCGAGCAGCAGCGTTTCCACTCGTTCTGAACTCGAGAACTCACTTGTGCTGGAAACCAAAGCTCTCGCTTGTGCAGTCCCACGGACATGACCTCAGCACCTGAACAAGGCAGCAGGCCGCAGCGCTCTTGGTTCCACACCATTGTTACTTTTCAAATTGAGCAACCAACTTTCCATGTTCGGCGAACTTCTACAGCAGACTCTCGCTCCCCGGACCCTTCAGCTCAACCCGCCAAAAAAAGG
>NZ_JAWRWY010000565.1:0-272 GCF_046535315.1 Paraburkholderia sp. SIMBA_027
TCTGGTGTGAATCGGACCGCCTCCCTGCTGTGAACGATAGCTTCTAAAACCCTGCCGCATACGCTTAGGGAATGTGCTGCGTAGTGGTGCAACATGACCCGCTGCGGATCGATCTTGAGTCCCTGCCGGGCAACACTGAGCATATCGCCGAAGCGGTCAATTCTATAAAGCGCGAGACACAGGGCCTCTAATGCCTCGGCGTTGGCCGCATGCTGCGCTCTGACCTGCGTAACCGTCGCGTCAAGCAACGCAGTGCGCTTCGCATGAGCCAG
>NZ_JAWRWY010000566.1:0-272 GCF_046535315.1 Paraburkholderia sp. SIMBA_027
GCGAACGATTTTGTGTTTGCGCGCGAATGCCTTTATTCGCGCAGCAAGATAACCAGATAAAAGGAACGGGATTCACGTGCAGGTACTAGTCCGCGACAATAACGTTGATCAGGCGCTTCGCGCTCTCAAGAAAAAGATGCAGCGCGAAGGCATTTTCCGTGAAATGAAGATGCGCGATTATTACGAAAAGCCTTCCCAGAAGCGCGCTCGCGAAAAGGCTGAAGCCGTTCGCCGCGTTCGCAAGCTGGCACGCAAGCGTGCGCAGCGCGAAG
>NZ_JAWRWY010000567.1:0-272 GCF_046535315.1 Paraburkholderia sp. SIMBA_027
GCGCGTTTTTTCGGGTTGGCGTAAGCCCCAGCCAGGTTGCCATGCACCAACCAGTGGCGATGCACCAGCCAACTACGCCACAGGCGCGCCATGGAAAAGTCCGGCAGGCAGCGTTCGACGTTGCAACCCAGCGTGGCGAAATCCCCGAGGGCCGATTCGCACAGGCTCATGATCCCGTCTTCCATCGGCAGGTAGCCGTTATAGTCGCCCAACCAGCCCAGGCGCGAGCCCTTGAAGTCACGCGCCAAGGGTTGGCCCAGGACGCGCGGATC
>NZ_JAWRWY010000568.1:0-272 GCF_046535315.1 Paraburkholderia sp. SIMBA_027
TCGATCGAAACCAGACGGCCGAGATCGGCCTTGGCTGCGCGCAGCTCCTCACCGAGCAGACGAACGAGTTCCCCACGCTTCGGCGCCGGAACGAGGCGCCACTTCTGGAATGCTACATGGGCGCGGTCGATGGCCTCGACGGCCTTCGCTGGCGAGACTGTTTTCAGCTGGCCGGTGCGCTCGCCGGTGACGGGCGAGAAGGCGTCCATGTCGCCGCCTGTGTAGGCGGACTTGGCGACACCCAGGCGATCGAGGATGGTCGCGGCTTCTTC
>NZ_JAWRWY010000569.1:0-272 GCF_046535315.1 Paraburkholderia sp. SIMBA_027
GTATGACGAGTTCGACTGCATCGTCGCCGATGGCCCGCTGGAATTCCAGCGCAAGACGCTGGGCCTGAAGCCGGCGGTCTGGTATGGCCTCTTTACCGGCGGCGTGCGGGGCGACATCGAGGTGTTCGACCGCGACCGCGTGCAGATCGCGCCGTCGGGCCGCTAGCGCCGCCCCAGGAGGAGACAACCATGCGAGACATACGCAACCCCATAGAGGGTGTGACCTACCATCCCGAGGACCTTGCCCGGCGCTACTTCGCCAGTGACGCGTG
>NZ_JAWRWY010000570.1:0-272 GCF_046535315.1 Paraburkholderia sp. SIMBA_027
TGTCCGTCGCCCGTCTTGATGAGATTCAAAAGGATCACCGAACGCTTTTGCGTGCGTACGCTGACCTGGTACAACGGCGAGCCATCGCAGAGCACTTGGTGATTGTTGGAAACGGCGCGTATCGCGAGGAACTGGAGGACTTGGCAGCCAAGCTTGGCCTGCAAGGACGCGTGCATTTTGTGGGCCATCGGGACAATCCGCATCCTATAGTGGCGCGTGCTTCCTTGCTCGTCCTGAGTTCGAAATACGAGGGACTGCCTATGGTGTTGCTG
>NZ_JAWRWY010000571.1:0-272 GCF_046535315.1 Paraburkholderia sp. SIMBA_027
GCCAAGCAGGTCTACGACCGCTGCAGCTGTTCGCGTGAAAAGATCGGCGGCGTTCTGAAGGGCTTTTCGGCGGAGGAGATCGAGGCCAGCCAGGAAAACGGTGAGATCGCCGTCACCTGTGAATTCTGCTCGACCACCTATCGTTTCGAGCCGGCAGAGCTGCAGCCGGCCGAATGACGGTCAGTTCAGCACTCTGAGAAGGCCGGGCGAATCCAGGGAGAAGGCGGGTATGTAAGCGATCGGGCTGAGAAAGCGCAGTATATGATTGCGCT
>NZ_JAWRWY010000572.1:0-272 GCF_046535315.1 Paraburkholderia sp. SIMBA_027
TGATATACGATTTGTATTGTCAGGAAGATGTAGCCCCGTACTTCCTGGAGGTCCATCAATTTGAACAAATCCTGAAGATGCAGGTGTTCCTTTAGGAGGTTGGATTTCATAAAACCCTCTTTCCTTATCCATTTCAAAAACTGATTTTTTATTAAGTGAATCAAATTTTGCAATATATTTTGTATCAGCTTGAGCTGATTTTATACTACTACATGGTTCTGTATTGGAGTTGTTAGGTGTATTTGAACTTGAGCCCCCTCCATAATCACCAG
>NZ_JAWRWY010000573.1:0-272 GCF_046535315.1 Paraburkholderia sp. SIMBA_027
GTCTTTTAGGAGCTGTACTTGTATCGCTTAGTTACTTTTTCGCTTATGGAGTTGCGGTGTTACTACTTATCCGCATGCTGCATGTCTTCACAATTGGACTTGTTACCACAACAACAGGCACAATTTGCGTACAAACGACACCACCCTCTCGAAAAGGAGAAGGGATTAGCTATTATAGCTTAAGCGCCGTTCTTGGTTCAGCATTTGGTCCATTTATTGGCATGCTATTAACCCATTTAAATAATGGGTTTGAATGGATGTTTACATTAAAT
>NZ_JAWRWY010000574.1:0-272 GCF_046535315.1 Paraburkholderia sp. SIMBA_027
GGTCTCGTTCCCATACTTACAATATTAAAATAGGATTCATTATTTAAAACCATGTTTTGAGTATTTTGTAATTCTACTCCAGAAGAGTTTTTAACTATGTACTTTATTACTAAAACATCCTGATAATAATTTTTATTCTGTAGACTTATAGCTTTTTTTAATTCTTTTGTTATAAATAAGTTGACTATTTTATTGTCGTAAGTTGTTGTAAAATTTTCCACATATATATCAAGCTCATTATTTAGATCTTTTAGATAAGAATTAGTAGTGAT
>NZ_JAWRWY010000575.1:0-272 GCF_046535315.1 Paraburkholderia sp. SIMBA_027
GCCATCGCGACCCGGCTTACCTGGCTGAGGTGATTCGCACGCAGCGCATCACCGTGATCCAATTTGTACCGGCCATGCTGCAGCAATTTCTCGAACTGGAAGCGTCGGCGTTGTGCAGCAGCCTCACCGACGTTTTTTGTGGCGGTGGTGAACTCACCGAAGCCTTGGCCCGCAGCGTCCGGGCGCGCTTGCCCCAGGTGCGCTTGCACAACGTCTATGGCCCGACCGAAGCCACGGTCGACAGCTGCATCTGGACCCTGCAACCCGATGCG
>NZ_JAWRWY010000576.1:0-272 GCF_046535315.1 Paraburkholderia sp. SIMBA_027
GGTGGTATCGCGCGTGGTCAGCGGCGGAATCTTCCTGTCGGTGTTCAATGCGATTATCGCGATCGTGATCACGATGGGGCGCCTGCTGTACAGCAGCGGCCGGCATGCGCTCTGGTCGCGCACCTGCAACCGCGCGTTCTCGACGATCCATCCGCGCTTCGAATCGCCGTGGCTCGCGACGCTTGCGCTGGCGGTGCCGTCGTCGGGGGCGCCGAATTGCAGTCGCTGATCGCCGCGTCGGCCGGCATCGTTTCGGCCGCGCGTGCGTCGCC
>NZ_JAWRWY010000577.1:0-272 GCF_046535315.1 Paraburkholderia sp. SIMBA_027
TCGGCACTGCCGCTTTCCTGCGTGATGCGCCGGAATGGGTTGCCGACTGGACGGGTTTCCGCCCGGACAGCGCACCGCCGGTCGAAGGCGGCGAGAAGATCATCGAATGGTGGAAGAAGATGGGCCGCGATCCGCGCCAGAAGCTTCTGATTTTTTCGGATGGCATGGATGTCGATGCGATTATCGACACCTACAAGCATTTCGAGGGCCGTGTTCGCATGAGCTTCGGTTGGGGGACGAACCTCACCAACGATTTCGTTGGCTGCGCGCCC
>NZ_JAWRWY010000578.1:0-272 GCF_046535315.1 Paraburkholderia sp. SIMBA_027
CGCCGAGACGTCGCCTTCGGTTTCCGGAAACAGACGGACGGCGAGGGCGGAGACGAGCAGGATCCCGGCGATTGCCACCGGCAGGCCTGCATAGGCGAAATCGAAGAAACGGAATCCCGTTCCCGTTGCCTTTGCCAGGGTATCGCTGACGAGCAGATTGGCCGGCGTGCCGATCAGCGACACCAGGCCACCAAGCAGTGCGGCGAAGGAAATCGGGATGACCAGCTGGCGTCTCGGGATTTGCAGCACCGTCCCGGCCCGCAGGGTTGCGG
>NZ_JAWRWY010000579.1:0-272 GCF_046535315.1 Paraburkholderia sp. SIMBA_027
CGTTTTCCCATACCAGCACTCTGTACCATCGTATATCCATTATCAAACATTTCTACGTTGTCTTTATGTCCTAGACTTTTATTTGGTGCAATATCCGTACCAAAAATGTCACGCAGCTTCTGATTGTTTTTTAACTGGTCATTTACCCACTCAGCAAACTTCTGCGATTGTGATTCAGCTTCAGAAATTATGAGAATAAATCTTTCTGTCTTAAATACAATACTGAAAATTGGTAGAATATTTGATAACATCATACTTTTCCCATGACCACG
>NZ_JAWRWY010000580.1:0-272 GCF_046535315.1 Paraburkholderia sp. SIMBA_027
CTCTATGTCGCCCGCGGCCTGGCGCTGCTCTCCTCCGACGGCCAGACCTTTCCGAACCTCGTCGGCCGCCCGGAATACGCGACGACCGGCTTCGACTTTTTCGGTGCCGGCCGCATTCTCGGCCTGCCTGTCTCGATCTGGATTCTGATCGTTCTGGCGCTTGTCGCGGCCTATGTCTCGCGCTCCACGCCGATCGGCCGCCACATCTTCGCGGTCGGCGGCAATGAGCGGGCAGCGCGGATGTCCGGCATCCGGGTCGATCTCGTGAAGAT
>NZ_JAWRWY010000581.1:0-272 GCF_046535315.1 Paraburkholderia sp. SIMBA_027
GACGGCAACATTTCGCTAAAGTCACGCCCCTTCTTCACCGGCATGGGGATTAATTCGTGTTTATTGGTTTTGATTACGGTACAGCAAACTGTTCAGTGGCGGTCATGCGTGACGGTAAACCGCAATTACTGAAAATGGAAAACGACAGCACGCTGCTGCCTTCAATGCTTTGTGCGCCAACGCGTGAAGCGGTAAGCGAATGGTTGTACCGCCATCATGATGTTCCGGCAGACAACGATGAAACGCAGGCGCTGTTGCGTCGGGCGATTCGT
>NZ_JAWRWY010000582.1:0-272 GCF_046535315.1 Paraburkholderia sp. SIMBA_027
GGATTTGAAAGAGGTTTGCATGTCGATCCTGTCTTCGGCACCGTTGTGCCGCCAATTGTCGGGGAGAGGTCACCGACAATCGTTCGATCCACAGGATCACAAACTATCGGAGATCACATCTGCGTGGGAGCGTTCGGTCTGTGAGAGAGGCGTGCCGCAACCCGCAGACGCGAGTATGAAAGGAACCGGTAGCGCGCGCCATTCAGCAATTATGTCGTTTGATGTCGCGGCGATTTTCAGCGCGCGCACGCGGCCCGAACGCGCATTTTTAT
>NZ_JAWRWY010000583.1:0-272 GCF_046535315.1 Paraburkholderia sp. SIMBA_027
GCTGTTCGCGTTCCAGCTGATTTTCGGGCTGGCCGTCGGCAGCGCGACGGCCGCGATGTTCGCGCCGATGATGGCTTGCGTGACCGGCTGGTTCGACACGCACCGCAGCCTCGCGGTATCGCTGGTGTCGGCCGGCATGGGCATGGCGCCGATGACGATGTCGCCGCTCGCGGCCTGGCTCGTGTCGGGCCACTACTGGCGCACGTCGATGCTGGCGATCGCCGCGCTGGCCGCCGTCGTGATGATTCCGGCGTCGCTGCTCGTGCGCCGTG
>NZ_JAWRWY010000584.1:0-272 GCF_046535315.1 Paraburkholderia sp. SIMBA_027
CCTGACGATGGCATCCGTCGGTTCCTGGATCTTCGGTTCCGGGACATCCTCCAGGCGGATAACGCCTATGGCGTGGAATACGATGGCCTTCATCGAATTCGCTCCTTTCTGACTTAAAGCCCACGAACTTCGGACGAAGCGAATTGTTTCATGAGACCTGGCACAACTACACGCGCAAGCAACCGCCATTGGAGGTACTACCCAGCAAAGCTGGCGGCTGCGGGCTCGCGCACACGCGCGCCCTGACGAGCTACACGCCAGAGACGTTCCGG
>NZ_JAWRWY010000585.1:0-272 GCF_046535315.1 Paraburkholderia sp. SIMBA_027
GGCTTGAAATTAAAAACTATATCAGTAAGGAAGATAAAATCCTAATAAATACGGTACCCTCAGTAGTTAATAAATTGTTAGAAGAAGGAGTATCTTTTAGTACTGTTGGTATATTAAATATGGCAGGAGAATCTATTCCTATAGAAACAATTCATAGGTTGGGTGTTAAAGAGCTGGATGTTTATAATTTATACGGACCTTCTGAAGATACAACGTATAGTACATATTACAAGATAGAAGATAAGGAGTATAGTAATACGATTCCTATCGGC
>NZ_JAWRWY010000586.1:0-272 GCF_046535315.1 Paraburkholderia sp. SIMBA_027
CATCGAGCGGCAGATGGAACAGCGAACGGCGTTGCTGAACGGCGTCAGCCATGACCTGCGCACCATCCTCACCCGTTTCAAGCTGCAACTGGCTTTGGCAGGCGACAATCCCGACCTCGAGGGCCTCGACAAGGATGTCGAGGACATGCAGTCGATGCTGGAGGCCTATCTCACCTTTGCCCGTACAGATGTCGAGGAGGATGTCGGCACGCTCGAACTTCCGGCGCTTCTGGAAAAGATCGGCCATGATTTCGAGCTTCACGACAAGAAAT
>NZ_JAWRWY010000587.1:0-272 GCF_046535315.1 Paraburkholderia sp. SIMBA_027
CGGCATGCAGCGTGGGTCGAAAGCCGCAGCACTCGCCGCAGCCGAGGCCACGAACCGCGGTTGCAGCGCCGCAGAGGTGATCCGCGCAACCGGCGAGGCTTGGGCCGATGTCGGCGGAGGCACTTCTGGAGCCATTTGGGGACGGATCATCTCCACGCTCGCTGATGGGTTCGCCGGGGACCGAGTCCCTGACCCCCCTGACATCTCCGCTGCTCTCATGGCAGTGGTCGGTGAGGTCCGCTCGTTCGGAGGCGTTGACATCGGAGACAAAA
>NZ_JAWRWY010000588.1:0-271 GCF_046535315.1 Paraburkholderia sp. SIMBA_027
CAAGCGAGACCGTTATCTGTTAAGGATAACTACGCGTGTGACGCACAGTTGCCCACAGCCGCCAACTTGACAATGCCCTCGAAGGTAGTGCGCAGGACGACACGATAGTTGACACCACGAGCCGGACATGTTCGAAACTTCTGACACCCCGTGCCCGGCAGACGCCGCGCAGGAAAACGATCCCGTTACACTCGAACGGGCGGCGCAACGCGCTGCACTGGATCTGCAGCGTATCGTCGTACTGCTGTTGCAGCGCAATGTCAGCGCACGG
>NZ_JAWRWY010000589.1:0-271 GCF_046535315.1 Paraburkholderia sp. SIMBA_027
CGCCGAATAATATTTTTCTAATATTCTTAAGACAGCTGATGTCTAAATCGACTAGTACGTTAAACAGAGCCGTAGTAACAAACATAATACTTATATTTTCGTGTTTTATCAGAGCGCCAAGCTTTTTTATGTTCACAACAGTATCTTTATCTACAAGTACCAGTTTTGCACCATTTAACAAAGCACCGAATATATCAAAAACTGAGCCATCAAAAGAAAAATTTGAAAGTTGGAGGATAATATCATTTTCGTTGATTGTAATATAATTTGT
>NZ_JAWRWY010000590.1:0-271 GCF_046535315.1 Paraburkholderia sp. SIMBA_027
CTTTGCTCATGATGGATATCCTCGGATGCCGGGCGCGCGTGGCGCCCCGGGTATTGGATGAGTAAGGAGTTGGAAGGCCGGGCGCCGCCCGGCCAGGACTCAGGCCGCCTTGCGCTCGGCCTGCTTGTCGGCGTAGGCGACCAGCGCCTCGCGCACCCAGGCGCCGTCTTCGTGCGCCTTGACGCGCGCCGCCAGGCGTTCGCGGTTGCATGGGCCATTGCCCTTGAGCACGGCGTAGAACTCGCTCCAGTCGATCTCGCCGAAGTCATAG
>NZ_JAWRWY010000591.1:0-271 GCF_046535315.1 Paraburkholderia sp. SIMBA_027
TGTAGATAACCACCGAATTACAAGGCTTAGTACTGATACCAGTATCAACCATTTTAGACACTTTCTTAGGCTTGTTTGCCCCTAATGTTAGAAGCTTATCGTCATTTTTGTAAAACTCAATTTTGTACTCTGCATTTAATAGTCCCATGATGTAACCACCTTTTAATTAATATACCAATAGTATACAATTGTTTACAACCGTTTACAAGTACAAAGTCAGCTATCAGATTACTCAATAAAAAAGACCAGCCGGAAAAATCCTAGCTGGTCC
>NZ_JAWRWY010000592.1:0-271 GCF_046535315.1 Paraburkholderia sp. SIMBA_027
GGTGCGACGATGGTGTCGCGCTACATCTCGTACCGTCCGCCGCAGGTCGCGGCCGTCGAAATGATCGACGGGCCGAAGGTGCTCGAACGCTTCAGCGGCAGCTGGAACTTCACCGAGCGCACGCCGGGCACGACCGAAGTGAAGTTCACGTACCACTTCCGCGCGCAGCCGGCATGGCTGCGCTGGCTGCTCGAACCGCTGATCGGCGCGTTCTATCTCGTGCACACGCGCCGGCGTCTCGACTCGTTCAAGCGCTGGGCCGAGGCCGAAG
>NZ_JAWRWY010000593.1:0-271 GCF_046535315.1 Paraburkholderia sp. SIMBA_027
GTTGATGTAGGAGGGGGCTGCATAGACGTGCATATGCACGGTGAACAGCTTGCGCTGGATCAGATCGGATTGCTGCGGCTGGCGCAGGCGAATGGCGCAATCGGCGTGGCGCATGTTCACGTCGACTTCCTCGTTGTCGAGGATCAGCTGGATCTGGACATCCGGATAGAGCTGCATGAACTCCTGGATCTTGTCCGTCAGCCAGCCCTGGCCGAGACCGACCGTCGTCGTGACGCGCAGCTTGCCGGACGGCGTTTCCGTCGTCTCGGTG
>NZ_JAWRWY010000594.1:0-271 GCF_046535315.1 Paraburkholderia sp. SIMBA_027
CCTCGGGCCAGCGGTACATCAGCATGTCCAGCGCCACCAGAGGGCTGTAAATCTCCACGGCCACGCAAAGTGGCAGATGGATCGCTACCGGCTTCATCCACGAGGCGTGGTGACACGGCTCCGTTCTGTTTATCAGCATGTCATTCTCCTCCCTGTTTCATGTCCCTTTCAGGCTGTTCTCTCTCCCATGCGCGAAATGCCCGCCTCACGAAATGGTTCCCGATCACCTAAAATGTGATCGGTCAGGGGGTTCCAATTTTCCAAGATGAAT
>NZ_JAWRWY010000595.1:0-271 GCF_046535315.1 Paraburkholderia sp. SIMBA_027
CTTACCGCTTCAGCGGTAAGAATGAAGCTGGTTCATTAAACAAACCAGATGCGATGGTAATTGGGTAACTACGTTCCCCGAGAGTAACGACAATCCTCTCCATAACGCGACATCCACCTTAATTACTGTACCCGCAGACGAGTGTATATAAAGCCAGAATTAGTTGCTTTCCAGCATGTGAATAATCTGGTTTGCAACCACTTTAGCGCTTTGATCATCAGTACGAATGGTCACGTCGGCAATCTCTTCATACAGCGGATTGCGTTCATTG
>NZ_JAWRWY010000596.1:0-271 GCF_046535315.1 Paraburkholderia sp. SIMBA_027
CTCATGAAGAGCCATGACGAGCCGTATCCGCCGTATGCGCCGCCCTTCCTGAAAGACGGCGATCTCGTGAGCTCGCAGACCGCCAACATCCTGTTCTACCTCGGCCCGCGCCTGAACCTGGCGCCTGCCGTCGAGAGCCTGCGCTACGTCGCCAACGGCCTGCAACTGACGATCGCCGACGTGGTCACCGAAGCGCACGATACGCATCATCCGCTCGCCAGCGACCTCTACTACGAGGACCAGAAAGACGCCGCCCGGCAGCGTGCGCACG
>NZ_JAWRWY010000597.1:0-271 GCF_046535315.1 Paraburkholderia sp. SIMBA_027
CTGAGCTTTCGGGGGATGCTCTTGCACTTCTGGATGCACTTTCTTTGTCGCCAGGTTTTCTTAGAGGTCGTCCTTCGGACGCTCTGATGTCCGATCTCCGCAACGAGGAATACCCGTTCGTTCGATTTACTAGTGGGGTTATGCCCGTGTCGGACCGGGAAGCGAGTTGTCGACTGGAACTCGCCCTGTTCAGTCTTGCGCGCCGTTTGTTGAATGATGACAAGGATCGGTCTGACCTGTTCGAGGCCACAGTACGGCGCTCACTGCAAAT
>NZ_JAWRWY010000598.1:0-271 GCF_046535315.1 Paraburkholderia sp. SIMBA_027
CTTTCAGCGGAGGAAATGCCCCGGGAACTCCTTCTCCGCTTGCCTGATGGCAGGAAGCACAGTTTGCGGTAAAAAGCTCTCCTCCATCAGGAAGATTGGATGAACCGGCAGCTCCCTCACCCTCTTTTTTTACCTGCTTGTAAAGAAATGGCGGAACAATAGATTTATCGGTGTAATCGGTCTGTTTAAGTGATTTCAGATAGGCTACCAGCTGAAGAGCCTTTTGTGTAGCTACTATTTTCTTTCTTTTATTTTTAATAAATTTCTCCGG
>NZ_JAWRWY010000599.1:0-271 GCF_046535315.1 Paraburkholderia sp. SIMBA_027
GGTATTCGGGCGTTGGGTCATTCACCCGGCAGCACGCCGGTGAGGCATAACGCGCAGATCACACGCAGGTAGAAAGAACGGCGTTCGATATTCTGGATGCGCATGCGGTAGATGCCGGTGTATCAGGGCTGAACGTCTGCGCACTATACCGGCGGAAGCAGCAAAGCTGCAGATACGCGCAGGGGAACGCCACGGCAGACACCCCTGATCGGGAAGCACGTTGGATGCGAGACGCAAGAGGTTACGCGCAGAAAAGAGAAAAGCCCCGACG
>NZ_JAWRWY010000600.1:0-271 GCF_046535315.1 Paraburkholderia sp. SIMBA_027
CTCATCAGATGCTTTAGATTCTTGAATACGCTTTCTTAGCTCATTGTATTTTGCCTCAATTATTAGCTTCCTTTGTTCAAATGTTTCTTTGTCCTTTATGAAAGAATTATGAAAATCTCTTTGCTTGTTAAGTTCATCTTCAAGAGCTTTATTAATTGCTATGTTTTTAGAATTTCTATCTTCTCCGGTTGTCCCGTCTAGGTTTGCCTTTCTGAAATCTTCCAATTTTGCAATAAGCTCATTTCCCTCAAACTTTGCTTTTAATTGGTCT
>NZ_JAWRWY010000601.1:0-271 GCF_046535315.1 Paraburkholderia sp. SIMBA_027
GGCTTAATGACGACGTCGACGCCGTCGCCAAGGATGTTGAGCTCGGAGTCAGTAACAAGCGCTGCGACCTCGATCAAGGCATCGTTCTCGATATCCAGTCCGGTCATTTCGCAATCGATCCAAACGATGCGTTCATTAGTAATAGGCACCCGCACAGCCTATCGTTCAGGTCCTTGCAAGTGCTCCGATGGTAGGCTTTTCGAGCAAGGCAGTGTCTTTTTTCCTGCTGTGCGAAGCCCCTGGAGATGCACGTATTGCCCCGAAGTGCTCG
>NZ_JAWRWY010000602.1:0-271 GCF_046535315.1 Paraburkholderia sp. SIMBA_027
TCGCCCATGGCCTTTGCGAAAGACAGGATCATGCCGGCGATGATGCCAGGCAATGTCAGCGGCAGGGTGACAGTCAGGAATACCCAGAGCGGACTTGCGCCGAGAGTGCCTGCGGCTTCTTCGAGCTTGCGGTCGACCGCTTCGATGGAGAGGCGAATGCTGCGCACCATCAGCGGGAAGCCCATCACGGCGCAGGCCAGCGCAGCGCCCGTCCAGCGGAAGGAGAGGACGATGCCGAGATATTGGTCGAGCAGGCTGCCAATCGGCCCAC
>NZ_JAWRWY010000603.1:0-271 GCF_046535315.1 Paraburkholderia sp. SIMBA_027
GTTCATTACCTTTCTTTTTCTATACTTTCTAATCGTTGATTGGCAACGCCAATAAAATTCCGAAGTGAATATTATTAATATGAAGCGCGATTTTCGCCATGGCTTTGACGTGTCTGCTGACTATTGCGGAACAAAGCAAGGCGAGATCCAGGCGGGGGCGAGCATCCTTTTCGTGTGGTCAACGATCGGTCAGGCCGCGGTAAGGCGCGCTACAAAGATCTGGCGATGAGCACCGCGCGGTTGTTGACCTATTAAGAGGGAGGTCCGGTCC
>NZ_JAWRWY010000604.1:0-271 GCF_046535315.1 Paraburkholderia sp. SIMBA_027
GTGTCGCTTTCATCGTAGGATGAAACGTGCAGATATATGCGTAGCGGCCCGGTGTGTTCGCGACATACGTCCACGAGGCATCGGGTCGGATTTCATGCGAATCGAACAGGCCCGCGGCCGTGGCCGTGTGCGCGACGAGATCCTTGTTGACCCAGACGATCGTGTCGCCGCGCGCGACCGTCACGCTGGGCGGGTTGAAACGCATGCCTTCGATGATGATGCGGTGCGTCGTGGCGGCGGAGACGTCCGCGACCACGAACGCCAGTGCCGC
>NZ_JAWRWY010000605.1:0-271 GCF_046535315.1 Paraburkholderia sp. SIMBA_027
CTGGAATTCGTCCACCAGGATATTGGTAAAACGTTCGCGGTAGTGTTGCAGGATATGCGGCTTGTTAAGCCACAACTCGTGAGCGCGCAGCAGCAACTCGGCGAAGTCCACCAGACCCGCACGATCGCACGCTTCCTGATACGCCTGATACACCTTCTGCCAGGTCTGCTCCACCGGATTACCGTAGCTTTGAATATGATGCGGACGCAGGCCTTCATCTTTCTGGCTGTTGATGTACCACATTGCCTGGCGCGGCGGCCACTGCTTCTCG
>NZ_JAWRWY010000606.1:0-271 GCF_046535315.1 Paraburkholderia sp. SIMBA_027
GGCGCGCGTATGGCAACCCACATCGCTCGCAAGCGTCAAGGCTTCGATTATCTGTTCGCGCGTCAGCATCGCTTTGCTCCGTCGTGAAAACGCCATTTTGTGGCACAAATGCCCCGCGCAACAGATTGCCGCCACCCTCCGGATAGCTATCGAACACCATGCCGGCAAGCTTCCCGCTCATACTCGGGGCACCTCCGTCAAGTGCAGGCGATAGACGTTCGAATCCGCACGGCGCAACTGCCGTTCGATCAGCCCAGCTTTCTCCAGTGTG
>NZ_JAWRWY010000607.1:0-271 GCF_046535315.1 Paraburkholderia sp. SIMBA_027
GACGCATGCACCTTGCCGGATGGCGAGAGCACATGGCGCAGCATTTCCTTGGTCGTCGTCTTGCCGACCGAACCGGTAACGGCGATGATCTGCGCCCGCGACCGCTGGCGCGATGCGATCGCAAGACGCTCGAGCGCCGCCAGCACATCCTCGACGACAATCATCGGCACCGTCAGACGGCCAAGCCCCGCAAGCCGCGCCTCACTGCCGACAAGCAGCGACGCACCGTTGGCCATCGCCATCGAGGCATAGTCGTGACCATCGACGCGAT
>NZ_JAWRWY010000608.1:0-271 GCF_046535315.1 Paraburkholderia sp. SIMBA_027
GGCGCATCCGCTGTTTTTGCTGAAACCGGCGGGTTCGGTGATCGGCTCGGGCGAACCGATCCTGCGCCCGCTCAGCTATGCGGGCAAGATCGCCTACGAAGGCGAACTTGGAATCGTGATCGGGCGGCGCTGCCGCGATGCGAGCGTCGAACAGGCCGCCGAATCGATCTTCGGCTACACGCTTGTCAACGACGTGACCGCAGCCGAACTGTTGAACGAAAATCCGCACTTCCCGCAATGGTGCCGCGCAAAGGGCTTCGATACGTTTTGT
>NZ_JAWRWY010000609.1:0-271 GCF_046535315.1 Paraburkholderia sp. SIMBA_027
GCTGGTGGGACAGCGACATTGCCTGGGCCTGGCGCCGGGCGCCCGTGGCCATCGTGGCCACCGTCATGCTGGCGCTGCTGCTGATCGGTTCCTTCGGGGCCGGCTGGGTGGCGCCGCACAATCCGTTCGACCTGACCAAGGTCGAGCTGCTGGACGCGTTGTTGCCGCCGGCCTGGTCGCCCAACGGCCAGTCGACCTATCTGCTGGGCACCGACAGCCAGGGCCGCGACCTGTATTCGGCGATCCTGTACGGCACCCGCGTGTCGCTGCT
>NZ_JAWRWY010000610.1:0-271 GCF_046535315.1 Paraburkholderia sp. SIMBA_027
GGCAAGGCAAGAATAGCCGTGTTGCCGCAAGCTGCTCTAGTTCGGCGGCGCCGACAACTGCTCGACGACCTTGTCGAGATTGAAGCTGGCGGGCTTCTGCCGTGGCGGGAATTCCTTGAATGTGCTGAGCCAGGTGGCCGCAAGCGTCTGCAAGGGAACCTGGACGAAGGCGTGGTCGGCTAGCCACTTGTCATAGAGGATCGACTGGTCGCCGCGTTCGAACGGATCGGAGCGAAGGTTGAAGAGCTTCGGAATGCGAAGTTCCTCGAAG
>NZ_JAWRWY010000611.1:0-271 GCF_046535315.1 Paraburkholderia sp. SIMBA_027
GGGAATGCAGCGCATAAGTCGGGCCTCGCTCCTTCCAGACTGCTGGCGCTGCTGGGGCTGTTCACGCAACGCTCGCGTCCGGCCGAAGGGCTCGCGGGCGTGGTGCGTCACCTACTGGATGGTGCGCAGGTTGCGGTGCGCGAGTTCTATCCGGTGTGGACGCCTGCCGGGACACCCCAGGGGCTGACGGCCCGGCCGCCACGGCGACCGGGGGGCGGTAAGGCCCTGAGTGGCCTGGGCGACGGGCACGTGCTCGGCTCCCGCCTGCTCG
>NZ_JAWRWY010000612.1:0-271 GCF_046535315.1 Paraburkholderia sp. SIMBA_027
CTTGACGAAGGAGTTGATGGCCGGGTTAGGGCCGATGTAGGTCGCGTCGATAGCGCCGGCGTTCAACGCTTCCACAGCGGCTCGGCCTGCGTTGAAGACCTGCGTGGTGAGCTTGGTGCTGCCGAGGTCCTTGGCGATGATGCCCTTGCTGATGCCAACCAAGGCCGGAGCATGGGTGACGTTGCTGAAGTAGCCGAGCCGGAGTTCGGCAGCCGGTGAAGTGGCCGCGCTCGGGGCGGCTTGGTTGTTCTGGGAAACGGCGGAGGCAACT
>NZ_JAWRWY010000613.1:0-271 GCF_046535315.1 Paraburkholderia sp. SIMBA_027
GGATTAAGCTCTCGATCGCCAAAAGAAATTTTGCGCGGTCACAGGTTCCTCAGACAGCAAACGGTCTTACTAGGGCGACCAAGCTAAGACGCTTAAGGCTGTCTGTTGCGCCAGTTATGCTCACCTCATGACCGAACCCGCGCAAACTCAGATAACTCTGTCGCTTACGCACATCCATGATGAAAACCGACCTGCGCTGATGTATCTAATTGAGCAGGAGCGCCTCGGAGACATCCTGGTCGCTCAAATCCTGTCATTGTTGCCCGATCCT
>NZ_JAWRWY010000614.1:0-271 GCF_046535315.1 Paraburkholderia sp. SIMBA_027
CTCCTCAGCCAGCGCCCGCTCGACCGTCGTGGCGCGCTGACTCTGATCGCAGCCGGGACCGCCCTCATCGCCGTCTGCTATGGCTTTGCCCGCTTCGCCTATGGGCTGTTCCTTCCGCCCATTCGCACGGAGTTCGGTCTCGAGGCTTCGACCGCGGGCGCCATCGCCTCCGGGTCGTATGTGGCCTACTGTGCAGCGATCATCGTCTCCACCGCGCTCACGCCGCGATTCGGCGGTCGCGTCCTTGCCGTGTCCGCCGGGGTCATTGCGG
>NZ_JAWRWY010000615.1:0-271 GCF_046535315.1 Paraburkholderia sp. SIMBA_027
GGCGCTGCGCGCACTCGCCGGGGCTTTGGCGGCCTCCGGGGCGGTGGCGGCAGGCTGCTCGCTGACTTTCGACTCCATGTCCTTCCCGGTCTTCGCGCTGGCCTATCCGGTCGTCGTCGGCCTGTCCGGGGCAGTGTGGAACATGGTCCGGCGCGAAGCCAATCTAAGGGCCCCAGGTCCTCACAGGGGCGTCAGCGACAGTCCGCCCCGGCAAAGATTCAGGCCAAGACCCATGATTCCCGACCCAGCCCACCGTGCAAGCCCAAGAAGC
>NZ_JAWRWY010000616.1:0-270 GCF_046535315.1 Paraburkholderia sp. SIMBA_027
CTCGACACCTTGCCGGTTTGGCTGATCATGCGCAAACGCGGCAACTTGTCGAGCAGTTGCGAGTTGATGCGGGTACGTTCGCGAATCAGGACCAGCGCATCGACTTCGGAAAGACGGCTCGCCAACTGGCCCAAACCACGGACAGTGTTGTTGAAGACCTTGACATCATGGTCGGCCAGCAATTGAAAGCAGTCGAGCTTGCGAACGGCGTCCTGGTAATCGTCGAGGATGGCAATCTTCATGGTATGTGTCTTGCGACGCACCTTGGTG
>NZ_JAWRWY010000617.1:0-270 GCF_046535315.1 Paraburkholderia sp. SIMBA_027
AGTATCTTCTGAGTCATTATCCAGACCGCTGGTGAGATGAATTTTTATGGGAGGCTCCAGCCAATACACTAGTCCTTCCCCGGTAAACAACCGGTGAAGTGACCACCCGTGGCTGTCATCCCCTGTACATAGTATGGACTTGCGGCCGGGCAACTGGCAACATGGGGCAAGCAAGCCTCGAACGACATGGTTAAGAGGGTAGAAGGTGCCTGAAATCCGCGAATACGAGCTTTTTGAGATACGTGAGCCCGTGTCGCAGACCATTCCCTT
>NZ_JAWRWY010000618.1:0-270 GCF_046535315.1 Paraburkholderia sp. SIMBA_027
GGGCCGCAATTCTGGCAGGGAGATTTTACCGGCTCATCTGTAGGAGGCCTTTATGAAAACTGGGGAGGGGAACCTGATAATTATAACTCAAACCAGAATGCATTGGGACTGGCATTAACAGATTGGATTTACGGAGATGCCGGAGAATGGAATGATCTATTTCAGGGGAATTTATTATACTTTGTCATTGAATATGATTCTATACTTGGAACGAAGGATACTATATCAGAACCGGAATCTGCCTGGCTATATCCCAATCCGGTACGTGAT
>NZ_JAWRWY010000619.1:0-270 GCF_046535315.1 Paraburkholderia sp. SIMBA_027
GGCAGGCTGCACACCTTCGACACCACCTCGGTGACTTACGTGGGCCTCGTGCTGCTGTTGCTGCCGCGCTTCGGCGTGATGGACTGGAACACCGTGCAGAGCCGCATTCCCTGGGGCACGGTGATCGTGTTCGGCGTGGGCATCAGTCTGGGCACCGCGCTGCTCACGACCAAGGCGGGCCAGTGGCTCAGCACAGCCATTAGCATTTCGTTGGCTTCGAGCATCTGGCGCGTGGCCGCGAGCTGATCGGCGAGCTGGCGCTTCTGCAGT
>NZ_JAWRWY010000620.1:0-270 GCF_046535315.1 Paraburkholderia sp. SIMBA_027
GCTCTCCTGCCATCCCAGAGCCGAAGCGCGAGAGTGTTCCAAAATCAACTGACGCGAATACAATGCCCGTCGCCGCTGTTGCGGTGGCGGCACCGCGCGCTGCAGCCAGCAATCGGCTAAAAAGCACAGATGAGAAGCGGCCTCGTGCGCAAGCGCCGACGTCGTCCATGTCTGATGCAGACACGACTGAATCCAATCCACGGAAATCAGTGGGACGGTCTGCTGTTGCTCTCCCGCACCCTTCGCTCGCCGTTGAAGAAGAGCGGGCCG
>NZ_JAWRWY010000621.1:0-270 GCF_046535315.1 Paraburkholderia sp. SIMBA_027
GGATCCCCCGTTGAGGTCGACCGGAGGCGCGGCGGCAGGCACGGATGCCGTCGGCGCGGGGCTGGGTGTCGCAGCCTGCGAGGTTGCGGGTGCCGGCGTCGCGGGCGCTGAAGATTTGGACGTCGTTGCCGTCGAGGCAGCTGCCGTGGCATCCTTGGCGGCCGCCGACGGCGCTTGCCCTGAGAGTGCAGGAGGAGCGATAACCGCTCCCGGAGCGTCTCCCTTAACCGCAGGAACTGCCTTGCCGGTCACCGTCATCGTATTCACATC
>NZ_JAWRWY010000622.1:0-270 GCF_046535315.1 Paraburkholderia sp. SIMBA_027
GCCGAAATGCGCGATCGTGCGACGCGTGAAAAACTGTTTATTGCGGGCTGGACGCGAGCGGAAAAAAATGATGCCAATGATACCCGCGCTATCATTCAACGTCTGGTGGAGATCCGTGCACAACAGGCAACACTACTTGGTTTTCCTCATTATGCCGCATGGAAAATCGCCGATCAGATGGCAAAAACACCTGAAGCAGCACTTAACTTTATGCGGGAAATTGTTCCAGCGGCGCGTCAACGTGCGAGCGATGAATTAGCCTCCATACAG
>NZ_JAWRWY010000623.1:0-270 GCF_046535315.1 Paraburkholderia sp. SIMBA_027
GGTCAAGGTAAACGCCCGTCAGCTGCTGACGCAGACCAAGGGTGAACTGGCCGACCAAGCCCAGGCCCAGCAGCAGCGTGTTGCTGAGGGTCTTCGGTCCATCTCCGATGAACTGAAGAACATGGCCAATTCCAGCGAGAACGGTGGCGTTGCCACGGACCTCGTCCAGCAGGCGGCCCAGCGTTCCTCCTCCGTTGCCCAGTGGCTTGAAGGCCGGGACCCGGGTTCATTGGTGGAAGAACTCAAGGGATTCGCACGCCGCAAGCCCGG
>NZ_JAWRWY010000624.1:0-270 GCF_046535315.1 Paraburkholderia sp. SIMBA_027
TGTATCTGTTGCAGTATTAATTCAATCCATAATTTTGTAATCTCATTTAACTTACAAACTTTAAAGTTATGGATGCAAAAGATTTCCAATCCCACATTTTAGACAAGAACAAAAAAATATATGTCGCCTATATAAATGAACCACCTTTTTACTGGAGAGAAAAAGATGGGACAGTAAAAGGCGCAGATATTGAGTTGCTTGATACAGTACTTGGGAAATTGGTATATCATCTATCGAATATCATCTTACAACTTTTGAAGCGCTAATACC
>NZ_JAWRWY010000625.1:0-270 GCF_046535315.1 Paraburkholderia sp. SIMBA_027
GTGATTCAAATGTCGAATATAGACAAGAATTATACTTATTTAATTGATGAACGTGCCCAAATGGTCGTTGAAGCGTCGAAAGTTCAAAATGCCGTTTCTTTACAGGGATTATATATTCGATCCTATGTGCTACGTAAAGATTCCACGGATTTAGAAAATCTTTCTGCCCAACAAGAACTAGTTACGCAAACGTTGACTGCAATCGAGCCACTAATTAAAACAAAACAAATAATAGAGGAAATTGAAAACATTAAAGAACAACAGACCTTG
>NZ_JAWRWY010000626.1:0-270 GCF_046535315.1 Paraburkholderia sp. SIMBA_027
CATGCCGTCCGAGATTGGCGCAGCCCTTGACGAGGGCGGCGACATTCTCTGCGCCGAGGTCTTCCTTCTTCACGCCACCATTCATCTTTAGCGCCCGGACGGTAGCGACGATAACCGCAGCATCAGGCTTCAGCCCGGCCTTGCGGCATTTGATATCAAAGAACTTCTCAGCACCAAGATCGGCGCCGAAGCCTGCTTCAGTGACGACATAGTCGCCAAGCTTCAGCGCCGTTTTCGTCGCCGTCACCGAGTTGCAGCCATGGGCGATAT
>NZ_JAWRWY010000627.1:0-270 GCF_046535315.1 Paraburkholderia sp. SIMBA_027
CTATCAATTTAACAGGAGAAGGGACTTTAACATTTAAAGCTGGTGCTTGGGATGGAAATAGTGAAAAACTTGTTTTAAATGTAACGGCAACTGGTGCTACTTTAAATCTAGCAACGGTAACTTTAGTAAAAGGATCTTTCTCTACCTATACAGTAAATATCACAGGAGCTACAGGAGCTGTAACTCTTAAATTTGAAGGATCAGTAGCTGCTAATAATAGATTCTTTATTGACGATATTACAGTTACTACTGGAACTCTTGCTGTTTCGG
>NZ_JAWRWY010000628.1:0-270 GCF_046535315.1 Paraburkholderia sp. SIMBA_027
CATTTCTTTCTTTATCTGTGATTCTCACGTCTGTATGTTTAATAGGGGAACCCACATCAATAAAAACTGTAGCAAAACGACTTTCTTCATTGTCCATTACAGCTACGGTATCACCAATATTCATTTTTCTTCTATCAATGACCCACTCTATTATTTTTCCTTCAGATGGATTAGGTGAAGCTACACCAAGACAGGCCTCAGCAAGTCCATATGATGGAAGCATCGTTCTCTTTTTTAAACCATACTGACTCATTTCAGATAAAAATTCTT
>NZ_JAWRWY010000629.1:0-270 GCF_046535315.1 Paraburkholderia sp. SIMBA_027
GTTCACCACCACGTCCACGCCGCCTTCGTTGGTGCGGCGCTGCGGCTTGCCGTACTGCGCGATGGCCCACTTGGAGAAGTCCGTCTCGCGGTAGTTGATGACGTGATCGGCGCCAAGCGCCTTCAGGGCCTCGGCTTTGGCGTTGGTGCCGGCGCAGGCGATGACCTCGGCGCCAAGCAGCTTGGCGAGGATCACGCTGGCGGTGCCCACGCCGCCGCTGGCTCCCAGGATCAGCACGCGATCGCCGGCGCGCACGGTCTGATGCGTGAT
>NZ_JAWRWY010000630.1:0-270 GCF_046535315.1 Paraburkholderia sp. SIMBA_027
CTCCCATGCTGTGCCCATAAATAACATACTCCTGACAATTCCTAATTTCTTCAATAACTTTTGGAAGTAAGTCCTCTACAAGCGTATCAATATTAGTTATTAATTTTTCATTGAATCGACTTCCTCTTCCAGGGTATTCTAAAACAACAAAATCAGTAATACCTTTAGAAAGTTTTGTGAAAGAATATTTATTTCCCCCTGCAAAAACCAGTGCTATTATTTTCATTTTATTTAAAAAAGTTTGTAAATATATAATTTAAAATCATATTG
>NZ_JAWRWY010000631.1:0-270 GCF_046535315.1 Paraburkholderia sp. SIMBA_027
GTGCGTTACTGGCCGATGGTGAAGGCAGCGGTTATCTGAAGGTCGCAGAGGATCGGATTCTGTCGCTTGCCGCGCAGTCGTTCGACAAGGACGGTCTGTGCAACGAGAACACGATCGGCTATCACAATTTCAATCTGTCGCTATACCGCAAGCTCCGCACCGTACTAGCGAACCTCCAGATCGCCGACGACCTGCGCGACAAAATCGATGCACTGATTGGAAGAGCGTCCCATGCGCTTGAACTGTGCGTGCTTCCCGACGGTAAAATTC
>NZ_JAWRWY010000632.1:0-270 GCF_046535315.1 Paraburkholderia sp. SIMBA_027
GTAAAACTTGCGCATCTTCTCGATGTATGCCTGCGCTTTGCTTGTCGACAGGAATCGAAACATGACGCAGACGTCAAACTCGGCGTCGACGTCGGCGAGGACATCGAGCGCAGCTTCCTGGAACCCCATCCACTCCTTCACCGAGATGATCTTCGCGTACCGTGTCCCATAGGCGGATTCGAACATAATGTGCTCGGCACCGTATGTTACGAAGCTCTCCGTCAGGTGAGTATCGAGCATCGTCACGGGGTAGCGCACGCGCCGCGGCGG
>NZ_JAWRWY010000633.1:0-270 GCF_046535315.1 Paraburkholderia sp. SIMBA_027
GTTTGCGGGCGCCGCAACTTTTTTGTAAATGCGCTGAGAAAGTGGCTTTTTGCCGCCTCCTTATAGCGAATTAGTACAAAGCCTGCGTCAAGATCTTGCTAGGGTTATCAGCAGCTGCCACAAACTATTGTTTCTAAATAACTTTAGTCATTTTGACGTCAGGGAATAGTCATGGTTGTTACACCTGTCCAGCGCCGCCTGCTCGTGGTTGACCCCTGTGACGATTGCCACGGGCTGTTACCCGGTTTGCGCAGCGCCGGATGGGAGGTG
>NZ_JAWRWY010000634.1:0-270 GCF_046535315.1 Paraburkholderia sp. SIMBA_027
GATCGAAGGCAAGCGGCGCGGCGTGAAATATGTGGTCGTCACGATGTGCATCGGCGGCGGGCAGGGGGCGGCCGGGCTGTTCGAAATCGTTTGATTTCGACTGACCGACTCGCGGCTTCTCGAGTGGAAGCCGCGAGCGCCGGCCTTCGCAGGCCATTCGAAAGGAACCGGAAGCAAAGCGCATTCATTCGATGCTGCCGTTTCCCCTTACTTGTCAAACGAATTGACGCATCTATACTTGCTCTGACATTTGCCTTTCGGCGGGATGGG
>NZ_JAWRWY010000635.1:0-270 GCF_046535315.1 Paraburkholderia sp. SIMBA_027
GCAATTTCCTTGGGCTGCGCCGCACGGCGGATTGGCGCCTTCTTGCCATGCTCGGCCAGGAACGCCTGGCCGTCGGCATGGATGTGGTTGGTAATGTTGGTGATGACATCGCCAGAGCCCACCGCATTGACGCGAATACCATGCTCGATGGCTTCCAGCGAGAGGGCGCGCGTCAACTGCGCCAGCGCCCCCTTCGACGCCGCATACGCTGCAATGAGCGGAAAAGCCTGATAGCAGGCGTAGGAGCCCACGTTGACGATGGCACCCGTC
>NZ_JAWRWY010000636.1:0-270 GCF_046535315.1 Paraburkholderia sp. SIMBA_027
TCAGGATACTTATGATCATTTGGTCCCGCCAGCATGGTCATCACCTGGAAAGAGCCGCGTCAGCGTTGAGGCAGCCAAACGGACAGGGTACGGTCAGGCGTAATCGATTGCACCGAAGTAAGGAACTGATCCATGGCCAGGATTGAGGATTACGCCCTCATTGGCGATCTTCACACGGCAGCCCTCGTGGGACGCAACGGATCCATTGACTGGATGTGCCTCCCCCGTTTTGACTCCCCGGCCTGCTTCGCGGCTCTTCTGGATTCACCT
>NZ_JAWRWY010000637.1:0-270 GCF_046535315.1 Paraburkholderia sp. SIMBA_027
GCCCGCCGATGACGGCGAATGCATCGGTGATTGTCGGGCGCGTGCCGCCACGGCCGTAACAGACTGGCCCTGGGCTCGATCCTGCGCTCTCAGGCCCGACCTTCAGCACGCCGAATTCGTCGACCCAGGCAATGGAACCGCCGCCGTCGCCGACCGATGACACCGACACAGACGGAATATGAATCTGGAATTCGCCGATGTATTCGCCGGTAGCGTATTGCGGTTGGCCATCCACGATTAGCGCGATGTCCGCAGTCGTTCCGCCGATGT
>NZ_JAWRWY010000638.1:0-270 GCF_046535315.1 Paraburkholderia sp. SIMBA_027
CTAATGGGGTGATACTGGTGACCACTAAAAGTGGGAAATCAGGGAAAACGGAACTGAGTCTGAATACTAATTATGGACTCAGTAGAGCCATGATCGGGCTTAAAATGATGGATACCCGGCAGTATATAGGAATGCGGAGGCAGGCCTATGCGAGTGACGGGATTACTTCGTATCCCGCTTCGGCCTATGATATCAATGGAAAATGGTCTTTGGATCGGTATACCAACTGGCCTGAAAAGCTGATTGGCAATGTGGCTGCCTCTTCCTCGG
>NZ_JAWRWY010000639.1:0-270 GCF_046535315.1 Paraburkholderia sp. SIMBA_027
CTACGTCATCGCGTACCAACTCGCGCCTGCCATCCGCTTCGACCAGCCAAATTTCAAACATATCTTTTTTGTTTGGGTCGTGACCGACCGAGACATGACGCAGCACACCGGTTTCGCAATTGCGCCACGCGTCACCGGCGAATCCGTCACCTCGGCTGATGCGTCGATCATGTTCCGGCGCACGTTCAAACGCTACGGCTCTCGGTGCTGCGCTCGCATGACTAGCGGCCTTCTCAGCTTCAGTGAGGATCTCGCTCATCGTGTTTTCCT
>NZ_JAWRWY010000640.1:0-270 GCF_046535315.1 Paraburkholderia sp. SIMBA_027
GAGGAAGGACAGCGACTGCTCGCGGTCGAGACGCGTCTTGACGCTGTCGAAGGACAGCATGCGGTTGACCGAGAAGTGACGGCCGACATCGCGCAGGAATTCGAGGTAGTTCAGCGAGCGGAGCCATTCGGCATTGTTGATCATCAGCGCCGCGTTGGCAGGCTTGCCGTAGTCGAGGTAGTTCGAGAAGCAGCGCTTGATCGAGGCGATGTTCTCTTCGATCATCTCGATCGTCATCAGCTTGCGCGCTTCTTCCTTGAAGGAGGGGTC
>NZ_JAWRWY010000641.1:0-270 GCF_046535315.1 Paraburkholderia sp. SIMBA_027
CCGGGAGTCCCCGATGTTCATCACGAGCCAATAGGGCAGGCCCAGATGCTCCACGACAACCACACCGGAGAGCGTCGTTCCGGCTTTGGCTCCGGTTGCTTCCCGGATGGCCTGGTGGGCTTTCAGCAGGCATGACTGCAGCTCAGCGGGAGAGGCCGTCCGCACACCGGGCGCCACTTCGGGCGCACTGCCTAGGGTCTTGACGCAGACCGCGCTGGCGATTTCCCCTGCTTCGTGGCCACCCATGCCATCGGCGACGGCGAAAACAGG
>NZ_JAWRWY010000642.1:0-270 GCF_046535315.1 Paraburkholderia sp. SIMBA_027
GTTCGAGATTGCCGTTAACGGCGAGATCATATGGGAGCGCAAGCGCGATGGCGGTTTTCCGGGTCCAAAAGAACTCAAACAGAGAATCCGCGATGTCATCGACCCGGAGCGCGACCTCGGTCACGTCGACAAGACGAAGCACGAAGGGCTCGACAATTGATGCGGCAAAATGTTTCAACAGCACTCAACCAAGTTTTTTCCCTTTAAAATCAATGATCGTCATAAAAGTTCAAAAAGTCTGTTGACACCGGGCGGCTGCCCTCGTACATC
>NZ_JAWRWY010000643.1:0-270 GCF_046535315.1 Paraburkholderia sp. SIMBA_027
GCCGGCTTCGTTAAACGGCTCGCCGTGGCCTGCGAAACATGCCTTCGCCTGATCGATCATCGCCGCCGTGACGGGCCGGCACAGATACTCCTTGATCAGCATCTGCAAGCCGAAGAACAGCGTGCGGTGATAGCGTCCGCCGCGCGACTCGATGTACGAAAACATCGCCGACGCGTCAGGCGGATATTGCAGGTAGTGCGACGCCTTGTACGAATCCGTGTTGAGGATCAGATTGGACAGGATCGAGGAAATATCGTTGAGACCGTCGAT
>NZ_JAWRWY010000644.1:0-269 GCF_046535315.1 Paraburkholderia sp. SIMBA_027
GGATCCGGCTGCACCTTGACGAGCAGGCCGGCCAGCGGATCGATTGGTACGACAGGCAGTTGGTCAGCCAGTGGCGCAAAGTAGGCGATCCCGGCCGCCGGTCCTGGCTTCTTCGGACCCACCACGACAACGCCGAGTTGCTCGCCGCCTGGGCAGCCGAGGAGAAGGCAACCCTGGACGTGGAACACCTGCGCTCGCTGTCGGCCGGTGTGACCGCCGGCGTGGTGCAACGTGCCGTTGACGAGGATTACAAGCACTTGGGTTACGTG
>NZ_JAWRWY010000645.1:0-269 GCF_046535315.1 Paraburkholderia sp. SIMBA_027
CCTGATCGGTCTGCAGGGCACGATCATGGGCGAGATGCAGCATTCCGTCGAAGCCCTGTCGCCGGTCTCGCTCTGCGTCTTCGAGCGCGATAAGCTGATGACGCTCTATAACAAGCACCCCTCGCTCGCCTTCGACATCACCTGGATCGCCGCGCAGGAGGAGCGCATCCTCGACGAACATCTGCTGAGCATCGGCCGTCGTACCGCGCTCGAGCGCGCCGCCTATCTCGTCGCCTTCCTCTATGAGCGTGGCAAGCGGCTCAATCTCT
>NZ_JAWRWY010000646.1:0-269 GCF_046535315.1 Paraburkholderia sp. SIMBA_027
TGACAATCACGTCGCTCATCGTGAGCTTGAGGTACTCGAGCGGGTTGCCGCCAGCCTTGCGCATGACGAGCACGGCCTGGTCGATATGCTTGCCGGTCAGTGCGTACTTCATCAGGTTCGGGCTTGCGCGGTCGATCGCGTGTTCGAATGCGAGGTCCTTGACGGTGGCCTTGCCGGCGCCGCCGCCGCTGCCGGCGTGCATCGACGACTCCTGCTCGATCTCCCAATCCCAGTTCAGGACTTCGATTTCGTCCTTGTGCTTGTCGTCG
>NZ_JAWRWY010000647.1:0-269 GCF_046535315.1 Paraburkholderia sp. SIMBA_027
GAAGAAGTCGCCGAGCACTTCAACCGGTTCGAGCGCGTCGATGAGGCGCCTTTCGAGGCCGTCGAGCGTATCTCCGAACTGAATCAGCGCGCCTATGAGTTCTTCGTTCAACCATTTGTGCAGGCCATGTCGAACGAAACGACGGCCACACTGCTGCGAACGTTTCATCCGCTGCGCGCGCAGCGATGGGCATTCTCGGACCTGAACCCCTGGTTCGCATGGCTTGGGCCGGCCGCGGACGCGGTCCGGGCTAATCGCCACGGAGAAGG
>NZ_JAWRWY010000648.1:0-269 GCF_046535315.1 Paraburkholderia sp. SIMBA_027
TCAGTTTTATATCCTTTTAGGTTTTCATATCCAAATCGATACGTTCTATAGCTAGTCCCATATAAATTTGTCTCTTCTACCATCCTATATTTAGGAGAAAGAGATCCTGTATAATTTACATTATAGGCGATATAAGAGGGAGTATCTAAAATATACTCGGTATACAAAGCTGGTGTATCAGATTCTATAACTATTTCTGGAATTGAAAACAGAAAGGGAGATACAACTTCATATTGATATTCCAGAATAGAACCGTCTTTTACATTAGG
>NZ_JAWRWY010000649.1:0-269 GCF_046535315.1 Paraburkholderia sp. SIMBA_027
CCATCCTCAGCGGCTTCAAACTGAGCAAGGCTCGACAGAATTGAATTGAAGGGAAGTGACCTCATGCAAAGCGAAGCTGAGACTCATACCGTCGTGAACAAAGGCGACAGAACCGACTTCGGGACAGAGATTGAGAAGGAGACACAGGGGCCTGATGACGTCGGCGCTGCCGGAGTCGGCAGTCGCCGCAGCGGAACTTGACTTAGAGAATTTTCTGTCTCGCCTCACGTACGGCGGATGAATTGTCCGGCCAGCACTACTACGAATTT
>NZ_JAWRWY010000650.1:0-269 GCF_046535315.1 Paraburkholderia sp. SIMBA_027
GCGAACGGACCGCCTTTCCAAAATGTAATGCGATTTCCGCAGATTACATGCCTGCGCCACCGAGAACGGTCACGGCGCGGCGGTTCTGCGACCAGCAGGAAATATCGTCGCAGACAGCAACCGGACGTTCCTTGCCGTAGGAGATCGTCTTCAGGCGCTGAGCCGGAACGCCGCGCGAAGCGAGGTAGTCCTTGGTGGCAGCCGCACGGCGGGCACCGAGAGCCAGGTTGTATTCGCGCGTGCCGCGTTCGTCGGCGTGGCCTTCGACG
>NZ_JAWRWY010000651.1:0-269 GCF_046535315.1 Paraburkholderia sp. SIMBA_027
GACGCAAGAAATCCGCCGCTAGCAGGGCTCGCAGCGGATCAGAAATTAAGAGGCGAGGTCCAGGTCTTACCGACCCCGCCTGGGCCTTGAACCGTGGAGCGAACCCGGTTCAAGGCGGCTTTACCGAAGGCTTACTTGGCGCCTTCTTTCAGGCCCAGGTCAGCCAGGGCCTTGGCGGCAACTTTGGCTGGCAGTGGGATGTAGCCGTCCTTGACGACAACTTCCTGACCTTGCTTGGACAACACAAGCTTCACGAACTCGGCTTCCAG
>NZ_JAWRWY010000652.1:0-269 GCF_046535315.1 Paraburkholderia sp. SIMBA_027
GCCCATGCGCAAAATTCCCGCCGCATTGATCAGCACGTCCAGTCGCTCCGTTTCAGCTAACAGTCGCTGACATACCTGCGCCACCTGCCCGGCGTCGGCAACATCCATTACTTCGGTCGCAAAGGGATATTGCTCCTGAGTGAACGCTTGATCAAAACCTGTAACTTTCGCTCCCGCCTCAACAAACGCCAGCGCCGTGGCGTAGCCGATACCTTTACCTGCGCCGGTTACCCAGACATTTTTACCGCTGAAATCCATTATTTCACCTC
>NZ_JAWRWY010000653.1:0-269 GCF_046535315.1 Paraburkholderia sp. SIMBA_027
TCGCCTACGGTCTCGACAAGAAGGACGGTAAGACGATTGCCGTTTACGACTTGGGTGGCGGTACCTTCGATATCTCGGTTCTCGAAATCGGCGACGGCGTCTTCGAAGTGAAGTCGACCAACGGCGACACCTTCCTCGGTGGTGAAGACTTCGACATGCGTCTCGTCGAATATCTTGCCAATGAGTTCAAGAAGGATCAGGGCATCGACCTGAAGAACGACAAGCTTGCCCTGCAGCGCCTCAAGGAAGCTGCGGAAAAGGCGAAGATC
>NZ_JAWRWY010000654.1:0-269 GCF_046535315.1 Paraburkholderia sp. SIMBA_027
GGAACGAATACGCCGCCCTGTCGCCTTCTGAGGCCGGGGCGCTCGTACGACGTCGAATGGTGCTGGACGCACGCAACGTCCTGGACGCCGAGGCCTGGCGAAATGCGGGGTGGACGGTTCGCGCATTAGGCGCGGGTAGCGGTGTGCTCGAGGAACGTACGCCAGAGGCACGGAGTGTGGAAAAGCGTGCTGCGCGGGCCTGAGACTTTGTAACACTAAATTCAAAGCGGACTTTTTTCGCCCCCAAGATTGCATCCGGTGTTATGGTC
>NZ_JAWRWY010000655.1:0-269 GCF_046535315.1 Paraburkholderia sp. SIMBA_027
GTCGTCATCATGGTGGCCCTCTTCGTGGCGGTCTCGGTGCTGCTGTCGCGAACGTCGCTGGGCCGCCACATCTACGCGGTCGGATCGAACGCGGAAGCGGCACGCCTGTCCGGCGTGAACGTGCAAGGCGTCAAGCTGTTTACCTACGTCCTTTCCGGATTGCTCGCTGGCGCCACGGGTTGCGTACTGATGTCGCGTCTCGTCACGGCCCAGCCGAACGAAGGCGTGATGTACGAACTCGACGCCATCGCCAGCGCGGTGATTGGCGG
>NZ_JAWRWY010000656.1:0-269 GCF_046535315.1 Paraburkholderia sp. SIMBA_027
GAGCTCGAATACCCGCCGATCACCCGGTGAGCTGCTTGCTGTAGCCCGACCGGCCTCGGACGGCATCATGGTTCGGGGTCGGTATTTTCCGGCAACGGCGGCAGAACTGTAGCAGTGGAAGTAGCAGTATCTGTAGTAGCAGTACGAAGTCTGTTTTGGAAGAGGCAGCAACTGTAGTTAGCAAGACCCGTAGTTAGCAGCACCCGTAGTCAGCAGTACGAAGTCTGAAGCAAGAAGTAGCAGTACCCGTAGTGAAACCGCGGCGCAAG
>NZ_JAWRWY010000657.1:0-269 GCF_046535315.1 Paraburkholderia sp. SIMBA_027
GGCTGGGTGCAGTCATTGAATGGTTCGGGATCGTCGAACATAGGGGGAAACCAGCAATGAGCCAGTCCGACGTGCCGGAACCACATCCGGTCGAGCCCGGTCATGGTCCGGCTTCGGCGCTCCTGGAACCAGTAGAAAAAGTCCGGGCGGTGTGGATCACCGGCGTCGTCCTGGTGAATCTGGGCATCAACGCGGCGTTCTTTGGGCCGTTGCAAGTGCTCCTGGGCCAGCAGGCTGCCCACTTCGACGAGGGGCAGAAGGAAGCGATC
>NZ_JAWRWY010000658.1:0-269 GCF_046535315.1 Paraburkholderia sp. SIMBA_027
TGCCGCTAGTCGACACCATCCCTTAAGAACGTAATTGGCGGGACGGCAACGTCCGAGTCCTCGCTATTCACCCATCCAGCAACAGAATCACGGTGCACCGCGGCCGGTTCCTCCGTCGGTTCAGTGCTTTGGTGGGTTCAAACTGGCGCATTCTCCCAGGCAGCTCACATCGGCATCGGCTCCTATCTGGCGTTCTCCCGTGGGTGCGAACGCCTGATACGAACCGCTGAACGGGGTGCGTCGGGACTGTATGCCTGCGTAATTGTACC
>NZ_JAWRWY010000659.1:0-269 GCF_046535315.1 Paraburkholderia sp. SIMBA_027
GCGGCTTGCAGGCTAGCGACCGGATCGTGGTGAACGGCATCCAGCGGGTGCGCCCGGGCGATGCGGTGCGCGCCCACCTGGTGCCGATGGACGCCGATCAGGATCCGAACAGCGCGCCGCTCGCGCAAACGCGTGCGAAGGCGGACAAGAATTCGTGAGCCTAGTGCGCCGCGCTCCGGTTGTGTTCCGGTCGCGCGCGCATGCTCCAACGTTAAGAGCTTCCAATGAACATATCCAAATTCTTCATCGATCGGCCGATCTTTGCTGGC
>NZ_JAWRWY010000660.1:0-269 GCF_046535315.1 Paraburkholderia sp. SIMBA_027
TGGTTACCTGCCGCCGCTGTTCCAGCGTTGGTTTGGTGTGAACCTGATCGTTTCCCGTAAGATGGTCGTAACGCTGGGTGCTGTGCTGATGATTGGCCCGGGTATGATCGGTCTGTTCACCAACCCGTATGTCGCAATTATGCTGCTGTGTATCGGTGGTTTTGCCCACCAGGCACTGTCTGGCGCGCTGATTACGCTCTCTTCTGACGTGTTTGGTCGTAACGAAGTGGCAACGGCAAACGGTTTAACCGGGATGTCCGCATGGCTGG
>NZ_JAWRWY010000661.1:0-269 GCF_046535315.1 Paraburkholderia sp. SIMBA_027
CGACTTGCTGCCGATATACCAACGGCCCTCGCTGCCGTCCGCGAAGATGAACAAGTCGCTTTCGTCCCTGATGCCGTACCGCTTTGCTATCTCCGGGAACCGTTTGGAAAGCTCCTGTCGCATTAGCTCTGGAAAATCGTCGGGTAGATCGCGGTGATCAGGAACAAGAACCCCATTGATCGGCACCGCTGAGTCGAGAATGTCGGCCTCAAGGGTGTCTTTTATCTCCCGTTCCGTGGCCCCATTCGCGGACATGCTGGCGATGCGGG
>NZ_JAWRWY010000662.1:0-269 GCF_046535315.1 Paraburkholderia sp. SIMBA_027
TGGTCGCGATCGTCGCGCCGCATATCGTGCCGTACGACCCGGAAAACTTTTTCGACTACGACGCGTTGAACGCGGGGCCAACGGCCGCGCACTGGTTCGGCGTCGATTCGCTGGGCCGCGACATTTTCAGCCGCATTCTGGCGGGCTCGCGTATTTCGCTGGAGGCAGGTTTTCTGTCAGTGGCGATCGGGGCGTTGATCGGCACGTTCTTCGGCCTGCTGGCAGGTTATTACGAAGGCTGGTGGGACCGCATCACCATGCGGATCGCC
>NZ_JAWRWY010000663.1:0-269 GCF_046535315.1 Paraburkholderia sp. SIMBA_027
GGCGCTGCGTATCGAGCGCCTGACCAAAACCTATAACGTCGGCGGCAGCTCGGTGGCGGCGCTGCGCAATGTGTCGCTGAACCTGCCAAAGGGCAAGACACTGGCGATCGTCGGTGAGTCCGGCTCAGGCAAAAGCACCCTGGTCAAGGCGGCAATCCGCCTGGTAGACAGCGACAGTGGGCATGTGTGGGTAGGCGATAGCGACTTCCTGGCCTTGCGCGGCTCGGCCCTGGCGGCCAATCGGCGCCGCATCCAGATGATTTTCCAGG
>NZ_JAWRWY010000664.1:0-269 GCF_046535315.1 Paraburkholderia sp. SIMBA_027
GGACCTCGGCACCACTGACTACCGTGAAATCACCCAGCAACAGATCAACCTGTTCGCCGACGCCACTGATGATCAGCAGTGGATCCACGTTGACCCCGAACGCGCCAAGGACGGCCCCTTCGGCGCCCCGATCGCGCACGGGTTCCTGACCCTGTCCCTGATCATCCCGTTCTGGGGTGAGCTGTTCGACGTCGACGGCGTTACCACCAAAGTCAACTACGGACTGGACAAAGTCCGCTTCACCTCCCCGGTCAAAGTGGGCTCCAAAG
>NZ_JAWRWY010000665.1:0-269 GCF_046535315.1 Paraburkholderia sp. SIMBA_027
AAGCGGCGCTCGAGACCTGAGGTCTGGACATACTGCTCCAATGCAGCGACGGCCTTGTAAGCATCAGGGGCAGCTTTGGCGAAATTGAAACGGGGTTGCATCGTCATTCTCCTTTGGGGGTAAGGCTCATCGAGCCGCTTTGCGTTCGTTCAAGTCCATGAAGGCGCAGCCGCGGGCGGCGATGCCTCCGTCATCATCGGCGGCAAGGTCCGCCAGAATGTCTGTGATCTTTGTCTTGGCGAGTTCGGCGCGATAGGCGCGCTCGGCTT
>NZ_JAWRWY010000666.1:0-269 GCF_046535315.1 Paraburkholderia sp. SIMBA_027
CGGCGATCAGCACGTGAATCAGGAACACCCACTCCCAAGTGGCAAAGCTCGCGATCGAGCCGCCGACGACCGGCCCGAAGCCCAGCCCGAGCCCAAACACGACGCCCCACCAAGCGAACGCTACGCCGCGCTCCGGGCCGCTCTGAAACTGATGGGATAGCACCGCGACCTGGCACGACAGCATGGCCGCGGCGCTCACGCCTTGCAGAAATCGGGCCGCGATCAGAAGCGGCGCACTCGGCGCCAGACCGCAAATCAGCGACGCGATG
>NZ_JAWRWY010000667.1:0-269 GCF_046535315.1 Paraburkholderia sp. SIMBA_027
CGCGAGCCGCTTCGACATCGAATTCGTGTTCGACGGCGCGGCGGCACCGGCTTCGCCTGTCGTCGCACGGTTTCTCGATGCCGTGCGCGACGCGGCCGGCCACGCGGAGTGACCGAGCGCCGGCGAAATCAACCGGCGCACCTGCGACGGATTCCGTAGCATCGCGGACCGCCGATCGGGCCGCCTGGGGCGGGCGGCCGCGCCGCGCGACGACGGCCGGCTTCGCCGTCACCGCACCTAAACATCCGCCGGAACGCACGAAAATTCTT
>NZ_JAWRWY010000668.1:0-269 GCF_046535315.1 Paraburkholderia sp. SIMBA_027
GGTCCCGCGCAAGGTGCTGGGCCGTCCTCGCACGACGCAGCGCCTCGCCGCTAAAGCGCCACTCGTGCGGCTCAGCGCCTTTCGGTTCAAATGCGCCTTCCGATACCCAAAGGTTCAGCTCGTCTTCCGAGGCACCGCTGATCCGACACAATTCAACGAGTGTGAACTCAACGCTCTCGTCGACGATCTGGCCTTCCATAAAGACACGGGATTCTTTCATCGTGAGTTACTCATAAAAATGCGCGCGAGCGTCGAAATTAACCGCCTGG
>NZ_JAWRWY010000669.1:0-269 GCF_046535315.1 Paraburkholderia sp. SIMBA_027
GGCGCTATTGGTCCATGGCACTCAAGATCGCATGGGCCACCTTGACCCGTTCGGCATTCGGGTAGTTCTTGTTCGCCAGGATCACCACGCCGATGTCCTTGCTCGGCACGTACGCCACATACGCGCCGAAACCACGGGTAGAGCCGGTCTTGTTGAACAGCACATTGGCCGGTTGCACGCGCGGCGTACCCAGCCATTGGACCTTGTGCGGCTCCATGGCCATCGGCGTGGAGTTGCCGTCAATCAGCGCTTGCAGCGTGATGGGGTAG
>NZ_JAWRWY010000670.1:0-269 GCF_046535315.1 Paraburkholderia sp. SIMBA_027
GGCCATCTCGGCATTGACGGCGATGCCCGCCTTTGCCGTCGACAACATGGAAACCGGCGACGGTCCGGACCTCACTTCCGTCCGCGCCAAGATCGCTGCCACGGACTATCAGGGCGCACTCGAGGAATTGCGCGGCCTCGCCGAGGATAACCAGCAGGCCGATGTCTACAACCTGCTCGGCTACACGCTGCGCATGACCGGCGACTACGACACGTCGCTGACTTACTACACCAAGGCTCTCGAATTGCAGCCCGATCACAAGGCGGCGC
>NZ_JAWRWY010000671.1:0-269 GCF_046535315.1 Paraburkholderia sp. SIMBA_027
TCGGAGAATTTACAGGATAGTCCCTTAATATTTAGTCAGGAGGCAGATACTGCGGTCATACCGCTTAGTGATTTTACACAAATAAAATCGAACTATACATTGCATGAAGGAGAAGCTTTGCTAACAAGTTATGCAAATGTGTTATCAGAAGTATTACCACTTCAAAAGAATATAGATATTACTGTAAAGTCTGGCGAGATTGAAATACCCCTCCACATTACTGACATTCGTAAAGATTTTGTGTTATCAGTGTATGCGTCTGATGGTAG
>NZ_JAWRWY010000672.1:0-269 GCF_046535315.1 Paraburkholderia sp. SIMBA_027
GTTGCAGCCAAGCTCCAATGCTTTGGCCACGGCCTTGCGGAAGGCGACTGGTTCACGGGCGTTGCGCCACCAGTAATTGCCATCCAGCTGGCTCCCACTCAATTCTTCGCCCGTGACCGTAGACAGGAAACCAAACTCTCCGGGCCGCAGGCTGATTTTCGGCAGGCCTGAGAGAAAATCATCCTTCACATCCTCGATCAGAGTGTGATGGAAGGGGTAGTCGATATCGAGCGGTTGAACGGCGATTTTCGACCGCCGGCCCAGCGCTC
>NZ_JAWRWY010000673.1:0-269 GCF_046535315.1 Paraburkholderia sp. SIMBA_027
GCCGCAAATGCCCCAATCGCCACCCGCGGCCAGCATGGCTTCTTCCGTATAAAGCACCTGATGCGCGCGATGAAAATTGCCGATGCCCAGATGAACGATGCCGATGCGCGGCTCGCGCCACTGCGTCGATAACAGGTGGGTTTCCAGAACGGGCAATGCTTGACGGCTGAGGCGAGGCAGGGCGGCGGCAGATGTCATGAGATGGAATCCAGGTAGCGGAAACAGCTTGAAAAACGACGTCGAAATAATGTCGATTAACGGGAACCAGC
>NZ_JAWRWY010000674.1:0-268 GCF_046535315.1 Paraburkholderia sp. SIMBA_027
TGTGTTGGGTCGTCCCGGCCGGTGCGCCAGTGGTGAGGGTAGGTGAGCTGGCCAGGGACGCGGTGCTGTCCCGGAAGGGTTTGCCTATTCCCGGGCCAGGGCTCCGGATCGCCGTTCCGGTGCCCTCGGAGCGCCTGCAGAACCTGGTGGAGTTGGCCCGCACGGTGAGCGGCCAGCCCGTGACAGCGATTAACATCATCACCGAAGATTTGCAGTATCAGGTGGCAAGTGCCGGGATGGAACCGTACGTGTGCAGCCGCGAGGATTC
>NZ_JAWRWY010000675.1:0-268 GCF_046535315.1 Paraburkholderia sp. SIMBA_027
CCGCCTTCTTCGCTGATATGGGTGATGCGATCCACCATCAGCATGTTCGGGGCGGGCAGTTGCGCGTTACCTGGGCCGAACAGCTCACCGCGACTGCAGCGCAGCAGATCTTCCCGGGTAAAGGCGTTTTGTTTGGTCATGCGAGCTCCTCAATAATCCCATGCGGCAGGGTAGGGTCAATCTTCCCGAACCGAATGAAGCGTTCATGCCTCATAGCGGCAGCCTACACACAGACTATTGCGTTGTAGTGAAAGTCACAGCGTCAAGG
>NZ_JAWRWY010000676.1:0-268 GCF_046535315.1 Paraburkholderia sp. SIMBA_027
CCCGCTTGGACCGCTTGCCGCCAACGAGCAGCAGAACCTGGTTGCCCGAATCGGCCACGGAGTGGATAGCCTCAGCCAGCATGGACGAGGACGTCGTGAGGAAGAACGCGAGGAACTTCAGCACAGCGATGGCGAGGTTAGCCGCCAGTGCCGCCACGATTGCCTTGCTACCGCCACCTGCAGCCATGAAAGCCCCACCTTTTCACATACTGGAAAGTTCAAAACCGGAAAGAATCTGATGTGTCCAAGAAGAGTCGCCATTGGCTGT
>NZ_JAWRWY010000677.1:0-268 GCF_046535315.1 Paraburkholderia sp. SIMBA_027
CGATGCCGGGAATGTTCTGCGAGGCCATGGTGACGATGAACAGCGGCAGCGCGATCGAGATGAAGGCCGGCAGATTGAAGACCGGGGCGACAAACTCGACGGTTGGCAGCAGCGCCCGCCCGACAGCCGCCCCTGCCCCGTCGGGAACATCGACGCCGAAGACCACGACCAATCCGAAGGCCGCTAGCGCTGCCGGAACCGCCCAGAGCCGCTTGAAGGCGCCGACCACCATCCAGGTGAGAACGATCGGCAATCCGAGCAGCGGATT
>NZ_JAWRWY010000678.1:0-268 GCF_046535315.1 Paraburkholderia sp. SIMBA_027
GTGCGGGACGCCCAGTTCGGCGGCCTGGCCTTCGAGAATCAGCCGCACGCGCAACACGTCGTCGAATTGCGCCCTGGACAGACGCGGCACCGTCACGCCGCAATTGGGTACGTTCACCAGCGCCGATTCGGCCGCGAGGCGTTGCAAAGCGGAGCGCACCGGCATCTCGCCCACGCCGAGTTCCGCCGCGACGTGACGGATCTTGATGCGCTCGCCCGGCACGAAGCGGCCGATCGTCAGCCATTGCCGCAGCGTTTCGTACGTCTCG
>NZ_JAWRWY010000679.1:0-268 GCF_046535315.1 Paraburkholderia sp. SIMBA_027
GTGCGCAGTTGCGGCCGGTCGCGATAGATCTCGGTCCAGCGGGCCCGCGCCATGGCCGGCATGCTGGGCAGGCTGCCCGCCAGCGCAGCGAACACGAACAGGGTCCAGTCGGGCGCCTGCAGGCGCACGCAGGCGGCCAGGCCGATCAGCCCCGCCACGCTGGCGCCCGCCGCCAGCGGCAGCACCCTGCCCTGCCCGTGGCGATCCACCAGGCGTGAAATGCGCGGCGCGAGCAGCGCCGTGGCCAGGGCGAAGGTGGCCGCGACCG
>NZ_JAWRWY010000680.1:0-268 GCF_046535315.1 Paraburkholderia sp. SIMBA_027
CTGACGGTATTCAAAAATTTCAGAAATCCCATCTCCGTCAAAGTCGGCTACCTTTACAGTAGAATGTCTCTGTATTTTATTATAAAGGATTAACGTATGATTGTTTTCAGGATTATAATAGAAATAAGAATTAAAAACCTCAACCTTTGTATTGGTAAGATAAGGTGAATATTGTGATAAGCTTAATTTAAAAAGCATCTGCGTAGTTCCGGTTCCTAAAAAATCACTGTCATTAACCTGAGTCGTAGTAGAAAATATCTGACTTGGG
>NZ_JAWRWY010000681.1:0-268 GCF_046535315.1 Paraburkholderia sp. SIMBA_027
GTTTAATCCTGGCGCGACCTTCGCTGTCCACTTCAGTGGTTTGAATGACACCATCCGCAACAGTCAGTACGGCGCGATGAAAGTGAAAGACGCGATCGTCGATGCTTTCACGCGGAAAAATCTGCCGCGTCCAAATGTTGATCGCGATGCGCCGGATATCCGCGTTAACGTCTGGCTGCATAAAGAAACCGCCAGTATCGCTCTTGATCTGAGTGGTGATGGTTTACATCTGCGTGGCTATCGCGATCGTGCTGGTATTGCGCCGATC
>NZ_JAWRWY010000682.1:0-268 GCF_046535315.1 Paraburkholderia sp. SIMBA_027
GTTCGACGGCTTCATCATCACCGGCGCGCCGATCGAAATGCTGGACTATGAAGACGTCACCTACTGGGACGAGATGCAAAAGATTTTCGACTGGACGCAAACCAACGTCCATTCGACACTGAACGTCTGCTGGGGCGCGATGGCCGCCATCTACCATTTCCACGGTGTGCCGAAATACGAACTGAAGGAAAAGGCTTTCGGTGTTTATCGTCACCGCAATCTCTGCCCTTCATCGATCTATCTGAACGGCTTTTCGGACGATTTCCAG
>NZ_JAWRWY010000683.1:0-268 GCF_046535315.1 Paraburkholderia sp. SIMBA_027
CCACCGTCCGGCTCGCCACGGACGTCTACGGCAAGGAATCGGCTCCTGTCGTGTTCGGCTGGGTGGTCGCCGGTCACCAGCTGGGCGCAGCGTTCGCGGCGCTCGGCGCGGGCATGCTGCGTGCGAGCCTCGGCACCTACACAGTGGCGTCGATGATTTCGGGCGGCTTGTGCCTGGTCGCCGCCGTCATCGTGCTGCGCATCAACCGGCCGGCTCGGGTGCCGGAGGCGCAGGCGGTTTAAAGCCACACGTCAAAGCCAAGCGCTTG
>NZ_JAWRWY010000684.1:0-268 GCF_046535315.1 Paraburkholderia sp. SIMBA_027
CGGCAACGGCGCGGAACTTCGGCTCGATCTCATCGGCGCCGATGACAGGCAGCGCATCGTCGAGCGGCTCGGCACTCGTCAGATCGGTTGCGGCAGCCTTGCTGATCAGCATTCTCAGCGCTCCGTCAGCGCTTCCGAGCGCGCCTTGTTGATCGGCTTCAGGAGATAGCTCAGCACGGTCTTGTTGCCGGTCATGATTTCGACCGAGGCGACCATGCCCGGCATGATCGGATAGGCCTTGCCGTTGCGCTCCAGCTCCGACTTGTCG
>NZ_JAWRWY010000685.1:0-268 GCF_046535315.1 Paraburkholderia sp. SIMBA_027
GTGCATCAAGCCTATAAAGAAATCGAATTACGAAAATGGAAAGAACGAAATATATATGAACGTGTCATGGAAGAAATTCGACTTTGTGCGAAACTATGGGAAAGTGATGCGCATAATGAAGCAGTACAAGCGTTCTTAAATAAATCAAATGCTAAATAAAATGAATGAATTAACGTCTCTATATGAGGCGTTTTTTTATTTAGTAGAAATCTAAAAAAGATTTATCTAACGTATTCTTCTTGATTGCTGTTTGACTATGTAATGATAC
>NZ_JAWRWY010000686.1:0-268 GCF_046535315.1 Paraburkholderia sp. SIMBA_027
CTTCAGGGCCGAGAGCGTGCAGGGCGAGACACCGAAATCGGCAGGCGACAGCTCGAAGCTGCGGATCTTGCCATTCTCAAGCGCTGCGACGCTGGTCTTGCCGGTCGTGGTGATTTCATCGAGACCATCACCATGGACGACCCAGACGCTTTCGGAGCCGAGATCGCGCATGACTTCGGCCAGCGGCAGCACCCACTGCTCGGCGAAGACGCCGAGCAGCTGGCGGCGGACGCCCGCGGGGTTGGTCAGCGGCCCGAGCAGATTGAAG
>NZ_JAWRWY010000687.1:0-268 GCF_046535315.1 Paraburkholderia sp. SIMBA_027
CTGGTGGCGGCATTGCAGACGAAGGCCACCGGCTCGTCTGCCTTGCGCCCCGCGGCCAGCAAGGACGCGCTGATCTGCGCGATATGCTTCATCGCCATATACATGACGATCACAGGCGAGCCGCGGCCGATCGCATCCCAGTTGATCGCGTCTGGAACGATCCCCGAAGAATCATGCCCCGTCAGGAAGGTGACCGCGTGATTGATATCCCGATGGGTCACCGGGATGCCGGCATAGGCAAGTCCGCCAATCCCGGCGGTAATGCCGG
>NZ_JAWRWY010000688.1:0-268 GCF_046535315.1 Paraburkholderia sp. SIMBA_027
GCTCCGCCTCGGCGCGGTCGGGATGATCGTCTTCGCCGGCGATGGCCAGCGCCGCGATTGCGACCGCATTCAAGGCAAGGAGAAGTCCGAGAATTATGGACGGCGCCAAATAAGGGTCGCCGCCGAAGTCGTCGGGGCTGTGCTTCGATGCGACTCCTGCATTCGTCGACGTGAAGGCGATGAGTGCGATGCCGGCAATGAGCAGACCGAAGACGACGATCTTGCCGATGGTCGGATTCTTCAACTCCATGATTCGATTGTGTCACCG
>NZ_JAWRWY010000689.1:0-268 GCF_046535315.1 Paraburkholderia sp. SIMBA_027
CTTGCTATTTTTTGATTTTCTATGATATCCTTATCATTACCTGTGTTAAAAGCCTGTAATGCTTCAAACTTAGGATAATATTCTCTGTAAACAGCGTCCCAATCCATTCCATCATTTCTTTTCTGCTCATAAAAATAATTATACCGCTGATCCATTACTGTCCAGAATACCTTAAAAAGGTCTGCATAGGATTTTATATCACTGGCGGTATACCTTGTGGGTTCTGTTGTTGAAAGGTCATCTTCTGCTACACAGGAATTAAAAGTGG
>NZ_JAWRWY010000690.1:0-268 GCF_046535315.1 Paraburkholderia sp. SIMBA_027
CAGGCTACCCAGGTTTGCTACTTTATCAAGCAGAATAACTTGCATTACCTTATCCTCTCAAAGTCGTATTAATGGACCGTGACCGATTACTGATGGCGATCAGTGTACGGCAGCAGGGACAGGTAGCGAGCGCGTTTGATAGCGCGAGCCAGCTGACGCTGGTATTTTGCACGGGTACCGGTGATACGGCTTGGGACAATCTTACCGCTTTCGGTGATGTAGTTTTTCAGCGTAGCGATATCTTTATAGTCGATCTCTTGAACGCCTT
>NZ_JAWRWY010000691.1:0-268 GCF_046535315.1 Paraburkholderia sp. SIMBA_027
GCCCGCGAGCAGGTTGACCGACACGAATTCGAAATCCGCGTCCAGTTCCTTCAGCCCCCACAGCGCGCGTTGCGTGCGGGTGCCGGCAAATCCGTAAAGCTTCATTGCAGTGTCTCCATCCAGATTGTCGGGAATTGGTCTCCATGCAGGCTGCGGCGCATGGTTCATGCGTTCATCGTTTACATACCGGGCACCGCGAGCACCGGCATCACCTCGATCGTGTCGCCGGGGAACAGCGTGAAATGCGGATGGCCTTCGAACAGCGCGG
>NZ_JAWRWY010000692.1:0-268 GCF_046535315.1 Paraburkholderia sp. SIMBA_027
GGCGCTCAGCATCAGGAATGCCTTTGCGGACTGGTCAGCGACCGACGAACGCGCACCTTGCGAATACCAAAAGCCGAAATGTGGAATTCAAATAGATACTGGTGCTGAATCCCCTTGTGGGATGGGCGTTTTGGGAGGGTATCTTGCTGGAGATATCATTCTCCGCACGTGCCTGTCGCAAAAACCGTCGTTTTAATTGCGATTCTTGCGACAAGAAGGGAGCCGCATATGGAAACGATTATTGAGATTGCGACTACAAAGGATGTTG
>NZ_JAWRWY010000693.1:0-268 GCF_046535315.1 Paraburkholderia sp. SIMBA_027
CGCTGTGAGGTTCTTGCCGTCGAGGGTCACAGTGATGGAACCGTCGTCGTTCTTCTCGACTTTCGCGACGTCCGTGTGAAGGCGGACGTCGATGCCGTCGGCCCGAAGCCCGGCCAACACCAGGCTGGCGGCCTCCTCCGGGTAGCTGCTCAGTAGCCGACCCCGGGCCACCACGGCCACCTCGGATCCGAGTCGAGAGAAGGCCTGGCCCAGTTCGACGCCGGCGACCCCACCGCCGAGGACCACCAATCGCTTCGGAACTTCCTTG
>NZ_JAWRWY010000694.1:0-268 GCF_046535315.1 Paraburkholderia sp. SIMBA_027
TATGAAGTTGAAACCACGTCAAGAGAAGTTATCTACGTCGACAGCCCATCCAAGCTGCCTGCGGTAAATAACATTTACGAACTGCGCGAGCCGATTGCAGAATGTCACATGCTGCTGCCGCAGGCATATCTCGGCAACGTTATTACGCTGTGCGTAGAAAAACGCGGCGTGCAGACCAATATGGTTTACCACGGTAATCAGGTGGCACTGACGTACGAGATCCCGATGGCGGAAGTTGTGCTCGACTTCTTCGATCGACTGAAATCTA
>NZ_JAWRWY010000695.1:0-268 GCF_046535315.1 Paraburkholderia sp. SIMBA_027
TATCCATCTGCACAGCTATCTATTTCACGGGAATGAACTTATCACCCTGCCAAAGTGCAACCCGTCCTTTGTTATCCGCCGTGTCCACGCGGGTAAAACGACGCGACTTGCCCGGCATCAGGTAGTAATTCTCTTTACACTCTTTACCATTGGCGGCTTTCAGGCAGGGGCCGTAGGCGAGGATCCGCAGCGTCGCATTTCCTGTATTTGTCAGGGAGCCGTTGGCGTACTGAAAGTGGTAGTTTGCCTGGCGGGGTGCGACGACCAG
>NZ_JAWRWY010000696.1:0-268 GCF_046535315.1 Paraburkholderia sp. SIMBA_027
CCCAGTCACGCGCGGCGCGGCCAATGCCGCCATACACCACCAATTCCTTCGGGTTCTCGGCCACCTCCGGGTCGAGATTGTTCATCAGCATGCGCAGCGGCGCCTCGGTCAGCCAGCTCTTGGCCGTCAGCTGGTTGCCGCGCGGAGCGCGGATCTCGACATCGCGGTATCGGTTCGATTTTTCCAAGGCAGTCTCCATGATCCGGGGCCTGGCGCGTCGTGCATTGACGCGCGGCCTGTTGCCGGAATCATAGGATGCCTATGCTTG
>NZ_JAWRWY010000697.1:0-268 GCF_046535315.1 Paraburkholderia sp. SIMBA_027
GTTAACCAATTAACCTTTACGTTTCCTTCCCCTTTTCCTGGAGATAATATTACACTACTAACATCTATATCGGGTTCGTTTAATTTTTTTCGCTGTAGATGCATAGACTCCAAGAAGAAAAAGGCATCCGTACTATCCGGCTTATCTTCATGGATCTCAACTGAGAGTATGTTTTCACCTTCGACAAGAGAGCTCATATCTGTAACTTCAAAGTTCATTGATTGTACACCATCAACATGTTCAGCTACTCCTGACTCCTGATTCGATT
>NZ_JAWRWY010000698.1:0-267 GCF_046535315.1 Paraburkholderia sp. SIMBA_027
GCTTTGGATTGCCGCCAATTATAGCCCCCGTGGACGGATCGAAAGTCAGCGTGGTGGTCGCCATGACGATATCGCCACTGTCCAGATCATAAGGGAAGCCGGACGACGTGCCGGTATAATTTACGTAAGCAGTGACCTCCCACGTGTTGTCATCGATCTTGGTGAAATAGATGTCGCTACGTCCGGTCTCATCTATGTTGATCGTTTGAAAACTGTAGCCGGAGTTTGGAGTATTCTGCGAAGGAGGAAGACCGGCTAACCCGGTGC
>NZ_JAWRWY010000699.1:0-267 GCF_046535315.1 Paraburkholderia sp. SIMBA_027
CGACCCCCAGACGTTGATCCTGGATGAGCCTGTCAACGGGCTGGATCCCGAAGGCGTCCTCTGGGTCCGCAACTTGGTCCGCTACCTCGCCAGCCAAGGTAAGACCGTTTTCCTGTCGTCGCACCTGATGAGTGAAATGTCGCAAACCGCGGATCACCTGATTGTCATCGGTCGTGGCAAAATCATCGCGGACGCGCCGGTCAAGGACATCATCGCCGGTGCGCAGCAGGCGAAGGTCCTGGTGCGGACGTCCGCGACGAGCCACAG
>NZ_JAWRWY010000700.1:0-267 GCF_046535315.1 Paraburkholderia sp. SIMBA_027
GTCAACTTTCGCCGCACGCAGCAATTGATCGGGAACGGTCTGAAGGCCAGCCATCATCATGATCATGGCGAACGGGAACTCTCTCCAGATGTTGACGACGATAAGCGAGGGCAGGACCGTATCGACACTGTCGATGAAATTCGGTGGCCGGTCCGCAAGGCCAAGGCCGACCAAAACCGCGCCGATCACACCAAAGTCCGAATGGTAGATCCACTTCCAGATATAGGACGCGGCGACTGCGCTGATGACCCAAGGGATGATAAGGAT
>NZ_JAWRWY010000701.1:0-267 GCF_046535315.1 Paraburkholderia sp. SIMBA_027
ATCAAAAAGTAACCTATCTATTAAACAATAAGAATAGCAGATAATCTTCCCATAAGATGATAGCTAATTAATCTTATTTAACTCACTGATGAAAACCCTTTTAGTACCATTAATTCTAACCATCTCAATCTATTGTCATTCTCAAAAGAAAACCCCACAGACTTCCTCCAAAACAACCTCAAGTGAAACCAGAAGAAGTGCTCTGGCAACCTACATCAATAACGAAGATTATTTCATAAAAACTTTTGATGTCAACAAGGATGGTAT
>NZ_JAWRWY010000702.1:0-267 GCF_046535315.1 Paraburkholderia sp. SIMBA_027
GCTCCAGGCCAGCGACATCGTCAGCCTGCACACCACGCTCACCCCGGGCAGCCGCCACCTGATCGGGCCGGCCGAATTGCGGCGCATGAAGCCCGGCGCCTTCCTTCTGAACACCGCGCGCGGCGCCTGTGTCGACGAGGCCGCCGTCCACGAGGCCCTGCGCGACGGCCTCATCGCCGGCGCTGCGCTGGACGCGTTCGAGGTGGAGCCGCTGCCGCCGGACAGCCCGCTGCGGCAACTGGACAACGCCATCCTGACCCCGCATAT
>NZ_JAWRWY010000703.1:0-267 GCF_046535315.1 Paraburkholderia sp. SIMBA_027
GTTCCTTGGCAAGCTAGGTTGCTCTTACGTCCTCGTGGGCCACAGTGAGCGCCGCACCATCCACAATGAGACCGACGAGGTCCTGAACGCCAAGGTCAAAGCCGCATTCCGCCACGACGTCGTCCCGGTCCTGTGTGTTGGGGAGGGGCTGGAAGTCCGCCAGGCGGGTACACACGTAGAGCACACCTTGGCCCAGTTGCGTGCCGGCGTGGATGGCCTCACAGCCGAGCAGGCGTCGGAGCTGGTGGTTGCCTACGAGCCCGTGTG
>NZ_JAWRWY010000704.1:0-267 GCF_046535315.1 Paraburkholderia sp. SIMBA_027
GAGATTGTCTTTCCATTTAGGGTTTTAATTTGAGCATGCACAGCTGATACCAGTAAGACCAAAACCAGAGCAGAAATGAGCTTTTTAATCATTATGCATCTCATTATGACTATAACTGATTACTTTAGCTAATTTCCAGGTTTCGTCTATGAACTGCCAAAGTTGAACAAATTTGTAGGTTCCACTGACTTTTTCCTGTGTCTGACCTTTGTTCGTGTGATAAAATGTATGCACTCCCATTTCAACAGCACCATACCCTTTAATTGG
>NZ_JAWRWY010000705.1:0-267 GCF_046535315.1 Paraburkholderia sp. SIMBA_027
ATTTTGAATAAAATCCAGTTCTTTCTGAACCAAAACTTTCTCGGTATTCGACTCATATAGCGTATAGGCCATTAGATCCGAAATATTGATGATGGCATCCGGAGCACTTGGGTCTTTTTTCACCACCAAGCCATATAGATTATTTAGGGTATTAAATAAAAAATGGGGATTAAGCTGTGCTTTCAAAAAGTCTTTTTCTATATTAAGATTTTGAAGTTCTAAATCTGAAGTCTGCTTTTGAAGATGGATCGTTCGGCTAAAAAGTCT
>NZ_JAWRWY010000706.1:0-267 GCF_046535315.1 Paraburkholderia sp. SIMBA_027
TATTATTCACATCAAATAAAATACTATTACCATCATAGGTCTTGAATCCAGATCGTGAAAAATCTGTAGGAATTGTAGAAACAGGAATAGTTCCCCCTAACTTTTCCATCCAAAACATTTTACTTTTATTTAGTTTTCCATTATGAATAAGTTTATTCTGCCATTCAGCATAATCTTTATATTGTAATTTTACTTCAGGAGAAATTGTTTCGTTATCTAAATAAAGTTGAATCAACTCATTGAATAAAAGTGTGAATGACCAACCAT
>NZ_JAWRWY010000707.1:0-267 GCF_046535315.1 Paraburkholderia sp. SIMBA_027
GGTCGAGGAAATTGCCGAGCGGCCCTTCGGCTTCTTCCACAAATATGCCTTCAACACGCTTCGCCAGTTCGGCGCCAATTTCGAGCTGGCGGCGGATCATCTCGCCTGGCTTGCGCCGGGGCAATTCGGCAGCGCCGAGGCTGATGCCCGGCAGATTTCCGAGACGGCCAAATCCGTGCAGTTCCAATTGGCGCGGGCCGTGACCCGCAAGAAATTCGAGCCGCTGCAGACCGCGCTTGATCCGGCTGCCGATGCATGGGATTCCAT
>NZ_JAWRWY010000708.1:0-267 GCF_046535315.1 Paraburkholderia sp. SIMBA_027
CACGTTGATGGTTCCATCCTGATTCATCAGAAGGCGCGCGCCTGCTATTTCTACGCCGACAGGCCAGGTGTTAGAGGTGTAGCTAAAACAGGCGACGCCAACGCCGCGGCGCAAATTGCCTTGCTGGTTCTGGCATTCTGCACGGCGTTTTTCCCATTCAAAGATTTTCCGGCCTTTTTCAAGACACTCCGGCAACCCTGCGCTGTAAATACGTTTGCCCGTGAGCGGATTAGCATCTCCTTCGCGGGCGGCGTTGCGTAAACGAAT
>NZ_JAWRWY010000709.1:0-267 GCF_046535315.1 Paraburkholderia sp. SIMBA_027
GTTGACAGTTTACAAATATGTAGGACGTACAAAAAGTGGTGCACCCACTAAAGGAATAATTAATGCGAATGATAAAAGAACGGCAATTGTAAAATTACGGGAGCAAGGGATCAATCCACGGGAAGTTAACGAATCAAATAGTATTTTGCATAAAGATTTAACCTTTGGTGGAAAGGTCAAAAACCAAGATTTTGTTATCTATTGTCGTCAGTTTGCTACCTTGATTCGAGCAGGTGTATCCATTGTAGAATCGACGAATATTCTTGC
>NZ_JAWRWY010000710.1:0-267 GCF_046535315.1 Paraburkholderia sp. SIMBA_027
TCGGCGGAGATCTTCTCCAGCGTGAGCGACGAGGTGCCCACCCCACCCTTGTACTGCCCACGGGCTATGACCGCACCCGTGCCGGCACCGACGTTTCCACGTTCGACGGCGGCATTGTCGCCTGATGCGAACGCAGCAGCGGTCGCCTGGTAACCCATGTCGGCGCCGGGTCGCGCGTTCACGTCACCGCCACGCCCGAGGTCAAAGATCGCGGCGGCCGGAACGATCGGCACCACGGTTCCAGGCACTGCGAACCCTCGGCCCTGT
>NZ_JAWRWY010000711.1:0-267 GCF_046535315.1 Paraburkholderia sp. SIMBA_027
CTTAATGCTAAATTAACTGTCCACGCTTCAAATAATGCAATATTTGGAGTATTGGTAAGTCTTTTACCATTGTTATTGATAATAAAAAAGGCATCTTCGCCAAAAAGTTGCATGCATGTGCGCAATGCCAAATCAAAATTATCCCTAATTTGAATTAATTCAGATTTAGTATAACTCTCAATACTTTGCATAGCCATATCTAAAAACCTTTCCATTGGAGAATTATAAGATTTAAGATTAGAGTAAAATGCAAAGAATCTAAGTGCG
>NZ_JAWRWY010000712.1:0-267 GCF_046535315.1 Paraburkholderia sp. SIMBA_027
GTTGAAACCCAGGTCAGGGAAGGCGTAATCACTTCATCGCCCTTGCCAATTTTCAACGCCATTAGCGTGATATGCATTCCGGCGGTGGCTGAACTGACCGCGATGGCATGCTGATTTCCCGTCAACTGGCAAAAAGCTTGCTCAAGCGCCTGATTCTGCGGACCGGTTGTGATCCAACCGGATTCGAGAACCTCTTTAACTGCAGCGAGTTCCTCCACGCCCATTGCTGGTCGCGAAAAAGGCAAAAATTCTGACATTGCTTTTCCT
>NZ_JAWRWY010000713.1:0-267 GCF_046535315.1 Paraburkholderia sp. SIMBA_027
CTGCAAAACCCATTATAGACATTATGATTGGTGTAAAGGATGAAGCCGAACTGGATAAGATTCCAACCTTATTGCAGGGAAAACATTATGTTTATTACGAAAAATATAACGAAGATATGCCCTATCGGCGTTTCTTTATTAAGCTTATAGATCAACCTCAAAATCTGGGATTTCCGGATATTATTCATCTTGGAGATAGAATTCCGGAGGAACTTCATAATCATAGCCTTCGGATTGCCCATATTCATGCCATCCCTGCTTCATCAG
>NZ_JAWRWY010000714.1:0-267 GCF_046535315.1 Paraburkholderia sp. SIMBA_027
CGGAACGCAAACCCCACGAGGCCGCGGCGATCGAAGCCTGGGAAGAAGCCGGAGTGCGCGGCGGTATGGCCAAGAAGCCCGTCGGACGCTACACCTATCTCGAAGGGCTGGACAATAGAGACGTGGCACCGGGTATGATGGACCTGTTCCAAATTGCAGTCTCCGAAATCCGGGCTGATTTCAGGGAGCACGGCCAGCGACAGCTCGATTGGGTCCCCGATGAAGCCGCTACGCCGTGTCCGGGGGGCAAGCTGAAATCGGTGCTGG
>NZ_JAWRWY010000715.1:0-267 GCF_046535315.1 Paraburkholderia sp. SIMBA_027
CTTTATACGAAGAGGATAGGAAGAAACTTATAGTACCTGTATTATACTTTATTGGTGAAGATCTGCATAGGCTTTGTCCTGAAGCTGCTTGGAGGTTTGAAACCAATTGGTATTTTCATCCGGTTAATGAGCCAATTTTAGTTTATGAGGATCGTTCATATTCATTCTATGACTTAAATATTTTATTAGAAGAGAAACTTCTCAAAGGTAAGAATATAACATTTAAAAATATTTATAAAAGAGTTGAAGGGTATTATCTGAAGTATT
>NZ_JAWRWY010000716.1:0-267 GCF_046535315.1 Paraburkholderia sp. SIMBA_027
CGAGCGGCTTCACGCTCTTCGAAGCGGCATCGCCGGCCACAGCCGGAATCGCGCGCAGCAGGTTCTTCAGGTCGGTATAGTGCCAGGCCTCGACGCGGCGCGTCGGCAGGCCGGACTTCTTCAGATCGTCAAGCAGGCGGTCGCGCGTCGCGGTGACCGCGCCGTCGCCCGGCAGTTCGCCGAACTGGTTGTTGAAAGCCTCGATCAGCGCTGCTTCCGCAGCAGTCAGGCGGCTCGTCGTCTGCATGTTCATGGACGTCGTCCTTT
>NZ_JAWRWY010000717.1:0-267 GCF_046535315.1 Paraburkholderia sp. SIMBA_027
GGACGATATTGCCAAGAGCCCCGACATTGATTTTTGTCGCCCCGGTCAGCTTCTTGAGCGCGCTGGCCACCACCTCGGTCTCGAATGTCAGCATCACCTGATCGAGCGGCGTCAATTCGAAAATCTCGGTGATCCCGGCGCGGCGCGGAATCAGGATCAGCCAGGGCCAGCGTGCGTCCTTCGATAATCTGAGATCGCAAAGGCCGGTCTGCATGACGCTGATGCTGTCTTTTTCGAGCCGGGGGTCGAGCGCGAAATCCGTCAACG
>NZ_JAWRWY010000718.1:0-267 GCF_046535315.1 Paraburkholderia sp. SIMBA_027
GGAGACAGGCCAAAGCCGCTCCTGGTTCATGAATTATCGCGAACTCGGCAAACGGGCGGCAACCATCCTCAGGGAAATCGGCGATATCGATCCCGCCAGCCGTGCCGGAGATCTGTCGATTTCCCAGCAGCAGATCGTCGAGATCGCCCGCGCGCTCTCGGTCAATTCGCGCATTCTGATCATGGACGAACCGACCTCGGCGCTGAGCGCCACCGAGGTCGAAGTTCTCTTCAAGGTCATCCACGACCTGACGAGCCGCGGCGTTTC
>NZ_JAWRWY010000719.1:0-266 GCF_046535315.1 Paraburkholderia sp. SIMBA_027
GCAAGACGCGCCGCGGCTGGCAGGTGACGCTCAACAGCGCCGCCGTGCCGCGACTGCAGATCAATGGCCTGTACGCCCAAATGCTGGCCAACCAGAAGGAGTCGGCCCACGCCGGCTTGCAGTCTCAGCTGCAACAGGCGAAATGGATGATCCGCAACGTGGAGCAGCGCTTCGACACCATCCTGCGAGTGGCCCAGGCCATTGTCGACCGCCAGACCGCCTTCTTCAGCCAGGGGCCGGCGGCCATGCGCCCGCTCATCCTCAAG
>NZ_JAWRWY010000720.1:0-266 GCF_046535315.1 Paraburkholderia sp. SIMBA_027
CCTTGAACTGGCGCCCCTCCGGTGTTTGATCGAGAACGGGGCCGCCTTGCGGGCAATACACGCGCGTGTCGACCGCGTCGCCGCCAAGTTTAGCCAGTTCGGCATTGCACATGGCGTCGCCGCCCAGCAGGTAGCCATTCATCGCGAGGCGCTTCATCTGCTTGCGCAGCGCGCCAGCCTGGGCGTAGTAACCGCCGTAGAAAATCCCTTCCGCCTGGGTGCCCTTGACACGCGTGAGGATCGAGTCGAAGTTGGTCGCTTTGTCG
>NZ_JAWRWY010000721.1:0-266 GCF_046535315.1 Paraburkholderia sp. SIMBA_027
CTCGACGAGGCCGTAGCTCAGCGCACAGTCGAACTGCAGCCAGTCGCGGTCGGCGCGCATGCCGCCGTAGCGGATCAGGTTGCGGGCATCCTGCATCGAGAACAGGTCCTCGCCCGTCGCCATCGGCTTGTCGTAGTAATTGCGCAGCGTCGCCTGCAGCTCGAAGTCGAGCGGATCGCCCGGTTCCTCGTACCAGAACAGGTCGTATTGCGAAAGCGCCTTCGCATAGCAGATCGCGGTGTCGAGATCGAAGCGGCCGTTGGCGT
>NZ_JAWRWY010000722.1:0-266 GCF_046535315.1 Paraburkholderia sp. SIMBA_027
GAAAAGCGGGGTCAGGTCGAGACCCTTGGCGAGCGGATCGACCAGCACCTCGAGCGTCGGGCTCGCCATCTGCACGAGGCAGAGTTCCGGCCAGAAGGTCGTTTCCCGCAGAAATTCGGTGTCGATGGTGATGAATTCCGATTTCGCCAGTTCCGTGCAGGCTTCGGCGAGGGCGGCAGTCGTTTCAATCATTGCAAATGGCCACTCGTGAAAATTATCCGTCTTACTTTCCCTTTGCCGGGCGCATGTCAATACAAAGCCCGCTT
>NZ_JAWRWY010000723.1:0-266 GCF_046535315.1 Paraburkholderia sp. SIMBA_027
GGTTCGCCCAAGATCGACGTGACTGAACTCGTCGATCGCCGCGCGGCGCGCTTCCTGTCGCAGGGCGGCATGTGGAACCACGTCGCCATGAAGCAGGCGATCGCCGATTCCGGCCTCGAAGACGCCGATATCGGTGGCAACGAGCGCACCGGCATCATCATGGGTTCGGGCGGCCCGTCCACCCGCACGCTCATCGAAGCGGCCGACATCACCATCAAGAACAACAGCCCGAAGCGCATCGGCCCGTTTGCCGTTCCGAAGGCGAT
>NZ_JAWRWY010000724.1:0-266 GCF_046535315.1 Paraburkholderia sp. SIMBA_027
GGGCTGGCTGGAGAACGAAGGCAAGGAGCCCGAAGAGGCGGCGCGCCATTTCCTCAAGCAGTATGGCCCGGTCTGGCGGCAGTGGATGCCGGCCGATGCGGCCGAACGGGTGCAGGCGGCGCTCGACAAGGAGTGAGGCGGTCCGCGCCTCATGTATCCTGACGTTTCGGCGCCGAGATGCGCCAATCTGACACCGAAGGAAACCACCATGGACGCCTTGTTCTGGCACAACGGTCACTGGACCACCGAAAACCCCAAACTGCTCG
>NZ_JAWRWY010000725.1:0-266 GCF_046535315.1 Paraburkholderia sp. SIMBA_027
CCTTCAGCGCGTCGCCCATCTGCTTGCCGGTCATGTTCTGCTTGGAACCGGCATAGTCGAGCGCACGCTTGGTGATCGAGGCGTCGTCGAAGCGGATTTCGGCGCTGTTGAAGGACAGCTGCTGCAGCAGGCCAAGCATGGCAAGGCCGAGAGCCTGCTGGGCTTCTTCCTTGTTCGGGTTGGCTTCGGAGGCCTTGGCGGCTTCCTGCAGCGACTTCATGAAGGCGGGCGTGTAGCCTGAAATCTTGAAGGCGAGGTTCAGGCGG
>NZ_JAWRWY010000726.1:0-266 GCF_046535315.1 Paraburkholderia sp. SIMBA_027
GGCGATGCCGCGCTCGGAGAGATCCAGATGCTCGGCGCGGCTCACCCTCGGGATGATGAGATGCAGGTCGTGGACGATTTCCGGATCGATCCTGGCGAGGGAGCGTGACAGGAAATCAGCCTGCTTCTGGTTGTTACCCTCGACGACCACACGGTCTCCGTGGGGGGGCGATCAGGGCTTGCAGGACGTCGACGATACGCTCGGCCTGTAGAACCACGCCGTCCGCGTTCGATGCGACGCGCGTGCGCAGATACGGATCCCTCGGT
>NZ_JAWRWY010000727.1:0-266 GCF_046535315.1 Paraburkholderia sp. SIMBA_027
ATATCGTCTTCGACGATCTTCTTTGCCTGAGATTGCAGGCGGCGGTCGTACCGTCGAAAGCCGACGGCGGATACACCGTCGGAGCGGTCATCGATTTGTATGATGATGTGGATGACAAACACGTAGTTTGAGCGGACGGCGCGGTTCATGAATAGCAAAGCATGCTGATCGCCGTTCCAGCCGAAACAGGAATGGTTGGCGCAATGACGGGCGGGCAGATATTGACGTACATGGCGGTCATGCTGGGTATCAGCGCCGCCGCTTAT
>NZ_JAWRWY010000728.1:0-266 GCF_046535315.1 Paraburkholderia sp. SIMBA_027
GTGTCGCGCTGAAAGCGCGGATCGGCCATCTGACTGGCGCGAGCGTTTTCGATGCGTCATACGGTTCCTCGGAAACGGGAACGACGGCCGTGGCGATCTCCCCTGGCACGATGAAGCTGCAGGAACACAGCTACATCTTCGAATTGCTTGACGCCCAGAATGCATCGTTGCGGCCGTCAGGAAAGCTCGCGATCACGGGCGAGTTAGTCGTGACGTCGCTCGATAACCTCTCCAAGCCGCTTGTCCGTTATCGCACCGGCGACCTG
>NZ_JAWRWY010000729.1:0-266 GCF_046535315.1 Paraburkholderia sp. SIMBA_027
GTGACAGACCAGACGGCCACGGCCTTTGCGAAAGACCTCGCCATGTTCAATGACGACGGCGTCCCCGTGATCGTGCGTTTCGCGCACGAAATGAACGGTTCCTGGTATGCGTGGTCGCAGCAGCCTCAGAAGTACGTGGCCGCCTTTCAGACTTTGGCGAAGGCTGTGCACACCTTGGCCCCCGGTTCGGCCATGATGTGGGCACCAAACTACGGGGGAGGGTATCCCTTCGCCGGGGGAAAGTACGAAGCCAAACCCGGCACGCC
>NZ_JAWRWY010000730.1:0-266 GCF_046535315.1 Paraburkholderia sp. SIMBA_027
GGACGAAGACACCGACGAAGTACCACGGCTGCGCTCCGGCGAGCCGGTGGCGGACGCGGCCGAGGCGGCTGCGCAGTTGGGCGTGCAGGTGCTGTTGTTCAACTGCAGCCAGCCGGAAGTGATCGGCGCGGCGATTGATGCTGCGCGCCAGACCTTCGAGCGACTGGGCGTAGCGATCCAGATCGGTGCCTACGCCAATGCCTTCCCTCCGCAGCCCAAGGAAGCCACGGCCAACGATGGCCTCGACCCGTTGCGCGACGACCTCG
>NZ_JAWRWY010000731.1:0-266 GCF_046535315.1 Paraburkholderia sp. SIMBA_027
CGATCGACAGCGCCAGCAACGGCAGGTTCAGCGAGGGGTCAGCGCCGGCCAGCGGCGCCAGCAGGCCGGCCGCGCCGACGATGCCGACCGTGGCCGAGCCGGTGGACACCGACAGCAGCATGGCGATCAGCCAGCCCAGCACCAGCGGCGGAAACGCGAACTGGTGGGTCAGGTGGACGATGGCGTCGCCGACCTTGGCGCTGGTCAGCACCTGCTGGAAGGCGCCGCCGCCAGCGATGATCAGCATGATGCCCGCGATGGGCTTG
>NZ_JAWRWY010000732.1:0-266 GCF_046535315.1 Paraburkholderia sp. SIMBA_027
GAAGTAGCCGTACTGATCTGACAGATGGCTATAGAATTTCGATCCTGGCACGCTGCCGTAATGCAAGTTGATGTCACCGCGCTTTGCAGCACGATCGCTCGCACGGAAGAATTGGCCATCGGACGATGACGTTGTGCCATTACCCCAAAGGCGGGAATGCGGATGCTGGGTGTGGGACTCGGTGATGCACGCTTGCGCCGCGCGGTAAGTCTCCGATCGAGCATGGAATGCGCGCATCCAACCAATCTGATGAGCGCTGATCCCCT
>NZ_JAWRWY010000733.1:0-266 GCF_046535315.1 Paraburkholderia sp. SIMBA_027
TCAGGCGGCGTTCGAGGCCTGCTCTTCGTTGAGGAAGGCATAGATCGCCGAGGCAGAGTCCGTCGCGCGAAGCTTGGCAACCAGATCCTGGTCACGCAGCACACGGGCGATGCGCGACAGCGCCTTCAGATGGTCGGCGCCCGCGCCTTCGGGAGCGAGCAGCAGGAAGACGAGATCGACGGGCTGATCGTCCAGCGCTTCGAAATCGACCGGGCTTTCGAGCCTTGCGAAGACACCGACGATCGAGCGAACGCTGGCAATTTTCC
>NZ_JAWRWY010000734.1:0-266 GCF_046535315.1 Paraburkholderia sp. SIMBA_027
TTTCCTTCCCGTTCTTCCCTGGTAGCAAACCGGTAATACACCGTTCGCCAGACCTTACCTTCGATAACCAGAAGACCTGCCCGTGCCATTTTAGCCGCGGCCTGATTTATGCTGGTTACTGTTGCGCCTGTTAGCGCGGCAACGTCCGGCGCACAGAAGCTATTATGCGTCCCCAGGTAATGAATAATTGCCTCTTTGCCCGTCATACACTTGCTCCTTTCAGTCCGAACTTAGCTTTGATTTCTGCGATCTTCGCCAGAGCCTGT
>NZ_JAWRWY010000735.1:0-266 GCF_046535315.1 Paraburkholderia sp. SIMBA_027
CGATCCATAAAAATGGAAATTGCCATTAAGTGTATATTTTGAGCGTTCAACAAAGTTATTATTTCTAAGAGGGGCTGTTACTCGAAAATAATCTTTCCCTTCTTGACCATTTACTAGATGTTCATACCAATCATTGGTTTGAATTCCGAGCTTAAACCATTTGGGTTCGGACGCAGTATAAGATTCATTTAAAATCGCTGCTGAATTTTTAAATAATAAATCTCCTCTGTCCCCCCTCGTATAAAGGGAATAGAAACTTTCATCTT
>NZ_JAWRWY010000736.1:0-266 GCF_046535315.1 Paraburkholderia sp. SIMBA_027
TATTAATCTGTCAGGGGGGCAAGAACAAAGGCTTATCATAGCAAGAGCTGTCTTCAAAAATCCGGACTTTTTAATTCTAGATGAAGCAACCTCAGCTCTAGACACCAAAAATGAAAAAATTATTCATAATAATTTGAAGATATTCTTTGAAAATAAAACAGTCCTGATTATCGCTCACAGACTGAGCACGGTAAGAAATGCCGATAATATTATTGTCATGGATAACGGGAAGATTATAGAGCAAGGTGAGCACAAAGAATTATTAG
>NZ_JAWRWY010000737.1:0-266 GCF_046535315.1 Paraburkholderia sp. SIMBA_027
CTCGAAAGTCACACGCGAACCCGGACGCGCCGGGCCCGCGCAGTTCAGCGGAAAAACCCGTCAGTGCTTCGCGTACTGGTTCATGTTCTCCGGCGTGACGAGCTCGAACGGCACGTTCACGTAGCGGTCGACCGGCTGCTTCTTCGCCAGCTTCAGCGCGGTCGCGACGGCCTGCGCGCCCTGCCCGGCCGCGTTCTGGTACACGGACACCTTCAGCTCGCCGCTCTTCATCGCCGCGAGCCCGTCCGGCGTCGCGTCGATGCCTG
>NZ_JAWRWY010000738.1:0-266 GCF_046535315.1 Paraburkholderia sp. SIMBA_027
CCATGACTGCGGCCGGGATCGCAATCGATGACTCGATCGGCGTCAAAGTGCAGTCGCGCGTGACATTCGCGCAGAGCGGCGCAGTGTTGTCCGAGCGCGAACTGCCGCAGACCCTGACCGCGTGGGGCAAGATGTATCACGTACTGCGCGCAGCACTTCCCGACGTCCACTACCATGCCGGCGGCACGGTCGTATCCGTGGAAGACGGTGCCGATCACGCAACCGTGTCGCTCAGCGACGGCATCGTATTGCGCGCGGACCTCGTG
>NZ_JAWRWY010000739.1:0-266 GCF_046535315.1 Paraburkholderia sp. SIMBA_027
CCGCCAAGTCAGCCCACAACCGGGGAGACGTGCCCTGCATCAGGCCACCCGGCTTTCGACAGCCGGCATGTCGACAGCCGGTGCCTCAACGCCGGTGGAGACGCTGATGGGTCCGGAAATTTCGATAACCGGAACTTCCCATGGATGAATGCGGACAATCTGTTGGATCATGTCCTGGACCTCTGCCTCGCTCATGGCGTAGTCAAAGTACGTTGTGAAAACGAACGTTGGGGAAATGGTTCGTTGCCCCACCAACCCCAAGGTGG
>NZ_JAWRWY010000740.1:0-266 GCF_046535315.1 Paraburkholderia sp. SIMBA_027
ATTTTATTAATATTATTTATAGCATCTGTTGTAGTTACTGTTTTTCCCTTCCATTCTGCTATTTGCAAATTTGATTGCTTAATAAGATCTTTGATATAGTTTTCAATATCTATATTAAAAAAGAAATCTTCAATATACTTTTTTTCTTGCTCAAAATAATGATTTATTTTGTTACCACATTTTTGAGCTAAATACTTCCATATATTTTCTTGAAAGTCATTTCTATTAGCATCAATATCTTTAAACTCTTGATTATTAGTATATAT
>NZ_JAWRWY010000741.1:0-266 GCF_046535315.1 Paraburkholderia sp. SIMBA_027
CGCGGCCGAATTCATATCCGGACATCGACCTCGCCGCCACAGCGTCATCGATTTCGTCCCGCGCCGCAATATCCCCCGATACAATCACTGCGCCCATTCTCGGGGCGCAAAAACGTCTGATGTTTGTATCGTATTTTTTACGAAACAGATGTCTGGCGAGTCATCGCGAAGTCACAAACATTTTCGATAATCCATCGGTCGAAAACGTTTACATCGCGTAACTTCATGACCCCGACCATCAAGGATGTCGCCGCGCTCGCCGGCTT
>NZ_JAWRWY010000742.1:0-266 GCF_046535315.1 Paraburkholderia sp. SIMBA_027
CCGGACGCCAAGCTGAACGCCGACGTTGCCTTCATGCCCGAGGAAAACCACCTTCGCCTCAAGGCTCAGCTTGCCGAACCGAAGGGCGGCGTGATGGCGACGTTGCTGTCGCTGCCGGGCGATCCATCCGTCAATCTGTCGATCGATGGCGACGGTCCGATTTCGAACTGGAAGGCCAAGCTGCTGGCGGCCCTCGATGGACAGCCCCGCGCTTCGATCGAAGGCCAGCATGTACTGACGCCGGAGGGTCTTCACCAGATCAACCT
>NZ_JAWRWY010000743.1:0-266 GCF_046535315.1 Paraburkholderia sp. SIMBA_027
TTCAGGGATCGCCGTGCCGCTACGGCTGCGCACCGCCGCAGGCACGCTATCGCTGATTTCGACCACCACCGTGTTCGGCACGCCTGTCGATGTCACGCTCTCGGAACTGGCAATCGAATCCTTCTTCCCCGCCGACGAGGAAACGGCTGCAATCTTGCGAAAGCTGGCGAACGGCTAGAACAGCGCCAGCAACAGCGCCCCACCCGCAATCATCTCCACACCGAGCCAGTTCACCAATCCAAGCTTCTCGCCGAGGAAGACGACGC
>NZ_JAWRWY010000744.1:0-266 GCF_046535315.1 Paraburkholderia sp. SIMBA_027
GCCTTTAAACAAAAGAGAAGCCGCAGGCGCTTCTCACCTCGGCTAAATCTGGCGCGAAACTACGTATCGCGCCTGAAAAGTCAAGTCTGTTTTGCCCGGAAAACAAAACGGAAGGCATAAAGCACCACGTAAAGCCCGAAAAACACGGCGAGCGCCCAGGCGAAGCCATCGGTGCCGGCGACATCCATGGAAATGCCCACGGCCTGTGGTCCTGCTATCGTGCCCATGGCGTAACAGAAGATGAAGGCGGCATTGGCGGCCACGAG
>NZ_JAWRWY010000745.1:0-266 GCF_046535315.1 Paraburkholderia sp. SIMBA_027
GGGCGGCTCGATTGCCTGGCCGGCATCGAGCCGGGCACGGCAGAAATCGGAGATGCCCGACAGCACGCGGCCGACGGAAAGGGCGCTTGCGCCACTGAGCTCCTTGCGCCGGGTCTGCAGCATCAGCACGTTGAAGCCGAGGCGGACGTCGGCAAAGCCATCGACCTTTTTTAGTTCGCGATCCTCGACGGCGGCGAGGCGCGGCACCAGCTGGCCGAGGCGATCGAGGATACGGCCCGAGAGCCGCTCGTGGTCGGTGCGGCGTT
>NZ_JAWRWY010000746.1:0-266 GCF_046535315.1 Paraburkholderia sp. SIMBA_027
GACGGAAATCATCGTTTCCGGCATCAACAAGCAGCAGGTCGGTCAGGTAGCCGCGGAAATCCGCGAATACCGCGGTCCCGAGCCCTACAAGGGCAAGGGCGTGAAGTACGCTGAAGAGCGTATCGTCCGCAAAGAAGGCAAGAAGAAGTAAGGATCACGCGAAATGGCTAGCAGGAAAGAAGCACTTGCACGTCGCGCGAGCCGTGTGCGCCGCCAGATCAAGGCGGTTGCCAATGGCCGCCCGCGCCTGTCGGTTCATCGCTCGT
>NZ_JAWRWY010000747.1:0-266 GCF_046535315.1 Paraburkholderia sp. SIMBA_027
GGGCGCTGCACACGAACGCCTACGACTATGCGTCGACGCACGTGCACGCCGACGACACGCAACTGAAACGCTACCGCGAAGTGTTCACGTCGACCGTCTACGAAACCGAGCATCCGGTCGTGCGTGTGCATCCGGAGACCGGCGAGCGCACGCTCGTGCTCGGGCATTTCGTGCAGAAGATCAAGGGGCTGTCGTCGCAGGACTCCGCGCATCTGCTGCAGGTGCTGCACGAACATGTGACGCGCCTCGAGAACACCGTGCGCTGG
>NZ_JAWRWY010000748.1:0-266 GCF_046535315.1 Paraburkholderia sp. SIMBA_027
CGATCATGCTTGTGCTTTGTGTGGCGCCGACGTCATTCGCATTATAGGCGGTCACCGGCAATTACCAGAAATAGCTTCACGCCGGCGAACTGCTTGTAGTGTTCGAAAACGGTAGGGTGTAGTTCGACTGCCCCATCGTCGCGGATCCAAAGCAGATGATTGTCATAGAGAGCATGGAGGTCCTTGCGCAACAGGTAGCCGTCGCTCGCACTGTTGTGGCCCAGCTTCCAGTTGCGCCCATGCTTGTGTGCAGCATCCAATGCCTT
>NZ_JAWRWY010000749.1:0-266 GCF_046535315.1 Paraburkholderia sp. SIMBA_027
GTCGCACCAGACGGCACTGCGATGGACACCCCGTTTTACACGCTCGATTACGACTTCGTGCTCAACCCTTCGGCGCACGGGTCATGAACAGGCACATTCTCGTCGGAACCCGCCATGTCGACATCTGAATTCGTCTATAACGGGCGCGGCACGCGTGTCGTCTTCGGGTCCGGCTCACGCACCCACATCGAACGTGAATTGCACACGCTTCAGGTACGCCGCGCGCTGGTTCTGTGCAGTCAGGAGCAACGCACATTGGGTGTATC
>NZ_JAWRWY010000750.1:0-266 GCF_046535315.1 Paraburkholderia sp. SIMBA_027
TAAACTTTATGCCATGTACCCAGGGAAAATCATCTTCAGTATAGTAATTATGTAAACCGTCGGAGAACAATACGTACGGTAACGAAATTATCTTTCAGCAAGGAGCTGTGAAAATGTCTCAAAATAAGGCTTTCAGCACGCCATTTATCCTGGCTGTTCTTTGTATTTACTTCAGCTACTTCCTGCACGGCATTAGTGTTATTACGCTTGCCCAAAATATGTCATCTCTGGCGGAAAAGTTTTCCACTGACAACGCGGGCATTGCC
>NZ_JAWRWY010000751.1:0-266 GCF_046535315.1 Paraburkholderia sp. SIMBA_027
GGCTCGACGTGACGCGCAATAACGTAGGCCTGTTGGCCGAGGGCCTGCAGCGCGACCTGAACCGGGTGCTCGGCTATGGGCTGGAAGTGGACCGGCTGCGTGGCGTCGAGGCGCCGTTCAGCCGCCTGGCCGGCACTTTCCCGGCGGTGGCGCAGATCGAACTGGCCGACCGCAACGGCCGCGTCCTCTACGGCGCCGATGCGCGCGGGGCGCTGGACGTGTCGCAGTTGCCCGTGAGCCGGCCGCAGGCCGACGACCTGACGCTG
>NZ_JAWRWY010000752.1:0-266 GCF_046535315.1 Paraburkholderia sp. SIMBA_027
GAAACTGATTGCCAAGGGATGGGAGCGGACGGCAGCGAAAGCGCTAGCCGCGCTTGACGCCTGCCATGGCGAGGCCTCCGACAGCGCCTTCCATGAACTGCGCAAGCGAACGCAGGATTACCGCGCCAATCATAAACTCCTGACCGTCCTCTGGCCTACTGCGATGAAAGCCAAGCGCGACGCGGCGAAGGCGCTGGTGGATCGTCTGGGACACGTCCACGATCTGTCCGTGCTCAGCGATCTCGTAGAGGCCGAGCCGCAGCTCT
>NZ_JAWRWY010000753.1:0-266 GCF_046535315.1 Paraburkholderia sp. SIMBA_027
GTATAGAAGATGATGCAGGAGCAAGATCAGAAGTTGAATAATAAATATCATAGCCTTCATTAGGAACAACAGCCGGCTGTGTCCACGAAATTTGGGCTGCATTTTTTGTAATATTATTTAATCCAACAGAAAGAGGCGGTTTACAAGCTGACGGAGTCCAACTATAAGTTAATCCATCATCTGGCATTCCTGGTACTCCATTTGCTGTACTGAACGCCTGTCTGCTATTACTTAATCCTCCGGCATGAGAATTTGCAAAAGCTGTT
>NZ_JAWRWY010000754.1:0-266 GCF_046535315.1 Paraburkholderia sp. SIMBA_027
GCCTTCCTGGCTTGCGCCGGTTTCAGTCCCGGTGCGACTCGCGGAGTTCTTCACCTGCACGGATGCCTTCTTCTTCCTTCTTCTGCGCCTTGTCACTCCGCTTGGTACCGCGCGGAGGCAACTGGAGGCTCTCTTCGGCTTCGATGCCTGACTGCAGCTCGCGGCCGCGTTCCATTTCGGCGTCGAATTCGGCACCGAAGAGGAGCGACATGTTGAGGATCCAGAGCCACAAAAGCATGATGATGACCCCGGCCAAGGCCCCGTAG
>NZ_JAWRWY010000755.1:0-266 GCF_046535315.1 Paraburkholderia sp. SIMBA_027
CTGCCGCCCGCCGTCGAGCTGGTGGTTGCGGTGATGTCCTTCCGCAACTTCGCCATGATCATGCTGCTGCAGTTGGCGGTTGCGGTCACGGTCGCTGCCATAGGCGGCCTGTGGCCCGCGGTGGTGGCGGCAGTATTGGGCAGCTTTCTCCTTAATTACTACTCAGCGGACCCCGTGGGTTCGCTCTCCGTTGCGGACCCGACGACGCTTTTCACGTTGGTCGTGTTTCTCGCTTTGGCCTGCGGCGTCGCGCTCGCCGTAGGGTT
>NZ_JAWRWY010000756.1:0-266 GCF_046535315.1 Paraburkholderia sp. SIMBA_027
TGCCTCAAATCTTCATACACCGGAAGCAGGCTTGATTGACAAGGCAAAAGTACTACTTATCCACAAGGTTATTCAGTGAAACTGTGGATAACTTTGCGTGCTGCCGGGTTATCCACCAGCAGCCACTGCCATCGTTTGCTCCCGTTTTCCCGATCGCTAGCGTTTTTGTCGCCGTGGCCGTCATCCCGTTCGGCTTTTGCCTATGATTGACAGTCCGGACCTTTTTGCGCGTCAAGCGCCTCACACCCAAGGAACGAGACATGGCC
>NZ_JAWRWY010000757.1:0-266 GCF_046535315.1 Paraburkholderia sp. SIMBA_027
CCCAGTGCCTGGCGCAGACCGCCAATCGGATCCAGCGCGCGCCACGACCACGGCGCGCGAGCGCCCCGGCGCGATTCCGGCAGCCACGCCAGGGCCGTCAGGAAGGCCACGCCATTGGCCGCCGCGGCCGCCACGAACGGCATGCGGGCGCCGGCCAGCCCCGCCAGGCCGCCCAGCGCCGGCCCGAGGATCATGCCCAGCCCGAAACAGGCCGACAACTGGCCGAAGCGCCGCGCGCGCCGCGACGGATCGCCGGCGTCGGCGAT
>NZ_JAWRWY010000758.1:0-265 GCF_046535315.1 Paraburkholderia sp. SIMBA_027
CCGATACTGCCGGCGCCGAAGATTCTCGAGCCAGCGAACTGAAGATACAGCTGGTGGGACCCCTGACCATCGCAGCAAACCTCTACCTGCATAACGGCGAACGCGCGTTGCTGGACTACGGGGCAAGGAGGGACATAGCTGAGTCCCTGGCCGTTGGAGTGGCGGACCACATACGCCGCGTGTATCTGCACGAGATTGACGAATGGGTGGGGCTCTTCACTCAAGACGCGGTCTTCGACGAGAGAGAATTCGATAGTCCGTTGTT
>NZ_JAWRWY010000759.1:0-265 GCF_046535315.1 Paraburkholderia sp. SIMBA_027
ATATCATGCTGGCGCTGCCAAGTCTGCTGCTGGCGCTGGTGCTGGTGGCAATTTTCGGCCCGTCGATTGGTAACGCCGCGCTGGCACTGACCTTCGTTGCCTTGCCGCACTATGTGCGCTTAACCCGCGCCGCCGTGCTGGTGGAAGTTAACCGCGATTACGTCACCGCGTCTCGCGTGGCGGGTGCCGGGGCGATGCGTCAGATGTTTATTAACATCTTCCCGAACTGCCTTGCGCCGCTGATTGTTCAGGCGTCGCTCGGTTT
>NZ_JAWRWY010000760.1:0-265 GCF_046535315.1 Paraburkholderia sp. SIMBA_027
GAGCACCGTGCCAAGTCGGCAAGCTCCATGTACTCCGACGACCGCGCGCCGTCCCAAAGCGGGGTATCCTCGAGGCGCGGCGCGGAAGGGACTTCCGGACTGCGGCAACTGCAGGAACTGGAGAGTTCCGGACGGTTGGACCGGCTGCCGGGAGTGAAATTCCAGAACGTTGTCCTTCGTGTCGAATTGGGGGACCAGGCTGCCATGGAGTCGGTCCGGGAAACCGCGCGAACTGTCGAGGGCGCATGGGTAGCAGGCTGGCGCT
>NZ_JAWRWY010000761.1:0-265 GCF_046535315.1 Paraburkholderia sp. SIMBA_027
GGCTTCGACATGAAAAACCCCGTTCTCCAACGCTAAAGGGGTAGAGAAATGTTATATAGAAATATTACATCTAACATGCGAAGGGCACCGCCCCACATTCATTCGCGTCGCGATAGTATGAGTTTTACCCCCAGACATAGCAGGCCTTTTCCGTTCACGGATCGCGAGGCGCGTCAGTTCAACGCGTCGACGCCCGATACTCGACACCCGGCAAGACGCACAACAATTCGAACGCGAGGTTCGCACCGAGCAGCGCAGTCGTGCC
>NZ_JAWRWY010000762.1:0-265 GCF_046535315.1 Paraburkholderia sp. SIMBA_027
TTTGCTCAAATTCAATTCGTAGTTGTTCCTCAAGAGCGAGGCGTTGTTTTCTTTCCTTTTCTGATTCGCAAGAAATTAGAAGAATAAGAACAAAAAATGGAAGTAATAGTTTTTTCATAATTTACAATTTTATCCAACCAAAACAGAATCATCTCCACTTGGTTTTTCATCGTTTGGCAATAAATTGATTAAATCAATAACAATAGGATGTAAATCCTTTGTAGTTGGATTTTCCCCGATTTGCTGCAAACCTTCATTTAGCAAT
>NZ_JAWRWY010000763.1:0-265 GCF_046535315.1 Paraburkholderia sp. SIMBA_027
CCCGCATTTACTTCGCAATCATTCATCATAACAAGTATTGATGAGGCTATCAAAAGATTTAAGATGGTTTTCATATCAATATTCTTTTTGAAGTTTAATTCTCATGTCTGCAAAATCGTACTCGCTTTCATCATCTGAGATAGTGTAGTTGTCTCTTAAGTAATTCTCAATAGCATTTTCGAGATCAGAGCTTATTTCTGCGATTTTCTCACCCTCGTCTGCCAAGCAGTACTTTGAATCTGTAAAATCGATGCAAATTGTCGGT
>NZ_JAWRWY010000764.1:0-265 GCF_046535315.1 Paraburkholderia sp. SIMBA_027
GCAGGCCAAGGGTCTCGATGTCAAGTCGAAGGTTTCCTATGTCGCCGGCCACTCGCTCGGCGAATATTCCGCTCTCTGCGCCGCCGGCACGTTCACGCTTGCCGATACCGCCCGCCTGTTGCGCATCCGCGGCAATGCCATGCAAGCAGCCGTGCCCGTCGGCGTCGGCGCCATGGCGGCGATCATCGGCCTCGAACATGCCGATGTGATCGCCGTTTGCGAAGAAGCCTCTGCCCTCGGTTCGGTGCAGATCGCCAACGACAAT
>NZ_JAWRWY010000765.1:0-265 GCF_046535315.1 Paraburkholderia sp. SIMBA_027
GCCGGTATGTTTCGCGCACGAAGCGGTCCGCGCCCGTTCGGGGCGTCCCCTCGGCACGATGCCGCTCGATCCTTCGTTTCAAGCCGTCGAATGACGGAGGTCCCGGAATTTTATTCATGAAACCTACCTCTGCCGGAAAAAGGTAGTATCGAAGCCGCTAATTTGCGAGTCGAATCTTGACTGCGGCCTTCCGCCTGCTGGCGACTGGCGTTCCTAGCTGATAGGAGGCGTCGCAATCAGGAATGACGGGTCGCGGCTCCGGCTG
>NZ_JAWRWY010000766.1:0-265 GCF_046535315.1 Paraburkholderia sp. SIMBA_027
ATTCAATCCGCAATTACAACCGCAATCCGACCCGCCGACTTGATCTGGAAGTGGAAATCTCAGTGCGTGACGATGTCGACCAGGCGCTGGCCGCACTGCGCAATCTCGCCGTTGCCGACCCGCGCGCGCTGCAAAAGCCCGCGCCGCAGGTGATGGTGGCCCGTTTCGACGACAGCACCGTGGTCCTGAACATCCGCGTGTGGACCAGCATCGACGCGTTCTGGGACATCCGCTGGGATCTCGCTCGCCAGGTCCGTCAAACGCT
>NZ_JAWRWY010000767.1:0-265 GCF_046535315.1 Paraburkholderia sp. SIMBA_027
GTCTGCATCGCTAGAGGACAGGATGTGCGCCATTTCCCCCAGGCGAAAACGGTCGAGCGAAGCATTGGCCAGGGCCAGCAGCCGGACCCGCTGCAGCCAGTTGTTCTGTATGTCGGCAGCCTGGGACTGCACTTCGCCGATCTGCTTGAGGGCGAACAGACCGAGAAACACACTCAGTGACGCAATAGCAGCGAAGCCGATGAAGGCCCTGGCTGCGATTCTTATATTTCTCAGGAACATGGGATTGTCGCTCGGGCTGGAGACG
>NZ_JAWRWY010000768.1:0-265 GCF_046535315.1 Paraburkholderia sp. SIMBA_027
GGCCGGAAGCCGCCATGGTGATGGTCCTCTTCACGATCGCCGAGTTGATCGAGGCGAAATCGCTCGACCGTGCCCGCAACGCGATCAAAGGCCTGATGCAGCTGACGCCAGAACAGGCAAGCGTGCAGCAAGCCGACGGCAGCTGGCGTTCGACGGCGCTCAAATCGATCGCGCCCGGCGCTTTGGTTCGCGTGAAGCCGGGTGAGCGCATCGCGCTCGACGGCGAAATCGTCGCGGGCCGTTCGAGCGTGGACCAGGCGCCGAT
>NZ_JAWRWY010000769.1:0-265 GCF_046535315.1 Paraburkholderia sp. SIMBA_027
GTACGCCGTCGGCGTCGACGCCGCGCCATCTGAAGCGCAAATCGACTGCCGCGGGCTGAGGAGATGTGACCGTGCTCATGCGACCTCGGTAGCGGCAAGTGCTTCCGCGAGACTCGTGGTGCCGTCGCGCACCCGGGCCAGCGCCGCGTCGCGCAACGTGGCCACCCGTTCGGTTCGGGCGAGACGTGCAAGTTCGTGCGTGCCCGCGCTCGCCACCATCAGCTCACGCATCGCATCGGAGACGGGCATCACCTGGTGAACCCCG
>NZ_JAWRWY010000770.1:0-265 GCF_046535315.1 Paraburkholderia sp. SIMBA_027
CTTATAATGTTTGACCACGAAAATAAATTATGATAGTTAAATTTATTCTGTAACCAATCATTAAAATCAGATCTAAAATCATATTCAGCTCTTTCCCCTAATCTTATTGAATCATTACAAAGATAACCTGTTAAAAAAGCATTTAGTAAAAATATGTCTTTTTCACCTATAAATTGTTGTGGTCTTATTTCAATATAAGACATTAGTTCTTCAAATTTCATAACTTATTTTTAAAAAGGTGTTACTTTTGGCATTCCAAGAATTG
>NZ_JAWRWY010000771.1:0-265 GCF_046535315.1 Paraburkholderia sp. SIMBA_027
GAGCAGTCACCGATCATGAAGTCACAACCGACACAATCACAGCGGACTATTGGAAGTTCCTTCCGGAGTTCACGGATGACCTCGTTGAGAGCATGCGCAGGATGGCCCGGGATCACAACATCGTGGTGGCCGGCGGAAGTCATAACCGAGTCGCCGAGGATGGATCGCTGCGCAACACTGCATTTATCGCCCACCCGGACGGTCGGATAGAATCCCAGGACAAAATCCATCTCACGCCGCAGGAGCATGCCCTTGGGGCCCGTGG
>NZ_JAWRWY010000772.1:0-265 GCF_046535315.1 Paraburkholderia sp. SIMBA_027
GGTGCAGAACGTTGTATCCACGGGCGCGCTTGTAGCGGGCAACCACGTCGCCCATGGCATAATTGCGAACGTGGCCCATGTGGATGCGGCCCGATGGATAGGGAAACATTTCGAGGACGTAGTATTTCTCGCGCGGATCGGCATTATCGGTCTCGAAGACCTTTGCCTCGTTCCATTTTTGCTGCCAGCGAGGCTCGGCGTCGCGCGGATTATAACGTTCGGTAGCCATAGTATTCAAATTTCCGGAAAATCAGGGGAAGTTGGT
>NZ_JAWRWY010000773.1:0-265 GCF_046535315.1 Paraburkholderia sp. SIMBA_027
GTAGTCTTCGTAGCCGCCGCGGTAGTCGACGATCTCGCCCGAGGGCAGGATCTCGATCACGCGCGTGGCCAGGCCGGACACGAACTCGCGGTCGTGCGACACGAACACCAGCGTGCCTTCGTACTTTTCCAGCGCGAACTGCAGCGATTCGATCGATTCCATGTCCAGGTGGTTGGTCGGCTCGTCGAGCAGCATGACGTTGTGGCGGCCCAGCATCAGGCGGCCGAAGGTCATGCGGTTCTTTTCACCGCCGGACAGCACCTTG
>NZ_JAWRWY010000774.1:0-265 GCF_046535315.1 Paraburkholderia sp. SIMBA_027
GTGCAATCCTGAGGGCAAAAATAATGACAACAAAACGCAATGCCTTGCTCGTAGCCGGGCTGTTGGTCGGTGTGATCGGTGCCGGTTCCGCGCTGGCCCATGGCAATGTGGTGCCGCAAGCGGTGGAGACCAAAGGCCTGACGTCGATCAAGGATGCCGGTGTGGTGGTCGACGCTGACGGCTGGGCTGCCGTGAACCCTTATCGCACCTCGCCCGAGCACGATAAAGCCGTGGAGATCGGCGCCTCCGCCTACAACCAGAACTG
>NZ_JAWRWY010000775.1:0-265 GCF_046535315.1 Paraburkholderia sp. SIMBA_027
GTGAGACCGGCCTTCACAGCCAGTTCGGCGCGAGGCCGAGCGCCGATGCCCACCACCAGCGTACCGGCTTTCAGGATTTCACCGGTACTGAGGGCCAGAACGACACCATCGCTGTCACCGGATAGCCGCTCGATACCGGCGCCGCACACGATTCGCACGCCGTTGCCTTGGTGAAGCGCCTGGACCTTTGCGGCGATCTCCTCAGGCACGCCCCGCATCAGAATGCGCGGCAATGCCTCGATGACGGTGACCTCAAGGCCGCGCT
>NZ_JAWRWY010000776.1:0-265 GCF_046535315.1 Paraburkholderia sp. SIMBA_027
ATTAGTTTTAAATATTTAAGAACAAATTAAAAAAAGAAATTATGTTGACAAAAAACGAAATTGAAAAAATTGGACAAGAATATATTAATGAAATTCAAAAAAGAACGGGAATTGAAATGATAATTGTTTCTTATAGAACAATTGAGAAGCCATATGGATTTATATATTCTTATACCAGTAAAAAGTTATTTGAAACTAAAGATGATAGATACGCTGTAGCTGGTAATGCCCCTTTTTTAATAGAAAAAGAAACAGGGAATATTAT
>NZ_JAWRWY010000777.1:0-265 GCF_046535315.1 Paraburkholderia sp. SIMBA_027
GGCGGTCGAGGCCGCTTTCGGCGTAACGCTGGTAGAAGAACGGCACCGAGGTCCAGCCCGTCTCCTCGAAGACGCCAGGCTGCACCGAGGCGACGTTGCCCGCCAGGATGTCGCCCGAAGGGCCGGCGATGATGTAGAGATTGGCGCCCGGCTGGCGCGACCTACGCTCCATCGAGCGCAGCAGCGCGTTGATGCCGCCAGTGTCGTAAGCGCGCTTGACCTGATCGACCTCCTGCTGCACCGCCTCGCGGATCTGGCCCGTCAG
>NZ_JAWRWY010000778.1:0-265 GCF_046535315.1 Paraburkholderia sp. SIMBA_027
GCTGGCGGTGGATTCGGGGCAGATCATGTTCGACGGCGAGGCCGCCGAGGCCGTTGCGTACTACCGGCACGCGTGTGCCACAGCGCTGAACGCCGACCAGCTCGGGGGCACCCGTCGATGAGGGGCCACGGCTACCTGGTGGGCAATTACGTGCCTGGCCATTCCGTGGTCCACCGCGCTCCCCGATGGCTGAAATTCCTCGTGGTGGCCGCCTGCGGAACTGCAGCATTCCTGATCGTGGACTGGCGCGTGTCCCTGCTGGTCT
>NZ_JAWRWY010000779.1:0-265 GCF_046535315.1 Paraburkholderia sp. SIMBA_027
GTTAACACATCGTTAGTGTCAGAGTGCGACTGAAAGCTTTAATTCAGCTGGGTTTTTCTAGCCGGTGAGCTGGTCCGGCGGCGGAGCACCGCGCATTTCCTGCAGCGCGGCAATTCCTTCACATGAAAGTCATGTTTTTGCAAGAGCCGGTTTGCCTATCCCGGTGGCAACTGAACAGCCACGCCCAGATGCTCAAAATGCCTGATATTCAGCGTCACTACGGTCAACTCTCTGGCGCGGGCGGAAGCAGCGATTAGAATATCGG
>NZ_JAWRWY010000780.1:0-265 GCF_046535315.1 Paraburkholderia sp. SIMBA_027
GCCCGAACTCGCGGCCGTTCTGCGCGGCCGTGCCCGTCATCACGTTGAAGCCGTTCTCGAGCTGGAAAATCGCGGACAGCCCCTGCCCGAGATCCTCCTTGCCCTTCAGCCCCCAGCGCGGATTCTGGTTCGTGCCGGACAGCGCCTGCCACGCGTTCTTGCCGCCCTGATTGGTTGCGTACCCGACGCCGGCCGAGATGAGACCGTACAGCGTGATGCTGCTTTGCGCACCGGCATGGGTCGCGAAGGCGCCGAGCATCGCGAG
>NZ_JAWRWY010000781.1:0-265 GCF_046535315.1 Paraburkholderia sp. SIMBA_027
TCGATCGTCGCCAACAACGGCAAGGTCGCCGGTATCGAGGTCGAATATACCGCGCTTGCCGAGGGCCGTCTGGTGACAACGGGCGAGACCGGTGTCATCGCCGCCGATCAGATTTTCAAGGCGATCGGCCAGACCTTCGAGGCCTCCGGTCTCGGCGCACTGCGTATGGAAAACGGCCGCATCACCATCGATGCCGAAGGGCAAACCTCGATCGAAGGCGTCTGGGCCGGGGGCGACTGCGTGCTCGGCGGTGACGACCTCACCG
>NZ_JAWRWY010000782.1:0-265 GCF_046535315.1 Paraburkholderia sp. SIMBA_027
CTCGATGCCATCCGGGAGCTTGCCGGAAACTGGCCCGATCCTTTCGAATTTATCCCGGTGTTGTCTCACGATTCCCCGGGCAGCCCCTGGGAAGGCGCCCGAGGCCTGGTCAGCGATTTCATCACCGCGGCGATGGCTGACGGTGCGGAAGGCTATCTATGCGGACCACCGCCCATGATTGACGCAGGCATCGCAATGCTGGTGCAGCACGGGGTTTCGCTCGAGGCCATTCACTACGACAAGTTCACCGACGGTCACGATGCGG
>NZ_JAWRWY010000783.1:0-265 GCF_046535315.1 Paraburkholderia sp. SIMBA_027
GGTTGCTGTCGACTTGACGGGTACGCGTGGCACGGCGACGGTTTCCGGTACGGCGGTCACCTATACGCCTCTTGCCGGCTATTCGGGCAGTGACAGCTTCACCTATACGGCGACCAATCCTGCCGGCACGTCTTCACCGGCAACGGTGACCATCACGGTGACGGCGCCGACGTTCACTTTCGCGCCAGCTGCCGGCGCATTGACAACAGGCACGGTCGGAATCGCGTATAACAAGACTATTGCCGCCTCGGGTGGCGGCGCTCCC
>NZ_JAWRWY010000784.1:0-265 GCF_046535315.1 Paraburkholderia sp. SIMBA_027
GGAGCCGCTCGCGAAAGACGAGAGCCTGAATCTCCATATGTACTACAACCATGTGGCCGAGGACGATTACACACAGCACTTCCGCAACTGCTCTGACCAATGGAACATGGTCGCCGGCATGACCGACGAACAATTCATTGCCAAGGTTCGCGCCGATAAAATCGATATCCTGATCGACCTGAGCGGGCACACCGGCCGTAATCGGCTACAGGCGTTCGCGCGCAAGCCTGCGCCGATTCAGGTGAGCTGGATCGGATACCCGGCG
>NZ_JAWRWY010000785.1:0-265 GCF_046535315.1 Paraburkholderia sp. SIMBA_027
GCCTGGCCGATCACCTGCCCGCCGAAGACTCGCTGCCAACCGACCTGCGGACTGCGGCCGCGAAAGATGTCGATTTCGATCGGCTCGAGGTCGAGCGTCGCGAGAAGGGTTTCCATGGCGGTCGGTTTTGCCGCAGCTGCGGTCATTTGCGTGCCCCCGGCAGTAGGAAGTAAGGGAGCGATGATCTATATAGATCGCGATTGTATTCACAAGGCTGAGGAGTGGGCGATGCTTGATATGCTGGTTGTTGGCGGTGGCTATGTGG
>NZ_JAWRWY010000786.1:0-265 GCF_046535315.1 Paraburkholderia sp. SIMBA_027
CTTGACGTTTTTCATGGCCTGCTCGGCCTGAGCCCGCGGATCGCCGAGCCCGATCAGGTTGCCCTCGAAATCCGTGCCCACCTGTCCGCGCACGTAGACGGTGTTGCCGGCCCGCAGGGCCAGACAGAGGTCGTTATCCAGCGATTGGTTCGGGTACGTCTCCCTGGTGTTGAACATGCGGATGCGGGTGTGTGTAGGTTGGTTCATCATGCGCCTTGATCGTAGTGAGAGAATTCCGTCCAGCCCGATGAAGAGGAAGCCCGAC
>NZ_JAWRWY010000787.1:0-264 GCF_046535315.1 Paraburkholderia sp. SIMBA_027
GTGTGAAGAAGGAGCAAGTTTTTTCGTGTACCGGAAAAAACTTGCTCCTTTTTTATTTTATAGAAAGAAGGTGAGCGCATGAAGGTAACAGAAGCCGACAAAATTAAATCGGACTTTAAGTCCTCCGACGTCGCGGGCGATACCGTGGCGGCTAAGGACTCGCAAGGCGAGTCCCAGGAAAAAGCGTCTCAAGCGACATCAGAGGACTTAAAGTCCGATTTAGTTCTCAATTATGACGTGCAGCGCACACCGGAGACTCAAATC
>NZ_JAWRWY010000788.1:0-264 GCF_046535315.1 Paraburkholderia sp. SIMBA_027
CTGCCTTTGGCCGCTGGGCCGAGCGAGTTGCCGAGGCACCTCCGCCAAGCGACTGTGCCATCGACGCTGTGGAGCCCGGCGAGCCCTGGCTTGCCTATATGCAGGCGCTGAGCGGCTATATCAGCGGCGACGAGCTGGAGCGCATATCGGCAGAGGATTATGCCGCCTATGACGAGGCCTCGACGGAGAACAACTGGCGTCTGGAGACCGGCTATGGCGCGCTTGTCGCCGCCCCGATGCCGGTTTCGGTCGAGCTTCATCTGG
>NZ_JAWRWY010000789.1:0-264 GCF_046535315.1 Paraburkholderia sp. SIMBA_027
GTGATCACGCGCTGGTAGCCGGCGAAGGTGGAGAAGCCACCAGACTCGCCGATATCGGCAATCGACAGGCGCCAGCCAAAACCCTCCAGGCCAATGCCTGAGTCGCGGGTGATTTCTTCGGTGCTGCCACCGCCGTTTTTCCACGGCATGCGCACGTAATCGGTGGCGCGCCAGACTTTCACTGCACTCATTTGCTGAAACGTCCTTCCAGGCTGTGACGGGAACCGGGGTGGATCAACCGCGCCGCCGTTACCGGCTGACGGC
>NZ_JAWRWY010000790.1:0-264 GCF_046535315.1 Paraburkholderia sp. SIMBA_027
GCGGTCGCTCGTGAAATGCTCTCCGAAAAGGAGTACGACAGCATTACGACCAAGGAAGTGGCCGCCAGAGCCGGCATCGGGGAGGCAACGCTCTTCCGGTACGTAGTCAACAAGAAGAACCTCTTCCTCCTCATCTACGAGGAGTTCTTCAACGACGTGCTGCAGGCCTGCCTGGACGAGGACGCCAAACACACCGCCGAGAATGGCACGGCCGAGTATTACATCGAAACCATCACCAGGATGTACACGTCGCTGGCCGGGCTC
>NZ_JAWRWY010000791.1:0-264 GCF_046535315.1 Paraburkholderia sp. SIMBA_027
GCCGGCGGCGTAGTCGTTGGTATAGCCGTTGCCGCCGAGCGCCTGGATGGCCTCGAGCGCCATGGTGGTTGCCTTTTCGGCGGCGTAGAGAATACAGCCGGCGGCGTCCTTGCGGGTGGTCTCACCGCGATCGCAGGCGGATGCGACGGCGTAGACGTAGGCACGGGCCGTATTCATCATCACATACATGTCGGCGAGCTTGCCCTGCATCAGCTGGAACTCACCGATCGCCTGGCCGAACTGTTTGCGCTCATGCAGGTAGGG
>NZ_JAWRWY010000792.1:0-264 GCF_046535315.1 Paraburkholderia sp. SIMBA_027
GTTGAGTCACACACCGTTATATTCCACTTTCGCGCGGCACAAGTTACGACCGTCCGTCGAGGGCGCGTCGCTTCGGTTATTGTAGTGACTACGTTTGTATCGTCTGCGCAATCGGGCAAGCGTCGGAGCGCAGACGTCGTAGGTCGCAAGGGTTTGGATCTCGCTAACGTTTTCACACACACTGAAGGTGAGCGTTTGCGGGAGGCCGACGCGTCCTGGGTCCTGCTGCATTTGCGCGCCGGCCTCAACTTCATCGCTGCCATT
>NZ_JAWRWY010000793.1:0-264 GCF_046535315.1 Paraburkholderia sp. SIMBA_027
GACCTGCCGCCTTCCAGCTCCTTGCGCACGCCGTTGACGGTCAGCGCGGCCTGCCACGGAGTCGACTTGTCGCCGCCCGCGGCGCGCGCGGCCAGCAGCAGGGCCATCTGTTCCTGGGTCGACAGGTACGAACGGTTGCCCATGCGCGCGGCCAGCTGCGTCATCAGGTTCTCGACGCGGTCATGGCGCAGCTGATCGGTGGCGACGGCGACGACGGTGGCCGTCATCTCGCTGAAGTCCACCCGCGCGTTGCGCAGGTCGCAT
>NZ_JAWRWY010000794.1:0-264 GCF_046535315.1 Paraburkholderia sp. SIMBA_027
CCGATCAGCCGGCTCGAGAACGCGACGTCGAACTGCGCGGCCATGAAGCCGCCGGACGACAGCCCCGACACTGACGTGCGCTGCAGGTCGGCCGCATAGGCGGGCAACGGATCGGCGGAAGCGGCGACGGCTTGCGGCGCGACCGAAGCCACGGCGGCCGCGGCGGCGAACGCGACGCAGACGGTGCGCAGCGCACTGCGCATGGCGAGCGAAACGGCGAAGCGTGGCGGCGTCGTGCGGCCGGTCGAGCGAGTGATGTTCATG
>NZ_JAWRWY010000795.1:0-264 GCF_046535315.1 Paraburkholderia sp. SIMBA_027
CCGGACGGGCCATCCGAGCCACAAAGCGTTGCCGATCAGATCTCCGCCTACCTCGTTGGAAACGCACGCTATGGTGATGTGCCGGGCCGTCATGGGCTTGGTCAAGAGGGTGGCGAAATCGAGTTCAACTTCCCGGTCCACCATCCCTGTGACCTTGAGTTTCCAGGTAGGCGGATCGATCCCCGGCACCGTCAAAGCGGTGTCGATGCGGTAAAAGTCCCGGTTCGGGGTGACGAGCGGGCTGATACCGTCCACGGGCAAGGT
>NZ_JAWRWY010000796.1:0-264 GCF_046535315.1 Paraburkholderia sp. SIMBA_027
GTCCTGCAGACGGCCGACATAGACGGCGTCTTCGCTGGCGATGACAGCGATGTCGTCCATGCCCTGGACGGCGAGGTGGACGCCGTGACTCATGACCAGTGAGTTCCGGCTGTTCATCAGCGTCGTGTTGGCGGTGGCGACATTGCCATGCTCGTCACGATTGCCTGACTTCCACACGCTGTCCCAGCTGCCGAGATCCGACCACTTCAAGGGCGAAGGGACGACGGTGGCATTGGCCGTTTTTTCCATGACCGCGTAGTCGAT
>NZ_JAWRWY010000797.1:0-264 GCF_046535315.1 Paraburkholderia sp. SIMBA_027
CGAAGAGCGCGGCATCTTCTCGACGCTGACAGTTTCGGAAAACCTGCTGCTGCCGCCAGTCGTGGCGCCGGGCGGCATGACCGTCGATGAAATCTACGAGCTCTTTCCGAACCTTTACGAGCGGCGCGCCAGCTCCGGCACAAAGCTTTCCGGCGGCGAGCAGCAGATGCTGGCGATCGCCCGGGTGCTGCGCACCGGCGTGAAGATGCTGCTGCTCGATGAGCCGACGGAAGGGCTTGCTCCCGTCATCGTCCAGCGCATCGG
>NZ_JAWRWY010000798.1:0-264 GCF_046535315.1 Paraburkholderia sp. SIMBA_027
GGTCTATGACTACCACTGTGTCCCCCTCCACCGTCGCCACGCGGGCAAAACGCCACCTTGGCTTGGCCATCGTGGCCTTGGCCACCGGCGGGTTCGCCATTGGAACCACAGAGTTCGCCATGATGGGACTTTTGAAGGAGATAGAAGGCGGCCTGCACATCAGCACACCTGAAGCCGGCAACCTGATTTCCGCATATGCCCTCGGCGTAGTCATCGGCGCGCCGGTGTTCGCGGCCGTCGGGGCGAAACTTCCCCGGAAACACT
>NZ_JAWRWY010000799.1:0-264 GCF_046535315.1 Paraburkholderia sp. SIMBA_027
GGACCGTTCCTTGACACTGAGGGCGTAGGAGGCGGGTGCAAGGATCGCCAGGTTAGTGGTGGAAGTGGCTTGCAGAAATCCGGCATTCGGCTTGGCCAGCACCAGCTTGATGGTGAAGGCGTCGACCACTTCGGCATGGTCATAGCCCGCCAGATAAGTCGCGCCGAAGGTCGCCGGCAACTCGGTGGCCAGGGCCTTGTCGCTGTCGAACGCGGTTTTCACCGCCTTGGCATCAAAGCGCTCACCATTGCTGAAGGTGACGTT
>NZ_JAWRWY010000800.1:0-264 GCF_046535315.1 Paraburkholderia sp. SIMBA_027
GGTCCGCGAGGATTTCCGTGGTGGACCCTGCGTCCAACAGGATGCTGGCGCTGGCGCCGGGGACCATGGCCAAGGCAGCGCTTGCGATACGGAGCTTTTCGGATTGGCGCTGGATGGCGCGTTCGAAGATGCTTTCTTCCCGGGTGGTGAGGCGGTCTGTGGGGACTGCGCCACCATGACCGCGACGTAGGCTCCCGGAGTCCTCCAGGGCAGCGAGGTCGCGGCGGATTGTCTCAGTGGTAATGCTGAAGCGCTCAGCGAGGT
>NZ_JAWRWY010000801.1:0-264 GCF_046535315.1 Paraburkholderia sp. SIMBA_027
TCGACAGCCTGCCGGAAGCGACCCTGATCGCGGCCGCATCGGGCGTCGTTCTGCTGGCGAACGAGCGGGTGGCGGCGTTGTGCGGGGAGCTCGACGGGAATCCGGGGGCGCGCCATTCGCCGGCCGGGCGCTCGGTCTCCGATGTGCTGTTTCAGATCACGGCGTCACATCGTGCCAACGAATTCGCCGCACAGGCGCTGACATGGCTCAATCACTCGCCGCATGGCGACGATCTGTCGGCGCAGACGAAATCGCAGCTCGACC
>NZ_JAWRWY010000802.1:0-264 GCF_046535315.1 Paraburkholderia sp. SIMBA_027
CGCCTGATACACGAAGCTGTCGGAGGTCGTGCCGGCGTTCGGCACATAGGTGAACGTGCCGTCCTGGTTCAGCGTGAGCACGCCGCCGGTAGGCTGTGTCTTGACCTGCACGCCGTAAACATGGACATCGTTGGCAATCAGGCCTCTCGTCGGGTCCGACACGTTCACCGCGCTGCCCGCGACCAGGAAGTACTTGTCGGGATTGGCGATCGCATTCTGATTGGCGGCCGTCGCCGTCGGCAGCGCGCCGCTATTGACGCTGAT
>NZ_JAWRWY010000803.1:0-264 GCF_046535315.1 Paraburkholderia sp. SIMBA_027
CATCGTGACGCGCAGTACCGCCGCGGCGCTGCAGGGCGGCGCCGTTGATCGGGTAGCGGGCGCTCGCCGAAATATCGAGCGGCGGGCAATAGGCCTTCGCCTGCTCCGGCGTCAGCCATTCATTATCGATGCCGTAGAGGCGGTTCGCATGGATGTGCCGCTTGAAGGACTGCTGGTCGTGAACATTGTGCGAGAGCATCATCACGCCGCGCGGCGAATACATCACATTGTAGTTGAGGTCCTGGGAGAGGTTCTCCCAGAGCT
>NZ_JAWRWY010000804.1:0-264 GCF_046535315.1 Paraburkholderia sp. SIMBA_027
GGCGTTGACCACGTAGTCCACGGCCTTGTCTACGGCAACGTTCTCGGCTTCGCCGGTGCGGCGGTCCTTGACCTCCACCACACCGTCCACGAGCCCACGCCCAACAGCCAGGATGGTCGGCACACCGACCAGCTCGGCATCACCGAACTTTACCCCGGGTGATACCTTCGGGCGGTCATCGTAAATGACGTCGAGTCCTGCTGCCTCCAGCTCGGCGGAAATCTTCTCAGCCGCCGCAAAGATTTCCTCACCGCGGCCCACTGC
>NZ_JAWRWY010000805.1:0-264 GCF_046535315.1 Paraburkholderia sp. SIMBA_027
GTGTTCGTGCTGCAACCAGGGAAAGTGCGCGATGAAGCGGCATGGGTGCGATGGATCGATCGCTTATTGTCGATCGTCGCCGTAGCGCCGAATCGAGGCGAGCGCGTGCGTTTCGTCGTGCCGCGCACGGCGGTCGAGCCGTTCGCAATGCTGATGCAACGACATCGTGCCGCGGTGCGCGTCGTGCACGGCAAATACTCGATGGCGAGCGTGCCGCGCGAATTGCTGGCGGAGTCGGGTGAGCGCGGGCCGGGCGGCGAATTC
>NZ_JAWRWY010000806.1:0-264 GCF_046535315.1 Paraburkholderia sp. SIMBA_027
CGCAGTTCGGCGGCACGATGAACAATCAGATTGTCTACCAACTCTTCTACATGTTCCAGAAGCGCGGCTTCACGACACTGCGCTTCAATTTCCGTGGCATCGGCCGCAGCCAGGGCGAATTCGACCACGGCGCCGGCGAACTTTCGGATGCCGCTTCGGCGCTGGACTGGGTGCAGAGCCTGCATCCCGATTCGAAGACCTGCTGGGTTGCCGGCTATTCCTTCGGCTCCTGGATCGGCATGCAGCTTCTGATGCGCCGCCCGG
>NZ_JAWRWY010000807.1:0-264 GCF_046535315.1 Paraburkholderia sp. SIMBA_027
TTTAATAATAAACTTACAGTTACTATTATACGTATTTAAGTATATAAATCAACACCATTTTACGCTTTTAAGTATAATTTTTCGCTTCTCAGACTAATCGAAAATAAAAAAGATGGGTAAGCACCCATCTTAAATCGTTTCACGCTTCTGTAAGCTTATAGTCCACTTTAGCACGGTCTGTTAAGCTAACATAAGTTTCCCCATCTTCTGTATATACAGTAATCATCAACTTTTTATGTAATTCCTTCAGCAATTCCATCACTA
>NZ_JAWRWY010000808.1:0-264 GCF_046535315.1 Paraburkholderia sp. SIMBA_027
GTGCACATTGCGGACTTCCGGGATTTCCCGGCACATACGACGCTTCAGTTCAGCGATATCCAGCGATACCGGTGCACCTTCAAGTAATTCATTCACGCTATCTTTCAACAGTCGCCACGCGCTACGCAGAACCAGAAGCGACACCAGTATCGTGAGAATGGGGTCAGCAGGTGTCCAGCCAGTCCAGATAATAATCAACGCGGCAATAATAGCCCCAACCGAACCCAGCAGGTCCCCGAGCACATGCAGTGCCGCTGCTCGTAC
>NZ_JAWRWY010000809.1:0-264 GCF_046535315.1 Paraburkholderia sp. SIMBA_027
GCCGTTCACATGCATCGCCAGTCGGACGACCACGCGTCGGCTTTGCCCCGTAACCGGCCATCCGATTGTCAAAGACGAACGCTCCTTCATCGGCCTTATGGAAAGCATTCGCATAATGCCGACGATCCACCGGACGGCTCAGTACAGCGAGCGACGGTTGTACCTTAAGAGTCGTCGTTGCGGTTGGAGAAACCCTTATGGCGGCTCAGGGTTGATCGAGCGGGAAAGTGACCGCCCGAATAGCTTCTTCTCAACCGTTGACAT
>NZ_JAWRWY010000810.1:0-264 GCF_046535315.1 Paraburkholderia sp. SIMBA_027
CGGCTATCGAGACGAACGGTAGCTCTGACTTCTAATGCGGAACTGATCCAATGAGCGCAGTCGACTACGAGATCAAGAACACGACCGAGCTTCGCAACGCGGAGGAAGCGGTCCGTATGGCGGAGCTCGAGAATATGCGACCACTTCCGCGTATCTCGGTTCACGCCTTCTGCGAAAGCGAAGGTCTCCAGGACGCCATGGAACGCTGCGGCAACGACCGCCGCATGTCGAAGGTCAGCCTGCGCATAACCAGTGGTGGCATCG
>NZ_JAWRWY010000811.1:0-264 GCF_046535315.1 Paraburkholderia sp. SIMBA_027
TGGCGGACATCACCACGAGCACGATGTTTACAACACCGGTTTCTACCAGCGTCTTTCGGGTTGGGTCACGTGGTGTATCGAGCGTCGCTGGGCCGTGCTCGGCGTCACCGCCGTGCTCTTCGCGTTCGCGATGGCGGCCTTCACGCGCGTGCCGCAACAATTCTTCCCGAACTCGGAACGGCCTGAGCTGCTCGTGGACCTGCGACTGCCGGAAGGCGCCTCGTTCCAGGCGACGCTGCGTGAAGCGAAGCGCCTGGAAAAGGC
>NZ_JAWRWY010000812.1:0-264 GCF_046535315.1 Paraburkholderia sp. SIMBA_027
GTCTTTCCGTCCCCTGCCCGTCAAAAGACTCCTCATTTACATCGAGACGCATTGAGTAAGGCATTGCGGGAGATGGGATTTCAAGGAAAGCACGCGACGCATGGTTTCAGGGGCATGCTTCGTACGGTCGGACGAGAACGACTCGGTATGGATATCGATGTACTGGAAGCGCAACTGGCGCACGCCAAGCGTGGCGATGTGCAAAAGGCCTACGATAGAACAACGTTTGACGACGATCGTCGCTGGGTCATGCAGGAGTGGGCC
>NZ_JAWRWY010000813.1:0-264 GCF_046535315.1 Paraburkholderia sp. SIMBA_027
TGATTTATTGACGATTTCAAGCTGGAGGTAGGGTGTATTGCTCGAGGGATCCAGCCCGAATGCCTGCATGACCTGCGCGTAGGTAGCACCTTCAATTCTGGCAATAGGTTGTGTTTGCTTATATCCCCAGATAACCACTGCAGATCCCTGAGGTCCAGTGATCTGAATAATATTTCCCTTACTGTCATAGATGTCAAAAGAAATATTTTTGACCCAGTCATTAGTACCATAATCATATGTAAACTGGGCATTTGGAGCTACTAG
>NZ_JAWRWY010000814.1:0-263 GCF_046535315.1 Paraburkholderia sp. SIMBA_027
GCGTACGTCGCGGAGTATTACCGCTATTACGCCGGTATCGCCGACAAGATCGAAGGCAGCCATATTCCCGTCGACAAGCCCGACATGCAGGTCTGGCTCGAACGTCAGCCGGTGGGCGTGGTGGCCGCGATCGTGCCGTGGAATAGCCAGTTGTTTCTCTCCGCTGTGAAGCTCGGCCCCGCGCTTGCCGCGGGCTGCACGGTGGTGCTCAAGGCATCGGAAGAAGCGCCCGGTCCCCTGCTCGAATTCGCGCGACTCGTGCA
>NZ_JAWRWY010000815.1:0-263 GCF_046535315.1 Paraburkholderia sp. SIMBA_027
GTCGTCGAGCGGCGCGTTGCACCGGAAACGATTGTTGAGCGTCGTCCCGAAATCTAGCCGGCTCGCCCGAAGCGTGAAGCGCTCGACGGCGGAGGGTCGCCGTCGAGCGCCAACGCAGCGGGACGTCACAACGTAGGCTTTTGACATGGAAAACTCATTCGTCGTTGAACCTGTAAATGTGAACGAGTATCTGCTCCGCTGGGCAGCAGAGGGGCAGGCAGGCGAGTCCCTGTTCCATACCAACCCGGAGTTCCTCGCGGAGG
>NZ_JAWRWY010000816.1:0-263 GCF_046535315.1 Paraburkholderia sp. SIMBA_027
CTCACGCTAAAAATTTGAAAAGAAATTTTAGGTCAAATATTATGTAGCTGTAACCATTGAAGAATTAATTGAACACGAGGAGTTGATTAGCAGAAAAATCATAGAACTTTATTAGACTACAAATTAAAATACCATGCTCCTCCTTTTTGAGAGGAGGGATACGATGGTTAAAAAGAATAGTTTTTTAGTTGAAAAGATTTCTATTTGTTTGGATCATGAAGGTTTTAATCAAAAACCTGATAAGAAAGAGGTCATAAGGATAT
>NZ_JAWRWY010000817.1:0-263 GCF_046535315.1 Paraburkholderia sp. SIMBA_027
GCCGTCGATGGTGACGGTGATGGTGCTCTTGGTGCCGTCGGCGGTGGTGACGGTGAAGGTTTCGACCAGCTTTTCGCCCACGGCCAGGGCCTGGACCTTGGGATCGTCGTTGTCGAGTTCGTACTTCCAGTTGCCGTTGGCGTCGATGGAGAACTTGCCGTGCTCGCCCTTGGCGTCGGTCTGCGGGTTGAAGGTGGCTTCGCCCGCGTCCTTGTCGGTCACGTCCAGCTTGCCGCCGGTGACGAGGTTGCCGTCTTCCTCGA
>NZ_JAWRWY010000818.1:0-263 GCF_046535315.1 Paraburkholderia sp. SIMBA_027
ATGCTTGCGTGCATTAAAAATATATGAGGCTGACGAGTGCGCGAATCCGCCTGCGCCGGTAAGGGACCGGCGCAGGCGAATGGTGGAGTACGTACTCCTCCGAGACGGGTAGCGCAGTATTTAGAACTTCGCCTGCAAGCTCAACGTCACCCGCCGCGGCTCGCCGTAGATCAATCCGTTATAGAACCCATACTGTCGGTAGTACGTCTTGTCGAACAGATTGCTGACGTTCAGCATGGCCGACAGGTGGCGGTTGATGTCGT
>NZ_JAWRWY010000819.1:0-263 GCF_046535315.1 Paraburkholderia sp. SIMBA_027
TTCGCTGTCGGACATCGCGAAATGCACCACTGCGCCGCGTTTGAAGGTCAACAGCGGATGCTTGCGTTTTGAACTCGGATCAATTGGAAGACGGTCGTTGCGATACTGGTTCTTGGCATGCTCCACCGACTGAGTGAAATCAGTTTTCACCTCAACAGTGGCAAGCGGTAGACCATTTAGAAAGAACGCTAGATCAATCGCGAGATCACGGCTCGGATGATATCTCAGTTGCGGCACGACCCGGAGGCGGTTCGAAGCGTAGC
>NZ_JAWRWY010000820.1:0-263 GCF_046535315.1 Paraburkholderia sp. SIMBA_027
GACGGCACGTTCGCGACGACGCCGTTCACGGTGATCGACTTGTGGCTCACCAGCTGACGCGCTTCAGCGCGCGTCGAGCCGAAGCCCATGCGATACACGACGTTGTCGAGACGCGACTCGAGCAGTTGCAGCAGGTTTTCACCCGTGTTGCCCTTGCGGCGGTCGGCTTCAGCGAAGTAGCGGCGGAACTGACGCTCCAGCACGCCGTAAATACGCTTGACCTTCTGCTTTTCGCGCAGCTGCGTACCATAGTCGGACGTACG
>NZ_JAWRWY010000821.1:0-263 GCF_046535315.1 Paraburkholderia sp. SIMBA_027
GGTAGAGCGGCTCCGGCGCGAAGAAGGCCAGCGTGTTGTAGCCCCAGTAGTTGCGCAGGCCGCGCTCCACCAGGAAGCGGTCCTGCAGGAAGGCGTGGATCGGCAGCAGCTCCACCGCCGTCACGCCGAGCCGGTGCAGGTGATCGACGAAACGCGGATCGGCCAGCGCGGCGAAGGTGCCGCGATGGTGCGGCAGCAGGTCTTCGCGCAGCATGGACGCGCCGCGCACATGCACCTCGTAGATCGAGGTTTCCGGCCATGGC
>NZ_JAWRWY010000822.1:0-263 GCF_046535315.1 Paraburkholderia sp. SIMBA_027
GTCAGTTCCAGCGGCGGCGTGCGATTGCAGGGGCAATCCACCGCCATTCGCGGCTTCGCCCGCCAGTCAGACGTGCGCCTTCTGCTCGATGGCGCTCCGAAGAACTTCGAGCGCTACGATCAGGGCACGGTCTTCATTGATCCGGAACTGCTCAAACGCGTGGAAATCCAAAAGGGCGCGACATCCGTTCGTTATGGCAATGGCGGCTTCGGCGGCACCGTCATCATGGAAAGCAAGACGGCCTCCGACATGCTGAAACCGGG
>NZ_JAWRWY010000823.1:0-263 GCF_046535315.1 Paraburkholderia sp. SIMBA_027
TGGTGCTGATCGGTGATTTTCTCGATGATGCCGATGCCGTCATGGCGCGGCTGACGCCGCTTGCCCGCCGCGGCCTGCGCGGCCATGTCGTCGAAGTGGCCGATCCGGCCGAGGAAATCTTCCCCTATAGCGGCCGCACCGAATTCACCGATCCGGAAACCGGCTCCAAGCTCGTCTCCGGCCGCGCCGAGAATATCCGTGACGCCTACACCCGCGCCTATCTCGCCCGGCGCGACAGTTTAGGCCAGTCGCTGCGCCATCTC
>NZ_JAWRWY010000824.1:0-263 GCF_046535315.1 Paraburkholderia sp. SIMBA_027
GCCGCTGCAGCAGGGTTTGGCCGAACTGGTCGCCTACCTGCAACTTGCCGGCGACACCTTCAGCAGCGTGGTGGACGAACAGTCCAGTGAGACGATCATGTGGCACAGCGTGAAAGAAGACGGCGAACACCAGACCCGGCAGGCGAACCTGCCGCGCGTCATTTTCGTGAGATGAACATGCTGGAACCCGAACAGGACGCCACGGCGTCGATGCACGATTTGTCGAGCCTGCTGATTCCCTTGCTCAAAGGGGTCATTTACCG
>NZ_JAWRWY010000825.1:0-263 GCF_046535315.1 Paraburkholderia sp. SIMBA_027
GGAAGGATCAACGGAGCCCTGGGGGGCAGATTGAACGATGGCATCGCTGCTGCTGTGGTGAGTTTCACCACAGGGCTGATCGTCATCGGTGCTGTCTCACTGGCCACGTCCAAAGGCCGGTCAGGGCTGCAGCGCATCATCCCCGCTGTCCGGAACCGTAGCTTTCCGCGCTTTTACGTCACCGCGGGAGCTATAGGCGCGTTATTCGTGTGCGCCCAGTCCTTCACCATTGCCTTGCTGGGGGTAGCACTGTTCACGGTCGC
>NZ_JAWRWY010000826.1:0-263 GCF_046535315.1 Paraburkholderia sp. SIMBA_027
TGCGGCGCGGCCGTCGTGCGGCGCGGCTTCACCTGGGCGCGATGCGCAGCGCCCGCGATCGAAAATTCCATCGAGCCGGCTGCACCCGTCACGCCGAGCGTAATGCGCTTGAGCCCATCCGCCGTGATCGTGAACGGCCGGCGCGGATCGATTCGTTTGAGGTTATTCATCGCGTTACTCCAGCGCAGCAGCGACCAGTTCGGCGACGTCGAGCACTTCCGGACGCGGGCCGACCACACCTTCGAGCATCGCCGTGCAGTTGG
>NZ_JAWRWY010000827.1:0-263 GCF_046535315.1 Paraburkholderia sp. SIMBA_027
CTGGCGAATCAACGGGTCGAGGGCGGAGAACGGTTCGTCCATCAGCAGGATGTCGGCGTCCATGGCCAGCGCGCGGGCCAGGCCGACGCGTTGCTGCATGCCACCGGACAGCTCGTCAGGCTTCTTGTTGCGCCATTGGCTCAGGCCCACCAGTTCGAGCTTGTCGTCGACCAGCTTGCGGCGGTCTTTTTCCGGGCGACCCTGCATCTCAAGGCCGAAGCTGATGTTCTCGCGCACCGTTAGCCAGGGCATCAGCGCGAACT
>NZ_JAWRWY010000828.1:0-263 GCF_046535315.1 Paraburkholderia sp. SIMBA_027
GCAGCACGTTGCCGCCCTCTTTCAGGGTCAGGGCCAGGTGCAAGCGACCGCGCTCACCACCCGACAGGTCCTTGACGAACTTCTGCTGGTCACCGCCCTTGAAGTTGAAACGCCCCACGTAGGTACGCGACGGGATTTCATAGTTACCGATGCGGATCTGGTCGGAACCGTCGGAAATCTGCTGGAACACGGTCTTGCTGCCGTCGAGGTCGTCGCGGCTTTGATCCACACAGGCAAGCTGCACGGTTTCGCCGATCTCGATG
>NZ_JAWRWY010000829.1:0-263 GCF_046535315.1 Paraburkholderia sp. SIMBA_027
CTGGTATGCGGCGTCCTGCTCGGCCTGCGAAGATACGTGGGCGCCTGGGTCTATACGGCCGTCCTCGTCGCAACCGCCGTCTGGGCTGTCTGGGAAGTCGGTCTGGACGGATGGTCAATGATCCCGCGTCTCATTGCTCCGGCTGTGCTCGGCATCTGGATCTGGTCGCCTTGGGTCGCCGGCCGCCTCGGACCGATCGGTCGCGGCCGGCTTTGGCAGTGGGCAAATATCGGATTTTCGTTGGCCGTGATCGTGTTTGTCGT
>NZ_JAWRWY010000830.1:0-263 GCF_046535315.1 Paraburkholderia sp. SIMBA_027
GTATCGGTGCATTGGTCGAAGACGGTCTTGTCGTCCTGATTGATCTGCTTGCCATAGCGGCGCTGGATGCGCTCGGCCGACAGCTGGATCGGCGTCAGCGGGTTCTTGATCTCATGGGCAATGCGGCGCGCCACGTCGCCCCAAGCGGTCGAGCGCTGGGCGATGACCAGATCGGTGATGTCGTCGAGCGTGATGACGTAGGATTCGGCGCCATCACGCACCTCTTCGCGCGTCACCTGGACGCTGAGCGTGCGAACGGTGCC
>NZ_JAWRWY010000831.1:0-263 GCF_046535315.1 Paraburkholderia sp. SIMBA_027
GATGATGAAAGATGGATCGTTGTTATTAATAATACTGGGAAAACAACGAGAGTCGATATTTCTGCGGATGACATTGGTGAAGAGAAAGAATTACGTGGACTGTTAGAGAGTGATGTAATCCGTTCAAACGATGAGGGGATTTATCCTATTGTATTAGATCGTGAAGTGGTTGAAGTATTCCAGGTGATCGATCAAGTAGGGATAAATAAATTATATATTGTATTATTAGTAATTGTGTATATTCTATTTATTGCATTTATCGT
>NZ_JAWRWY010000832.1:0-263 GCF_046535315.1 Paraburkholderia sp. SIMBA_027
GAGGCAGGCTTGGTGTTCAGGGTGTGGACCGTGGACTCAGAGCGGGACGTGGCCCTGTGCCAAGGACTTGGAATCCAAGAAATCACCACAAACAAACCCGCGCAGGTCCTGTCGCAGTTGATGGTCTCCAACTAGGGCGTAGCTGGGCCTGGGTTGGGGCGGGCTTTGGGGGCTCGGCGCGCTTGTGATTGAGTGAAGCCATGTCATTTCGCTGGTCACCCCGAACATCAAAGAACGCCTCGGCAGTGGGCCTGAGCGCGCTT
>NZ_JAWRWY010000833.1:0-263 GCF_046535315.1 Paraburkholderia sp. SIMBA_027
ATGCGCAATCGCCCGGTAGCGGGCAGCGGTATCCCGGAGCGTCAGACCGGCGAGCGAGCGTTGCGCCCGCGCCTGTCCTAATGCGAGAACAATGGCGTCCGCGTAGCGCTTTGCATCGTCGGTCTCGACAAGCTGCGATGCGCCTCGGCAAGCCCTTGCGAGCGAAGGCCAACTAGGGCATACGCCTGGACGCCATCGCTGCGGAACTATCTGATGATTGGGTGTTCTGTACGGCGAACTCGTGGTGCGGGGCAAGCACCGGT
>NZ_JAWRWY010000834.1:0-263 GCF_046535315.1 Paraburkholderia sp. SIMBA_027
CGCCTCGAACGTGTAGTAAGCCCCGCCGCCACCGGGCTTGGCGTTGACCACTCCGCAGCCCTCCACCGTGCGGTTGCGCTGCCAGGAGAAGTTCGCGGTCTCGCTCTTGCCGGGCTGGATGGTCTTGATCAGGTCCACCGCCCCGGTCTGGCAATCCTTCGAGGAGAAGATCCGGTCCGAGCCGCTCATCACCAAATACTCCATTTGGGACGTACCAACATTGACTTGGCACGGGGCCGCCCCGCCGTTGGTCACAGTCATGG
>NZ_JAWRWY010000835.1:0-263 GCF_046535315.1 Paraburkholderia sp. SIMBA_027
GGATCGCCGTGGTGGAGCCGCCATATTGCGCGCCGTAATAAATGCCGGCGAGCATGATGAGCGACGAGACGGGCTCAAGCTGAAAGGTGATCGGCAAGAGCATGGCGATGGTCGCCGTTGCGCCGATGCCCGGCAGCACGCCAATCAATGTCCCGAGCAGCACGCCGATCAGGCAGAAGAACAGGTTTTCCAGGGACGATGCCGTGGCAAAACCGAGTGCGAGATTATTGAACAAATCCATCGCAAGACCTCAAAATTTAAGC
>NZ_JAWRWY010000836.1:0-263 GCF_046535315.1 Paraburkholderia sp. SIMBA_027
GGAAATGGCCCTTCTCCTTCAGGTGTATAGATTCGAACAGTAATCTCACCTTCATTTACAGGAATTTGACGGTTTTCAACTTTCGCTACAGGTGGAACTTCAACACCTTCTGGAAGTGGAGCGTTCAATGCTTGACGTACCACATCTGGAGTTAAATCCTGAAGCTTTGGACCACTATAAAATGCCTCTAAATACAACTTTGCACTGTTTGATAAACCCATTACTCTTCATCCTTTCATTGAAAAATTCGCATGCATTTATAT
>NZ_JAWRWY010000837.1:0-263 GCF_046535315.1 Paraburkholderia sp. SIMBA_027
GGATGGCGGCTTGATCGCATTGATGATCTCGGCAAGCGCCGGCTTCAGTTTCGCCGAGACCTGATCGGTCGCCAGATTGGCATCGACGAAGCGGCCGATATCGTGGGTCGGGAGATGATCGAGCGTATCGGGAAGCTCGGCCTGCGTCAGATCGCAGGTCATGACGATCGTCTCGTCGAAATGCGTCCAGTTCTGCGCTGCCACCAGATCCACCAGCAAGGGCGAGCAGAGCGGCGTTTGCCGCAAAACCGCCGGGCGGCCAT
>NZ_JAWRWY010000838.1:0-263 GCF_046535315.1 Paraburkholderia sp. SIMBA_027
GGATGAACGGCATCACGCTCGCCGGCGTGTTCCACGAACGCTTTCCGGGGATTCGCGTGCTGATGCTGTCGATGCACGACAACATCGAATACGTGACGCAGGCCGTGCGCGCCGGCGCGAGCGGCTACCTGCTGAAGGATTCGCCGGCGAGCGAGATCGTCCGCGCGATCGGCGCGGTGCTGGCCGGGCAGACGTTCTTCAGCGAAGGGCTCGCCGCGCGGATGATCCAGGCGAGCGCGACCGCGTCGCCGCTCGACCGCTTG
>NZ_JAWRWY010000839.1:0-263 GCF_046535315.1 Paraburkholderia sp. SIMBA_027
CGGCCAGATCATGGCTCGCGCCCTCGACATCCTGCCGCGGGTCACGGCCCTGTCCGCGCAGTCCTGCCAGACGGCGCGTCCCGACCTGTACCGCTGGGGCACGCTCAATCCGTATTTCCGCTCGTTGTTGCTGGTCAAGCGCGAGCACATCTATTGCTCGTCGGCCTTGGGCGAGGTGGACTACGAGACTGGCGCGTTCCACCGCTGGCCGGTCGGCACGCCGCCGACGCAGTGGTTCGTCAGCGTGTCCGGCACGCCCCTGG
>NZ_JAWRWY010000840.1:0-263 GCF_046535315.1 Paraburkholderia sp. SIMBA_027
GCAAGGCCCGAGTCCGGAGACCCAGACACTCCCGACGCCGAAGTGCTGGTTTTCATCCACTCCTTCGGGTGTGCTTGAAGCATGGGACCAACAAGCAGCCAGAGCCTCACTGTAGACATCAGCGCCAACCCTTGGACCGGCCGTTTCGACGGCGACGGCGCCGAGCACCGCCGCTGGTGGCAAGCCGTGGTGCCCCACACGCAGGCAGCGGCCGAGGCAGCTGCCCGGCCCGCCGTCGTGCTGGGTTTTTGCAGTGATGCCGG
>NZ_JAWRWY010000841.1:0-263 GCF_046535315.1 Paraburkholderia sp. SIMBA_027
CCGCATCGGCCGTGTGCGCGGCGCCAATGCCAATACATACACCGCCGGCGTCATCTGCGCCAAGGTGGCGCGTTATTCCGAGCGCATCTATCATCCCGGTCGTCTTTTGACCCCGAAGCGCCGCAGGGGCGCGAAGGGTGCCGGCGACTGGCAGGAGGTTTCCTGGGAAGCGGCGCTGGACGAGGTCGCCGACGCTTTCGTGAAGGCTGAAGCCCGCCACGGTGCCGAGGCCATCTGGCCCTATTTCTACGCCGGAACCATGG
>NZ_JAWRWY010000842.1:0-263 GCF_046535315.1 Paraburkholderia sp. SIMBA_027
GTAATCGACAGACCCTTGTCTCGCATCGCGTCCCACCGCGGCCGCGAAGGACCGGTCAAAGCCGGCAGGTGCGGCGATGACGGTGCCGGGAGGTACTTCATAGTATGCACATCCCGTCAGAGGCGATATCTCCAACCCTAACTGGTCGAAATTGCGCGCCTCTTCTCCCACCTCCACTTGCACCGCCCTGCCTTTGCCGTCTTAAAGCGTCACGGTACGGGTGTCTGGTTCCATCGCGACGATGGTGGCCGTGACCTTCGCGG
>NZ_JAWRWY010000843.1:0-263 GCF_046535315.1 Paraburkholderia sp. SIMBA_027
GTTGCTCGGGCTGGTGGCTACAGGCGATCAACGGGCTTTCGCCGAGTTCTACCGCCTCACCTCCAGGCGAGTATTTGGCATGGCGAAGCGGGTTCTTGTGGATCCCGACCTCAGCGAGGACGCCACCCAAGAGGTGTACCTCCAAGTCTGGCAAGGTGCTGCGCGCTTCGATCGCGCCGCCGGCAGTCCATTGGCCTGGCTCATGACAATCGCCCATCGGCGCGCCATAGACCGCGTGCGGGCAGTCCAGGCCGCGACGGACC
>NZ_JAWRWY010000844.1:0-263 GCF_046535315.1 Paraburkholderia sp. SIMBA_027
CGCGGCGGAAGCAGACGCAATGATGCCGATGCGGAGCGGGGTTTGGCAGGAGTCGCGGTCACACAGTCATTTCATCATCCGGCACTGACAATTTATGGAGCTGACGCTGCAACTGGTCGGAGATCACATCGAGGTAGTCGAAGTCGGCTTCACTTGGAGCCCACCGCGCGGCCGTCAAGTCGACCCGCCAACGGCCTTCGCCTGTCCTGAGGAACGCTTGATAGGAGCCAAGAAGTGGCGTGGACTCAGCAAGGTAATGCTTG
>NZ_JAWRWY010000845.1:0-263 GCF_046535315.1 Paraburkholderia sp. SIMBA_027
CGAAGAAGACACTCGTTTGACGTTCGATGAAATTTATTGCCTCCAGCGTGAGGCGGGTTTGCCAGCCGCGTTCCGATTCCATGCGAGCGTAGGCCGACCGTGAGCCCTTGCGGGTCTGGATCGCTTTTACCGTCGGCGTGAAGGCTATGTCGCTCGAATATTCGTGTGGCCTTGCCGATCGATGCCGAGCTCAGGTCGCTCAAGATCGGCCCCAGTTCACAGCGCCGGCTAAACCAGCCGATCAGCCCGTCTTCCGTCGCGAT
>NZ_JAWRWY010000846.1:0-263 GCF_046535315.1 Paraburkholderia sp. SIMBA_027
GGATCTCGTCGTCGGCGCGACGGGCGAGCCGCCGGAGCTGCCGGGCATCGTCACGCGGCCGATCGGCACGCTCACGCACGTGTTCGCGATCGCGCCCACTCATCCGCTCGCGGCGTTGCCCGAACCGCTGTCGATGGCGTCGATCGTCGAGTATCGCGGCGCCGTGATCAGCGACACGTCCCGCGAACTGCAGCCGCGCTCGGTCGCGATCGATGCCGGGCAGCCGACGCTCGCGGTCCCTACCCTCGCGGCAAAACTGGCCG
>NZ_JAWRWY010000847.1:0-263 GCF_046535315.1 Paraburkholderia sp. SIMBA_027
GCCAGCTTCCAGTGGACCGAGAACATCAGCAGGAAGGCGCCGATGAAGGTCATGATGGCGATGAACACGTCCTCGGGGCCGTGATGCGCGACCTCGCCGACCTCTTCGAGGTCCTTGGTGACATGGGTGATCAGGTGGCCGGTCTTGTTGTTGTCGAAATAGCGGAACGACAGCTTCTGGATGTGATCGAAAGCCTGGCGGCGCATATCCGACTCGATCGAGATGCCGAGCGCATGGCCCCAATAGTTGACCACGGCCGATAG
>NZ_JAWRWY010000848.1:0-263 GCF_046535315.1 Paraburkholderia sp. SIMBA_027
GTAAACGAACGCCGCGAGCCAGCCCCAGCGGCCGAGATCCTTCAGGATCCACTCGTACATCACCAGCGCCGGCGCCACGCCGAACGACACCATGTCCGACAGGCTGTCGAACTGTTCGCCGAATGCGCTCTGGGTATGCGTCATTCGGGCGACGCGGCCGTCCATCCCGTCGAGCACCATCGCCACGAAGATCGCGATCGCCGCGATCTCGAAGCGCACGTTCATCGCCTGCACCACGGCGAAGAAGCCGCAGAAGAGTGCAG
>NZ_JAWRWY010000849.1:0-263 GCF_046535315.1 Paraburkholderia sp. SIMBA_027
ATCATGGTTATCCGTCAGGATGCGCCGTGCCTCGGTATAGGCTTCGTCGATCAGGCGGCGAACTTCGGTGTCGATCGTCTGGGCCGTCGCCTCGGAGACGTTCTTGGACTGCGAGACGGAATGGCCAAGGAACACTTCCTGCTGATTTTCACCGTATGAAACCTGGCCGAGAGCGTCGGAGAAGCCCCATTGCGTCACCATGGCACGGGCAAGCTTGGTGGCCTGCTCGATATCCGAGGACGCGCCGGAGGTGATGTTTTCCT
>NZ_JAWRWY010000850.1:0-263 GCF_046535315.1 Paraburkholderia sp. SIMBA_027
TCTTTCGCGGCATTAAGCGTGCCGTAGGTTTTGTACGCCAGCCTGGCGTCGGGAATGCGCATGCCGCTTTGCAGTACGACGTCGCCAAGAGAGAATACTTTGTAATCGGACATGTTGAAACCACCCTTAGTGAGACACGTTGATGTAGAACCTTGGGGCGGCCGCCCTCGTCGTTGAGCGCCGCCTTATAGTCAAATGCGTTCAGCAGTCGCCGCCGCTTTCTTCGACACCTGCGCGATCAAGCCGTAAGCCACCGCGCTGAC
>NZ_JAWRWY010000851.1:0-263 GCF_046535315.1 Paraburkholderia sp. SIMBA_027
CGGGCAATCGCGGCTGAGACCCATACGCCTGCGGAGCCCGTGTCGAAAATGAAGCCGACACAGGAGCTTCGATACGACGCGCTTCATCAGTTGGTCACCGTTGCCGAACATGCTGGGCATTGGGCATCCATTTTCAGGAGGTGAACATGGCTGATTTTCAAGGACAAGCTGCCGCAGCCCAGCGAGCTAATCTTGACTTCTTCTTCGGCCTGGCCGGCAGCATGCTGGAGGGCGAGGAAAAGCTCGTGAGACTGAATCTCGAT
>NZ_JAWRWY010000852.1:0-263 GCF_046535315.1 Paraburkholderia sp. SIMBA_027
TACTGTTAGAAATTTTATAGTTCACCTGTCCAAAAAGATTGATGCTTCTTCCTGTATTGGTAAGATCCTTTCCTAAATAAGAATTTTTATAGTCCAGATTAAGGTCTTTTATATTGTTTACCTTTTGCAGATAACTTCCGGAGTAAAAGAAAAACGTCTGATCGCTCATGCTTTTCATTTCAAATAACTCCATATCAACATTAATGCTTAATCGGTCATTCGGTTTGTAGCTCAAGCTTGGAGCAACTGCCAAATTTCTTCTG
>NZ_JAWRWY010000853.1:0-263 GCF_046535315.1 Paraburkholderia sp. SIMBA_027
GAATTAGTTGATTATTAATATTCAAAGGTGGTTATACAAATGGCTTCAAAAAATTTACAACCAGTACTAGCAGAGTTACACAAGGCTTTCGACTTCCTGAATAAAGCTTACTATGGAAACAAACTACCACAAGTAGTTATCGCTATTCATCCAATGGGCAACAGTAACGCTAATGGCTGGTTTACACCAGCTAAGTTATGGTCTGACGGTGAAGAAGACAAGCATGAAATATGTATTACTGCGGAAACGATGAACCGTGAAGC
>NZ_JAWRWY010000854.1:0-263 GCF_046535315.1 Paraburkholderia sp. SIMBA_027
TGGAGCTGTTGCTCGCCGACGGCGAGGAGTTCGACGCCGGAACGCACCTCGCCAGGGTCAGCGGCAACGCCCGCTCGGTGCTGCTCGCCGAACGCGTCGCCCTGAACCTGGTGCAGAGGATGAGCGCCATTGCCACCAAGACGGCGGAGTTCGTCAGGCTCGTGGAAGGCACGAGGGCCCGGATTACGGACACCCGTAAAACCACGCCCGGGCTGAGGGTGCTCGAGCGTTACGCCGTTCGCTGTGGCGGGGGAGCCAACCAC
>NZ_JAWRWY010000855.1:0-263 GCF_046535315.1 Paraburkholderia sp. SIMBA_027
CTGCTCGATGAGCTGCAGGGAGCGCCGCTCGAGCCGCTGCATCTGCCTATGCCCACAGACCGCCGTTTGCGGCGTCTCGCTGAGACCTTGGTCGATGACCCCGCCGTGCGGTTCACGATAGAGGAGTGGGGCGCGCGCGTTGGTGCCAGCAACCGCACGCTGACGCGGCTGTTCCTGAAGGAGACGGGCATGTCGTTCGTCCGCTGGCGGCAACAGCTGCATATTGGCCTGGCACTGCAGCGCCTTGCATCCGGGCAATCTGT
>NZ_JAWRWY010000856.1:0-263 GCF_046535315.1 Paraburkholderia sp. SIMBA_027
GCACGATCCAATAAATCAAGATCTTTCGGATAATCAACCACGAATTTAAGCACGCTTATGCGTCGCGCTTCCACTTGAAAATATTTTTCCAGATCCTTTCGCGCGTGATCGCTACTGACAATAATCCTTGAGCATTGGGAAGCAATCTCGCCGTACCATTTATCTCGAGATTTCAATTCGATCTCCGAAAATAGCTCCGGTAAATGTTTGTGCTGGAAATCCGGAATCCAGCCCATAACCGGCACCCTCGCCCGCTTCCCCAG
>NZ_JAWRWY010000857.1:0-263 GCF_046535315.1 Paraburkholderia sp. SIMBA_027
TCGGGCAGCGGGATCATACGAGTGAATGCGCCGTACGACCGTTCCAGCCGGTAGCAGCCGTTTTCCTCGCTCCTCGTGTCCTGCTTCTTCTCGCCACGCAGAACGAGGACGCCGTCTTCGATGGACGTCTGCAAATTCTCGCGATCCATACCCGGCAACTCAGCGGTGATGCGCAGCGCGTCGCCGTCGTCGACGACATCGATGCGTGGCTGGAACCGCGATGAACTGAAGTCGCCGAACCATCGGTCAAGACCGCTGACGCC
>NZ_JAWRWY010000858.1:0-263 GCF_046535315.1 Paraburkholderia sp. SIMBA_027
CTGGTGGCTGGTGCTGGTAGAGGCACTGTTCGCTGGAGTCGGGTCACTGTATGCGGACGCAGTGCGGCTCAAACCCATCGGGCCCTTCTTCGGCATCTTGGCGCTGGGTGCCTGCGCTTCCGTCCCAACGAATGTCCCCTGGGCCGTCGCGGTACTCATCGCAGCGGCGTCCGCCGCCTTCTCCGTGGTGATCGGCTTTGCCGGCTGGTTCCGACGGCGGACGTGGCTGGCGGGTGCCACCCGAAATATTTCCTTGCTCCGCG
>NZ_JAWRWY010000859.1:0-262 GCF_046535315.1 Paraburkholderia sp. SIMBA_027
TTCATAGGGGCTAAAAATAAAGTCGGCTTCATGGAAGGAAATAATTCATCTGTCTTAGTGACTAATGACTTCATGGAAGCAGTAGAAAAAGATTTAGATTGGGATTTAAAGTTTCCTGATACTACTTTCGAAAAATATAACGCTGAATGGGACGGTCATATTGTAGAGTGGGAAGCAAAAGGCTATCCAGTAATCGTACACCGTACAGTTAAAGCACGTGATATATGGGATAAAATTATGAAGTCAAATTGGGCTTCTGCTG
>NZ_JAWRWY010000860.1:0-262 GCF_046535315.1 Paraburkholderia sp. SIMBA_027
GCGCCGCACCTTCGGCCTGCTCGACGGGGTCGCGGCTGTCGACGCCCTGGCCACGGCTTTCGCTGCCGGCAAGCGCGATGATCTCCGAAGCGTTGCCGCGGATGATCGTTGGGTTGAGGTCCAGGAGTGCGGCCGTCGTTTCGCGGCGGAAACCAGTGGCGTAGTGGGCGACCGGATCAAGAACCCAGGGCTTGCCGTTGCGGGCAGCCGCCTTCGCTGCCTGCTTCATGCCACTGACCCAGGCGGGCGACAGCGTGCCGAT
>NZ_JAWRWY010000861.1:0-262 GCF_046535315.1 Paraburkholderia sp. SIMBA_027
GCCTGAACTTCGTCGTCATGAAGATCGGCCTCAAAGGCCTCTCGCCCATGATGCTGGGGGCCTTGCGATTCGCCCTGGCGGCGTTCCCCCTCATCCTCTTCGTACGGCCGCCGCGCCTGCCGTGGCGCTGGATCGCGGCCTACGGGCTGGTGCAGGGCCTGGGCCAGTTCGGCCTGCTGTTCACGGCCCTCAAGTTCGGCATGCCGGCGGGCATGGCCTCGCTGGTGATCCAGACCCAGGCGTTCTTCACCTTGTTGCTGGC
>NZ_JAWRWY010000862.1:0-262 GCF_046535315.1 Paraburkholderia sp. SIMBA_027
CGCTGGATCTGCACGGGAAGCCTGTGCGTCAGGTCCACCCACTGCGGGCGGATCTTTCTGGACGCAAGGTAGCTCACCAGCGTTTCGACGTCGGGCGCGGTGCCACCTTTCGGAAGCGACGCCGACCGGAACGATTCCGCCCAACCACGCAAGTGCTCAATCGCCGGCTCGGTGGTCCAGAAGGCGGCGCGTGATTCGTCGTCGGACACTGCGGAGACGGGAGCTGATGGCTGTTTCCTTGCCAGGAACAATGCGCGGATCT
>NZ_JAWRWY010000863.1:0-262 GCF_046535315.1 Paraburkholderia sp. SIMBA_027
GAATGATGTGTTATGATACAACCAGTAAGACACTGGCTATATTTGATGGTGCAGTTTGGAATTACTGGAAATAACCCAATGTAAAATATCCCGGAAATTCCGGTTTATATAAGTTTATAATGAGTATTGAAGCAGTGGTATTTATACCGCTGCTTTTTTATGAATGAAGCTGGGGTATTACACTTTGGTTATACTAAAAAAATAAGAGATCACAACTTAGAAAGTGTAATCTCCTATGATTAAACAAATAATTAGATGCAAT
>NZ_JAWRWY010000864.1:0-262 GCF_046535315.1 Paraburkholderia sp. SIMBA_027
ATACGGCGTTATTCGCGCTGTACCAGCGAATGATTGCGCTGCGTAAGAAAAGTCAGGCGCTACGTCATGGCGGTTGTCAGGTGCTGTATGCGGAAGATAACGTGGTGGTATTTGTCCGCGTGCTGAATCAGCAACGTGTACTGGTGGCAATCAACCGTGGCGAGGCCTGTGAAGTGGTGCTACCCGCGTCACCGTTTCTCAATGCCGTGCAATGGCAATGCAAAGAAGGGCATGGGCAACTGACTGACGGGATTCTGGCTTT
>NZ_JAWRWY010000865.1:0-262 GCF_046535315.1 Paraburkholderia sp. SIMBA_027
CGGGCAGACCGGTTTCGAGGAAGTCGAGGTGACCGCCGGTGGCCGGCCTGTGCGCACGCTGTCGCGCACCCAGGCGACGCCCGGCAACAACCTCGTGCTGTCGCTCGATATCGGCTTGCAGCAGGTCGCCGAGCAGGCCTTCGCGGGCCGCCGCGGCGCGCTGGTCGCGATCGAACCGGCAACGGGCGACGTTCTCGCGTTTGTCTCGGCGCCGAGCTTCGATCCGAATTCTTTCGTCGACGGCATCGATCAGCAGACCTGG
>NZ_JAWRWY010000866.1:0-262 GCF_046535315.1 Paraburkholderia sp. SIMBA_027
GCGGCGCTGTGGACCGCCTCCGTCGCGTCGCTCTTGAATCGACTCTTAGCCATTGCAAATCTCCACCCACTCATTCAGTGCGACCAGCGTCGCGATGTCGACGTCGGTGTGTCGACCGACATCCGCGGCGAGCTTCCTGAAGGCGCGCAACTCGCGTGCATCGATGTTGTCGCGATCACGTTTCGCGAACAGAAACACGAACACCCACGTATGCCCGACCTTGCCCAGCACGATGCCTCGCTGGCGATTGTCGTCCAGGCGC
>NZ_JAWRWY010000867.1:0-262 GCF_046535315.1 Paraburkholderia sp. SIMBA_027
GGTTGCTTGATAATCCAATCTATTACTTCGTTTACATCTTCTATTTCAAATTCAAATGGAGAAACTTGATCATGACTCAAATAAACACCTCTACTATAAGCATAGACTACAGTATAGTCCCTCATAGCCCCAAGTTTTTCAATATGATTGAACCCTCCCCTGTTATAGATACTGAAATTGAGTATGGCAGGAGCCTGTTTTTCGCCTTTCTTATATTTAATGACTCTTAGTGCAATTTCATTCCCTTTTTTTGTTTTAATGG
>NZ_JAWRWY010000868.1:0-262 GCF_046535315.1 Paraburkholderia sp. SIMBA_027
TGCTACGTCGCTGCCAACCGACCACCCAGCCGCATTGCGGAACTTGTCGAGCACGTCCTGCGTCATGAACATGAAAATGACTGCCGTCGACTGGGCACCGGCCTGGAATCCAAATGAAGCAGCCGCCGTGCTGTAGTAGCCAACTGTCGTGCCACCCACACGCAATGCGCCTTCGCCATACTCTGCCCCGGCAATGAAGGCCGCTTTCTTCACATCCGGGAACACAAGGATGCCTTGGGCCTTCGATGCGAGTTCGCGCGAG
>NZ_JAWRWY010000869.1:0-262 GCF_046535315.1 Paraburkholderia sp. SIMBA_027
CGTCAAAGCGGCGCTGCAACCCGGCGCAATGCCAATTGCTGATGCCGCACCAGCAGCATGCTCAAACCAATACACGCGAGCATGAGCAGCGCATTGATCGCGAGGCTGTACTGGAACCCATGCGCGTACGCATCCGGCGTCGAGCGGCCCCCGATCACGCCGAAGAACGCGCCGCTGATCGCCGCAGTGCCGAAGGCCGAGCCGATCTGCAGGGTCGACGACACCACGCCCGACGCGAGTCCGGCCTTCTCGGGCGCGACCT
>NZ_JAWRWY010000870.1:0-262 GCF_046535315.1 Paraburkholderia sp. SIMBA_027
GCCGAGGTCAATCACGACACGCACGAGCAGTCGGATGTCGCCGCGCGCGTGAACTTCATCTCCGCGCTGATGCAAAGCGGCCGCCTGCACGAGGCGCTGCCGCATCTCGCATGGGTGCGCGACGTGTACGGCCACGTGCACATCACCGACTCGACCTTCCTCCACCTGCGCGGCATTCCGTTCTTTTCTTCATTCCTCGAGAACAGTTTCGAGATCCTGAAGGCCACGCAGCCGGCCGACGCGATCGCGCCGTGGTACGGCG
>NZ_JAWRWY010000871.1:0-262 GCF_046535315.1 Paraburkholderia sp. SIMBA_027
CTTCTAAATTATTCTCATTATCTTTTTTATCATAAATTATTAATTTAAGTTTTAGCTTCTTATGATTTTTATTCCCTTTAGGATTAATAGAAGTATCTAAATGATCATTAGATATCTCAAGTTTATAACATAATTGAGAATTTGCGTATTTGTAACTTCTACTTAAAGACGTTTCTTCTATCTCTATTTCACATGGATTGGTAGGTGTTTTAATAATATAACTATCAGAGGTTTGATGAATTTTAGTTAATTCAGTAATAAT
>NZ_JAWRWY010000872.1:0-262 GCF_046535315.1 Paraburkholderia sp. SIMBA_027
GATGGTCATGCAGGTTCTCGTTCTCGCGGTACAGAACGCTGTCCGCTACGAGGACTTGGGCGTCGCCACCTCAGGCGTCACACTCTTCCGGTCGATCGGCGGCTCCGTCGGCGTGTCCATTTTCGGCGCGATCTTCGCGGCGGCACTGGCTGTCCGCCTCCAGGGTATTGCCGGCATTCCGGCGGCGCTTGACTCCGTCGCGATCCAGACCTTGCCGGAGGCGACCAAAACTTTGTACGACACGGCGTTCACCGAGGCTCTG
>NZ_JAWRWY010000873.1:0-262 GCF_046535315.1 Paraburkholderia sp. SIMBA_027
GGATGGCACATGAAACGGATGCGGCTGTAATTTTAGTTGCGGACATCGAACGTGGAGGTGTTTTTGCAGCAATAATCGGAACATTGGTACTATTAGATAACGATGAACGCGCACGAGTTAAGGGAATAATTATTAACAAATTCCGTGGTATGAAACAATTACTTGATAGTGGTATAGAATGGCTCGAAAATTACACAGGCATACCGGTATTAGGTGTTATTCCTTATTTTGATGTCAAGATTGAGGCAGAAGACTCAATGGC
>NZ_JAWRWY010000874.1:0-262 GCF_046535315.1 Paraburkholderia sp. SIMBA_027
CGGACGGCGGCGATCCTAATCGACATCATCTGCCTCGTCGGCGGTCAGGTGGGTCTGGAGCGGATCTTCGCCTTCGATACGGCAGTGTCCATCATCATCGAATTTCTGGGCGGCATCGTCTTTATCGGTTTCATTCTCAAGCGGGGTGCGCGATGATCATCGCCAGTCAGATCAGCAAATCCTATGGTGACACGGTTGTTGTCGATGGCGTCACCGTCTCTATTCCGGCAGGCGGCGTCACCTCCATCATCGGGCCTAATGG
>NZ_JAWRWY010000875.1:0-262 GCF_046535315.1 Paraburkholderia sp. SIMBA_027
CGCGGCAAGCGCGGCGTCGCCCAGCGTCTGTATCGACCCGTCCCGGTTGCTGAACGCGCCACCGACGGCGGACCACTCCCCCTGGCTGCCCATCCACCCTTGCGTATTGAGGATGTCCTGCGCATGCAACCGCTGGCTTTCGCGGCTGAAAATACGGCCATCGCCGTTGTCCAACGCGCCCGCAAACCAGAGATCCAGGCTGGCGAGCGACTGGATGCTGCCTTGCGCATTGCGCAACTGCCCGGCACGAACCGCCGTCTGG
>NZ_JAWRWY010000876.1:0-262 GCF_046535315.1 Paraburkholderia sp. SIMBA_027
CGCAAAGTCACCACACAACGCAAGGTCATCATGACCGCGATCGCCTGGACGCTCGGGATCCTGATCTTCTTCCCGATCCTCTGGACGTTCCTGACCAGCTTCAAGTCGGAAGCCGATGCGATCGCCTCGCCGCCGCAGTTCCTGTTCTTCCACTGGACGACGGAGAACTATGCGGAAGTCCAGAGCCGGTCGAACTATCTCGGCCACTTCATGAACTCGGTGATCATCTCCTTCGGCTCGACGTTGCTCGGCCTGATCATCG
>NZ_JAWRWY010000877.1:0-262 GCF_046535315.1 Paraburkholderia sp. SIMBA_027
GGTCTGACCAGTAGGGGTAGCATCAATAATGGTTACATACACCATTGCACCTGTTTGCGCGGAGGTATATGTTTTAGCAACCAATTGGCTTATTGAAAGTCTCGGTGCTATAATTCCATCCAGTTTACCTGTGACTGTCGGAAATCCCGTAACATCTAATGTAGCTTGAGGAGGAGCAGTATTAATCCCAACCTGTGCTTGTACAAGATATCCTGTAAAAGATAAGACTGCAAGTGTTAATAATTTGTTTTTCATTCTAATG
>NZ_JAWRWY010000878.1:0-262 GCF_046535315.1 Paraburkholderia sp. SIMBA_027
TATTGCAATCGGTATGATACCGGACCTCAATAATTCTCTAAGAAAGGATTTCTTATGAGCGAACAAATCACGTTTGCCACCAGCGATTTTGCCAGTAACCCGGAACCACGTTGCCCCTGCATTTTGCTGCTGGATGTTTCTGGTTCGATGAACGGTAGACCCATTAATGAACTTAACGCCGGATTGGTTACCTTTCGCGATGAGCTGCTTGCCGACCCGCTGGCCTTAAAAAGAGTGGAACTTGGTATTGTGACGTTCGGCC
>NZ_JAWRWY010000879.1:0-262 GCF_046535315.1 Paraburkholderia sp. SIMBA_027
CTCGGGGAACGCTTCACAGATCAGCTGATCTGGATTGGCACAGCCAAAGACCAGCGCGCCTTCACCGCGAGTGCCCGGCCCATGACGGACGACGGCGGCAAGTTCGCAGGTTCGGTGGTGGTCTTCAGCGACGTCACGGACCTGGTCAACGCACTGGCGGCGAAGGACGATTTTGTTGCCAACGTCTCCCATGAGTTCCGCACTCCCCTGACATCCATCCTGGGCTATGTTGAGCTCATCCTTGATGATCCCCATGGACTCG
>NZ_JAWRWY010000880.1:0-262 GCF_046535315.1 Paraburkholderia sp. SIMBA_027
GTGTTCTACGTCGACAACGACGAGTTCATCCTGCTCTGACAACGCGCGCAACGTGCCAAGCGCCACAGGAAAAAAGACCGCCGAGCGGTCCTTTTTCGATGAAGCATCAGCCCGGAACGAAGCCTGCCCCTCAAGGCAACGAAATCGTCAAATTCGCAGACTCCGGCCCGACCTTGACGACTTGCGAGTAAGGCGCCAACGCCTGCAGCGTCTTGTCCTTCAGATACGTATTGAGCCCGAGAAACCCCAACAGCGCGACGAG
>NZ_JAWRWY010000881.1:0-262 GCF_046535315.1 Paraburkholderia sp. SIMBA_027
GGTCGATTTAGCGTAATGGTTGCAATAGAATCTCTCACTTCAAATAACAAATCTGCCAATGAAATCACTCCTTCGAATATTCAACTTGCTTCGTTCCAGTTAAATAGGACCATAAATCACTTTCATTACTTGTTAGCAAATCAGTGGCTACTACATACAACCAATGCTCTATGTTTTCCCCTTCATCTCGCCACGACCAAAGTCTACGTGTATATTGATGTAAGCAATGTTCATGAGTAGTACCAATCGCTGCATGTACTTG
>NZ_JAWRWY010000882.1:0-262 GCF_046535315.1 Paraburkholderia sp. SIMBA_027
CGGCTCGGACAAGTGATGGGTGTCCGGCGAGCCCAGCTGGTCGCAATGAATCAGGACGTGGCGTATACGTTCAAGTTCGCGCGACGGAACCAGGGGCCAGCGATGAAATAGCTCCCGGACGGCAATGGCGCCCAGTAAAGCATCCGGTTTGTGGGCCGGTTTTTGGTGGCCTGCTGCTCTGCGTCGAGCAACAGTGGCTGCGGACGGAGTGACTCCATGGGCCAGGGGGATGTCCGCTTTAGGGATGCTGGGGGTCATCTGG
>NZ_JAWRWY010000883.1:0-262 GCF_046535315.1 Paraburkholderia sp. SIMBA_027
TCCGATACCGCCGTGCGTCTGAGCTCGATCAAACTCGCTGGCTTCAAATCCTTTGTCGATCCCACGCATTTCCAGGTTCCGGGCCAGCTAGTCGGCGTGGTGGGCCCGAACGGGTGCGGCAAGTCCAACATCATCGATGCCGTGCGCTGGGTGCTCGGCGAATCGCGCGCTTCCGAGCTGCGCGGCGAGTCGATGCAGGACGTGATCTTCAATGGCTCGACCGCGCGCAAGCCGGGTAGCCGCACCAGCGTCGAACTCGTGT
>NZ_JAWRWY010000884.1:0-262 GCF_046535315.1 Paraburkholderia sp. SIMBA_027
GAACTGGTGATTGAAGACAGTTACTACAATATGCGCGAGAAAGTGGTTGAGCATCCGCATATTCTCGATATCGCCCAGCAGGCGATGCGTGACTGCGATATTGAACCGGAACTGAGACCGATCCGCGGCGGTACCGACGGCGCGCAGTTGTCGTTTATGGGATTACCGTGCCCGAACCTGTTCACTGGCGGTTACAACTATCATGGTAAGCATGAGTTTGTGACTCTGGAAGGTATGGAAAAAGCGGTGCAGGTGATCGTCC
>NZ_JAWRWY010000885.1:0-262 GCF_046535315.1 Paraburkholderia sp. SIMBA_027
TCCCATGAAAATAGCACCTCCAATAGCTGCTCCAGCAACAAAAGCTAATCTATTTTCATTTGAGCAATCAAAGGAGCCGTTAATAATTTCCATTTGCGAAACATTTAATGTTTTCATTTGTTTAATTTTAAATTTAGTAAATAAGTTGTTTGTGTGTTTTTTAATTATGGTTGTCTTTCTCGATTTCTTTAATATAGATAGATAAAGTAATTCCTGTTTTTTTCTTAAAAGCTAAGGAAAAAGCCTGTTCATTATTGTATCC
>NZ_JAWRWY010000886.1:0-262 GCF_046535315.1 Paraburkholderia sp. SIMBA_027
CCGACCGTCATGATGATCACCGCGATGATGGCTCCGGTGGAGCGCAGGGGCAAGTACATGTCCTATGTCATTGGTGGCATCACGGTCGCCACAATCGTCGGCGTGCCGCTTGGCACCTTTGCTGGACATCTGCTCGTATATCGGTCCGTGTTCTTCTCGATCGCGCTCGGTTCCGTGCTAATCATCGTCCTGCAACTGGCGATGTTTCCACGAACGCCTTCCCCGTTCAATGTGCCACTGGCGGCCCGGCTCAGCGTGCTGA
>NZ_JAWRWY010000887.1:0-261 GCF_046535315.1 Paraburkholderia sp. SIMBA_027
GGTTATTCTATTAGCGGTGCGATGGTCACAGCCGCTAATAAAGTGATTGCCGTTCTCGATTCATCGAAATTTAACCGTCGCGGTTTTAATCAGGTACTACCAATCGAAAAAATTGACATTATTATTACCGATGATGCTGTGTCAGAGGTGGATAAACTGGCATTGCAGAAGACGCGGGTAAAATTAATTACGGTGTAGTATTGTTCTGTATGCCGGATAAGGTGTTTACACCGCATCCGGCATTACGGATTCTCCCTGGTT
>NZ_JAWRWY010000888.1:0-261 GCF_046535315.1 Paraburkholderia sp. SIMBA_027
ACAGGCCGTAACCCGCGTTGCTCACCACCACGTCGATGCGCGGCAGCGCCGCGAACGCGTGAGCCACGGCGGTGCGCAGCGTGTCGAGTCGCGTCAGATCGAGTTAGACAACGTGCAGACGCTCACCATATCGCTCGCGCAGATCGTCGAGTGCGCCGGGCTTGCGCAGCGTCGCGACCACTGCGTCGCCGCGCGCCAGCAGACGCTCCGTCATTCCCCGCCCAAGGCCGCTCGACGCGTCGGTAATCAGCCAGTTCTTCG
>NZ_JAWRWY010000889.1:0-261 GCF_046535315.1 Paraburkholderia sp. SIMBA_027
TCAGAAAAGCAAAAACAACTACTACTCTTATCAGGTATAGAGACAATCGTTATAGCTACATATAATGATAAAGCGGGTTATAGGATTAAGATGCAGTTAATCAGGGAATTAGGCGGACATTTTAACCTGAAGCAGTTATATCTACCCTACTACGCAAAGGACGTAAACGATTTAGGGGCAGCTGAGTTACTAAACTACGTGGAACACGCTGAAGAATACGAATTGAAAATTTTGTAAACAAAAAGACACCTACAGTACTTT
>NZ_JAWRWY010000890.1:0-261 GCF_046535315.1 Paraburkholderia sp. SIMBA_027
CGGGTCAGCGCAAGCCATGCAACGAGGCCGCACATGCCGCCACCGATGATGACGACATCGCTGACATCGGCGCCGTCCTGCGTTTCAACAGGCTTCGACCAGTTGGCGGCCGGGTAGTTGAGAAAAGCCAGATCTTGCCTTACTCGCGTGTTCAAGGCCGCAAGCGATCCCTGCTGTTGGTTGGTCATGACCGTTGTCTCCTGCAAATATCTTGCCCGGACCGCCGCAACGCGGCCCCCCGGAATTACGAGCGCCCTGCTG
>NZ_JAWRWY010000891.1:0-261 GCF_046535315.1 Paraburkholderia sp. SIMBA_027
GGTGACCGATGGTTCCTGTATTACTCAGGCTCCACCACACCCATCGCACAAGGCCCGGTGTTTCCGGGCGAGGTCGTGCGTTACAGCCGAGCGCTGGCTGAAGTGGCCGATGGCCCCAGAAAGCTTCAATACCGGGTGGGTGATATCGCCGGTAACTTGAGCGACTTTTCATATGAGTTACCTATCGCTGTTGCGCTGAGTCCACCGCCTAATCTGACGGCATGTGGGGTCAGGGACGCTGTGTCGCTGACGGGAGTGGGC
>NZ_JAWRWY010000892.1:0-261 GCF_046535315.1 Paraburkholderia sp. SIMBA_027
GTTTTACAGGCTATTCCTCGTCGTCGTACTCGGCTTTCTTCTCATCGTCGGCAACGGGTATGGCGTAAGCGCCCGTCAGCCAGCGTGAGAGATCGACCTCGCGGCAACGGTTCGAGCAGAACGGATAATGTTCGCGATGCGATGGCTTGCCGCATTCCGGGCAGGGCCGCGTCTTCCGAAGCGGCTCGACCTTGGCGGTGGTTCTATTCTCGTCTTCGGACATGACGATGCCCCCGGCTTAGCCCTCAGGCCACCGGCTAT
>NZ_JAWRWY010000893.1:0-261 GCF_046535315.1 Paraburkholderia sp. SIMBA_027
GGTTGTTCACCCGCCAGGTACCACTGCGCGGCCGATTTGAGGGCTTCGTTCTTTTGCGCAGGATCACGCCCGGCAATCTCTTCAAAGACACTCGCGGCGAATGCCGGGGCTTGCAATGTCAACGCCAGCTTCGCCAGGTTCTGCAACTGCGCCACAGGCAATTTACGGTGATCGAAGCTTTCCAGGCGCTCGACCAATGCCTGCTGCGCGATCAGATCGTTACCACTGGCGGCAACCAGCGCATCCAGCTCCAGCCGGTAG
>NZ_JAWRWY010000894.1:0-261 GCF_046535315.1 Paraburkholderia sp. SIMBA_027
GATACGCGCCGCGGTCATCACTTGCAAGGCGTCTTCGGCCCAGTTCATCACATGGAAGCCCTGGGCTGGGTTGTGCAGGGCCGTGGCTTTGGGCGGGGTGTAGGCGCCGTAGATATGCAGCTGGGCGCCGGGCAACTGCTGGCGGATCAGCGGCCAGAGGCTGTTTTTCATCCAGAGCACCGCATCCCAGTTCGGGGCGTGGCGGAAGTTGCCGATGCTGAGGAAGTGCGCACGGTCTTCAAAGGGCGCAAAGGGCTCGGT
>NZ_JAWRWY010000895.1:0-261 GCF_046535315.1 Paraburkholderia sp. SIMBA_027
GTCCACGTTGCGCTGCGCGGCTGGGGTAGTTGATGTGGACGGCTATGACTTTGCGCGTCCGGGCCAGCATGGACTGGCTTAAGTCTTGGGTCCGAAACTCCACTGTCACGGCACCTCCTTGGGGCAAGATTTATCGAGTACGAAATCGTATACGATAACTATGTCCGCGAAGGTCTCCGCCGTCAACCCCTTTCTGCAAAGGGACTAGCAAAGGGACTAGCAGTCAGGCATGGCGTTTAGGGAGCTGAGTTGCCCTGGTCC
>NZ_JAWRWY010000896.1:0-261 GCF_046535315.1 Paraburkholderia sp. SIMBA_027
GTCGCTCGTCCAGCCGGGCGCGGGCGGCGCCGGCGTGGGTGGCCGCGCGCCGGGCCAGCGCCTCGATGAAGTGGAAGCCGACCGGATCGAGCCGGTCATCGCCGCGCTCGCGCCAGGCCTGCAAGATGACGGACGTGGCCTCGGCGGACGTGGCGTCGGGCGCGGCATCCGCGCCGGCCGTCAGCGCCAGGCCCAGGCCGCCATCACTGGCCACGCGCGGCCTCCGTGCCGTTGGACGGCTTGGGAAGGGGCATGATCTCG
>NZ_JAWRWY010000897.1:0-261 GCF_046535315.1 Paraburkholderia sp. SIMBA_027
GTGGCGCTGATCGCGCCGGATCGGATCGGCATCGGCCCACAGCCGCAGCTTCTGCATCACCTCGGCCAGCACCTCCGGCCGCCCCTGGCGATGATCCTCCCAGGGAAGATATTCGTACCATCCATGCCATGCCGGACGTCCCGCACCCGGCGCGTCCTGTTCGCGCACCAGGCCGAGATAGCTGATCGATATCGTCCGTCCGCCGAGGATCTCGTTGTTCCGGTCACGATCCGCAAACGTATAGAGCTGCTCCAGATAGCC
>NZ_JAWRWY010000898.1:0-261 GCF_046535315.1 Paraburkholderia sp. SIMBA_027
GCCGTTCAGCGTCTGCTTGCCTGCTGCGTAGTAGTGACCCTTCATTGGGCCCGACGCCGGAGCGAACGGAATCTTCACGTCTACTTCGACGCCGCCAAGCGCATCTGTGAGGCCCTTGAAACCCTCAAAGTCCATCATGGCTACATGGTCGATGCGCTGCTGGAGCAGGGATTCCACGGTTTGAACCATGAGGGGAACTCCGCCCAAGGCTAGCGCTGCGTTGATTTTTGCTTGGCCATGGCCGGGAATGTCGATCCAGAG
>NZ_JAWRWY010000899.1:0-261 GCF_046535315.1 Paraburkholderia sp. SIMBA_027
CCTTCAGTGCGTCCGCGGTTGTTTCCGCGTACGCTTCGGCTCGTTGCTGTGCTGCTATCAACGTGGCTTTGCTTTCGAGTGCCATGTCTTTTTGATTCCTCTCGTCTTGGTGTCTTGCTGTCATGGTGGTGGCCCGTTGGCCGAGGCCTGCCTCGTTATGAGCCTCGGCCAACGGGGGTATGCGGGTTACCTGCTGTTCCTGGCATGGAGGAGGGCTCGGCCCTGGGCGGGGGTGAGCTTGATAGGGCCGCGGGGTCTGGG
>NZ_JAWRWY010000900.1:0-261 GCF_046535315.1 Paraburkholderia sp. SIMBA_027
TCCGCATGGTGCACCCGCGCAACATGCTGGCGCCCAGCCCGCGCATCATCGTCTGCGTGCCCTGCGGCTCCACCCAGGTTGAACGCCGCGCCATCCGCGAATCGGCCCTCGGCGCCGGCGCCTCGCACGTGTTCCTGATCGAAGAACCCATGGCCGCGGCCATCGGCGCCGGCCTGGCCGTCTCCGACGCCAGCGGCTCCATGGTCGTCGACATCGGCGGCGGCACCACCGAGGTGGCGGTCATCTCGCTGGGCGGCATGG
>NZ_JAWRWY010000901.1:0-261 GCF_046535315.1 Paraburkholderia sp. SIMBA_027
GGGATATGTCTCCGCGCCGAGCATCTGCGATGCCAATGCCGGTGAAAGCTGGGCCGCGCGCGGCAGGCTTTATGCAGAGGCGAGCCTGCACGGCGCGCTGCAGCTGGGTTACAACAACAGCTGGGCGCCGCTTTGCATCGGTTCGCATTATGCTGTGCGCACGAAAGCGCTGCGTGAAGTGGGCGGTCTGGGCCCCGAGCTTGCGGAGGACCATTCCACCACGCTTCTGATGAATGCCGGTGGCTGGCGCGGGGTCCACGC
>NZ_JAWRWY010000902.1:0-261 GCF_046535315.1 Paraburkholderia sp. SIMBA_027
GCATAAGAGGACCGCCCTGGAGACCCGGGAAGACGGCCGAATTGAACTTCTTCGCCAGATCCTCGTCATTGGTGAGGATCACGCCGCCGCGCGGGCCGCGGAGCGACTTGTGGGTCGTGGTCGTGGCAACGTGGCAATGCGGGAACGGCGACGGATGCTGGCCACCGGCAACGAGACCGGCGATGTGTGCCATGTCGACCATCAGATAGGCACCGACGCTGTCGGCGATCTCGCGGAAACGCTTCCAGTCCCAGATGCGGG
>NZ_JAWRWY010000903.1:0-261 GCF_046535315.1 Paraburkholderia sp. SIMBA_027
CACGCTGACGGTCATGCCAGTGCTCGCTAGCCTGTTGCTGCGCGGCAAGGTCGCAGAGCGTGAGAGCCGCATCCTTCACTGGGTACGCCTGCACTATGAGCCGATTCTCGCGCGTGGCGCGCAACAGCCTGCGCTGACGATGGGGCTCGCCGTCGTGTTGCTCGCGGTCGCGGCCTTCGCCGCCACGAGGCTGGGCGCTGAATTTTTGCCGCGTCTGGACGAAGGGGCGCTGACCGTCACGACGACGAAGCTGCCCGGCAT
>NZ_JAWRWY010000904.1:0-261 GCF_046535315.1 Paraburkholderia sp. SIMBA_027
GTCGATTGTGTAATTCCGATTGACGCCATATAAGCCCGTAGAATTTCTTTTAATCCTGGAGTGGATATTCTTCAGAAATGAAGGTTCATTATAACGGTATCCAGTTCCCAGAATGACGTAATCAGCTTCCTGCTCATAAGGTACCTGCTGCTCCAGTTGGATAAATTCAAGATTCATGGATGCCGGATTGCTGTTGTCTACTCTATTCAATTGGCTGTTGGGAATAATTCTGAGCCTCGGATCGGCATTATCAATATTCAG
>NZ_JAWRWY010000905.1:0-261 GCF_046535315.1 Paraburkholderia sp. SIMBA_027
TGCCTCAGCCGGTTGGTAAAATGAGAGAAAAGCCTGCTGAAATAAAAGAAGTGTTACTTCCAATGCTGTTGGGAAATTTAAATGTGCAAGGAGTGTATGATCTTATTAGTGGTAAGGCCCGAAAGCAAAAAATAATATACAAATACGAAGATTTACAGGAGGATATTGCCTGGATAAGGAATAGAGTGGAGGACGATTATTTTGTGAAAACAGGTATTCCAAAGGATAAAATTTCAGATTTTATAGAGTTTTCTTTTATAC
>NZ_JAWRWY010000906.1:0-261 GCF_046535315.1 Paraburkholderia sp. SIMBA_027
GGCAGCCTGAGCACTTGCTGCATTGGGAAGGTGATCGCTTGGTGGCGGCCTTGCCCAGTTACCGCAAGTGGCACTCCTACGGCGAGTACGTGTTCGATCATGGCTGGGCGGACGCCTGTGAGCGCGCCGGTATCGGCTATTACCCCAAGCTGTTGACGGCGGTGCCGTTCAGCCCGGTGAGCGGGCCAAGGTTGTTGGCAGCGAATGCCGAGGACGGTTTTGAATTGCTCAAAAGCCTGCCGGGTTACCTCCAAGTTGAAG
>NZ_JAWRWY010000907.1:0-261 GCF_046535315.1 Paraburkholderia sp. SIMBA_027
GGATGCCGGATCTAGTCCGGCAGGACGACAGAGGTGTTTATCATCATTCCAAAGGACGATACGCATTCTTCTCCGGCCACGGCCAGCCTTCAAGCACCGCCATATCCGGCCGGAATATCTCCACCTTCAGGGGATAGCACGGGACCGCATCGCTGGAATGGCTGGAACCGCAATCGCCGCCCGGGCAGGCTGAGAGCGCGCCGATGAGATCGATTTCCGCGAAAAGTTCCAGATAGTCGCCCGGCCGCACGGGGCTCGCCT
>NZ_JAWRWY010000908.1:0-261 GCF_046535315.1 Paraburkholderia sp. SIMBA_027
TCTCCAATCCGACCGGCGAGAGCGTGGATCGCGAGGGACGCGAAAAGGTGCTGGCACTGGCAGAAGAGCTGGATGTCGCGGTTATCGAAGACGCGGCCTATCAGAACCTGCGCTATGACGGCGAGGCGATCCCGCCGATCCTGGCGCTCGAGATCGCCAGGAAGGGTCATATCAGCCTTACCCGCACGATCTATTGCGGCAGTTTCTCGAAGACGCTGGCGCCCGGTCTGCGCGTTGGCTTCATCGTTGCCAATTCGCAGG
>NZ_JAWRWY010000909.1:0-261 GCF_046535315.1 Paraburkholderia sp. SIMBA_027
GCGGCTTTTTTTCTGGCGCGGGCAGGCATCTCGACGCGCCCCGAAGGAGGAACGACGATGACCGAAGACGAACGCGCGATTCGCGACCTGGTAGAAACCTGGTTCGTGTCGAGCCGGCGCGGCGATCTGGCGACCGTGCTCGACCTGATCGCCGACGACGCGATTTTCATGGTGGCCGGCAAGCCGCCGTTCGACAAGGCGGCGTTCGCGGCCGCGTCGCGCGACGCGAACGCGGCGGCCGGCAACGGGCCGAAGGTCGAT
>NZ_JAWRWY010000910.1:0-261 GCF_046535315.1 Paraburkholderia sp. SIMBA_027
TGGTTTGCGTGGATCTTCGGTGCGTTGTGCTGGATGACGACCTTTACGCGGGTGTGGAGTGGGTATCTGACGCTGAAGTCGCTCCAGCGTCAGTAATTGCAATGTTATTTGCTACTGTCCGGGCCGCGTTCACCGGTTGCTACCGGATTTTTTGGATCGCTGCTCCATTCGTACCAGCCGCCGTCATACACGGAAACATTCTTCCAACCCATGGCGCGTGCGTACATAAAGGTTTCGGACGCGCGCCAGCCGGTGCCGCAG
>NZ_JAWRWY010000911.1:0-261 GCF_046535315.1 Paraburkholderia sp. SIMBA_027
TGATAAAAAAGATTATAACACTAGTAAGCTGCTGTCTGTTTTACAGCTTTTTTGCACAATCCAATGCAGTTTCTTTCTCAGTAAGACAAGTTGATGCAGAAAAAATTGAACTAACGATCATCAATAGCAGTCCGCAAAAAAAGGTATTGTATATGGACACTTCGAATCTGAGAATTACAGATGCTCAGAATTTTGATTTAGAGTATGAAATGTTTTTAACCAATGTTCTGGTCTATAAAAAGAATGGGGGGTATGCCGTTC
>NZ_JAWRWY010000912.1:0-261 GCF_046535315.1 Paraburkholderia sp. SIMBA_027
GACCGATCTCGGCGCGGATGGTTTCATCGACTACACGGAGGTGGCCGCCGAAAGGGCAGCGGGAAATGTGGACTTGGTGCTGGATGCTGTCGGTGGCGCGAAGATGGAACGCTTTCTTTCCTGCATCAAGCCGGGTGGCGTCCTCTACCTCGTCAACCCGCTTGGCTTTTCCGGCCATGAGGAGGCCGCCCGGCGGAAGATCACCGTCTCGACAACGCAGGTGCGCTCGAACGGTAAGCAACTGGACGAGGCGCGCCGCCT
>NZ_JAWRWY010000913.1:0-261 GCF_046535315.1 Paraburkholderia sp. SIMBA_027
CCCTGGTAGCCGCGGGGCCCGTCACCCAGGACGAACTGGCCACGATCATGCGGGCCCAGCCGCAAACGCTGGGCCCGCTGCTGCTACGGCTCGAACTCAGGGGTTGCATCAACCGCCGGCGCAGGCGGACTAGCCGGCACAACCAGACAGTCTCCATCACCGCAACGGGCACGGCCCTGCTCCAAGAAGCCCACGCCCTGGAGCGGGGAATCTTGGAAGGTGTGACCCAGGACGTTGATGCGCTCCGGGATGAGCTCCGGG
>NZ_JAWRWY010000914.1:0-261 GCF_046535315.1 Paraburkholderia sp. SIMBA_027
ATTCAAAAGTCTGGGTGAACCTCAAAACCGACCTACGGAAGAGGAAAGAAAAAGGAATACCTCTGAACTGAGTGATAGAAGAAAAGCATTACTGGTTCCTGCTTCCAAAGAACTCATCCTCTCAACAGGTGTTACAGAATCTGAGTTGATGAGAAAAACCGGTGGTGACATGAGTCAGATCATCGTATGGGCAACCCAAATCTATATGAAAAAAACTGATGAGATCCGTAAAAATATAAAAACTGACAACTAAAACATTAT
>NZ_JAWRWY010000915.1:0-261 GCF_046535315.1 Paraburkholderia sp. SIMBA_027
GTCATGTGTGTCTCCAGTCCTGTGTGTCTGTCGTTGTGCGTGACCGGCGCGTCGCGGCGCCGGGGGCGGTTGCTACGAACGGCTTCGATACACGGCGACGCCTTGCGGTTCGACCTGCGCGGCGCCGACCACGAACGCGGACGGCGGCACGCCATCGAGCGTGTGCGGCGTGCCGCCGTAATTGAATACGTAGGTCAGGCCGCCGCGTCGGCTCACGCGCACGCCGTCGCCGAGCGGCGACGGTGTCAGGCGAACGAAACC
>NZ_JAWRWY010000916.1:0-261 GCF_046535315.1 Paraburkholderia sp. SIMBA_027
GGCGTCCGGACCCTCCTCCGCAGCTGCCAATGCTTCGGACACACTTGTGACGCTGGATATGACGCGGGAACCTGCTTTCTGCAACGCGCGGACCACGGCCCTGCCCGGCAGTCCGAAAGTGAAGCTCACAGCTTCCACCGGGTCTTCCAAGAGGGCGTCGATCTTGTCCCGCCAAGCGTCGTCATCATCGAAGCGGAGAGCGGGTAAAGGCACCCCGAACCTGGCGGACTCAGGCTCGAGCGTGGCGCGGTAGGCCGCAGG
>NZ_JAWRWY010000917.1:0-261 GCF_046535315.1 Paraburkholderia sp. SIMBA_027
AGCCAGCTCGCGCCCGACCGATGCGAGGCGTGCGGCGCTGAATCCCTCCCAGCGCGCTGCGAGATTTGCGAGCATCGGTGCGGTGAGCGCATGGAAACCCATTGCTTCGCCTACCGAGCGACGGAGTATGGCCTTGCGGGCTTCGAGATCTGGCGGAGGCGCTTCAACCTTGAAGTCAAACCGGCCTTCGCGAATCGCCGCGCTATCCAGTGCGGCGACGTTGTTTGTCGCGGCGACCAGGACGATTCGCGTGCCGCGCAG
>NZ_JAWRWY010000918.1:0-261 GCF_046535315.1 Paraburkholderia sp. SIMBA_027
TTTTTGCAGTATAATTTTAACTTTAAAATAAGCTAAAGCGTTTAAAAACTTTTGTGACTTGTGTGGTTAAAATCAGCATTCAGAACAATAACAAACACAAATTAAAAAAAATAAAAAAATTTATAAAATAGAATTAAAATTTAAGTTTTCTAAAATTTTATTCCCTCCTAAAAACACTATTTTTGTAAAAGAAATCTGCGCCTATGCGATAAACCAATAAGAATGCATCTTCAAAGCAAACAAGCAAACATCGGTTATGAT
>NZ_JAWRWY010000919.1:0-261 GCF_046535315.1 Paraburkholderia sp. SIMBA_027
GGCTGGTGGAAGTGCTGGGGCGACTGCGAGAGCTGCTCGCCCGCCGCAAACTGCTGATCCAGACACTGATTGAAGAAAAGCCCGACGTCTTTATCGGAATCGACGCGCCGGACTTCACCCTGAACATCGAACTCAAATTGCGCCAGGCCGGGATCAAGACTGTGCATTACGTCAGCCCGTCCGTGTGGGCATGGCGGCAAAAGCGCGTGCTGAAGATCCGCGAAGGCTGCGACCTGATGCTGACCTTGCTGCCCTTCGAAG
>NZ_JAWRWY010000920.1:0-261 GCF_046535315.1 Paraburkholderia sp. SIMBA_027
CTGTAATTCGGCCGTCGCAGAGACCAGAAATTTCTGCAATTTCATTTTTGAAATCCCATCAGTACTCATGCCGATCTTTATACAACGAAGATCTCTGCTTTTCACTATGTTTTATCGGCCGCCGCCGCTGATCACTCCTCCGGCTCGAACACCATCGCACGCCCATTGATGCAATACCGCAGCCCTGTCGGTGGCGGGCCGTCGGGGAAGACGTGGCCGAGATGGGCATCGCAATTGGAACAGCGGATTTCGGTGCGCACC
>NZ_JAWRWY010000921.1:0-261 GCF_046535315.1 Paraburkholderia sp. SIMBA_027
GGGTCCGGCGCCCACAGGCGATAATCGGCGGCGACGTGCAGCAGATAGCGCACACCGCGCAGCGCGATGCGCATCGACGCTTCGTCGCGCATATCGCCGACGACGATTTCCGCATCCAGCGCCTCGACGTTTTGACGCGGACTGGTGGCGCGCACCAGCACGCGCACCTTGAAACCTTTCTGCTGCGCGATGCGCGCCACCGACGAGCCGACGAAGCCGGATGCGCCGGTCACAAGCACGAGATCGCGATTCTGTTCGGTC
>NZ_JAWRWY010000922.1:0-261 GCF_046535315.1 Paraburkholderia sp. SIMBA_027
ATATTTCTCCTCATACAAGCGCATACTACATAAAAAAGAAAAAGGAGGAAATGACGTGGGACAGCAGCATCAATTCCGCCTATGGCGAGGTCTGGGATATCGGTTATCTCGGCGACTTCTCGGTCTTCATCGTCAAGCTTGCCGATGGTCGGGTCATCCGCGCCGCGCAGGCGAACGTCTCCCGTCTCGTTGATCGTCCGATCACCTTCGGCGATATGGTGTGGCTGAACTGGAAACCGGATTCAGGTCTTGTCCTGACAC
>NZ_JAWRWY010000923.1:0-260 GCF_046535315.1 Paraburkholderia sp. SIMBA_027
GCAGAAAAAGGAGATCCACTTTATTCTGTCAATACAGTTGTTATCACAGGAGGTAGATATTCTCAGAAGTCTTTTGGTATTGGTACATTTTCCGGTATTGCTACGAAAGATTTTAATCACCGGATCCTCTATACCCGATACACTTTAACCTCAGCAAAAGATTCTATTATTCCAGAATTTGAGGAAAAATTATCATTGCTTAATTGTCACGATGATTTTAAAGTAACAAAAGATAGCATAAAAGGTATTCACAATGATAG
>NZ_JAWRWY010000924.1:0-260 GCF_046535315.1 Paraburkholderia sp. SIMBA_027
TGAAACGTTCCGGCCAGGCGTTCGGCCCTTGATTAGCGTCATCAAGATGAAACAGCAATCGCTGACCCAGCGCACGTAAATCGCCAGCCCGCTCTTTGAGATAGTTATCGCTTAGCGCGGCAAACTGTTCGGCAAATTTTTCAATGACCGTTTTTACCGCCCACTCTGCCACCGAGCCTTTATCAACCTCGGCAAACAATTCGCGACGCAGCCGGGTGTCCGAAAGCAGGTGCGAGTAAAGATCGAAAATAGCCGCCGTT
>NZ_JAWRWY010000925.1:0-260 GCF_046535315.1 Paraburkholderia sp. SIMBA_027
TTTGTGCATTGCAAAAAAAAGTCCCGAGATATAAAACAAAAGTTATTATATATTTCATAGTAGTATTTTTTATTATTGACAAGGTGTCTCAGACACATCAGTTTTTGTTGAATTTAGATTTTTTTTCACAGTTGTACCATCACTATTTATTTTTACAAGGGTTACACCCTTTACGTACATCATCTCTTCAATAAACTTTAAAAAATTCATTTCATCTGACCTATCTTTATTCACTTTAAAGTATTCTTTATACATATCAT
>NZ_JAWRWY010000926.1:0-260 GCF_046535315.1 Paraburkholderia sp. SIMBA_027
CTATTTTCTCGGATGGCTTCTGATCGGGGCGGCGGGCAGCGCCAGTCTCACCATGCCGGCGCATATCCTGCTCAACGAGATCGCCGGACGCGGGGCGGCGCGGGCGATCGCGACGCTGATGCTGGTGACCGGCCTGTCGAGTACCATCTTCTGGCCACTCACCTCGTTTCTGGCGGCGCATGGCGGGTGGCGGGGCGCGTGCCAGGTCTATGCGCTGGTCATGGCCCTGGTCTGCCTGCCGCTCTATGGCTTCGGGCTGC
>NZ_JAWRWY010000927.1:0-260 GCF_046535315.1 Paraburkholderia sp. SIMBA_027
GGGGTGGTGTAGGAACTAACTTAGATGTATTCCGTCCACGCTATTCTACTCTATCGAAAACAAAGGGACAATCTACAGGGGCGGTATTCATTGGGAATCAGTTTTCAAATCTAACAAACTTCATTTCTCAGTCGAACAGGAGAGGGGCACAAATGCTGGTGATGTCGGTATGGCATCCTGATGTGTTTTATACTAACGATGAAAACCATCCTGATTACATTGAAGATTTCATAGGGGCTAAGAATAAAGTCGGCTTCATG
>NZ_JAWRWY010000928.1:0-260 GCF_046535315.1 Paraburkholderia sp. SIMBA_027
CTCACTCTTAATAAGATTTTTAGTTACCGGATTAAAATAGTACGTCACAAAATAATCAGAAAGGCTATTTGTTGGTTTCAAATATATTTTGATCTTATCATTCTCATATGTATAAGTTTTGGTCCCTTGTACATAATCCTGAATATATAACACTTCCTTTATTGGTCTGTTATTTTGCAATGTATAGACATTGGTTAAATCAGAATCAAACGAATAACTTATTTTGGCTTCATTGCCTTGATAAGTTAAATAGGTATATG
>NZ_JAWRWY010000929.1:0-260 GCF_046535315.1 Paraburkholderia sp. SIMBA_027
CGGGCTCACACGTGATCGGCAAGTTTACGCGTGTCGGGGCGTGGATGCGAAGGACCTATTATAAAATCCGTTGTTTACTTTGACTTCGCGGCATCCGCACTCGTGACTTCCCGCCTATTTGCCCTGATTCCGTGCGCAGGCACCGGCAGCCGTTCCGGCGCCGCGATGCCCAAACAGTATCGCACCGTTGCCGGCCGCGACATGTTGCATTACTCGCTGGCCGCTTTCGACGCGTGCAGTGAGTTTGCGCAAACGCTGGT
>NZ_JAWRWY010000930.1:0-260 GCF_046535315.1 Paraburkholderia sp. SIMBA_027
GTAGCGTCTGCTGCCGGCTCGTCCTTGGCGATGATGCCGATGTCGGGCTGGTCCTGGTTGGCCGGATCGTTCATCGGCGCGGTTTCGACGTGCTCGACGTCGTCGTCGCGGCGATGCTCTTCGGCTTCCGCGCGCAGCAGCGCCTGGCGATCGGCCAGCGGGATCTGGTAGTAATCAGGGTGGATTTCGGCAAAGGCCAGGAAGCCGTGCCGGTTGCCGCCGTAATCAACGAAGGCGGCCTGTAGCGAGGGTTCTACCCG
>NZ_JAWRWY010000931.1:0-260 GCF_046535315.1 Paraburkholderia sp. SIMBA_027
CTGAGCGCCGTGCTTTACATCAGCGGTATCCTGATCCACGAGAAGTACATCGCAATTGACTTCTCCAACAAGGAGCTGATCGGCAATGCCTACGTCGCGGCCGTGCATGACGCGCTTATCGACTTCGCACTCGCGGGGGCCGGGCAACCGCAGACTGCGGCCCGATTGCAGCGCACTGCCAGCAGACTCGCCGACGCCGAGCACCGCTTTGGCGCGAACATGCAAAGCGCAGCGATCAATGAACGGGTACGCCATGCACT
>NZ_JAWRWY010000932.1:0-260 GCF_046535315.1 Paraburkholderia sp. SIMBA_027
TCCGCTATTAACGTCGTTAGGTTGCTTATTGCGTCTGTTACAAACCAGTGAACTGGCATTACCGGCGCTGCGTGGGCGTTTACAGAAAAACGCCAGTGATGCGCAGTTATGTACCACACTTAAACTTTCAGGCCGCAAGATGTTACTGGTCCGTCAGCGGGAAGAGGCCGCGCAGGCGCTGTTCGCACTTAATGATGTTCGCACTGAGCGTCTGCGCGATCGCATAACGCAATGGCAATTATTTCACTGACTCCTTCAAT
>NZ_JAWRWY010000933.1:0-260 GCF_046535315.1 Paraburkholderia sp. SIMBA_027
GGTTACTGGCGCGCAGTCTCTTGGTCCCCCTGGACGCTGGCCATGTGGAGTTGCACCACAGCGTGGGGCTGGCTCTTCGCGGCGGCTACATCGTGGAGGACTTCACGCTCTCTCCGCCAGTGCCGGAGCTCGGCAGCACCAGCGCCTCCCTGCGCCGCAACGCTGCCATGGGCGCCATCGCCGAGACTCTGCGCTTGGCCGGGGAGTTGCTCTTCGCGGTCCGTGAGCAACCCTTGGCTACGCTTCGCAGCGGTGGGGTG
>NZ_JAWRWY010000934.1:0-260 GCF_046535315.1 Paraburkholderia sp. SIMBA_027
TCCTCTTCAATCGCCACTTCATGTCCATTTGCGTCTTTTACCGTGATGCTGACAATCCGGCTTCCTGCAGGCTTTGAAGAATCGAATACGACTTTTGTTCCTTTGGATACATGTAAGAATCCACCATTTTCTTCTGGATATTTGCTAACGGACACTTCAAAGGCCGCTTTTAACTCCGCTCCCGTTACATCCATTAATGCTAACGTATTTCCAAATGGTAAAACCGAGATCACCTCACCCACGGTAATCGGTCCTTGCCC
>NZ_JAWRWY010000935.1:0-260 GCF_046535315.1 Paraburkholderia sp. SIMBA_027
GTCTCCATATAAGAAATCATATCATTGACGGAGAGTTTTCAATGGTACCCAGAACTCCGGGATTTACTTTTGGGGACTCTTCTTTTACCAATATTAAACAAAACTGGCTGCAGGTTGCAGGAAGTTTAAATGCCATCTATAACATCAGCAAAAACTTTGGGGTACTAGCCAACTTCTTATATACTGAAGAAAACAGACGGCTAGAAAGCTACTCACAAGCATTTGATCCCAATACCCAAAAGATAAAAAGTCCACTGGGT
>NZ_JAWRWY010000936.1:0-260 GCF_046535315.1 Paraburkholderia sp. SIMBA_027
CGATTTTGCGTGGCGCCAAGCTTTGAACGGAACGAAGAAACTTTATTGATTGCTTGATCATAAACCTTAATAGCAGCAGTAGCTTTATCATGTGTCGACACATCCAAAGCATATTCTGTAATGTCACTAGATGTTCCATTTGTGACGCCACTATTCCCATCTGCTTTCGTAAAATAAGCAGTTACCCCATCAATTGTAGCTACCTCTTCAGAATTACCACTTATTTTAAGTGCTCTTGACCGCATATCTTCTAATTCAAT
>NZ_JAWRWY010000937.1:0-260 GCF_046535315.1 Paraburkholderia sp. SIMBA_027
CTGCCGCATGAGCAGGAAGTGAACATCATTGCCGCCAAGGTGAAGAGCCTCGACAATCCGAAGGGCCGCGAAACCGTCTCCAAGATGGTGCGTGTGGCCGATCTTACCCGCTCGGCTTTCGTCAATGGCGACCTCTCCACGGTTATGAGCCCGCGTACCGTCATCACCTGGGCGGAAAATGCGGAAATCTTCGGCGATCTCGCCTTTGCCTTCCGCGTGACCTTCCTCAACAAGTGCGACGAACTGGAGCGCACGCTGGT
>NZ_JAWRWY010000938.1:0-260 GCF_046535315.1 Paraburkholderia sp. SIMBA_027
CCTCGGGCCCCGAACCTCCCAGAGTCCGTTGTCCGGCTGGTCCCACGCCCCTTCCAGGTACTCCATGAGGGCCACCTGGATATCCCAAGAGTTATCGACTGTGCCCGGCGGTGAGTACGCCCGGGTCAGCGAGAGCCCATCCAGGACTTCGCCCCACACATCGAGTTGGAGTTGGGGGGCCGCGGCGTTTCCCAGCCGGACCGGCGTGGAACCCTCGTAACCGGAGAGCCAGGGGATCTCTGCCTCCGGAAGTCGGCGGG
>NZ_JAWRWY010000939.1:0-260 GCF_046535315.1 Paraburkholderia sp. SIMBA_027
GCCGTAGTGGCCGGATGCTTCCCTCCACCCTTCAGCCCGGAGGCCGCATTGTTTGCCCAGCAACGCCAGGAAGATCTTTGCCTTCTGTTCTCCGAAGCCAGGTAAAGCCATGAGGCGCCGGAGCACTTCAGCGCCGTCGGGATTGCCGTTTGTCCAGATTGCCGCTGCGTCTCCATCCCAATCCCGGTGCACGGTCTCCGCCAGTGCTTGGACCCTGCCCGCCATGGATCCCGGGAATCTATGGACCGCCGGCCTCTCCT
>NZ_JAWRWY010000940.1:0-260 GCF_046535315.1 Paraburkholderia sp. SIMBA_027
GTATTATAATCATCTATTGCCCCTTGTATATGTTGTCCTATATCTTGCCCAGTAAACCAAACAGAAAGTCCATTGGCAATAAAATAAGTAGCAGCTATACCTTGCCCAACACCACTTGGAGTCAAAGCTAACACTGACATAGTAATATCCAGACTATTAGAGATATTAACTCCATTCTGGGAAATATCATAGGCGGCAAGACCAACACCTGCTACTCCTAGAACTCTACCTGTTACTTTAAGCCCTTTAGCTATTCTTCC
>NZ_JAWRWY010000941.1:0-260 GCF_046535315.1 Paraburkholderia sp. SIMBA_027
GTGACGAATGAACATCATGACGGCGACACCCGGCTGACCGAGCAGGTCGTCGCCAGCTTCGACGGTACGCCGAACCCGCGCTTGCGCGTGCTGATGCAGAGCCTCGTGCGGCACCTGCATGCGTTTGTCCGCGAAACGGAACTGACCGAGGCCGAGTGGATGGCCGCGATCCGCTTCCTGACCGAAACCGGGCAGATGTGCGACGACGTCGTGCGCCAGGAATTCATCCTGTTGTCGGACACGCTGGGCGTGTCGATGCT
>NZ_JAWRWY010000942.1:0-260 GCF_046535315.1 Paraburkholderia sp. SIMBA_027
GCGAGCTCGTCAACGACAACGGCACCGTCATGCGCGGTCCGCAGGTAAGCAGCTTTGCGGAGGAATACGGCCTCAAGCAGGTGTCGGTTGCCGACCTGATCGCCTACCGCCAGCGCAAGGAAACGCTGATCGAGCTCGGCGCGAGCTTCGAGATCGAAACCCCGTTCGGCAAGGCCAAGGCCCATACCTATTCGCTTCCCTGGGATCCGATGCAGCATCTCGCAGTCGTCTTCGGCGACATCCGCGACGGCATCGACATT
>NZ_JAWRWY010000943.1:0-260 GCF_046535315.1 Paraburkholderia sp. SIMBA_027
CCCAGTACGCCATGGCTGCCGACCGCCAACTCGGACCCCTCGCCGAGCTCAACACGCCCTGGCAGCCGGCAGTGCTCCGGCTGGTGCAACTCACCGTGGAAGGTTCGACGCTCGAAGGATCCGGCCGGGAAGGCGACAACAAACCGGTGGGAGTCTGTGGCGAGGCGGCAGCGGACCCGGCACTCGCCGTCGTGCTTACCGGGCTGGGTGTCACCACGCTGTCCATGACGGCGCGCTCGCTGGCAGCGGTGGGGACGGTG
>NZ_JAWRWY010000944.1:0-260 GCF_046535315.1 Paraburkholderia sp. SIMBA_027
CTGGCCTTTTTGCGCTTGCGTTCCGTCGTCGGCTTTTCGTAGCCGGTGCGACTGCGCAGCTCGCGAATCAACCCGGTTTTCTCGATGTCGCGGCGGAATCGGCGCAGTGCGACATCGATCGGTTCGTTGACTTTCAGTGTGACGGTTGTCATGGTTGCCCTGTTTGAGAAGGTTCGTATAAGAAGTTAGCCGAGCCGTGTCATGACGGCGCTCTCTATCTCGTCGGACTCGAATTCCGAGTGTCCGGCACCGATCGATAG
>NZ_JAWRWY010000945.1:0-260 GCF_046535315.1 Paraburkholderia sp. SIMBA_027
GAAGTCATCGACCAGGAAGCTCTTGGTGCCGATCGCAGCACCCTTCGGATCCGTGTAGATGTTCATCGTCCAGGTACCGCGCATGGCGTTCTGCTGCACCGGCAGATCGACGGTGTAGCCGCCGAGATCGCTTGTTTCCTTGACGATGCGGCGGTCCTCGACGCCATCGGGGCGCAGGAAGACGAAGGTCAGCGGCAGGTTCCCGATCGCTTTGCCGTCGGTGTCTCGGGCCAGTGCGGAGGCATGCACCGTCTCGCCGG
>NZ_JAWRWY010000946.1:0-260 GCF_046535315.1 Paraburkholderia sp. SIMBA_027
GATGCGCCGATCACCAGCACTTTCTTCGGGCCGTCGGCGATGGGGCCGCGTGCAGTGACGTAGTCGATCTGTTCCTTGACGTTGGCTTCGCAGCCGGCAGGATGCGTCGTCACGCAGATGAAGCCGCGCACGCGTGGTTTGATGATCATGAAGCTTCCCTGTGGTGTGAATTGCCGACATTATATTTGGAAGCCAGAGGTTTTCTTGCCGGGCGGTTTGGGTTGTACGCCCGCGGCGGCGGCCTTTTCATGGTTTCTTTT
>NZ_JAWRWY010000947.1:0-260 GCF_046535315.1 Paraburkholderia sp. SIMBA_027
ATAGCGTGCATTTTCTCCTGCTGTGCCGCGTTCAGTTTCAATCGCGGATTTAGCGCCAGCCTGATGTTCTGCGCGACCGTCAGGTGACTGAACAGGTTGTTTTCCTGAAACAGCATCGACACCGGACGGCGTGACGGCGGCTTCGTGGTGTGATCAACGCCGTCGATAGTCAGCGAACCGCTCGCTGGCGGCAGAAAACCGGCGATCAAGTTCAGCAGGGTACTTTTACCTGCGCCGCTTGGCCCGAGCATCGCCACCTG
>NZ_JAWRWY010000948.1:0-260 GCF_046535315.1 Paraburkholderia sp. SIMBA_027
GTCCTTGCCGGCTGACGCGGCGATGAACGAACCGAGGAACATCACCCAGATGCCACCCAGGGCGCTGCCCCAGAAGGTCCACTTGAACGTACCGCGCCCGGACTCAGGGGGAAGGTAACGCGAATAGTCTGAGACGTAAATGGCCCAGGAAATCTGGTACCCGGCGGCCACGCCCAGCTGCCCCAGGAACGGTACAAGATGGAAATCACCCAGATCGAAGGCACCGCCGGGCAGATTAAGATGCGTGACGGCGGCCACCG
>NZ_JAWRWY010000949.1:0-260 GCF_046535315.1 Paraburkholderia sp. SIMBA_027
GAAATGGTCGCCGCCATGCACGGCAATCGCCACCGCATCCGCCTGCTGCGCGGCAGCCAGCCCGAAGGCGATGGTGAGCATGATGGCGTTGCGGTTCGGCACCACGGTGGAGCGCATGGTCTCCTCCGCATAATGTCCGTCCGGCACCGCAATGTTGTCCGTCAGCGCCGAGCCAGTGAGATGCGCACCGATGGTGCGGATATCGATGACATGATGCGGCACGCCGAGCCGTTTTGCGCAATCGGCGGCAAAATCCAGCT
>NZ_JAWRWY010000950.1:0-259 GCF_046535315.1 Paraburkholderia sp. SIMBA_027
GGATTGCAAAACCGGTCTTGAGCCGCCGCGTGCCGAAGACTACCGTCCGAACCGTCGAAAACGCTGAGAGAATGACCATGGCAAACCGCTCGTATTACTCCCCTCCCGGTGGCCTTCCGCCGCAGACCGATCTGCTCTCCGGCAAGGCGGTTTTTACCACGGCATATGCGGTCATCCCGCGGGGCGTGATGACGGATATCGTCACCAGCTATCTGCCACACTGGTCAAAGACCCGTGCCTGGATCATCGCGCGGCCGAT
>NZ_JAWRWY010000951.1:0-259 GCF_046535315.1 Paraburkholderia sp. SIMBA_027
GTCGGGTGAGCACTTACCGGACTCAAGTGCCGACGCGCTACTTTGATTTTTTCGGAGCCTATCAATATGACAATGGATGCCAGACTTGAGGGCGTACAGCTGGGTGCTGCGCTGCCGTTTCCCGTCGACATGGACCCGGAGGAAACCAAGGAATGGCTGGACGCCTTTGATGGTGTCGTGCGCCACGTAGGAGTGGAACGCGCGCGCTACTTGTTACAGCGCCTGATCAAGCAGGCGGGGCGTTGTGGCATTGCAGCGT
>NZ_JAWRWY010000952.1:0-259 GCF_046535315.1 Paraburkholderia sp. SIMBA_027
ATCAAGGTTTGTCGGCCTGCTCGAAGGATGCGTAAATATACTTGATGGTTTTGGGTTAGGGAAACGAAAAAATTAGAAAGTGACTCAATTGAATTTTCCATGTGCCATTGAATGCCGGCGGGCATTAATTCACTTTCCGTTTAGTCGCCGCTTTCCGTAGTTTTAATCTATTAACGATCGCGGCGCTACGCGAAAACTACGAAGTCCGGGGCGGCGGGGGCGCGCTCGGTACAATGCATCGACGACCTGTCGATCGATT
>NZ_JAWRWY010000953.1:0-259 GCF_046535315.1 Paraburkholderia sp. SIMBA_027
GTCTTTGTCAACGTCGAAGGCGGCACAGGGGCAAAGGACTCTGGTCCCACGGATCTCGTCTACCAGGCGATCCTCACGGATCCGTCTTTCCCGGTCCAGTACTCCTTAGCCTTCTCCACACCGACCCACCGGATCTATGAAAGGGCCTCAGACTCATGACGCCGCCTCTCCATCGAGGTACCCCCGGCTTGGACAGGCAGCCGATCGGACAAGCTTTGATCGCGGCAGGCCTCATCAGTCCAGAGCAGCTTGGGCGTGC
>NZ_JAWRWY010000954.1:0-259 GCF_046535315.1 Paraburkholderia sp. SIMBA_027
GGCTTCGGTCTGTCCAACATGGAAGCATTGAGCAACGGATGCCCTGTGGTAACTTACGATTATGATTACGGTGCCAGAAGCTTGGTAGAAGACGGAGTAAACGGCTATGTAATCGAGCAATATAATATAGAAAAATTAGCCGAGGCCATTGTCTCTTTAATGAGAGATGACAGCACTCATCAACAATTTTCACGTCAGGCCTTTAAAATGGCTGAGAAATACTCAAAGCCAAATTATATTAAAAATTGGTCATATGCTC
>NZ_JAWRWY010000955.1:0-259 GCF_046535315.1 Paraburkholderia sp. SIMBA_027
GAAGCGATGGCAGCGGTATTCGCCAAAGAACTGCCGCAAAGAGTCATCCATCTCGCAGCCCAGGCAGGTGTTCGCTACTCACTACAGAACCCTCATGCTTATATTGATGCCAATATTCAGGGATTTCTCAACATCTTGGAGGGATGTAGGCATAACCGGATAGAATCGTTGGTCTATGCCAGCTCTTCGTCGGTCTATGGGGGCAACGTTTCGCTTCCTTTCCACGAGCATCAGAACATTGATCACCCCGTCAGCCTAT
>NZ_JAWRWY010000956.1:0-259 GCF_046535315.1 Paraburkholderia sp. SIMBA_027
CCAGCCACCCGGATTTGCCGACGATCACCAGATTGACCGCAGTACCTTGTTGCCAGAGCTGCTCAAAAGCGGTCAGCGCCTGTGCATGCCCTTTACGCGGCTCGACCGTCCCTACCATCAGGAAGCTGGGAGCCGCGCGCAGCGCCTTGAGTATACGAGGTGCATCGCTCGGCATGCCGGTACTCGGTCGGGAATTCTGTACATCCGCGCCGTAATGGAACCAGCCGACCTCGAGCGCGCGCTCGCGCTGGGGATGATG
>NZ_JAWRWY010000957.1:0-259 GCF_046535315.1 Paraburkholderia sp. SIMBA_027
TTCATCAGCGAAGGCCTGCATGGACAGCACGGACAGCGCCAGGGCGCCCAACAGCACAAGTTTCTTCATCTTGGGACTCCATCGGTATAGGGCAAAAAGCAGTATGAGCCAGGGCCCACGATGCGACTTAAGTGAAACCGAATAGCGGTGCTGCGCCCTACGCGGTGTAAACCTGCGACGACGAGCGAGTGATCGGCATTCTAACGACAGGCCGGAAGCCGATATTTCCTCAATGCGACAACAATTTACAGAAGCACCG
>NZ_JAWRWY010000958.1:0-259 GCF_046535315.1 Paraburkholderia sp. SIMBA_027
TGAAATAACCGTACCGTTCATGAGACAATTCTAACCGTGAGCATTTCGCCGGTTTATTGTTTACGGCGAGACGGGAATTTGCTCACTTTTTGACTTTCCGTTACGCAACAGAAAAAGTTAAAAACGAAAAGACTAAAATCACACGTCTTGTGACCTTCTAAATTGATTCACATGCTAAATCTGATAAGTTTTAATTTCAATGGTAGGTTTATTTCTTAGCTTTCGCTAGTAAACTGATAATCAGACAAAATGGTGACAT
>NZ_JAWRWY010000959.1:0-259 GCF_046535315.1 Paraburkholderia sp. SIMBA_027
GTGTCGTTGGCGAGAGCCTCCGGCACCTTGCCTTCGACGATGCGCTTAGCGAGGCCTTCGGCGATGGCCGTCTTGCCCACGCCGGGGTCACCCACATAAAGCGGGTTGTTCTTGGAGCGACGGCAGAGGATCTGGATGGTGCGGTTGACCTCCTCGTGGCGGCCGATCAGCGGGTCGATCTTGCCGTTCCTCGCCTTGTCATTGAGGTTGACGCAATAGGCCTTCAGCGCATCCTGCTGCTTCTTGGCGGAAGATCCCT
>NZ_JAWRWY010000960.1:0-259 GCF_046535315.1 Paraburkholderia sp. SIMBA_027
CCATGCCTTGACCGCCAGGCCGGAGCTACTGCTGCCTGGTACGGAGGACTACTTGCACCAAAGCTACCGGGCGGAGGCGATGCGCCCCAGCGCCGAGCTCATCGGAGCCCTTCGTTCCGCCGGTTACGCTGCAGTGGTCTCCGGTGCAGGACCGACCGTTTTGGTCCTGGCTAATGGCGGGAACGAAGCATCCGGGGTGGTTGAGTTCATTGAAGCGTTCACGGCGGGCGACACTCCCGGAGTTACTTGGCGCGTGATG
>NZ_JAWRWY010000961.1:0-259 GCF_046535315.1 Paraburkholderia sp. SIMBA_027
TGGCGATGGAACGGGGGCTTCTCTTGTCCCGGAAAGTAACGGCTATCGCCTGCCCACCGAAGCTGAATGGGAGTACGCTTGCCGCGCGGGAACAAATGGTCCGAGATACGGCAAACTCGGCGATATAGCTTGGTATAGAGAAAACTCGGGGGGCCACACGCATGAGGTGGGTCAAAAACAAGCAAATGACTGGGGGCTTTTCGACACGCTAGGAAACGTTTGGGAGTGGTGCGCCGATCTATACGACCCGGAAGTCTAT
>NZ_JAWRWY010000962.1:0-259 GCF_046535315.1 Paraburkholderia sp. SIMBA_027
GACGGTACGCCGCTCCGGCGGCCATGCCTTCGTGGGGTCAGACGTCGGATCTGAAGGGTCGGCAATGGTCAGCACCAGCGTCCAACGCTGAGGTGCATGTGCCACCCGTTCCACTATATCTTCTTCGAGGTGGTTTGGTCCGAGCTTGGCAAAGTCCTCAGCTGTGATCGGCACGACCTGGGCCTGCGGTCGCCACGACCACCGCACGGCGTGCTCGCTCCCTGCCCTATCTGTGAAGACGAAGGCATTGAGGCTGTTG
>NZ_JAWRWY010000963.1:0-259 GCF_046535315.1 Paraburkholderia sp. SIMBA_027
GGCGGTGCTGTGGCGGCTGCTGTTCACGCCCGAGTTGTGGGTGGCGGCGCAGATCCGCAAGCGCGCCCTGACCATGGCCTGGACCCCGGGCCTGACGCTGGACTATGCGCGCGCGCTCAGCATGCTGGCCGATCCGCGGCCGTTCGGCTGGTGGAAGATGTCGCAGGCGGCGCTGCGCCAGATCGCGGCGCTGCGCGCCGGCTGGCGCCGCCAGGACCGCGAGGCGGTCGCCCGCAATACCCAGACCCAGTCATGACGG
>NZ_JAWRWY010000964.1:0-259 GCF_046535315.1 Paraburkholderia sp. SIMBA_027
TGCGGCTTTGCATGGAACGGTGAAGTCCTTGTGATTTCCCGGGCACTGCAAGGAATCGCCGGCGCCCTTCTGGTTCCCAGTTCGCTGGCCATGATCATCACCTCCTTTGCCGGGCCCGCTCAATCGAAAGCAATTGGTCAATGGTCGGGGTGGACCAGCGCGGCAGCCATCGTGGCACCCCTGATCGGCGGGGTCTCCGTGGACTTGGTGTCTTGGCGGGTCATTTTCTTCATTAACGTCATTCCTGCGGCTGCCATCT
>NZ_JAWRWY010000965.1:0-259 GCF_046535315.1 Paraburkholderia sp. SIMBA_027
GGGCGATTTTGGCGATGAGATTTGAGGTGGTGAGCTGATCGTAAAAAATGCCGAACAGCAAAAGCACGGCGGCGCTGACGGCAATGCCAAGCCCATAGGCCGTTATCGCATCGCGTAGCGCCTGTGTTCGGGAATGAATATTTTCAAAGCCGATGCGGCGGGCGAGCAGGAAAAGCAGCGGCAGGTTCAGGATGCAGAGCAGCAGAAGCCGCCAGGAATTGACATAGAGGCCCAGAAACCACATTTCCATGGTCATCAG
>NZ_JAWRWY010000966.1:0-259 GCF_046535315.1 Paraburkholderia sp. SIMBA_027
GGCGCCGCCGAAGCGCGCGAGCTTCAACGGCACGCCGAGGAATTCGGTGAGCCATGCAGCCGTTTCGGCGCCCGTGTCGATCGCATCGACGGTGTCGCGCCAGACGGTCGCGGCCATCTTCGGGGTGGCGGGCGTCGCGTCGCCGTCGAGCGGCGTGCGGATCTCCGGCATGCCCGGCGCGTTCAGCACGAGCGCATCGCTGTCGAGCGCGGTGCGGATCAGCGCGAGGCGCGGATGCGTGCGCTGCGTGATCATCATC
>NZ_JAWRWY010000967.1:0-259 GCF_046535315.1 Paraburkholderia sp. SIMBA_027
GCTTTGCCGTCTCAAACGAATTTTCCGATCACGTCACCGAGCGGATCAACTATCTCTACCTCGCCCATTCCAAGCTGCGCCCCGCAAGCTTCGGCCCGGAAATCCGCGTCGGCGCACCGCCGTCCGATATTCGCGGCACCTCGCGCATCCGTCGCGGCGACAAGGTGATTTTCGAAAAGCCGTTCGTCTCGGGTGAGGACAACATGTCCCACACCTTCGCGAATCTCGAATATCACCATTTCAAATACGGCCTGTTCCG
>NZ_JAWRWY010000968.1:0-259 GCF_046535315.1 Paraburkholderia sp. SIMBA_027
ATATTGTATTGAACCAGGAGGCCGTAGCTACAGCTCCTTCTTGTGCAACCATTTCAAATCCTGTTAATGGATCTACAATATCCGCAGGAAACTTAGCATTATCCTGGTCAAGTGTGCTTACTGCTGTAAACTATAAAGTGAAAGTTGGAACAACTTCAGGCGGTTCAGATATACTGAATTCTACTGTTGCTGGAACAATTGCAAATATTACTTTAGCTCCAAATACGAATTACTATGCTAAGGTTACCCCTTCAAATTT
>NZ_JAWRWY010000969.1:0-259 GCF_046535315.1 Paraburkholderia sp. SIMBA_027
TCTGCATGAGGTCGGAGCGAGGTCCGGCGATCATCACAACGACACCAGTCGCTGCCAGGATCGAAAAGACCAGCGCGACAGGTAGGACGATCGAGAGACGGAGCGAAAGTGACGCGCCTTTACCAGCTTGCGCTGCAAGCCCTCGAATAAGATCGTCCGTTGGTTGTCGATTGTCATTCATGCCCGGGGCCTCTTCTCTGTGTTGCCGCCATCAGTTTCTTCAACGAGCGATGGAAAGCGACGCGCACCGCTCCCTCGG
>NZ_JAWRWY010000970.1:0-259 GCF_046535315.1 Paraburkholderia sp. SIMBA_027
CTTCGCGCGTGCGCTTCGGCGTGCCGACGCCGATCGTATCGGCAATGTCGATCTCATCGCAGCCGAGTGCCGCAAAGCGCTCGACCACATCGACCACCGACGCCACCGGCACCTCGCCCTGATACGGGCAGCCGAGCGAACACGACACGCTGCCGCGAATTCGCAAGCCGTGCTCTTTCGCCGCCTGCGCGACCGGCGCGAAACGGTCGATGCTTTCCGCGATGCTGCAATTGATGTTCTTCTGCGAGAACGCCTCGCT
>NZ_JAWRWY010000971.1:0-259 GCF_046535315.1 Paraburkholderia sp. SIMBA_027
GTTGCGTCGTTCTCGGCGCCAGTTCCATCAGTCTCCTTGATCCGGCCGGGCGGCGTGCACTCTTCCGCCGGGTCCGGAAATGCCTGGGGCCGGAGGATCGCTTCCTGCTGACCGTACTTAACGCGGACGGCAATGAAGGCTACGGCGAGGACGCCGGATGGAACGACGGCGGCACCACCGTTTCGACGATCGGCGAGGCCTCATTCCTGGTCAACGTGGAGAACCGTGATCCGGTCAACGGCGCGCGCAGGGTGACCAT
>NZ_JAWRWY010000972.1:0-259 GCF_046535315.1 Paraburkholderia sp. SIMBA_027
ATTTCCAGGCGTTATTGTGTGAGCTTAGGAGGTAGGCGTTTTAGATGTGCCCGTTTAGAAATGATAGTTTTGGGAGAGCAATATAGCGTAGCTTACACGCTAAACAAAGATGGGAGCATGGGCAGAATGCTAGGCAGACAAAATGTCTAATAAATTACTGCTAAATTCTACAGTCGTAAATTAAAAAATATTGTTTACTGATGTTACTAACGTTAAAATAATATCAAATAGTAATATGGTCGATATGACAAATACTCGT
>NZ_JAWRWY010000973.1:0-259 GCF_046535315.1 Paraburkholderia sp. SIMBA_027
CCTTGCCGGCACGCGCATTGCGGAAATCGACATCGCCAATAATGGCCATGAGCCCTATCACCTTGAAATCGAGGTGCCGCTCAACGCCGCCGTCGCAGTGGGCGCCGAACTGCGCTTCCGCCCGATGCGGTGGAAGATTTTCCGCAAATAACGGGAGGCGGGTTGCTATGCCGTTGATGGGAGCGGCGTCCGCAATGTCCTCGTCACACACCGGCCGTGCCGGTATTCAGTCAGCCCAAGGACTTGGTCTGGCTGAATC
>NZ_JAWRWY010000974.1:0-259 GCF_046535315.1 Paraburkholderia sp. SIMBA_027
GTTCTACTGCTGCTGAAGACTGGAGGGGAATCTGAAATCCGTGGTAGAACGCTCGGGTGGAAGCGGCCGCCACGTCTGTCGCGATCGCATCGCATCGCATCGCCGCGCCGGGGCGCCGGGTCTTGATCGCGGCGAAGCACGAGGTTCGTGAATTTTTCGGCGAGCTGTTCGAAGTCGGGTAACCGTCGGATCATGCGGATGTGCTGATCTTCTCAATCTGGAAAACTGGCAATTTATGGAAACGGGTATCGCCTCACCG
>NZ_JAWRWY010000975.1:0-258 GCF_046535315.1 Paraburkholderia sp. SIMBA_027
CAAATTAAATGGACAACCTAAGAAGACGTCGCAGCTACGTTGATATAATTGACAAGACAATTTCCCATCAGCTACATAAAACTGGAATAGTACATGACACGGTGGTAGGTTCATGCTTCTCAGTTGTCCTACATTCCACGCTGATACAAGTAATCTCCGTGAATCGGGATTGTTTTTAATTTCATCAATCACATTTTGAAGCTGGTCAATAAATCCACCGTCTTCTGTGTCCCAATGTCTCCACTGGTGTCCGTATAT
>NZ_JAWRWY010000976.1:0-258 GCF_046535315.1 Paraburkholderia sp. SIMBA_027
CTGTTCAATGGTTTCCTCATTCTTTGTTTCAGCTGACTGACAACCTACTAGTAACGAGCTTACTGTTAGAACCCCTAACCATTTTAAAGTTGTTTTTTTCATATTCATCTCTCCTATAAATAGTAATCATTACGATTAAAAATTATATATATAAATTTTACCAATGTCAATGTAAATAGTAATTATTACGATTTATATTTCATATATTAAATGAAAGTGAGGTTTAAGGAAGGTGAGATTAGAGGAATATTTTTAAAT
>NZ_JAWRWY010000977.1:0-258 GCF_046535315.1 Paraburkholderia sp. SIMBA_027
TGGCAGCTGCGCGGGCGGCGTGCTCCATGATTGCGGACAGGGTTTCGGCAGGCATCCCGCGCAGCGTTTCGCGGTTCTGCGCACCGTCAAGCCCACGGTCCACAAGAGCGGACAGCAGCCCTGCCATGAACGAATCGCCCGCGCCCACGGTGTCCACAACGTCCACGGAGGGTGCGGTGATCCGGGCTTCACCAGCCCTGGTAACCCCCCACGGTCCTTCTGCGCCGCGCGTAACCACCACCAGCGCCGGTCCTGCCG
>NZ_JAWRWY010000978.1:0-258 GCF_046535315.1 Paraburkholderia sp. SIMBA_027
GTTCGTGTTGCTGATGGGCCTGATGCTGCTCGGCGCGTCGCTTCAGCTCTAGGGCATTTCCAGTAAAACTGCGCAGCCTGCCCTAGCCGTCACGACGGCGCTGATAACGGGCGCGCAGCCAGAACAGCAGGAAGAAACAGAGCACCGCCACCGTGCCGAAGGCGGCCGCAAGCCAGGGCGAATAATTTCCCAGCCACAGCATGATTTTCGGCATGACGTAAAACACCAGTCCGAAGCCGATGATGATGAGGACGGCGG
>NZ_JAWRWY010000979.1:0-258 GCF_046535315.1 Paraburkholderia sp. SIMBA_027
GGGCTGGTGTCGCTGCCGATCGAACGCAAGGCCGGCTTCACCACGGCCGACTTCACCTACCTGGCCAACCTGGTGCGCGATCCCAGCGCCTTCAGCGTCGCCGCCGACAGTCCGTACCAGACGCTGGACGCCTTGATCAAGGCGGCACGCGAGAAGCCGGGTTCGATCAGCTATGGCTCGACCGGCGTGGGCACCGATGATCACCTGGCGCTGGTGCTGTTCCAGAACCTGACGGGCACCAAGCTCAACCACGTGCCC
>NZ_JAWRWY010000980.1:0-258 GCF_046535315.1 Paraburkholderia sp. SIMBA_027
CTTGCCGCCAAGCACCCTTACCGCACCTGGCTCGACCGCACGCAGCTCATCCTCGAAGAGCTGAAGCCGGTTGAACCGCGCGCGTTGCGCCGCGACGTGTCGCTGCTCGACCGCCAGCAGGCCTTCGGTTACACCAGCGAAGATACGAAGCTCCTGATGTCGCCCATGGCGACCACTGGTCAGGAAGCCATTGGCTCCATGGGCACCGATACGCCGATTTCGGCCATGTCGGAAAAGTCGAAGCTGCTTTACACCTAT
>NZ_JAWRWY010000981.1:0-258 GCF_046535315.1 Paraburkholderia sp. SIMBA_027
CCTGCATGATCGCGTTGTTGCGACCGAGGTGCGGGTTACCGTTGCCCATCTGATACTGGCGCAGCGCCCAGTAGACGTAGTCGGCGTGCTGACCGGCAAGCTTCGGCTATTCCGGGCTCACCGGCTTGTTCAGGTTGACACCGTGGCAAGCCGCGCAGTTGTGGCTGTCGGCCAGCACCTTGCCATTGCCGGCGTCAGCGGCGTGCGCGACGTTCGCTGCAACCAGACCGATCAATGCCGCCGACGCGCATGCAGCCT
>NZ_JAWRWY010000982.1:0-258 GCF_046535315.1 Paraburkholderia sp. SIMBA_027
GGGCACGCATCCGACCGTGTGGCCGTTCAACTGAGTCGGAGCAGCGTTTAGCGCGCGGCCGGCGGCCGTTCCCTGCCGGGCGTCGCCGCCGGTCAGCGGATACTTGCCGGGCGGCCGAACGTGATCCCCGGTGCGGCCGCGTTCAGCCAATCACTTGCGGCCGGCCTTCCATTCGCGCAGCGCGCGCATGGTGTTGCTGACGTGGGCTTCGGGATTCATGTTGGTGTATTCGTACAGGATCCTGCCATCCGGCGTGAT
>NZ_JAWRWY010000983.1:0-258 GCF_046535315.1 Paraburkholderia sp. SIMBA_027
CTAATTTTAAAGAAGCAAATAAAAATATTCAGTTTGAAAAAACACCATTCTTCCCAACTACTGTTGAAATGAAATGGGAGCCTGTTAAAGGCGTTAGAAGGTGTGGAATCAATAACTTTGGTTTTTCTGGGACAAATTGCCACGTCATCCTAGAAGAGTATTCAGTTAAGAAAGAATTTCATCCAGAAAGTCATACAGAATTGCCTCTCATTTTTACTATATCCGCAAAAAACAAACAAGTATTAAAACAACTTATTG
>NZ_JAWRWY010000984.1:0-258 GCF_046535315.1 Paraburkholderia sp. SIMBA_027
TCGGCAACGTCCTCCGCCTTTCCAACACGGGAGAAGACCGACAGCGCTTCAGCGCCGGCGCGCGCGTACGGCGAGGCTAGCCATTCGGCGTTCATATCCGTCTCCGTCACACCCGGCAGCACAGCATTGACTGTAATTCCGCGGGCCGCAAATTCAGGTGCAAGCGCCAGCGTCAACGTCTCCAGCGCCCCCTTAGAGGCCGCATAGGCCGGATGCGTTGGCGCCGCGATCCGCGTAAACCCGGTCGAGACGTTGATG
>NZ_JAWRWY010000985.1:0-258 GCF_046535315.1 Paraburkholderia sp. SIMBA_027
GTCCCACTTATCGACGCCGGTTTCCCCTGTACTGATTTCTGCTGTACCGATCTCTGCTGTACTGATCCCTGCTGTGCCCAGCTCCGCTCTATCCACCCAACAAGGCTAGGCGGGGCCGAACCTGCTATCCAATGCATGAGTTGCCTAGAATTGATGCACTAATGCATGAATAACGTCAGTTGGCAGGGGAGCCCCGTGGAACCGGATCATCAACAGCTCGTACAACTCCTACCCCTCATGCCCTTACTGGCCGAACTC
>NZ_JAWRWY010000986.1:0-258 GCF_046535315.1 Paraburkholderia sp. SIMBA_027
TGCGAGATGGCGCGTCCGCGCGCAACAGTACCTGGTCAAGCGTTTCAGCAAGTTCGGCATCGCTCATGTCAAGCGATAGGATTGCTGAGGGCGGGAATGCCCCATGCCCAGCCCCAAGCAGGATGAAATCGACAGGCTCTGAAGAGGCGCGCGCAAGCACGCTCTCTCCATGAGCCTCAATGAACAATGCTGGACCAAATGGGCCATCAATAGGAACCGCGTGCGGCGACTTTGCTTCCAGACGGCCCAGCAAGCGCT
>NZ_JAWRWY010000987.1:0-258 GCF_046535315.1 Paraburkholderia sp. SIMBA_027
GGAGGAATGATGACGCCGGCCTCGCCCTGGATCGGCTCGATCAGCGCGCCGACGGTGTTTTCGTTGATCGCGGCGGCAAAGGCATCGGCATCGCCGAAAGGGATGGTGCGGAAGCCCGGCGTGTAAGGTCCGAAGCCCGTGCGTGCATCCGGGTCGGTCGAGAAGCTGATGATGCTGAGCGTCCGGCCGTGGAAATTGTCGGAGCAGACGATGATCTCTGCCTTGCCTTCCGGCACGCCCTTCACCTCGTAGCCCCAT
>NZ_JAWRWY010000988.1:0-258 GCF_046535315.1 Paraburkholderia sp. SIMBA_027
ATTGTTCCTCTGACCCCAGACGTTGCCGAAGTGTACGCCCCTACGCAGATTACGCTCGGCGCTTCGGAAGCGTCGGCCAGGACCGCCCCGTTCCTCGTCTATGAAGTTGCTGTCCGAACCTCCGAAGGCTGGCGTGTCGCATCGATCGTGCCGGTGCCTGCGCAGTAGATCCCATTGTCTCTTTCGAGGAGAGCAAGAGATGAAAGCTGCTGTCTACTATCAGAATGGCGGACCCGAGGTTTTCCGTTATGAAGATGT
>NZ_JAWRWY010000989.1:0-258 GCF_046535315.1 Paraburkholderia sp. SIMBA_027
TTCCTTTAGAGGTTCCTGTTTTTGAAATAAGTCTTCCCTTATCATCATAGTTGAAAGAGATTAGCTTATTAGTTGCCTGGCCACCATCTGTTGTGGAGAGCTCTTTTTGAGAGATAAGTTGCCCTAGAGCGCTATAAGCATATTCTTTAGTGCCTTTTGGACTTATGATTTTTTTAGGCTTTCCAAAACCGTCATATTCATATTTATAAGTTCCATTGGCTGGATCATTGAATTCTGATTTTCTTCCCCATGAATCAT
>NZ_JAWRWY010000990.1:0-258 GCF_046535315.1 Paraburkholderia sp. SIMBA_027
CGTCGCGCCCGTTCCAGCTACTCCTGGGACAGGATCGCCGCGGACACCGAGAAAGCCTACCGATCCGTCCTGGCTGCCGGGCTTGCCGCCGGGCTGGCCCAGCAGGCCGATGAGGGCCTGGAACCGTTGGAAGGGAGGGCGTTGTGAGCATCAAGTCAACCGTCCCGGAAACGCTGCCCGCAGGCTGGACGCCCAGCTTCAGTGCCGCCACCATCCACAACGCGGAGGTCACCCGCCATCTGGATAACGTCCTGCCCG
>NZ_JAWRWY010000991.1:0-258 GCF_046535315.1 Paraburkholderia sp. SIMBA_027
GGGCTTGGCCTTGTTCTCCACGTTCCTGACTCCGGCCTTTCATACCCTGCGCGCAGATCCGTTGGCCGAAACGCTGGTGACCCTCCTGGTTCCGTTGCTGGGCCTCCTGATGGCGCTTCCGATCATCGAAGAATCAGACTTCCAACGTTCCAGCACCTACATCACCTTGGAATTCGTTTTCGTTTTCATTGAGCTGTTGGTGGATGCTGTCCCCGGCATCCTGCTTCGACTCAACGGACAGGTCCTTGACCACGTGGT
>NZ_JAWRWY010000992.1:0-258 GCF_046535315.1 Paraburkholderia sp. SIMBA_027
GTCATCATCGAGGCCGAGCCCTCGCAGGACGGTGCCCAGGGCGGCGCGACCATGTCGATCCGCAGCATGATGGCCCGTCTCGACCAGGCGCAGACGCTGGAAGACTTCTACCGCGAAGGCGCCCGCCAGGCCCGAGCGCTGACCGGTTTCGACCGCGTCATGGTCTATAGTTTCGACGAAAAGGGATCGGGCGAAGTCGTCGCCGAAGCGGCGCGCCCCGGCGTAGGCTCCTTCCTCGGCCTGCACTATCCGGCCTCC
>NZ_JAWRWY010000993.1:0-258 GCF_046535315.1 Paraburkholderia sp. SIMBA_027
TGCGTGAGCGGCACGCTGACAAGTTCGGGATGCTGGTCGCCGGCGATGCTGATCCCGAATTCCGCTTCACGCCGCAGCACGGCTTGCAGCACCGACGCCGACGCGTGATCGAGGATCTTCACGCGATCGTGCGGCCGGTGCCCGGAGAACGCGCGCAGAATGCGGGGGAGATACTGCACGCCGACGGTGGGCACGCACGCGATCGTCACGTCGCCGCGCTGGCTGAGGCCCGTCTCGCGGATTTCGGTCAGCGCATCC
>NZ_JAWRWY010000994.1:0-258 GCF_046535315.1 Paraburkholderia sp. SIMBA_027
GGCAAGATCACCGTGTCGGACGCCGAGGTCGTGAACTACATCGCGAGCCAGCGCGGGCCGAGCGCGGCGCAGCAGCAGGACCTGCGCTTCCAGCATATCTTCATCAAGGCGCCGACCAACGCGCCGCAGGCCGAGATCGAAGTCGCGCAGAAGAAGGCCGAAGCGCTGCTCCAGCAGGCCACGTCGGGCGCCGATTTCGAGAAGCTCGCGAAGAACAATTCGGAAGCGAACGACGCGAAGAAGGGCGGCGACCTCGGC
>NZ_JAWRWY010000995.1:0-258 GCF_046535315.1 Paraburkholderia sp. SIMBA_027
GGAAAATATTCACGGCGCGACGCCGAACACGGGCGTTGAGTCCGAACATGATGTTCAATCCGAGCAAGATCTTGCATGGGATGGTGAGCGCTATATCCCGGGGATGTCCACCGAGATTGAACTCGAGCACATGCATCGGTACGTCGTTGCGCGTAAACTGGCCGCTGGCCTGCGTGTACTGGACATCGCGTGCGGAGAGGGCTACGGCTCATATGCCTTGTCCAGTCTTGCGGCGTCAGTCATCGGTGTAGACATCAG
>NZ_JAWRWY010000996.1:0-258 GCF_046535315.1 Paraburkholderia sp. SIMBA_027
GATGGTGGCCGGTGGTTACGATCCGAAAACCGCAGAACGTGCCCTGGCCGCCAACCGTGCTGACATCATTGCCTTCGGAAGGCCGTTCCTGGCCAACCCTGACTTGCCGCGGCGCATCCGTGAGGGACTGGCGCTCAACGCGTCAGACCCCAGTACCTTCTTTGGTGGCGACCAGCGCGGATACACTGATTACCCCGCTCATCCATAAGCCTCAACCCGCGCCGCATTTAACGTCCGGTAATCGAACGAGTTCCCACT
>NZ_JAWRWY010000997.1:0-258 GCF_046535315.1 Paraburkholderia sp. SIMBA_027
TCAAAGCCGGTGTCGGCGGGACGCTCGGTAGCCTTGCCCTGATCATGGGTTTTGGCGCAATGCTGGGCAAAATGCTGGCAGACTGCGGTGGCGCACAACGTATCGCCACCACGCTGATTGCCAAATTTGGTAAAAAACACATCCAGTGGGCGGTGGTACTGACCGGTTTTACCGTTGGTTTTGCCCTGTTCTATGAAGTGGGCTTTGTGCTGATGCTGCCGCTGGTGTTTACCATCGCGGCTTCTGCGAATATTCCAC
>NZ_JAWRWY010000998.1:0-258 GCF_046535315.1 Paraburkholderia sp. SIMBA_027
TCCCCAAAATGACACGGTCCACGGTTCGCCCGGCGCGCTTGGCAAGCTCCAGCTGGTAGTGCACCAGGACCTGGGCGTGATCGGCCCTGCCGCCGGATTCGCGGAACAAAACCACGGAGTGGGTCTCTGTGCCGGCACTGAAGAGGGCCGGGTTGACCCCGATAGTGGACTGGAGCGCTGCCGAACGGTGCGTCAGGGTCGCGGCGAGGGGGTCGACGTCGGACCTCGCGCCGTCCGCATCGAGGATGGTCACCAGTT
>NZ_JAWRWY010000999.1:0-258 GCF_046535315.1 Paraburkholderia sp. SIMBA_027
GCAGTCCGCATCGTTGCAATACACCGCGCCTGGCACGCGCAGGTTCGTCGGCAGGTGCGCCGTCGCCGATTCCACCGTGTTGGCGAAGTTGGTGGCAATGTTCGAACTGCCCCCGCCTGGCGTACCGTCGGGCGGACCGCCCGCGTCGTAGACCACATGCACGCCGGTCTGCTTGAAGCGGGTTGTATCCGCTTCCGCGACGTACCAGTTGAAGAGCGGGAACACTTCGTTAAATCCGGCGTAGCCGTTCAGGTCGGT
>NZ_JAWRWY010001000.1:0-258 GCF_046535315.1 Paraburkholderia sp. SIMBA_027
CCGGGAACCGGCGGCTTTACCCGACCGATCCGCGAAAAATTTCTTGACGATACGGTCTTCGAGCGAATGGAACGTGACGACGACAAGCCGGCCGCCGGGTTTCAACGCCTGTTCGGCGGCAAACAGCGCCTGCGCCAGCTCACCCAGTTCGTCATTGACGAAAACGCGAAGCGCCTGAAACACGCGTGTTGCAGGATGAATCTTGTCCTTCGCCTTGCGCGGCGTGACGATCTCGATCAGACCGGCCAGATCGCGCGT
>NZ_JAWRWY010001001.1:0-258 GCF_046535315.1 Paraburkholderia sp. SIMBA_027
TTCAGCGTGACGAAATTACGGCCCGGGCACGTGACGATCACGTCGGCGCGAACGATCTTCATGACAGCTTCCTTGCAGAGGCGAGTGGCAGACCGCGACATACGGCGACACGCAACTTGCAGCTTTTCGTGGTGGTTTCGAGCGGCGGCCGAGGTGCAAAAACACGTGTGTCATGCATCACTCACGCCGTTCGAACGATGCTACCATACAAGTATATCAAGTCGTCAAATCAGGGTTTTCCCGTTGTTTCCCCGCTGG
>NZ_JAWRWY010001002.1:0-258 GCF_046535315.1 Paraburkholderia sp. SIMBA_027
GAACGCGGCAGCTCGGTTCGGGTGTGCCCTGGCGAGCGCGTTCCGCTCGACGGCGTCATCGCGCAAGGCGTGTCGTCGCTGGATCGCTCGCTGCTGACCGGCGAAACGGCGTTCATCACCGTCGAACCCGGCGACCTGGTCGAAGCCGGTGCGCTCAATGGAGACGGCGAACTGGTGGTGCTGGTCGAGCGCGCCTGGGGTGAGCGTCGCGTGGATCTGATCGCGCATAGCGTGCGGCAGATGCTCGCGCGCAAGACG
>NZ_JAWRWY010001003.1:0-258 GCF_046535315.1 Paraburkholderia sp. SIMBA_027
TCACCAACACTTAGGAAGCGCTGGTTGGAGTGGTGCTGGGTGCTGCCGGTGCAGGGGTGCTGCTGGCCGGAGCAGATGGTGCGGTAGACGCTACCGGAGCAGCGGCAGGTACTGCTGGCTTGGCCGGGGCTGGTTTAGCGGCAGCAGGTTTGGCTACTGGCTTAGCCGCTGGTTTTGCAACAGCAGGTTTGGCAGCTGGCTTGGCGACTGGTTTCGCAGTAACAGGTTCGGCAGCCGGTTTCGCAGCGGCGGTTTTAG
>NZ_JAWRWY010001004.1:0-258 GCF_046535315.1 Paraburkholderia sp. SIMBA_027
GGCAAGCTCGGTGTCAAGTGGTCGGCGTGGCTGCTACTGGTCGTCGTGATTCAGGTCGCCCTAGCTTATGCATCCTTCGCCGTTCCCGGTCTGGGGATCCTGCACGGCATCGTCGCATTCGCCGTTCTGGGGCTGGCCGAAGTCGCCGCCCGTTCCGTCGGCGCACCATCCAGTCACTCCCGGGCAGCACAAGCTGGCCCCGCGACGTAGGTCCAGCGGTAGCACGGGACCCGTGCCGATCCTTTGAGGCCGTGCACT
>NZ_JAWRWY010001005.1:0-258 GCF_046535315.1 Paraburkholderia sp. SIMBA_027
GGCTCACTCCGGAAGCGCCGGCAAACTCAGGGCGGTCGGTGCCAAAGTGGGTGCCAAGATCGCCTATTCCCGCCGCGGAAAAGAGTGCGTCGGCTGCCGCATGGGCTACGCAATCGCCGTCGGAATGGCCGGAAAGGCCTTGCTCGCCCTCCCAAAAGAGTCCGCCCAACCACAGCGGCTGCGGGTCTTCCGCGGGCGCAAACGCATGGACATCGATGCCAATGCCCGTGCGGGGCAGCGGCAGGTTCGCTGGGGAGT
>NZ_JAWRWY010001006.1:0-258 GCF_046535315.1 Paraburkholderia sp. SIMBA_027
GGGATGGGGCGTGATATGTCATTTTTTGCTCCTGCTCGTCTGGAAGCTCATCGAGAGCCTTCGTCAGTTGATGGTAAACTTTGGGCGAAAAAATTCTCATCAACAATTGCATCAAAGATCTCGATTTGATTGCGATTTTTGCAATAGACTCTTCGCCCGGCCGCACTTCGTCATTCGCCGGTTTTGGCCTTCTTGCCGATAGGAGCCGTTCGAGCTCGCTAACGTCACCATGTGAATTTGAGCTCGGCGCCGAGATAG
>NZ_JAWRWY010001007.1:0-258 GCF_046535315.1 Paraburkholderia sp. SIMBA_027
GTGCTGACCCGGGAACTCGCCAAGGCTTCCTGGGCCCGGCATCAGGTAGCGCTTGGAACCAACACTGATCCGTACCAGCGCGCCGAAGGCCGGTACGCGTTGATGCCCGGAATCATCAGGGCACTCGCGGATTCGGGCACACCGTTCTCCATCTTGACCAAAGGCACCCTCCTGGCTCGCGATATTCCGCTGCTCAAGCACGCGGCAACGCAGGTTCCAGTTGACCTTGGCATCTCCTTGGCCATGACCAACGAGGAC
>NZ_JAWRWY010001008.1:0-258 GCF_046535315.1 Paraburkholderia sp. SIMBA_027
GTGGCCGCCGTACTGCCGGGCACGACATCCGTCTTGCAGCCGTAGCCCTTTTCGAGAATCTGCCGCAGCACCTCGGTCGCGAAGGCGCCGCTTTCCCACGTAATGCCCGCGAAATGCACGGTCTTGCCCTGCGCGCACCAGCTGTCCGCGGCATGCGCGCTTGCGCCTGTGAGGGCCAGCGCGGCGGCGCACACGGCCGCCCGGAATTGTCTGAGTTGCATCGTCGATTACCCTTGGAGCGTTGAATTGCGTTGAGCT
>NZ_JAWRWY010001009.1:0-258 GCF_046535315.1 Paraburkholderia sp. SIMBA_027
GCCTTGGTGAAACCCGCATCCCAGTCTGCCAGGAAGTGGATCTTGCCGAGGCCGCCGGATTGCTGCGCCCAGGCGCCCATCACGTGCCAGTCGTTGACGGCGACCACGGCGATATCGTCGATGCCCTTGCCGAGAATTGTATCGCGATTTTCGAGATAGCCCGGCAGATGGTTCAGCGAGCAGGTCGGGGTGAAGGCGCCGGGAACGGCGAAGAGCACGACCCGCTTGCCCTTGAACAGCTGTTCGGTCGAGGTCTCG
>NZ_JAWRWY010001010.1:0-258 GCF_046535315.1 Paraburkholderia sp. SIMBA_027
GACCGGCCTGCGCCTTCCGACAAGACCTGCTTGAAGGTCTTGTGCTGCGGGATGGACCATGAGGGCACAAGTTTCTTGACCTTGCGCACCACCAGATTGACGATCAGGCCCTTGGCGCCGAGCATCTCGCCGAGCGAGGTGACGACGACGTGGCGCACGTCTGTCTTGACAAGAACCTGCTCCACGGTGCGGGCAAAATTCTCCAGCACAAAGATCGCCTTCGCGCCGGCATCGCGTAGCTGATGCTCGAGTTCGCGT
>NZ_JAWRWY010001011.1:0-258 GCF_046535315.1 Paraburkholderia sp. SIMBA_027
GGGGCCGTCGGAAAAAAACGTCTCGCTTTATGGCGCGGGCGTGCTGGGCTGTCTGGTGATCAGCGGCCTGGCCATGATCCCCACTTTCGTGCCGCCAAGCGGCGAGCAATGGCTGCTTCTGGCCGGTTACGGCCTGTTTGCCGCCGTCGGAAACGTGCTGGTCATGTATGCCGCCCGTTACGCCCCGGCCGCCATGATCGGACCGACGCAATATAGCCAGATGCTCTGGGCCATTCTGTTCGGTTACCTTATCTTTGG
>NZ_JAWRWY010001012.1:0-258 GCF_046535315.1 Paraburkholderia sp. SIMBA_027
CTGGAGGAAATGAGCTCGACCACCGTGGTCGGCGCGGGCCAGGACGTCGAGGTCGACGCGTACGGCAACCTGATCATCCGTTTGCAAGGAGGCTCCCATGCGTGAAGCCCATGAAGCCAATCAAGACAGCGGCGTTGCCCTGGCCGATCCGGTCGGCATGGAGGTGTTCTGCAACCGCCTGCTGTCGATCACCGAAGACATGAACAACACGCTGGTGCGGGCCTCGTTCTCGACCAACATCAAGGAACGCAAGGACTG
>NZ_JAWRWY010001013.1:0-258 GCF_046535315.1 Paraburkholderia sp. SIMBA_027
GCCACACAGCCGGCAACACCGATCATGAATTCGCGGCCCTGCTCTTCGCGCGATTTTTTCATGTCGCGCAGGCGTCCAAGCGCCGAATAGACCTTTTCAGCCGCCTTTTCACGGATGTGACAGGTATTCAGCAGAACCAGATCCGCCTCGCCCATATCCTCGGTCTGAACGTAACCATCCTTCGCCAGCGCATCGCTCATGCGGACGGAATCGTAAACGTTCATCTGACAGCCATAGGTCTTGATAAAAACCTTGCGG
>NZ_JAWRWY010001014.1:0-258 GCF_046535315.1 Paraburkholderia sp. SIMBA_027
CGGTCATGTAAAGCAGGGCAAACGGCAAATCGTGCCCATTCACGGCGAGTGCCAACATACCTCGCTGGCAGGCGTCTTGCCAAGTTCGAGCTTCCGAGGCCGTAGTCACCAGTTCCCGCAGCAGAGCGAGCTGCCGCTAGCCGATCACCCGCTGGGTGTCGTCGCTATTGGCGCAGATGATCCCGCCAGGCGTGCCGTCGTCGTCAGGGATCGGCGTATAGGAAAACGTGTAGTACGTCTCCTCGGGATAGCCGTTGC
>NZ_JAWRWY010001015.1:0-257 GCF_046535315.1 Paraburkholderia sp. SIMBA_027
CCTGACTATCCGGCGGCCAAAGATCTCAGAAGCTTTGCCCAAACCGGCGTGCCCTCGCGTGCCGAACTGATCAATCAGGTTTCCGATGTGGCAAGCGCCGCCGTCGAATCCGCGAACCAGCCGAGCCCTGATCAGAGCTGGTCGGACCGGTTGATGAACAGCGCCAAGTCGCTGGTCAGCGTCCGTCCGGTCGGCAACATCGAGGGTGAAAGCGTAGAGGCGATCGCTGCCCGCATGGAAAACAAGGTTCGAAACGG
>NZ_JAWRWY010001016.1:0-257 GCF_046535315.1 Paraburkholderia sp. SIMBA_027
TTTCCAGACGGGCGATAAAGCCAGGTAGTTTGTTAAAGACTTCGGCGCTCCAGTGCGGCCCTTTTTCCCGCAGGCGCGAGGCGAAGCCGTTAAAGTTAACCCCCGCCGCGTCCTGGCATAGCTCATCCAGACGACGCACCTGTTTGTCTATCGTTTCGCTGCGGTCACGGTTAAACGTGGCCAGGCCGATGATGCGCTGGAGCTTCGCCACCAGTTGTTCATGGCTGTGCTCGGCAAAACTGCGGCCATCCGCTTCG
>NZ_JAWRWY010001017.1:0-257 GCF_046535315.1 Paraburkholderia sp. SIMBA_027
GGTGAACAGCGTCAGCTGGCTGCTGATCCGCTTCATGCTGGTGATGGTGCCGATCGTATTCCTGCTCAACGGTTTCTCCAAAGGTGATTGGGGCGATGCGTTCCTGTTCGCCCTGGCGGTTGCTGTGGGCCTCACCCCGGAAATGCTGCCGATGATCGTCAGCGCGAACCTGGCCAAGGGCGCCACCGCCATGGCCAAGCGCAAAGTGGTGGTCAAGCGCCTGAATGCGATCCAGAACTTCGGTTCGATGGACGTGC
>NZ_JAWRWY010001018.1:0-257 GCF_046535315.1 Paraburkholderia sp. SIMBA_027
GGATCGGTGCAATGGCGCTTTGTCATGGCGGCGGATCATCCGCTGGCGAACGTTGAAGAGCCGCTAACAGAAGCGCAGTTGCGGCGCTTTCCGGCGGTCAATATTGAAGACAGCGCCCGCACCTTAACCAAACGCGTCGCCTGGCGATTGCCAGGGCAAAAAGAGATTATTGTTCCCGATATGGAAACGAAAATCGCCGCCCATCTGGCGGGCGTTGGCATTGGTTTTTTGCCAAAATCGCTTTGCCAGTCAATGAT
>NZ_JAWRWY010001019.1:0-257 GCF_046535315.1 Paraburkholderia sp. SIMBA_027
GTGTCTTCTATTATCATACTCTTCTGTTAGAACATCACCTGCCGAATATGGGTACGTATCAAATGTTTTAGCAATAACTTTTTTAGTTTTATCATCTATTAAAATAGCTATTCTTGATGGAAGTGGACTTTTCTCCACAAATTCCCAAAATTCTCCGGAAGGAGTAACCAACTTTCTAAATAAAAATCTTGGAGCCCGTGTCGGAGAGATCAATACATTGGGATTAAGTCCTACACTCTCCAGCACATGAAATATCT
>NZ_JAWRWY010001020.1:0-257 GCF_046535315.1 Paraburkholderia sp. SIMBA_027
GATAGAACATGCTAAACAGCTACTGATCACCAATCCGGAAATTGGTATTAAAAATATATGCTTTGAATCCGGATTCAATACTTTGGAATATTTTTACAGAAAATTCACTCAGATCACCGGAAAATCTCCGAAGAAATTTAAAATAAATTAAAGGAATCCTCTATGAACTTAAAAAAAGTTGTCACGATTGTAAGCTTTCTGATCTGTTCTATCTTTCAGGCACAGACCCTGCATTTGTATGGAGTACAAATCAGGAT
>NZ_JAWRWY010001021.1:0-257 GCF_046535315.1 Paraburkholderia sp. SIMBA_027
GGCAACGACCTCGCCGTCGGCTATCGCGTGCACCTTGCCCTTCGTATCGGGCTGCAGATGCACGCCACAATGCCACCGCCGATCAACGGCGATCGGATAGATGCCGTGGTCACATTCGAATTTGTCGACCGCATCCATCATCGGATCGGGGTTCGTCCCGGTCGGGGCTGCGAGACCGGCTTCGGGCAGAAACGGGGGGCTGATAATCATGGTCGTTACTGTGTGTGGCTGTACTTGGCGCTGGGCTGGTATTCGCT
>NZ_JAWRWY010001022.1:0-257 GCF_046535315.1 Paraburkholderia sp. SIMBA_027
CCCCCGCCAGCTCGGCTGGCTGCCCGGCCCGGCCGCTAAGGGTGTTCTCCCCAAACTTGGCAGCTTTTTCCGCGGGCATCGTCGAAGGTATGAGCGGCGTCCAGATCGGACCCGGTGCGACGGCATTTACGCGGATACCTTTTTCGGCCAGCATCTCGGCCAGACCCGCAGTGAAGTTCGAAATCGCACCCTTCGTCGAGTCATAGGCCAGAAGCTGCGGGGAAGGCTGCCGTGACTGGATCGAGGTCGTGTTAATG
>NZ_JAWRWY010001023.1:0-257 GCF_046535315.1 Paraburkholderia sp. SIMBA_027
GTACAATGAAGAAGTCAATAGAATACCCATCTCATCGAGTTCACGACAAATCCATCGGGTGGACAATCTGGTTTATTCGTTGCATTTTCCTCATAGCGCGTATTTTTTATTTCTGCTAAAATACTTGATTTTAATTCTTCATTCATTAATAGTCGATAGGCAATTCGATTATAAAGTACACAGGCTTCACTAGCTAAATCATCGTAATGCGTCATTTTGGATCGAGCAACTGAAATTTCTTCGATTTTTTCAAGTTG
>NZ_JAWRWY010001024.1:0-257 GCF_046535315.1 Paraburkholderia sp. SIMBA_027
TGCGCAAGGATCTCGACATCGTGCTGACCGAAGCCCGCCGCAACGGCGCCAAGCTGCCCGTCACCGCGCTGGTCGACCAGTTCTACGGCGACGTTCAGGCGATGGGCGGCAATCGCTGGGATACGTCCTCGCTGCTCGCCCGCCTGGAAAAATGATCGGGCCTCCGTCCAGCGCAGCGGATTTGATCACGCTGCGCAGGACCTACCACTCGCAGGCGCTAAAAACTGGCTCGCCGCCCTGCGGATGGTTCCGGCAAG
>NZ_JAWRWY010001025.1:0-257 GCF_046535315.1 Paraburkholderia sp. SIMBA_027
CCGGCGACCATCTTTATGCCGACAATACCGGGATTATTCTTTCAGAAGATCCGCTGGATATTGAATGATAAGAAAGGCACCGCAAGGTGCCTTTTTTCTGCGTTACCTGTTGGCCTACACAGTAAAGAAATTACGCGAAAGATGAAGCGTAATCAGACCTCTTCCATGCGACCCAGCAGGGCCTGCAGACGTTCCTGCCAGCCGTTCTGCTGTTCTTTCAGATGGTTGTTCTCACGCTCCAGCTCTTCGCGCTGATG
>NZ_JAWRWY010001026.1:0-257 GCF_046535315.1 Paraburkholderia sp. SIMBA_027
TTAACTTTACCGCGTTTACCTTTATCTTTACCGGTTAACACGATAACTTCGTCATCACGACGGATTTTCGCTGCCATGATTCGCTCCTTAGAGTACTTCTGGTGCCAGAGAGATAATTTTCATGAACTTCTCACTACGAAGCTCACGAGTTACCGGCCCAAAAATACGCGTACCGATAGGCTGCTCGCTGTTGTTGTTCAGAAGAACACAAGCATTACCATCGAAGCGAATGACAGAACCGTCCGGGCGACGAACAC
>NZ_JAWRWY010001027.1:0-257 GCF_046535315.1 Paraburkholderia sp. SIMBA_027
GATCCGGCGTCATCCTGCTCAAATACTGGCTCGAAGTCAGCCCCGAGGAACAGACCCGCCGTCTTGAAGCACGCATCCACGACGGTCGCAAGGTGTGGAAGCTCACGGATATGGACCTGAAATCCTATAGCCGCTGGTATGACTACTCGCGTGCGCGCGACGCAATGTTCGAGGCGTCGGACACCGAGATCGCTCCGTGGTACGTGGCGAATTCGAATGACAAGCGCCGCGCGCGGCTCAACATCATCAGCGATGTG
>NZ_JAWRWY010001028.1:0-257 GCF_046535315.1 Paraburkholderia sp. SIMBA_027
CTGATCCTCAACGGGCAGATGCCGCGGTCGCTTGCCTATTGCTACGAGAAGGTCGTCAGCAATCTTGGCTATATCTCGCGCAGCTACGGCGGCGAGCGGCTGAGGGCGCATGATACCGCGGATGCTATCCGCGCTTCGCTGCATTCGCGGGCGATCAAGGACGTGATCGATCAGGGGCTGCACGAATTCCTCGAGGAGTTCGTCAACCGCAACAATTCGCTCAGCGTCGAGATCACCAACGGCTACCGGTTTTATGT
>NZ_JAWRWY010001029.1:0-257 GCF_046535315.1 Paraburkholderia sp. SIMBA_027
CGGCAAGTCTTCGGAGATCACACCCGACCCGTTCAAAACCACCGATACGATCCCGCCCAAGGGCGATCATCGTCCCGGCGAATATTCCGAACTGGTGGTGAAGGCCAAGGAAAGCTTCCGCCGCGGCGATCTGTTCGAAGTCGTCCCCGGCCAGAAATTCATGGAGCGTTGCGAGAGCAATCCGTCGGCCATCTCCCGCCGCCTGAAGGCGATCAATCCCTCGCCCTATTCCTTCTTCATCAATCTCGGCCATCAGG
>NZ_JAWRWY010001030.1:0-257 GCF_046535315.1 Paraburkholderia sp. SIMBA_027
CTCGGGTGCAACTCCAGCGCCCCAACCCGGCACCTCGCCACAAAAAAAGCCCGCAACAAGTGCGGGCTTTGCATTTTCAAACTACCAGCTATTCAAACCGATCAGACCACTCCAGCTCCATGCGCCTGCAAATCAGCGTGATAGCTCGAGCGCACCATCGCGCCAACGGCGGCGTGCGTGAAGCCCATCTTGTACGCTTCTTCCTCGTACATCTTGAACGTGTCCGGATGCACGTACGAGCGCACCGGCAGATGATG
>NZ_JAWRWY010001031.1:0-257 GCF_046535315.1 Paraburkholderia sp. SIMBA_027
GGTGTTGATCGCCGGCCATCTCGTCGCTGTTCTGGTTCACCAGTTCTATTGGCGTACCGGCGTCCTGAAGCGCATGACGCACGGCTGAGCGGCGGTTTGCCGCGTTTTCGCATCAACAGGAATATAGGATAGTGCCTTTGCCGCGAAGGGCGGCAAAAAGGGGTTACGAATGCCGGATTTCGAAGGAATATTACCGGGTGCTGACTGGCGGGATAGCTATCAGGGAGAGATGGTGCAGGGTGCATGGAGTTCGCTCG
>NZ_JAWRWY010001032.1:0-257 GCF_046535315.1 Paraburkholderia sp. SIMBA_027
CCTGCGGTGTATCGAGACGAACATCATGCCCAGCTCAGATCATGGATTCGGAACGGCATCGATCTCAATCGTTTGCCGGTGGCGGAGAATATCGCGTTGCCGAGCGCCGCGGCCACCGGACCCATCGGAGATTCCCCGACCCAGGCCATACGCGAATGGCCGGATACACCGCCGAAATGCACGCTGATGCGCTTCGGCGCGTCGCCTATTCTCATCATCGGGTAGTTGTGGAAATTGCTTTCGACGATTTTTCCGTT
>NZ_JAWRWY010001033.1:0-257 GCF_046535315.1 Paraburkholderia sp. SIMBA_027
GACCCGGTGAAGGAGATCATCGAGGGAACCGGGTGTTCGACGAAGTGATCGCCGATGATGGCGCCCGAGCCGGGGACGACTGACAGCAGTCCGGCGGGCAGCCCGGCCTCTTCGAACACCTCGGCCAGGATGAGCCCACCCGAGATCGGGGTGTCGGAGGCCGGTTTTACGACGACTGCGTTGCCGAGTGCCAGAGCCGGGGAGACTGTGCGGATGGACAGATGCAGCGGGAAGTTCCACGGCGAAATCACCCCGAT
>NZ_JAWRWY010001034.1:0-257 GCF_046535315.1 Paraburkholderia sp. SIMBA_027
GCGGGTGAGGTCAAGGGTGTGTCTCCGGTCGGGCGGCGAACGGGGGCGGCGGCGGCGGCCCGCGTCGGCGTCGGGATGGTGATTTAAGTAGTATGTCGTCGTACGACATGGTACGCCGGAGCTTTAGGCATGGCGTCGCGGGTTTACCCGGAATATGCCCAAATATTGGGGAATATCAGGAGGGTGGCGCGCCGTTCGACCACATCCGATGACGTATGACGTGGGATCGCGAGCGAGCGCCGGCTGAGCACTGGCGG
>NZ_JAWRWY010001035.1:0-257 GCF_046535315.1 Paraburkholderia sp. SIMBA_027
GGCCGAAGGCGCTTGCAGGCGCTTGGGCACGGGCTCGCTCAGCACGCGGTCATAGCGTTCATGGAACATGTTAATCAGCGAGAAGTAATCGCTGACGCGCGTGGCCAACTCGGGACTCTGTTCGAGCGCGCGCTCCACCTCGACGCGGCGTTCGTCGGACAACGTGCCATCCACGTACGCGTGCAGGTCTTCTTCGCCGATCGGCATGTGTCGGTCGCTCATCGCACCACCTGTAATTTCGCACCGGGCTGCGTGCC
>NZ_JAWRWY010001036.1:0-257 GCF_046535315.1 Paraburkholderia sp. SIMBA_027
GTTCCATCGGGAGTCGCTCGTCGAAACACGCGGCAAGCGCGTGCGGATCATCGACGCGCAGGCGCTCGCACAGGTCTGACGGATAGAGCGCGCGCGGCCGGCATCATTGCGCGGCGGCGCCCGTCTTGACCTGACGTAACGCGACGGCGGCTTCGGATTCGTCCGCGTGCCACGCGGACAGCGCCTGTTCGGCGTGCGCGAACGCGCGGCGCATCGTGTCGTTCACATCGTCGCCGGTGCTGGACGGCAGCGATGCC
>NZ_JAWRWY010001037.1:0-257 GCF_046535315.1 Paraburkholderia sp. SIMBA_027
TGCCGCGCCTGGGGCGCTTGCGTGAGGCGCACCCGGAGTTGGAACTGAGCATTACCACGTGCTTGCAGGACAGCCTGGCGCAGACCAGTACGCTCGATTGCGCGATTCGGTTTGGCAATGGTGAGTGGGACGGGCTGGACAGTTCCTTGTTGATCCAGGAGCGGCATATCGCCGTGTGCGCGCCCTCGCTGTATGCCCGCGAATGCAGCGATGGCGTGGATCTGAATCGCATGACCTTGCTGCATGTGCTGGCCAAT
>NZ_JAWRWY010001038.1:0-257 GCF_046535315.1 Paraburkholderia sp. SIMBA_027
CGGCGATCACCGTCTCACGCGGCAGCTCGCCACGGTTCAGGGTGCGGCGGTGGCGGGAAGGCGGGGTTTCACTGGCGTCATACGGGGCTCCTGGCAAAAAAAAACGTCCCGCGCGCCGCGCGGGAACACCCCGCTGGCGCCGCGGAACGTCGTTGTTCCCTGCCGCTGTCGCGGCGCTTGGCGTGGTCGAGCCGCTCGCGGCCCGCCCATGAACCTTTAAGCAATCCGCGTGCCAAGGCGCCTCGCATGGCCGGCGC
>NZ_JAWRWY010001039.1:0-256 GCF_046535315.1 Paraburkholderia sp. SIMBA_027
TGTTGCTATAACGAGGTTTTCGGCAGGCTGACGGAGAAAGTTGATAGACGGAAAACTGGCCTGCGCAAATCAAAAGGAGTTACCTCAAGATTCGCGCAAACGATTGCTCCGGCGCTCGGCGAAGCACCGTTCGAAGCAAAGTTGCCTCGTTGTTTCGGGCGTGAAATCGTCTGATGATTGGCTGTCGAAAAGCGGTTTCGACGCGCGGCACAGGCGGGATGGATGAATCGGGGAGCAATGGATCAGGCGGCGAGGT
>NZ_JAWRWY010001040.1:0-256 GCF_046535315.1 Paraburkholderia sp. SIMBA_027
TCCCTCTTAGAAGCGCGGCATTGCCAGACATCAGGGCGAGTCCACCGGCGTCCATAGTGACGTTCGGGCGGCTTTCGAAAATAATACCGACAACTCCGAGGGGAACTCTGATGCGCTTTAGCTGAAGGCCGTTCGGCTGGACCTTGCTGTCGATCACTTTGGCGACGGGATCGTCGAGCGAGGCGACGGATTCGAGTGCAGCCGCGATCTGTTCGAGCCGGGCTGAGTCCAGCGTTAACCGGTCTCGCATCGGCGG
>NZ_JAWRWY010001041.1:0-256 GCF_046535315.1 Paraburkholderia sp. SIMBA_027
GGGTTTGTTCTATAAGAGAAATACAATGTTCTACTTGATGAATAATCTGAAGATAAATTTCTGTCTCGGTGACCTCTTCAGTGTGTAGATCATTCAGTACATTTTTTATATTAGTTGTATTATCTGAGGTAAGAGTAAGCTGAAGCTCGCTCACCAGAAATTTGATATCAATGAGTTCATTCAGAAATTCAGAAATTTCCGCATCTCCAAAATCTTCAGAAAATAGTTTTTTGATTCCACTATACTTCATGAAATG
>NZ_JAWRWY010001042.1:0-256 GCF_046535315.1 Paraburkholderia sp. SIMBA_027
GTAATACAGGGTTCGCACTTCGCCCAGCGGTTGTTGTGTGTCCAGGGACGACAGGGCCTCGCGGCGATAGATGATCGATTGAAGGAAACGTTGCAACGGTGCCAACAGGCTCTGTTCGTCATGAAAGGGCAGGCGTTGCTGCCAGAGCGCATTGAACTCATCCAGTACGTACAACTCGGCATGACCTTCATTGACCCGGTAGAACACCTGTACGCAATCGGCCAGGCCCATGGGCAGCAGCAACGCCAAGTCGTGG
>NZ_JAWRWY010001043.1:0-256 GCF_046535315.1 Paraburkholderia sp. SIMBA_027
CATTTCGCCATCTTGGTATGCCTCCAAAGCTGAGCATGGCCGCGTGGTGCCAACGTGGAATTACTCCACCGCGCACGTCTACGGCGAGCTCGTGATACACGACGACGTCGACTGGCTCGCCCGGCATGTGCGGCGCTTGACCGACAAACACGAAGCGCAGATGCAGCACCCTTGGACTGTGGACGAAGCACCCGAACGGTTCATCGCCGGGCAGCTAAGGGCGATTGTCGGCGTCGAACTCGTGATCAGCAGGGTG
>NZ_JAWRWY010001044.1:0-256 GCF_046535315.1 Paraburkholderia sp. SIMBA_027
GCTTCCGGCGGCCCTTTCAGCTCGACCATATTGCCCTCCGGATCGAACAGATACAGCGACGGCCCAAAGCCGTCCGCGCCATAGCGCAGCGCCGTTTCGCCAGGCCGCGCGCCGTGTTCGGTCAGATGCGCCTTGAGCGCGTCGGCGTCGAACGGTTCGATCCGCAAACACATGTGATCCATGTTGCGTCCCGCGCCGGGCGTGCCGTTTTCGGCATGGTCGAGTTTTGCGCCGACCTGCAACAGGTCGATCAACG
>NZ_JAWRWY010001045.1:0-256 GCF_046535315.1 Paraburkholderia sp. SIMBA_027
GAAGAAGTTCAGACAATGTGCCCGATGTCGGTATTCGTATTGAAAATCTCGGCGGCGGAGTTGCAAATATTCCTTTTCAGAACGGTATCCTTCCCGTTGATCCTTCCGGGCATGGCACCGTCAATATGCGCGCCTGGCCAGTTAATCTGGTCGGTGGTGAGCTGGAAACAGGAAAATTTCAGGGCACAGCCACCATTACCGTCATCGTGCGGTAAAAGAAGACGTTGCGTTTTGATTAACGCAACGCTTCGGCACT
>NZ_JAWRWY010001046.1:0-256 GCF_046535315.1 Paraburkholderia sp. SIMBA_027
CTGATTACCAATGCAATATTTAGGGAAGAGCTTAAAAAACATTACATCGCAATTGATGGGGTAGACCAAGATGTGAAAGAATTAAAAGCGGGGCTGTATGAAGTTGTGGTATATAATAATGCTCTAAAAGCGGAAAATAAAGAATGTTTTAGCATGAGAGTAAATACTAAAAATAGAACAGTAAATTTAATAAAATAAAAAAACGCAATATATTTATGAAACGCAATGTAATTTCCATTGTTTTGGGAGGAGGTAG
>NZ_JAWRWY010001047.1:0-256 GCF_046535315.1 Paraburkholderia sp. SIMBA_027
GATGATGCTCTTGGCTCCGAATGGTTGGGGCGTGAAAATCAACTACGATAATAGAATTGTAGAGTTCATTCTGCATGTGGTTGATAGAGGCAAAAAGTCAACCCTATTTCTATTTGTGATCATGTACGGGTCTGTAACTGCTGTAGCTATACTCTTAATTCTTGGATTCGGAATACTTGGCTTGACGTGGGTTGCTTCTGACGAATCCACCAATGCGCTAATCTTGCGTCGCCTAGGAGGGGGTCTTCTGGTCATT
>NZ_JAWRWY010001048.1:0-256 GCF_046535315.1 Paraburkholderia sp. SIMBA_027
GGTGGCGTTTGGTAACGCCGATGTGTACCTGGGCGATGCCATCAGCACCCGTTACCTGATCAACCACAACCATCTGAATAACGTGCGCATGGCCGACTTCTCTGCCCTGGAAGTCAACCCTTTTGCCTTTGCCGTCACCCGTGAAAATACCCGCTTGCTGCCCATACTGGACACTGCCCTGGCGGTCATTCCGGCGAGCGAGCAGATGGAAATCCTGCGCCGTTGGAGCGCCGGCAACCTCGGGATCGTCGGTACC
>NZ_JAWRWY010001049.1:0-256 GCF_046535315.1 Paraburkholderia sp. SIMBA_027
GGCGTACTCTAACCTTGCGTTCGACCTGCTGGCAGATGCACTGGCGAATGCGTCCGGCAAGCCTTATACCCAGTTGTTTGAAGAGCAGATTACCCGTCCATTGGGGATGAAAGACACCACCTACACCCCCTCACCGGATCAGTGCCGCCGTTTAATGGTTGCTGAGCGCGGTGCCAGTCCGTGCAATAACACGCTGGCGGCAATTGGCAGCGGCGGCGTCTATTCCACGCCTGGCGATATGATGCGCTGGATGCAG
>NZ_JAWRWY010001050.1:0-256 GCF_046535315.1 Paraburkholderia sp. SIMBA_027
GTGAAAAGGCTGGGATCGCAAACTCCGGAGGACCGTCGTTGGCGGGCCGAGGTGTTGGATGTCCGCGGGCACCTGTTCATTCAATGCAAGGAGCACCGCGACGTCCCGGGCAAGGCCGACGTTCCGGGCAAGTCGAGCAAGAAGAGGACGGAAGTCTTCATGCACGCGGACACTGGCTCCATGTCCGGCGGCGAGCGCCAACGATTCACCGCGTTCATCATGGCAGCGGCTTTGAGCTACCAGTTGGGCATTGCCG
>NZ_JAWRWY010001051.1:0-256 GCF_046535315.1 Paraburkholderia sp. SIMBA_027
GGATGCCGTTTACGGCGAACCGGCAGTTCAAGAAGGAGCCGCGCATGTTCGTCGGCGCCAAGGACATGTATTACACCACCCATGACGGCCGTCAGGTGCTCGATGGCACGGCCGGTCTCTGGTGCGTCAATGCCGGTCACTGCCGCCCGAAGATCACCGAGGCGATCCGCGAGCAGGCGGGCGAACTCGATTACGCCCCGGCCTTCCAGCTCGGCCACCCCAAGGCCTTCGAACTGGCGAACCGCCTGGTCGATAT
>NZ_JAWRWY010001052.1:0-256 GCF_046535315.1 Paraburkholderia sp. SIMBA_027
GGTTCAGATTCGCCTCCGACAACGCCAGCGCCGCGCGCCCGGTGTCGAGACCGAAATCGATATCGTCGGTGGGTTGCGGCTGCGGGTCGTTCAGCGCCGCGGCCACCAGCTGGCGCGTGCGTTCGACCACGTGCGTGCGCGGCTCGATCGGCACGCGCTTGTCGTAGAAGAAACGCACCGGCCATTCGAAGCCCGCGCCGTCGGTGCGGTTCGCGAGGCCGACCAGCGACCCGCGCGCCATCCGCGCGACCCATGC
>NZ_JAWRWY010001053.1:0-256 GCF_046535315.1 Paraburkholderia sp. SIMBA_027
GCGCGGCCGGCGCGAACGCCGCAGCGCGATACCCCACACGGGGGTATGGCTTGGGGGGAAAGCTGTATTGGCCGGCCTGGGAGTTCGCACACGCCTTGGCACGGGCGGATCGGGCGAACGGGCCGGGGAACTGGAGTCTAGTCGAGCGCGCGAGCAACGACAAATCGTGCCCCGTTAATTTTCCGTTTGACAGGCACGCGGGTCGCTAGCGGTTCGGTCGGTGCGCCAACTTCTTGATTTCACTTGAAGTTTCGGG
>NZ_JAWRWY010001054.1:0-256 GCF_046535315.1 Paraburkholderia sp. SIMBA_027
GTCTGCAGGACCGCTACTCCATCGCCCCTGTTATTGTTCCCTACGGTCAGGAACTGGAACCGGAAACGCATGCGGTTTGCCTCGCTGGTATGCTCTTGAAAACGCTGGAATCCGATCCGGGGCGCGATCTATCAAAGAACATCAAGCTCGGTAGCACGCTCTCGGCGGACAAGCATCGCCACGAGAAGTTTCACTACTGCGTTTCGAATCCGCCCTTTGGAAAGAAGTGGGAGCTGGATGCCGAAGCGGTTGTCAG
>NZ_JAWRWY010001055.1:0-256 GCF_046535315.1 Paraburkholderia sp. SIMBA_027
ATTGCCACGATCTCGTCGGCGCGTGTCGGCGCAAGTTTTTTCGAAGCCGACATTCCGAAATCGACATGTTCGACGCCGAGTTCCTGGGCTGTTTGGATTTCCGCCTGATACCAGGCCGCGTTCTGCTTCTCTCCACGCAAATTGATAATGGTCTTGATGCCGTGTTCCTTCACATAGGTATCAAGCTGCGAAGGCGTCGGCTGTGCAGAGCGGTAGAGCTGCCCCTCGATGACAGTGTGAAAGTTGCCGACGACCT
>NZ_JAWRWY010001056.1:0-256 GCF_046535315.1 Paraburkholderia sp. SIMBA_027
TTCAACCGCGAGCGCAGATCGGCAAGCTCCACCGGCCAGGACATCGGCCAGAGACGGCTGGTCATCATCAGGCTGTGGCCGTTTTCGCGCACGCTGTTGATGACATGGAAGAGCTCGGTATCGTCGAAGCCTTCGCGATCGACGTCCTCGAAGAGCACCGGGCCATTGGCGGCCGCGATCGCCGCCTGCGCGCCGGCCTTCGGATGAATGCTGGTGGCGTTGCTGTGCTCTTTCCAGATGCTGGCCAGATGCGACT
>NZ_JAWRWY010001057.1:0-256 GCF_046535315.1 Paraburkholderia sp. SIMBA_027
GGCCAGCAGGTTTGCGACAGGCCCACGCCCTTGCCCGGCAGCCATTCGAGGTTGCCGTGCTTGCCCACATGGATCACGCCGTGGGCGCCATAGGTATGGCGCAGCCAGAAATAGAACGCGAGATAGCCGTGGGGCGGCACCAGGTCAGGGTCGTGGTACACCGCGCTGGGGTCTACCTGATAGCCCCGCGCAGGCTGGATCCCGACAAAGGTCAGGCCCAGGCGCAGGCCGGCGATCATCATGCGGCCATCGCGGC
>NZ_JAWRWY010001058.1:0-256 GCF_046535315.1 Paraburkholderia sp. SIMBA_027
GCCACTGACACGAGTATGATCCCTGCCGCAAGGGCGAAAGGAGCAGCGACCGCATGGATCCATCCGCGCCACAGGGGCTTGGTTTCAAGAATCTCGGCCATGGTTCAAGAATAACCTGAGCCTCGGTAAGTTACTCGCGGGTAACTCAGGCGCTTGTGCTCGGTAACCTAGGCGCTTGCGCCGTCTGCACCGGCTATCCAGCTCGGGAAGGTAGCCTTGGATGTGCGTCGTCGTACACGCAGGGAAGTCGTACAAG
>NZ_JAWRWY010001059.1:0-256 GCF_046535315.1 Paraburkholderia sp. SIMBA_027
GCGCGTCCGCTTTCAATGACGAAAGTCCCGCCGGCGCAGGGGGCCGGCGGGAGGCGCATCGGCAGTTTATTCCGCGGGGGCTTCGGCGGGTGGCTGCTGCATCGCGCAGGAGATGTCGCCGCCTGGCGCTGCAGCGCAGACCTCGGTTGCGTGCGTCACCTGATGGCTCTTGTTGAAGGAGAGGTCATCGGAAACCACGCCCTTGTGATGGAGCGATTCCAGGGCTGCGACGGTCTTGTCCGGATCGAGCGAACCG
>NZ_JAWRWY010001060.1:0-256 GCF_046535315.1 Paraburkholderia sp. SIMBA_027
CATCGAGCTTGGAATCCGGAACCTTGGCGGCGCCGCGGTTCAGCGGGTAACCGGCATCGTGAAGCGCAATGTTGGTGCTCTTCTCGAAGGCTGCGGTCATGCCCTTGGCCTTGTCGCCAGCGGCGATGACGTCGAAGCTGGTGATGGTGGCATCGCTGATCTTGACCGTTGCCGGCTGTCCGGCAGGGCCAGGCACCACGTCGTAAGGCACGGAGTTCTTGGTCAGGAACGCCGTTGCCACATCGCAGGAGCTGGT
>NZ_JAWRWY010001061.1:0-256 GCF_046535315.1 Paraburkholderia sp. SIMBA_027
GTCCACTTGGCTGATCAACCGCGCATACAGACCGTTCAAGGTCTGGTTGGGCACCATGATGTCCAGGTCATGCCGGGCGCGCAGATCGAACAGTGCGAGCACCTGGTCCAGCATCTGGCGATGCTGTCCGGTCACGCAGACCACGCTGTCGATCCGGGATTCTTCCTGCAACGCGGCGACCAGCGGGGCCATCTTGATGGCTTCAGGACGCGTTCCGAATATGGAAAGTATCTTCATCGCAATCAAGCGGGCGGAG
>NZ_JAWRWY010001062.1:0-256 GCF_046535315.1 Paraburkholderia sp. SIMBA_027
GCAGGCACGGAACACCGCCGAGGCCATGCTCAAGGGAGACGACAGTGCGTGGGGCGTGGTGAAGGAAGGCGTCAAGACCAAGATCCAGGAGTTCCTGCCACATAAGGAGCGATGACCAGTGGTATTACCAAAAATGGCGGCGGCCGATGCTCCTATCACCGCTGTCCAGGCTTCGGCATACACGGTACCCACAGATGGGCCGGAAGCGGACGGTACTTTTAGCTGGGACTCTACGACAATGGTGCTGGTCCAAGTC
>NZ_JAWRWY010001063.1:0-256 GCF_046535315.1 Paraburkholderia sp. SIMBA_027
GGATGAGGGAGGTTAGGGGAGGCGCTTGGGATCATACGGTGCGGTCGAGAGTGTTGTGCGAGGCTATGTCTTCAGTACGCTCGGCATCTCGGCATCTCGGCTGTCTTCTGCGGCCAAACCAAAACTCCCTCATCCCTGTGCTCGTCACAGGGATCCAGACCACGGTGCGTCTGCGCCGTGAGTAACTCTTGTCAAAGAAGAAAATCAAAGCCAATCTTCAACCATGAAGGGTTATGTCTATATCCTTGCATCCCAG
>NZ_JAWRWY010001064.1:0-256 GCF_046535315.1 Paraburkholderia sp. SIMBA_027
CATGGCATCAATAAAATGCTGAGCGACACCAGATTCAGGTAATAACTGATAATTATCGCGAGTCTTAAAAAATTTCCGCTCATAGATACTGTAAAGGTTTTCAGGACCCACAACCGGAATCTGGAAGATTATATAAATCAATGCCACCTTAGGATATTTTTCCAAGAGGCGACTCAAAATTCCGCGCCATCGTTTATAAAGTTGCTCAACTGAGAATCTCGCGTCATGGACCGACTCCATTACCGCCTTTTTTTCT
>NZ_JAWRWY010001065.1:0-256 GCF_046535315.1 Paraburkholderia sp. SIMBA_027
GGCGGTACTTCATAAAACCATCGGTTCTCTTCGCGCTTGCGCGTCGGCTAAGCGCGGACGTTCAGTTGCATGTAGTTGCGCGACTCGCGGCTGGGTAGTCGGGCGCGCCTCAGCAGTACTTCAAAAAATCACCGGTTTTTTGGCACCTCGCCGAGGCGAAGCCGATGGCCCCCACCGCACGCAAGCGAAGCCACTGGTGTGCTGGCAGACCGTTCCGGCGAGCACGCAGTGCGAGGCGGGAAGAATGACTGCCTTG
>NZ_JAWRWY010001066.1:0-256 GCF_046535315.1 Paraburkholderia sp. SIMBA_027
GTCATTCCGCAGCAGTTCGGCCTGCGCTTCTGGCATCAGACGCTGTCGCGTGCCGATGTCTGGGATGCGCTGACGCTGAGCCTGCGGCTGACGGCAACCGTCACCATCCTTTCGGCGATCATCTGCCTTCCGGCGGCCTATGCCTTTGCGCGGATGAAATTTCCGGGCCGCAACATCCTCTTCCTGTCCTTCCTCGCATCGCATGCCTTTCCGAAATTTGGCCTGCTGGTGGCGATCGCCGGCATCTTCCTGCAAT
>NZ_JAWRWY010001067.1:0-256 GCF_046535315.1 Paraburkholderia sp. SIMBA_027
GTCTATGCCAGCACCGGTGGCGGCTGGTCGCCATCGACCATCGATGCCATTGCGTCGGCCGCAAGAGGGATCACGCTGGTGGCCGCAACCGACGCCGATCCTCAAGGCGAGGTTTATGCCGATCGCCTGCGCGCGATGGCCGAAGCGCTCGGAAGTGATTTCATGCGTCTGCGACCGCGTCTGGGTGACTGGAATGAAGACCTGAAGGAGAACATGGCGCATGCGCGGCCAACCGGGTCAAGGGTAAAGCGTCGCC
>NZ_JAWRWY010001068.1:0-256 GCF_046535315.1 Paraburkholderia sp. SIMBA_027
CGATTATCGGTATTTATTAGCCGCAACTTATTATGAAAGCATGAATACCGATGCCGGAAAAAAATACGCCGAAGAAACATTGAAAATAGATTCCCAATACAAACAGTCGTACGAACTTTTGGGAGATGTTTATACGAAGGAAAACAATTTGGGAAAAGCACAGGAAAATTATGAAAAAGCAAGTGACTTAGATATCCACTACATGACTGTAGATGAAAAATTAATTCAGTTGTATCTAAAAACGAAGAATTATGAA
>NZ_JAWRWY010001069.1:0-256 GCF_046535315.1 Paraburkholderia sp. SIMBA_027
GTATAGGAGAATTTAATGGTAGTTTTAAAACTTTAGAAGTAGCTTTTACCTCTGTAGCAGAAAAGGTGAGTGCCATTACCTGCACTCGCCCCTTCATTCCAAGCAATTTTTTCTTATTATATTCCAATAACTTCTTTTAATTTTTCACCTTTATTCCAACCTAAAAAAATATATGAAAATATCTTTGAATAATTTATTTGTATGACATACTTCAAAGGGAAAAAATATTAAACTTTGGAGGAATAAATATGAGTAA
>NZ_JAWRWY010001070.1:0-256 GCF_046535315.1 Paraburkholderia sp. SIMBA_027
TCATGGGGCCGGTCGCCGCAGGGATCATCGGCGGCGTCGGCACCATCGTGGTCGTGCTGCTCTGGACGCGGCTCTTCCCTGACCTTGCCAAGGTGAAGACGCTGCAGGGATAGCCGGTCCGCGATTTTTTTTTTCCGGTCTGTCGGTTTGACGGGGCGTCATTCGTCCTATGTCCATCGACAGACGAAAAGGAGGAAGAGACATGGCTTATGTGGATGGTTTCATCGTTCCCGTGCCGAAGGACAAGCTCGAGGCC
>NZ_JAWRWY010001071.1:0-255 GCF_046535315.1 Paraburkholderia sp. SIMBA_027
GTTTATATCCGGTTTCTTAGGACAAAGGTAATTATAGCAGGGTTTTGATAAATGTCAATACGGTTTAGACAAATTTAGAAAGGTGGCGAATAATCGTGTTTACCACCTTTCTGCCACCCTGGGTAGCGGACACCTAAAATTAAACGAATAAATAATTCATTAAAATTAAAAATTAGTGCAAAATAAAAAAACATCTATTAATAACATGGCTTCCATCTAACAACTCTCAATGTTCTTGGTAATCCTTCTTCCCAC
>NZ_JAWRWY010001072.1:0-255 GCF_046535315.1 Paraburkholderia sp. SIMBA_027
CTTGAGCACTTGGTCGCCGGCGGCATGGCCGTGGGTGTCGTTGATGATCTTGAAGTCGTCCATGTCCATGTAGAACAGCGCGGCGGCGTTGTCATGCTCGCGCGCGCTGGTGCAGATGCGCTCGAGCGCCGCTTCCAGGCCGGCGCGGTTGGCAAGGCCAGTCAACGCGTCCTGGCTGGCGCGACGCTCGTTCTCGCGCTCGGCCAGCATGGTGGACACCAGGATGCGCCGCAGCCGTTGCGAGGCAATGCTCAT
>NZ_JAWRWY010001073.1:0-255 GCF_046535315.1 Paraburkholderia sp. SIMBA_027
CGCGAAAGCCCCGCGCCGTCTCGGCAAGCGGCGCTTCGCTCACGAGGCCTGAGAGCGGCAGCGGCAGCAGCGCCAGGATGACGCCATCCTTCGCAACGGCCATGCCGCCGCCTGCTGCGATCACCGCATTCGCCGCCGCCGCCATATCCGCAGTGTTGCCGCCGAAGACCGTCAGGTTGTGGCTGTCATGCGAAACGGTGGTGCAGAAGGCGCCGCGCCATTCGCCCCAGCCGGTGAGGAAGCCTGTACGCGGGT
>NZ_JAWRWY010001074.1:0-255 GCF_046535315.1 Paraburkholderia sp. SIMBA_027
TGTTAAACCATTCATCTTTTCCGACTTCTTCTCCCCAGCGTTTCTCCATAAAAGCAGTATCAACCTTAAAAGGTGTTTTCAGCTTCACTACCCCTAGCATAGCTTTTTCAATTTCCTCTACTGCATCACGTGATATGTTAATGGGTACTTCTATCAATATTTCATCGTGTATAGTCGCTAACATTTTATAGCCCATTCGCTTACAAATCTTAGCTACTTCAATCATGGCTAGTTTCATAATATCGGCTGAACTTC
>NZ_JAWRWY010001075.1:0-255 GCF_046535315.1 Paraburkholderia sp. SIMBA_027
CTGTCCCTTTTTCAAATAATATGATGCTTTATTGTTTTCCCCCATCATCACCAGCTCTTTTGCAATCATATATAATGAATTTATATAATACGATGATTCACACCAGTCTTTATTTCTTAATGCATGCTTGATGGCATTAAGACAATCCTGCGACCGCTTCGCCTCTGAGTATGTAATGCTTAAGTTGTGATGAATCATTGCTGCGAAAAAAGAATCGTCCAATTTTTTTGCCACTTTAATTGCTTGCAAATAATG
>NZ_JAWRWY010001076.1:0-255 GCF_046535315.1 Paraburkholderia sp. SIMBA_027
CGCTCCGATATCGCAGCGCGCAATACCCCATGCCGGTGCCCGAGCATGCTTCGGCTTCGATGATCCCGTGCTTCGCGAGCGTCGCCGCGCCATCCATCTCGTTCGGTTTTTCGTGCGGACGCAGCGGCTGCCAGCCGTGCGAGATCAGGATCTTGCGTGCCTTGTCGAGTGGTTTGCCGTACACGTTGGGCACGACGGCACGGCCGTGACAGTACGTGCGTTCCGCGGCGACCGCGGTCAGTCGCAAGCCGCCAT
>NZ_JAWRWY010001077.1:0-255 GCF_046535315.1 Paraburkholderia sp. SIMBA_027
CGAGAATTTCGGCCCGGCCCTGATCCGCCTCGCCGCAGAGCGCGCCCCCGGCGTCCGGCTGCGCTTCCTGCCAAAGCAGGACAAGGACAGCGCCTCCCTGCGCGATGGCGAGGCCGATCTTGAAACCGGCGTCATCGGCGAGACGACCGGCCCGGAAATCCGCGCCCAGGCATTGTTTCACGATCGCTTCATCGGCGTCGTCAGGGCGGATCACCCGCTTGCGAAAGGTGCGATGACCGCCCCCCGCTATGCCGG
>NZ_JAWRWY010001078.1:0-255 GCF_046535315.1 Paraburkholderia sp. SIMBA_027
CGACTTCACCGAATTTCCCGAAGTCCTCGGCACGTGTGCGCAGCTCGACATGATCGGCTTCAAGGCGAACCTGATCCGCACGGTGCCGCGCGGTTCGCTGCCGCGCGCGCTGCGCTGGCTGATCCTGACCGACAACGCAATCGACGAACTGCCGGCCGATATCGGCGATTGTTCACGCTTGCAGAAGCTGATGCTCGCGGGCAACCGGCTCCGTGCGTTGCCCGCCGAAATGGCCGCCTGTCGTTCGCTCGAACT
>NZ_JAWRWY010001079.1:0-255 GCF_046535315.1 Paraburkholderia sp. SIMBA_027
CGCGTCGCGCTCGCCGAGCAGGTTCATCGGATCGGGCGGTTCGCCCTTCAACGCGACCGGCGACGCACTGATCCCGCAGTTGCCGACGATCACCGTCGTCACGCCCTGGGTGATCTTCGGCAACATTTGCGGCGAACGGATCACGTGCGTGTCGTCATGCGTATGAACGTCGATGAAACCCGGCGCCAGCGCGCGGCCATTGGCCTCGATCACCTCTTCGGCGAGCCAGTTCGACAGATTGCCGATCGCCGCGAT
>NZ_JAWRWY010001080.1:0-255 GCF_046535315.1 Paraburkholderia sp. SIMBA_027
GTTGTACGCGGCCTGCGCATCGCTCGCATACGCGCTCAGGTTCGCCGCGCTGACCGCCAGCGCGAGCATGCGGCCGCCGATCACGTCGAGCGGCGAGTGCATGCCGGCGAGAATCCGGTTCTCGCCCAGTTCGAGGCCGCGGCTCACCATCTCCTGGAATCGCTCCGGCACGAGCCACGCCATCGTCATCGCATCGCGCATCGCTTCGGCCTGGTGGCCGCTGATGAAACCGCCGTCGGTCGCGGGCGTCGTGCT
>NZ_JAWRWY010001081.1:0-255 GCF_046535315.1 Paraburkholderia sp. SIMBA_027
CGGGCGAACGCGGCGACCCGCCCATAGGAGCCGGTAAAGCCGAGAACCACCAGATCGGCATGAAGCTGCTTCAGCGTTCGGCGCTGTTTGCGCGATCGCCCGGCCTCGGTCTTCAGCCAGCCGGCGAGTTTATCGGCAAAAGGATCAAGCTTGCTCGGCCGTTCCGGTACCGTGAACGTCGGCTCGATCGTACCAGCGCTCAAATACTTCGCGATCGTGTTGCGTGACAGCCCGGTGCGCCGGCTGATCTCGCGG
>NZ_JAWRWY010001082.1:0-255 GCF_046535315.1 Paraburkholderia sp. SIMBA_027
GATATCCGCAAGAGCTCGCCGAATTTCGGCAAGTGGGTTGGCGTGACGCTGTCGGTCGACAATCATCGGCAGTTGTGGGTGCCGCCGGGTTTTGCGCACGGCTTTGTCGTGTTGTCCGAATCGGCGCAGTTTCTCTACAAGACCACCGACTACTGGTTTCCCGAGCACGAGCGCAGCATCGTCTGGAACGATCCGGCGATCGGCATCGAGTGGCCGATCGACTTCGAGCCGCTGCTGGCTGCGAAGGATGCGGCG
>NZ_JAWRWY010001083.1:0-255 GCF_046535315.1 Paraburkholderia sp. SIMBA_027
CTGCGCCAGAAAGGCGTGGGCGGGCGCATGAACCCGCACCAGTTGATCATGACCGCCACCCCGATCCCGCGCACCCTGGCCATGAGCGCCTACGCCGACCTCGACACCTCGATCCTCGACGAACTGCCCCCCGGCCGTACCCCCGTCAATACCGTCCTGGTCACCGACACGCGCCGCGTGGAAGTGATCGAGCGCGTACGCGGGGCCTGCGCCGAAGGTCGTCAGGCCTATTGGGTGTGCACGCTGATCGAAGAG
>NZ_JAWRWY010001084.1:0-255 GCF_046535315.1 Paraburkholderia sp. SIMBA_027
GACTTGGCGATGCAGACCAGAAGCAGCGGCGGATCCAGCGAAACCGAGGTGAAGGAATTCGCGGTCATGCCGCGCGGCGTGCCGTCTTCATCGCGGGTGGTGATGACGGTGACGCCCGTCACGAAGGTTCCGAAGGCCCGGCGCAGTGCGATCGGATCGATCGGCGCATCCGCCTTTGCCGCTATCTCCGCCATGCTTTCCTGCCTCCTCCGTTTGTTGAAGAGGAGGCTATCGCTGCCCGTCCGGTGGTTCTTC
>NZ_JAWRWY010001085.1:0-255 GCF_046535315.1 Paraburkholderia sp. SIMBA_027
GGCTCCTTTGCCTTCTCCAAGACGTCAGCGTTCGAATCGGGCCTTGTCCTTCCTGAAATCGTGGTCGGGATCCGGGACGGGAAGTCCTGGCTCACGCAACTGACCCTCGACGACGTCGAACTCACCGAGGCGGGAGCCCTCGCCGCTTTGGCTGGCTGGCTTCGCATTGACCAGGACGACGACGCGTCACCATTCGAGGACCTGTCACCTGTAACTGCGGACGGAACCGCCACCTTGGCGAGCGGTTCGCTCAGC
>NZ_JAWRWY010001086.1:0-255 GCF_046535315.1 Paraburkholderia sp. SIMBA_027
CCGAGGGCGGCGGCGAAGCTTCCTCCACGGCGATTCGTGCGCTGGTGAAGAAATTAATCGCGGCGGAAAACCCAGCGAAACCGTTGAGCGACAGCAAGTTAACCTCTTTGCTGTCGGAACAAGGTATCATGGTGGCACGCCGCACTGTTGCGAAGTACCGAGAGTCTTTATCCATTCCGCCGTCAAACCAGCGTAAACAACTCGTTTGACCCAACCGATAAGGAAGACACTATGCAGCTCAACATTACCGGAAAT
>NZ_JAWRWY010001087.1:0-255 GCF_046535315.1 Paraburkholderia sp. SIMBA_027
TCTCACCCGGGCTGGGTTCGGGGTGCATGTGGAAACTACCGGGGAAGGCGGTTTGGAGCGGATCCGTAGCCTGCGGCCTGTGGCCGTGATTCTCGACGTCGGGCTGCCGGGTATCGACGGCGTCGAGGTCTGCAGGCGCCTGCGCGCCCAAGATGACTGGACCCCGATCATTTTTGTCACGGCCCGGGACGAGGAAGTCGATATGCTCCTAGGCTTGGAGTTGGGCGCCGACGGCTATATGACCAAGCCTTTCTC
>NZ_JAWRWY010001088.1:0-255 GCF_046535315.1 Paraburkholderia sp. SIMBA_027
GGCCTCGGAGGCTTCTACGGCATCGTTCTTCACTGTCCGTCTGCGAATGATTTGAGACAGATTGTCGTTGGGAAGATTGGAGTTTCTGGTCCGTGTGTTGGTTGATTTAAGCCGCCCGCTGACGATGTTGCAAGCGGCGGTGTTTGATGGTGTCTCGTTTGATCGTTTCTCTTTCCAGCAGAATGGTATGTCCGCGTCCGAAGTAGACGTCGGCCGGTGTCAGGTTGGCGAGACTTTCGTGATATCGGCGATGAT
>NZ_JAWRWY010001089.1:0-255 GCF_046535315.1 Paraburkholderia sp. SIMBA_027
GGTGTGAACGTTGGCGTCGCCGCTCAGGTTCAGGGGTTTGATGCAGCGCACGCGCGCTACTTCAGCGTGACCTTGCATCGGCGCCAGTGCCGGCCGCGCCTTCATGCAGTCGTCGACCACATACTTGCAGCGCGGGGCGAACAGGCAGCCTTTCGGCCGGTCGTCACGCCCGGGCACCATGCCGGGCAACGCAGCAAGCCGCACTGCGCCCACATTGTGCTCGGGAATCGCCGCCAGCAACGCTTCCGTGTACGG
>NZ_JAWRWY010001090.1:0-255 GCF_046535315.1 Paraburkholderia sp. SIMBA_027
CGGGCCGTTGGCGCCTTCCACCACGATCTTGGCGCGCACCTTGGCGGCGTTGTCGGCGGTGATCTGGCTATCCAGGGCCGCCGGGATCACGAATTCGGTTTCGAGCGTCCAGAACTCGTTCTTGTCCATCGCCTGGCCGCCGGAGAAGCCGCCCACGCCGCCATGCTGCGACACGTGCGACAGCAGCTTGTGGACGTCCAGGCCGGCGGCGTTGTGCACCGTGCCGGTGTGGTCCTGCGCCGCGATGACCTTGGC
>NZ_JAWRWY010001091.1:0-254 GCF_046535315.1 Paraburkholderia sp. SIMBA_027
GCGGCGAACGCATCCGTCATGCCCTTGCCCGCAGATTCGCGGGCCACCGCATAGCTTTGGGCCATGAACCACGACGTTCCGCAGCCCACCACGGCGACGCGCTGGCCATCGGCAGGAAGCAGCTGCTCGGCCCGGGCTTGTTCGACGGCGCGCTGCCAGACGGCGGGCTGGGAGACCAGCTCTTCCTCCATGAAAGCCCCGAGTATGTTCTCGCTCATCGTGATCCCGTTCCCACACAGCAAATGACGTTTTCT
>NZ_JAWRWY010001092.1:0-254 GCF_046535315.1 Paraburkholderia sp. SIMBA_027
GGCCGCGGCGGGATCGGGCGGCGCGTCCGGCCGCCGCGGCCCGACCGCCGCGGGCGGTTGGCACAGGGTCAGTTTGCGCTGCGCCGACTGGATCGCGGCCGCCACTTCGCTATAGCTGATGTTGGCGCCATAGCAGCTGTCGGCGCCGGCCAGCAGCGCATTGATCCGCACCGCCGGGCTTTCGATGTGGCGGATGGCGATGATCGTGGAATGGGCGAAGCGCGCGCGCTACTGGCCGATGGTGCTGTCCAGAT
>NZ_JAWRWY010001093.1:0-254 GCF_046535315.1 Paraburkholderia sp. SIMBA_027
GGGCTTCAAGGGTGCGGGTGTCCATGCGCGCCAGGAGTTGGCCTTTGAGCACTTTGTCGCCTTCATCCACCCGCACTTCGGCCAGGCGTCCGGGGATCTTGGCGGCGATCTGCACTTCGGTGGATTCCAGGCGACCGTTGCCCATGCTCAAGCCGGCGGGCAAGCGGTCCTGGGTGGAGCGCCAGTAACCGAAGCCACCGGCACCGATCAGCAGGGCTATCAGGGCAATGGCAAACAGGCGCGACAGAGTGTGG
>NZ_JAWRWY010001094.1:0-254 GCF_046535315.1 Paraburkholderia sp. SIMBA_027
GCCTGCGATCTTTTACTCACGGGAACGGTTTTCCAAGACATCATCTTCACGGGCCTGCCGCACTCGCCCGAACCGGGCACCGAAGTCTGGTCCGAAGGAATGGGGAGCTGCCCCGGCGGGGTGGCCAACCAGGCAATCGCTGCGGCCAGATTGGGCCTCCGCACGAGCCTCGCCGCCACCTTCGGTGATGACGGATATGGGGACTACAACTGGCAGATCCTTGAAAGCCAAGAGCACGTGGACCTTTCGATGTC
>NZ_JAWRWY010001095.1:0-254 GCF_046535315.1 Paraburkholderia sp. SIMBA_027
TCATCTCCACCTTCATGGACGACCATTTGAGATGGCATGCCGAGCGGCTTGGTTGAAGGGTAGAAGAACGGCGGCGTGACGGCGTTTTCAGAACGCCGTCTCGCAGAGGTTTCCCGAAATAGGAATTATGCGTCTGACGGTATGCGGGCGATAACCTTGATCTCGAAATCGAAACCGGCAAGCCAGTTGACGCCGATTGCCGTCCAGTTCGGGTAAGGCTTTTTGCTGAAAATCTGCTGCTTGACGGCCATGAT
>NZ_JAWRWY010001096.1:0-254 GCF_046535315.1 Paraburkholderia sp. SIMBA_027
ATTTTGGTTGCCGTTTACTTCTTTCAAAATACTGCACTTCATTTATGTCGAATTCTAAGGGTGCTAGATTTTCAGGTATATATATATTATCTACAAGATATTTTAGTATGCCTTCTATATTGTTTATCTTATCTAGATCATCTACTTGAAATATTAAAACATGTGAAAATACCATTCCAGATCTACTTGCTTTTAAGTCTGGAATAGTTTTACATATAAAATAATAATTAAAAAAGGAGCTTGCCGACAAATAT
>NZ_JAWRWY010001097.1:0-254 GCF_046535315.1 Paraburkholderia sp. SIMBA_027
CTGCCGACATCCCGTCGATTTGCAACGGGCCACCCGGATCCGCGAGCGTCAGCGTTTTCACCAGCCGCGGATACTCGCGCGCCACGTGGAATGCCACGCACCCTCCTCGCGAGTGCCCGACCAGATGCACCGGCGCGAGGTTCATTGCGGCAATGAACTCGGCGAGTTCCGCGACGTGCGTTTCCCAGCCGAATTCTCCTTGAATGCAAGCCTCGCCCGCTGGCCAGTAATGGCTGAGGCTGACCGAGATGCAG
>NZ_JAWRWY010001098.1:0-254 GCF_046535315.1 Paraburkholderia sp. SIMBA_027
CTTTGGCCCGGCGCGTCGCCCATCGGCAGGCCCAGCCGGGTGAAATTGCCCGCCAGCACGCCCTTGATATGGTCGAACTTGCCCGCCGAACGCAACTGCCACAGCAGGCGGTCGATGCGGGGCAGCGCCTCGTTGACGTCCTCGATGAACAGGATGGCGTCGCGCGTGGCGATCTCATGGCGCGAGCCGATCATGGCGGCGATCAGCGCCAGGTTGCCGCCCACCAGCCGGCCGCTGGCCACGCCCGGCGCCAG
>NZ_JAWRWY010001099.1:0-254 GCF_046535315.1 Paraburkholderia sp. SIMBA_027
GGATGACGAACTCGGCCTGATCGTCGGAGAGATTGTAGAGCGCCTGCAGCACCAGGATCTTGAACATCAGCACCGCCGGAAACGGCGGACGCCCGCCCTTTGACCCATCCGATCGCTTCAGCGCCTTGGCCAGCGGCTTCTCGAACACCGGCCACGGGATGATCCCGTTCAGCTTCTCGAGCGGATCGCCCACGGCGCTCAGCCGTTCGTAACGCTCGTCCAGATCGAAGAAACCAGGCTGTCCCCGCATCATC
>NZ_JAWRWY010001100.1:0-254 GCF_046535315.1 Paraburkholderia sp. SIMBA_027
TTTCGCTGGTCATTTTAAAACCGTTAGCGGCAGTACGGTCATAGGTTCGGGTTTCACGACGAGACACTTCCCAGGTGAGGCGCTGCAGTTCGCCGTCCGCGGTTAATGTCCAGGAGAGTTGTTGACCGATTTTCAGGTTACGCAATTCTTTGTCGGCCGCAGCCAGTTGGGTGATATCACCCATATCAATACCATACTGATTGAGAATGCTGCTTAGCGTATCGCCAGTGGAAACAACATATTCATGCACGCCC
>NZ_JAWRWY010001101.1:0-254 GCF_046535315.1 Paraburkholderia sp. SIMBA_027
CATTAGGTAATTTTTCCCATCGCGAAAAAAAATGGAAAAAAAGTTCGGTCCGGCTTCGACCCCGACGCAGAAAATAAACAGCATAAAGCCAAGATTAAGCGCATCGGTGTTAATGCTGAAATGTTGTTGGCCTAATAACAGCGATACGACTAAAACGCCAATGGAATTACCCAGTTGGATCGAACCAAGTCGTAACTTTCCGAGACATAGCCCAAGCGCGAGGACCACAAATAATAACAGAATGTAATTCCCAT
>NZ_JAWRWY010001102.1:0-254 GCF_046535315.1 Paraburkholderia sp. SIMBA_027
GCCGGCTCCGCATGGGTGAACGGCGACGCAAAGACCGTCGCGCGCATCCTGCTGCTGGGCATCAACGGCAAGATCGACGTTGCCGGCGCAACCTTCAACGGCACGATGCCCGCCTTTGGCACGCCCCTTTCCGACGCGGAAATCGCGGCGGTGGCCACGCACGTTCGCGCGAGCTTCGGCAACAAGTCGGCAGCACTGACAGCCGACCTTGTGAAGGGCGAGCGAACCGCTCTGGGCACGCGGACGACGCCATG
>NZ_JAWRWY010001103.1:0-254 GCF_046535315.1 Paraburkholderia sp. SIMBA_027
CTGCATCAAATTCGCGACCGCCGGCAACTGGCAGCAGTCAGGGAGCTCTGGACGGAGCGGGATCAGTTGGCCCGCAAACGCGACGTGGCCCCTGGCCGCCTCCTCCCGGATTCAGCACTCGTCGCAGCAGCCAAGGCCATGCCCACCACGGTTCCGCAACTCCTGGCTACCAGGGGATTCCACGGCCGCTCAGCCCAACGCGAAGCACCCCGATGGCTCCGCTGCATCACGAACGCCCGCACCCTCTCGGAGCT
>NZ_JAWRWY010001104.1:0-254 GCF_046535315.1 Paraburkholderia sp. SIMBA_027
CTCATATTTTACAAGCGGTCAGTTTGTTGGCCGGCGACCCGTCTCAACGGCACCCGCGGCTATTGAAAAGGCTAGCGCCGTCCGCCGCCTGAGGCATTCACGGATGCCCCGGTCTCATGATTATCGGGTTCCATTCGATTTTGCTCCCGCGCCGGCCCGACGCCGATACTGTCACGTTGGTCTGGTGCCTCGTTTACGCCCGTAGGATAGACTTATGATAAGATAACTCATCTTGCTTTTACCAGAAGCGAAGT
>NZ_JAWRWY010001105.1:0-254 GCF_046535315.1 Paraburkholderia sp. SIMBA_027
CTCGAGTCCGCCATAGCCGGAGGGCACGCCGACGCGCATCGAGTTGCCGAAATGATGCATGGCGCCCCAGTACCAGCCTTCCCAGCTGTCCGGATTCGCGGCGACCCGCGTGAAGCCGATCAGGTTGGCGAAGCGCGTCAGCGCGCTGAGGTAGTAGCCCACGTTGCCCCACTGATGGTGAGACGACATCGGGAACGTGATGGAGCCGGGGCCGTGAACGCGCTTCTGCCGGTTGATCTCCTTGGCGACGATGT
>NZ_JAWRWY010001106.1:0-254 GCF_046535315.1 Paraburkholderia sp. SIMBA_027
CGGTGAAAGGCGGCTCCTACTACCCGCTCACCGTCAAAAAACACCTGCGCGCCCAGACCATCGCCGAGCAGAACCGCCTGCCGTGCATCTACCTGGTGGACTCCGGTGGCGCCAACTTGCCGCGTCAGGATGAAGTGTTCCCTGACCGCGAGCATTTTGGGCGGATCTTCTTCAACCAGGCGAACATGAGCGCCCAGGGCATCCCGCAGATCGCCGTGGTCATGGGCTCATGCACCGCAGGCGGTGCCTATGTG
>NZ_JAWRWY010001107.1:0-254 GCF_046535315.1 Paraburkholderia sp. SIMBA_027
CATCGAATACCCGGCCAATACCTTTACTGTCGGGGTGCAATGGCACCCCGAGGAGCTTGCAGAAGAATTCGGCCTGTTCCAGGGGTTCATCGACGCGGCCCGCGCAAAGCTGATGTCCGGCCCGCGCCTGGCGACGCGACAGGCGGAGTCGGCCGAACTCGGTAAGGCACTTGACCCTCAGCCGGCCGGGGCTCTTGGCACCGCCGCCATCCTGTAGTCCAAGACGAACCCCCCCGAAGTTCAGTAGATCCACT
>NZ_JAWRWY010001108.1:0-254 GCF_046535315.1 Paraburkholderia sp. SIMBA_027
GTCGTCGCGGCAGAACCCGTTCATCCGCTTCGAGTACGAGAAGAAGCTGCACAACATCGCAGTGGTCGCCGACAGGATTTCGAAGAAGTACGAGCGCCAGATCTTCAACGATTTCAGCATCAGCGTGCAGCCGGGCGAGCGTATCGCGATCATCGGCGAGAACGGTGCGGGTAAGACCACGCTGCTGCGCTCGCTGCTCGGCAAGCTCACGCTCGATCACGGCACGGTGAAGTGGGCTGAAAACGCGAATGCCG
>NZ_JAWRWY010001109.1:0-254 GCF_046535315.1 Paraburkholderia sp. SIMBA_027
CCAATGGCCATGTCCAGGTCATCCACGCGCGGCAGGGTCACTACCCGGAAGTGATCCGGCCATGGCCAGTTGAACGCGGTGCCCTGGACCACCAGCAGCTTTTCCGACAGCAGCAGGTCGAGCACGAACTTCTCGTCGTTGAGGATCGGGCACACTTTCGGGTCGATCCTCGGGAAGGCATACAACGCTCCCATGGGTTTCACGCAACTGACGCCAGGAATCGCGTTGAGCAGCTCCCAGGTACGGTTGCGTTG
>NZ_JAWRWY010001110.1:0-254 GCF_046535315.1 Paraburkholderia sp. SIMBA_027
GGGCCACGTCGCTGTAATCGCGGCCATACGCGACGACGATGTGGTCGGTGCTGGCGGGGATGTTGTTGGTGGGGTCGAGTTCGACCCAGCCGAGCGTTTCGCCGCACCAGACGCGCACCCAGGCATGCATGGCGTCTGCGCCCTCCAGCCGTTCCTTGCCTGCGGGAGGGATGGTGCGCAGGAAGCCGGAGACGTAGCCTGCGGGGATGCCGAGGCTGCGGAGCGCCAGGATCATCACATGGGAAAAATCCTGG
>NZ_JAWRWY010001111.1:0-254 GCF_046535315.1 Paraburkholderia sp. SIMBA_027
GTGCGCTTGCCTAAAAAGGCGGCTGACCTGCAAGGCGTGAAGCTTGTCGTGGTGATACTTGCGATGAAACGAAACTGCGCCTCACGCAAGGCGCAGCGAAACTGCTGCGCGAGAGTGGTTTGAACTGGTCGATTACACGGTTGCCGTTCGTTTACGGCGGTAGCGACGGCTATCTGAAGGTGCTGCAAGCATCTGGTCGCCTCCGGGTTCCATCCCGCCATCCGCCATCGCGATATCGCGACAGCAATGAGAAT
>NZ_JAWRWY010001112.1:0-254 GCF_046535315.1 Paraburkholderia sp. SIMBA_027
TGTCATCTCCACTGGCGAGATGCTGTTCCGCGAAGGCTCTCCGGCGGAGAGCGCCTATGTGGTCACCAGCGGCGCGCTGGAACTCACCGTGATGGACAAGGATGGGCATCATCGCGTGCAGCGTGTCGCGGGACCCGGAACACTGCTTTCCGAACTTGCGCTGGTGACGCTGGTGGAGCGCAAATATACCGCGGTCGCCCGCGAGGATACCGGCATCATCCGCATCACTCGCTCGCTCTTCCATCGCCTCATCG
>NZ_JAWRWY010001113.1:0-254 GCF_046535315.1 Paraburkholderia sp. SIMBA_027
GGATCGTGCACTGGTGTAGCGCAGCCGATGACGAACCCCTTCATCCAAAAGACCAGGCTGGTCGGCGTCGATCGAGCGCAGGGCAAGGATAGCTTTGGCGAGCACTGTGTGCCGGTGGATCGGAGTCATCCCGCCGGCTTCGAGGAAACCCTCGTATCCATCGACGTCGTCGGCACGAAGATCGGCGGGCTTCTTTGCCGTGGAATGCTCGCGCAGATATGCGAAAAACTTTAAGTAGGCCTGCAAATGCTGCT
>NZ_JAWRWY010001114.1:0-254 GCF_046535315.1 Paraburkholderia sp. SIMBA_027
CTTGAGACGGGTATGCATCGGCTATCGGCCATGCGACTAAAGTCTTAAGGGCGTGCGCGCTTTTGTCGCATCGGACGAGGGGTTAAACCGATTCAGGAACCAGATGGGGGAATTGCAGTCACTAAGGCTCCGAAAGTGCGGCCCGGCCCTTAAAAAACGGGCTGCGCGCCGGGGATAAGCCTGGCATCCGAGGTGAATTTTCTTTATCGTCACCGCCCTTTTAAAAGCCCGAGAAATCAAAATGTTAGAAGCAT
>NZ_JAWRWY010001115.1:0-254 GCF_046535315.1 Paraburkholderia sp. SIMBA_027
CGAATACGGATCCAAATATATTGTGGTAGGATTCAATGCTCTTGCAGAGGGTCTGCTTATTCTTTTAGAATAGCTTAGCGTAAAGATATTTTTTGTGCTCGGTTTATATGTCAGATATAAACTTGGAAACCATTTTCCATAATTACTATGTACATTTTCTCCATTTCTGGAAATCCCGTCAAGAGAGGTAAATTCATATCTTATTCCTGCTTTCCCTTCCCATTTTTCATTAAATGCTTTGGATAGCGTTATAT
>NZ_JAWRWY010001116.1:0-254 GCF_046535315.1 Paraburkholderia sp. SIMBA_027
CATCAACGCCAAGGTCATGGCCGATCCGCGCCTGAACAGCGTGTCGTGCGAAGGCGTGTTCGACTTCAAGCGCATGTGCTGGGGCGGATTCACCACGCTGGTCGGCAAATCGGCCCGCGCCCAGTAAAAAAAAACGGACGGCGTGTCGATCCCGGCGGCCTCCGTTCGTCGTAGGGCAAGGACGGGCAGGTTCGCGCAGGCGCGCCGCCCCTTCCACGAGCAACTTTCATCCAGGAATTTCGGAGACACATCAT
>NZ_JAWRWY010001117.1:0-254 GCF_046535315.1 Paraburkholderia sp. SIMBA_027
CGAGCTTGCGGGTCGTGTCTTTTCAGAGCAAGGGATGTCCCGAGATGCAACAGCCTCTCGGGTTTTCACAAACGGTCGAATGATCACTTGGTGTCAATTGTGAAAAAGTCGCCCGAAGTGCGAACTGTATCGTTCCATCCAACTGAGAGGTTGTGGTCGACCAGGCATAATCCCGTGCGGTCGTCCGGCATCGTGTGCCTGATTGCTTTTTTCGTGCTCGTCGCGAGTGGTTTCGCGCAGTGACTGCGACAGAT
>NZ_JAWRWY010001118.1:0-254 GCF_046535315.1 Paraburkholderia sp. SIMBA_027
TATTGGATTGGAAAAGAAATAGTAAATTACTTATTTCGCTTAGAAGATGGACGTAATCAAACACCAACCATTTTAAGGGAACTGGTTTTTGAAAAATTAATGATTACAAATGCTGAACAGCTTATGACCTGGCTATACGATTCAAATTATACGAATGCAAAGCTTGCTAGTATTAGTTCCGTTTTACCTAGAGCCGTTGAATTAGATGATGAAGTAGCACTCACGATTAGCCAACACGCGGCCAATGAGCTAAC
>NZ_JAWRWY010001119.1:0-254 GCF_046535315.1 Paraburkholderia sp. SIMBA_027
CTGGACAAGAAAGCCGCCAGCCTCAAGGCCGCCGGCCTGACCCGTATCAATGTCTCACTTGATTCCCTCCACGAGGAAACCTTCACCAAACTTACCCGGCGCCCCTTCCTGGACCGCGTCCTCGCCGGCGTCGATGCCGCTTGGGCCGCAGGCCTCGGACCGGTCAAGCTCAACGCGGTCCTCATGCGGGGCATCAATGACACCGAGTCCCCCGACCTCTTGGAGTGGGCTCTGGGACGCGGTTACGAACTGCG
>NZ_JAWRWY010001120.1:0-254 GCF_046535315.1 Paraburkholderia sp. SIMBA_027
GGTATATGGCTCGATGACCGAAGCGTTCAACAACTCCACCCAGTTCATGAACGACGAGGACCTGGCAGCCATCGCCCATTACCTCAAGTCACTGCCCGGCGACTCGCAGCGTGACGGCACACCCTGGCAGTACCAGAACGCCACCGTCGACACCCGCCCCGGCGCCCACACCTACGCCACCCGCTGCGCGTCCTGCCACGGCGCGGACGGCAAGGGCCAGCCCGAGTGGATGCCGCCCCTGGCCGGTGCTACCT
>NZ_JAWRWY010001121.1:0-254 GCF_046535315.1 Paraburkholderia sp. SIMBA_027
TGCGACTGCGCAGCCATGATGGTTTGTTGCATGGCGGCCTGCGCGCGCCGTGCCTGCTCTTGCTGGTCCCGGATGCCGGACAGCGCCTGATCCAAAGCCTGATGCGCCGAGGACACGCGCGCGAGGGTCGCAATGGGATCGATCTTGCCACCTTGAATCTCGGCCTTGACCTGGGCCAATGCAGCCTCGACGCCAGCAACAGGGCCGGCCAGTTCAGGGTGTTGCCCCGACTGAATCATTGCCCGGGCTTGAGC
>NZ_JAWRWY010001122.1:0-254 GCF_046535315.1 Paraburkholderia sp. SIMBA_027
ATACATTGCCGCTCCTTGTTTTAATGTACTGCCTTTACTGGCCGCTAAGGACTCGCGCAGGGTCAATATTACTGGCGCGCCGCGCCGGATACCAACTTGCCAAAAGACTCAGCAACAATGCTGTGACCAGTACGTAGAAGACGTCCAGCCAGTGCAATTCCGATGGCAGGAAATCAATAAAATAGATATCGCTGGAGAGGAACTGATGACCGATCAACTTTTCAATCCACTCAATAATCGGGGTAAGTTGCAGT
>NZ_JAWRWY010001123.1:0-254 GCF_046535315.1 Paraburkholderia sp. SIMBA_027
GCGGCAGCAGCAGCGGCTTCCAGTGAACTGTCAGCAGTGTCCTCGTCACCGGCGTCGCCGACGGTGTCCTCGTCATCTGACTCGTTATCCGATTCGCCGTCGACGTCCGCCTCGAAGTCCTCTTCGGACGCGTCGACGTCGGCAGATTCGGGCGCAGCGGAATCAACCTCGGACTCTCCCGCGGCGTTAGCCGTGGCGTCGGCTGTGTCCTCAGTGGACGCACCCAGCTCAGTCTCAGTTACCTCGAGCTCCTG
>NZ_JAWRWY010001124.1:0-254 GCF_046535315.1 Paraburkholderia sp. SIMBA_027
CTATTAAATTCTTATGGGATTGTCATAGATGATACTGATTCTTTAGAATTGACTATTAATATTCAAGAAGAATTAGAAGCGAGATACTTCAGTAAGGACGAGTTAAGACCTTATCTATTTAGAAACCGTGATTATCTTTTAAGACGTGGTATTACAGATGAAATCATGAAGAAATTCATTATAGGGTATGACAAAGATAGGGAAGCAGTAGCTTTCTTTTGGTTAGATGCTAAGACAGGTAAAGTAGCTGCTAT
>NZ_JAWRWY010001125.1:0-254 GCF_046535315.1 Paraburkholderia sp. SIMBA_027
GAAGTGGGTTCGATGATTCGGTTGATCATCTTCATGGTGGTGGTTTTGCCACAACCCGAAGGGCCGACGAACATGATCAGCTCACCAGGGGCGATGTCCATGGTGAAGGACTCGACGGCTTGAATCACCAGGCCGGGATAGGTTTTAGTGACGTCCTTGAGGACGATCCGGGCACCATTGGCCGGACGGGTTGTTGTTGCCGGATGGGTTGTTGTTTCAGACACGTAGTCCCCTTGAGGTAGTGACGCGGCGGA
>NZ_JAWRWY010001126.1:0-254 GCF_046535315.1 Paraburkholderia sp. SIMBA_027
CTAACAAAGAATTTAAAATATATCCAGGCTGTTCTTTCTGTAATGGCAACGCCACCATACCGATTGCTCGGGCAAATTCAAGAATTGCCTCAAAAACATCTGGATCTGTTTTGGGATGCTTCATGATTTCTGCTGTGTTATTGAGCCAAATTTCATTTGCAAAATGAAGCACTAAAAATTTTTCAGGTCTACCAGTTGCCTCCGAAAAAATGACTTGGAACAAATGTTGATGAGTTTGTGGCAAAAATCGTTTT
>NZ_JAWRWY010001127.1:0-254 GCF_046535315.1 Paraburkholderia sp. SIMBA_027
CGGCAGGCCTTTGACCTTCTGCCCTTCGAACACGTTGTAATCGATGGCCGATTGCTGGCTCGTTGCGCTGATTGTCTTCGTCAGTTGCGGGTCCCAGACGACGATATCGGCATCGGCGCCGATGAGGATCGCGCCCTTCTTTGGATAGACGTTGAGGATCTTGGCGATATTGGTCGAGGTGACCGCCACGAACTCGTTCATGGTGATGCGGCCGGTCGCGACGCCATAGGTCCAGAGCATCGGCATGCGGTCTT
>NZ_JAWRWY010001128.1:0-253 GCF_046535315.1 Paraburkholderia sp. SIMBA_027
TGTGAAAAAAATTATTTCTGTGGTGGTTGCTTTGTGTCTCTTGCTATCTCTTGCCCCTAGTGTTTTGGCGGACTCTCATAACGTTCCGCCAGTGAAAAGCTACAGCGAAGATCAATATACTAAAAGCGATATTATGAAACTCGAAAAATATGTGTCAGTGCAGGACGGGTATTTTGTTTTAGATTATAAAAAGGCGAAAACAGATGGATTTTCTGCCGACATGTTAAACGGACAAAAAGAATATTTTAAGTAT
>NZ_JAWRWY010001129.1:0-253 GCF_046535315.1 Paraburkholderia sp. SIMBA_027
GGAGAAATCCAGTGGGTTGGAGACATCCAGCAGGACCTTTCCCTGGAGGTTCGCCGGACCGGCCTCCGCCAAGGCGGCCAAACTCACTGTGCCCGGTGTGGCGTTCACCAACAGTTCCGAGTTGCTCGCGGCCTCGCTGAATGATCCTGCACGGGCAAGGGCGCCGGATCGCGCGGCCCACTCGACGCCCGTGGGATTGCCGGACTCCCGGGAACCCATAAAGACCTCATGTCCAAGGGAGACCAACGCGCTG
>NZ_JAWRWY010001130.1:0-253 GCF_046535315.1 Paraburkholderia sp. SIMBA_027
TCTCAGGCTTGTGAAGCCAAACTGGCGGACCCTACCGCGATGGTGGTCGCTACCGTGGATGAACATGGTCAGCCTTATCAGCGCATCGTTTTACTCAAACATTACGACGAAAAAGGCATGGTGTTTTACACCAACCTCGGCAGCCGTAAAGCACATCAAATCGAAAATAATCCGCGCGTTAGCCTGCTGTTCCCGTGGCATACCCTTGAGCGCCAGGTGATGGTGATCGGTAAAGCAGAACGACTTTCGACTC
>NZ_JAWRWY010001131.1:0-253 GCF_046535315.1 Paraburkholderia sp. SIMBA_027
GATCTGGACCGGCAAGGAAAAATTCACGCTGGTCGAGCACGAGGAAATCGTCGAGCGTCTTGCGGCGCGCGATGCCGATGGTGCAGAATCGGCGGTGCTGAAGCATCTCGAACGCTCACGGGCGCTCTATACGAAATAGGCATGCCTGCCGCCTGGGAAGAGGGGCGGCTGCATGCATCGAAGGAGGATCGATGACGGTCAAGAAAATCATCAACAACGGCGCTGACGCCGTCGACGAAATGCTGGCGGGCAT
>NZ_JAWRWY010001132.1:0-253 GCF_046535315.1 Paraburkholderia sp. SIMBA_027
GTGAGCTACGACGTACAGCCCGAATTCCGCATTCAAGAGGACGGCTCGATCGAGACGCGCTACCCGCGCTTCTCGCCACTCGGCGACGATCCGCATCCTGATTGGGTGAAGAACGAACCCGGCAGCGTCACCGTTTTCGTCAGCGGCACGAACCGCACGGTCGTGGTCACCAAGGCAATGACGACAGTCAACGCTCATGGCATCAGCGTTCCCGTCGATCTCTCATCCGGCGCCCCGAAGGTCGTCGGCGAAG
>NZ_JAWRWY010001133.1:0-253 GCF_046535315.1 Paraburkholderia sp. SIMBA_027
GATGCTGGGCTCTGCGGTGCGCGCTTCAGACTCAGCGGCCATCTGGCGTTGAATGGCCACCTTGGCGAGGTTATCGAACTTCTCGGCGTCTACTGGATTTCCAGCGGAGCGGTACTCGTCCGCTTTCCTGGACGCCGCCAATGCCTTGTTGCCCCAGTCTTGGGCGTTCTTGATGTCCTCGTTGTAGTCCGCTTGGAGCATACGGAGGTTACCGATAGTCTGCGCGACCGCCGACTCGGCTTCGGCAATGTTG
>NZ_JAWRWY010001134.1:0-253 GCF_046535315.1 Paraburkholderia sp. SIMBA_027
GGCGTCGCGTACGTGAACAACGTCGGCGGCCATGCGAAGTGGGCAATGATCCAGGGCAACACGCAGCCCGACCGGTGGGGCCTGAAAGGCAAGGAAGACCTCGGCGGCGGCCTGTCGGCGATCTTCCAGCTGGAAAACGGCTTCTATACGAACAACGGCCAGTTCGCGACCGCGAACACGATCTGGAACCGCGCGGCGTTCGTCGGGCTCAGCTCGGAGCGCTATGGGACGCTGACGCTCGGCCGCCAGACGC
>NZ_JAWRWY010001135.1:0-253 GCF_046535315.1 Paraburkholderia sp. SIMBA_027
CTTCATTAAAATATTCATTATATGTCTTCACTACTTCTGACACCAATATTTGAGTTGACCATCCGTCTCCAATGATGTGATGCATTGATAAGAAGAATAGGTTTTCGCTCTCTGACCTTTTTAATAATGAAGCTCTTATTAGTGGCGATTCTTCTAAGTTAAAAACTTTGCTGTTAGCAGCCTTTAAATAGCTTTCTATATCTGACTGGTTTTTATCTTCAAAATCTAAAACTTCTATTTTGAAATTAACGAT
>NZ_JAWRWY010001136.1:0-253 GCF_046535315.1 Paraburkholderia sp. SIMBA_027
CGAAACGGCAGCTGCAGCCGCGCGACGCGCGGCAGGTAGGCCGCATGGTCGGGAATCGTGCTGCGCCCCTGGTAGGTCTGCACGACCACTTCATCGACGACCCCCCTGAGCTGGTTGACCTGGTCGGTATCGATGCGGCTGCTCCAGTCGAGCAGCCCCGTGATGCTCAGCCGGCAATCGGCGGGCAGCGTGTCGCGCAGCGTCCGCAGAAATTCGAGGTAGTCCTGCAGATGCCGCGTGCGCGCGTCGAAGT
>NZ_JAWRWY010001137.1:0-253 GCF_046535315.1 Paraburkholderia sp. SIMBA_027
CTACGGTGGGCAAGCCGTAAAGCCAGGCTACCATGTGACAGAGGTCAAGGCGGGGCAGTTCTCCGCGCTCGACTGTGGCGCGAATCCAGAGGCCTGGTCGGAAATGTTCATTCAGCTCTGGGATATCGATGAGGAGGAAAGGAATCACATGCCGGCGGGCAAGTTCTCCGCCATCATTCGCAAGGTATCCGACCATGTGCGCCTGGAGGCGACCGCCAAGCTGACGTTCGAAGTCAGCGACGGAAAACAGCCG
>NZ_JAWRWY010001138.1:0-253 GCF_046535315.1 Paraburkholderia sp. SIMBA_027
CCCAACGGGGCGGGCAGGATCGCCGCCACCGCATATTGGATTTGCAAGTGCTTGCGGGCGGTCGCCAGTACCCCGGCGCCCCGCATGTCAGGACCCAGCCATCCCAGGGCGGTATTTTCCCCTCGCCGGCTGGAACTGGAACGTTGACGGTATGAAGTGGGCCTATTCATCCCGGCTCTGAGAATTAGGAAGCAAACCTTGAAAATCGTGATTATGCACGCCCGCGACGGGCAGGACGGGCATTTCACCCTGG
>NZ_JAWRWY010001139.1:0-253 GCF_046535315.1 Paraburkholderia sp. SIMBA_027
GGTGCCGTGGCGGTCGAGCAACTCACGCACCAGGCGCGCACTGGCTTCGGTGTCGCCATCGTTGACGGCGGTGAGCAGGGCTTCGCCTTCATTGCCGAGGAAGCCCTGGATGGTCTTGTGCGCGGCAGGGGAAAGGCGGCCCTTGTCCAGCAGCTCCTGCACGGCTTCGGCTACCGGGCGATAGTTCTCGCTTTCTGCGCGGAAGGCTTGCAAGTCGTGGAAGCGGTTCGGGTCCAGCAGGCGCAGGCGCGCG
>NZ_JAWRWY010001140.1:0-253 GCF_046535315.1 Paraburkholderia sp. SIMBA_027
TGTGGAAAGCCGAATTGCCGCCGGTGTGGCAGGAGGGTGGGGAATGGCCCTATCTGCTCGGCACGGATACGCAGGGGCGCGACATGCTCTCCGCCATCCTTTACGGCACGCGCATATCCATCGTCATCGGTGTCGCCTCCGTGGCTCTCTCTCTGGTCATCGGCATGACCGCCGGTCTGGTTGCCGGATATTTCGGCGGTTTTTCCGATAATCTCCTGATGCGTATCGGCGATATCACGCTTTCCATCCCGAC
>NZ_JAWRWY010001141.1:0-253 GCF_046535315.1 Paraburkholderia sp. SIMBA_027
GACATGAGCGCCGCGATCGCCCGCGCGCTGAAGCTGGGCGCGCCGCAAGACTGGCCGCTTGAAGAAGCGCGGAAAGAATGGGGGTATGAAATGGCGTCGTACGGACTCGGTTCGAACAGCCGGGTGCGTGGTGAGCGCGCGCGCAAACTGCTGGGCTGGCAACCGAAGCGCACGTCCGTGATCGACTGGATCGAGCACGACATGATGTGACCCAAGGGGGCCTCCCTCCAGGGCGTAATACGTGTAAGCGTCG
>NZ_JAWRWY010001142.1:0-253 GCF_046535315.1 Paraburkholderia sp. SIMBA_027
GGTGGAGAACCCGGAGACGGGGGAACTGCTGTGGCAGCATGAGACGAAACACGCATACAACGAGCAGGGGCTGGCAAACCGCGTCACGCCGGACAGCCTGCCGCCGGTGGAGTGGCTGACGTATGGCAGCGGTTACCTGGCGGGCATGAAGCTGGGCGGGACGCCGCTGGTCGAGTATACGCGGGACAGGCTGCACCGTGAGACGGTGCGCAGCTTCGGCAGCATGGCAGGCAGTAATGCCGCATACGAACTG
>NZ_JAWRWY010001143.1:0-253 GCF_046535315.1 Paraburkholderia sp. SIMBA_027
TGAAGTATTTACCTGATCCCAATAAAATCCAAGGGTATGGTTTTCAGCTGGGTATACAAATAGATTTAAATTGTGATTATATCCATTTGTTAGAATATCTGATCCTGAAATATTATTTCTTTTATTCCACGAGTAGGTAGCATTATAGTCTATACTCATCCAACTGAAGTAAGTGTTATTAAATTTCACTCCTACACTTTGGTCAACCGTATTATTTTCGAATCCTATACTATTTCTCTTTTGGAATGATTCG
>NZ_JAWRWY010001144.1:0-253 GCF_046535315.1 Paraburkholderia sp. SIMBA_027
CTCCTTTATTTTCGAAATATTGTTTTCATCATCATAAAAAATTTCACTTTTATGAGGTCTGCCCTGATCTGAGGAATATTCATATGAGATGATTCTGCCATCTGACAGCGTTGTATTATATTCACTTTTCCCTGCCTGTGGAAAATCTACAAGGCCAGGAGGAATAAAGTTATCTCGTCCTGGAGGGAGCTCTGTAACTTTGCTGCTGAAAATAATGTTTCCGTTTTTGTCAAATTTTTTGATCTGGATCTCG
>NZ_JAWRWY010001145.1:0-253 GCF_046535315.1 Paraburkholderia sp. SIMBA_027
CTCCGGCTCGATCGATGCATATGCGGCGTCGCTACCGTCCTGGCCAACGAATATCGGCAAGGATCATGACGATGACGACCATAGCGCGGGGCGAACCGTTCCGACGCCCTGGCATCCGCGCCTGCCTAAACCTCCCAAGGACATGCTCGAAAAGACGAGCTTCGCGCTGACCGACGAAGAGGCGGGTTTCGTGGTCGACCGTCTGGTGGACAGCAATCCGGACAGTCTGTTGGCCTTCCTCGCCAAGAACGGT
>NZ_JAWRWY010001146.1:0-253 GCF_046535315.1 Paraburkholderia sp. SIMBA_027
GATTTTGCCAACCTCCAAAATACTTTATACCCAGTCTTTCTACAGCTTGACTATCATCAGGTGTAGTGATTTTTCCGTCTCCGTTGAAATCTTTAAACTTATATAATCCGGTTGCAGGATCAATACCTTCGTACTGATAAAGTTTTACGATAGAGGTGGGGTATCCAATAATATATTGGTTGTCATATGTAGAACCTTCCAGATTGGGAAAAGCAATGAGTTTGTTAGTAGGGATACTGATATTGAAGCTGCT
>NZ_JAWRWY010001147.1:0-253 GCF_046535315.1 Paraburkholderia sp. SIMBA_027
CGCGCGGCCGTCGTCGCCGATCACGACCGTGTGCAAAGATTTATAGCCGTTCGGCTTGGGCCGCGAGATGTAGTCGTCGAACTCTTTCGGCACCGGTTGCCACAGGTTGTGCACGATGCCGAGCACGGTATAGCAATCCTTGATATCCGGCACGATCACGCGAAACGCGCGTACGTCGTACAGTTCGGCGAAGTCCAGTTCCTTGCCGCGCATCTTGCGCCAGATGCTGTAGATGTGTTTCGGCCGGCCGCTG
>NZ_JAWRWY010001148.1:0-253 GCF_046535315.1 Paraburkholderia sp. SIMBA_027
CGCAGTTCGACTTCGTAAAGCCGCGTGTTCATGTCGTTGATGCTGGCCAGCCCCCAGACGCCAACGGCGCCAATGGCCCCGCCGATCATCGCCACGATCAAGAATGCGCCCGAGAGCCGGGCGCGGATGCGCAATCCAGTAAATAGCCGAAACATGCTTGCTTCCTATGCGGCCCCGGCCGGATGGCGCGATGGCGCCTGTTGTTGTCGCGGGGCCTGATTGATCCGGACGGGCATGGTAGGGCGACGAGAGG
>NZ_JAWRWY010001149.1:0-253 GCF_046535315.1 Paraburkholderia sp. SIMBA_027
GGATCATGGTCATTACGCGCATCTTCGAGTTCTTCGAGAACTGGATCAAGCCCTTCGCCCGAAAGGACGATCTGCGGCCGCCCGAAAACACATTCGCCTTCATCTGGTTCTATATTTCTCAGGCCAAGGCGCCGTTTTTCGCGATGCTGGTGCTGGGCGGGCTGACGGCGGCCATTGAGGCGGCGCTGTTCTGGTTCGTCGGGCGGCTGGTGGATATTCTCTCGACCGTGAAACCGGATGAAGGCTGGGCCGG
>NZ_JAWRWY010001150.1:0-253 GCF_046535315.1 Paraburkholderia sp. SIMBA_027
TGAAAAGCTTTTTGAAAATCTCTAGCAGGGATTTTTTATTTCTATATCATCAGGTCCGATTATTTTAATGATGAATACCATTAGGAACAGAAGGTAATTAACATTGAAAAATATTAGAAATACAGAAGGTTTATTTTTATATGTGTTGATAATCAGAATTTTATATTAAAGTTAAAACAGCTGTACGACTTCAGGAATAAAACGTATATTTAACTTAATGAGAATGTAGCGGTATACTTTTATCGAAGTAATG
>NZ_JAWRWY010001151.1:0-253 GCF_046535315.1 Paraburkholderia sp. SIMBA_027
GATCGGCCGCGTCAGTCTCGACCAGTGGCTGGCGCAGGCTAAAAAGGGTTGATTGCAGGTTTATGCGAAACCTGAATCAACGTCTCTACATTTGCCTTGATCGGAGCCATCGGCCCGATCGGCGTTGAAGGCGAACAAAAATTTTCTGGGTAAAGCATGAGCACGTCACAAAAGGTTGTCGTCGTTACCGGCGCATCGCAAGGCATAGGCGCCGAAGTCGTCAAGGCGTTTCGCAAGCTCGACTACCGCATTG
>NZ_JAWRWY010001152.1:0-253 GCF_046535315.1 Paraburkholderia sp. SIMBA_027
GCTGCGCCAACGTGTTGGACAACGGCAGGGATGCCGCCCTCCGAGGCAGCTGCGGCCGTGGCTCCGCCGGCCCGGGTTGCGGCGACAGCGAAGCCTGCCAGCGCGGTTCGCCGCTTCCGACGACGCCGGGCCGCGAGTTCGTCCTCTTTGGCGCAGGAACCCGTGGCTGCCACCGTGGCGAGCACCGACGTCGGCACCTCCGACAAGGCTGCAGGACCGTCCGCCGTCGTAAGTTTGCTGGTGGCCGCTGCGG
>NZ_JAWRWY010001153.1:0-253 GCF_046535315.1 Paraburkholderia sp. SIMBA_027
CGCTGGCCCCGAGCGGTAAAGCGATCATCCGCAAGAAATACGTACACATCGGCTTTGCCGTCGATACTCCGGATGGCCTGCTGGTACCGGTCATCAAGAACGTCGACCAGAAGAGCCTGCTGCAGCTTGCTGCTGAGGCGGCTGCGCTGGCGGCCAAGGCCCGCGACAAGAAGCTCACCCCAGACGATATGCAAGGTGCGTGCTTCACCATCTCCAGCCTCGGTCACATTGGCGGCACTGGCTTCACGCCAAT
>NZ_JAWRWY010001154.1:0-253 GCF_046535315.1 Paraburkholderia sp. SIMBA_027
ATTGATGGCTGCAGCTGCCTTTTCCTTATAGGATGCTTGCTTTAATTTACTTGCATCAGACGGATTCGTAATAAAAGCCGTCTCTACTAATACACTAGGCATTTTGGAATACTTAATGACATAAAACGGAGCTGTTTTAACCTCTCTGTCTCTTGTTTTTAATGCATTAACAACCCTAGGCTGAATTTGTCCTGCCAGGCGTTTGCTTGCAGCAGCTTGATATGTCTCATCATAGTAGGTTTCAGTTCCGTTT
>NZ_JAWRWY010001155.1:0-253 GCF_046535315.1 Paraburkholderia sp. SIMBA_027
GTCGTACCGGCCCGGCGGCCTGCCGGGGCTGAACTTCGCGCTGGCGCCCGCGCTCGGCAACAATGCCGAAGCGGGCCTGAAGACCGACCTTGCCGGCGGGCAACTGACCGCCGCGGTGTTCCGCGTATCGACGCACGACGAGATCGTGTCGGCGGGCAGCGCGGGCGGTCGCGCCACCTTCCGCAATGCCGGACGCACGCGCCGCGATGGCGTCGAATTGGGCTGGTCGGCGGCCTTTGCCCGCCATGGGCGC
>NZ_JAWRWY010001156.1:0-253 GCF_046535315.1 Paraburkholderia sp. SIMBA_027
GCACCGAGCGTCGAACCGAGAGCGCCGCCTCGACCGCCTGCCAGGTTAGCGCCACCGAGCACGAGCGCTGTTACCGCCTGCAATGTGTAGGTGCTGCCCTGCGTCGGATCGCCTGACGAGACGAGCGCCGTGTAACTCAAAGCAGCGAGCCCGGTGAATCTTCCCCCCGCGATGTGAGCGAGCATCCGGACCACGTCTACGCGGACACCACTGGTGTAGGCCATCCGCTCGTCGGCACCGGTCAGGCAAAGGT
>NZ_JAWRWY010001157.1:0-253 GCF_046535315.1 Paraburkholderia sp. SIMBA_027
GCGCGCAGCACGCGGTGGATCACCCCGAGGCTGCTGAAGCTCAGGTCCGGACGCAGCCGGGCCCACTCAAGCTGCATCCGGTCCACGACGTCGCCGTGAGCGGCGAAGCCGGCTGCATCCTGATTCATCCAGCTCCTCCGCGCCCCCGTGGCCGTCGCCTCGGTCAACCACAATAGTAGTTCATAACTGTAGTAACCTTGAGGTACTTCATTCCTGTACCACTTTGGAAGGTTAAAATGACGCAGGCCACCCC
>NZ_JAWRWY010001158.1:0-253 GCF_046535315.1 Paraburkholderia sp. SIMBA_027
GGTGGACTTCGCCTTCGCCGCCAGCGCGGCGTAGACGTCCTCGACCGCGGCGAAACGCGGAGTGTCCGGAGTGGACTCGGCACGGGCTAGGACGTCGGCTGGCACCGGGCGGCGTGTGAAGGTCACCCAGTGCTCGAACAGGAGCTCGTACCAGCCGTGCTCCTCGCGCAGCACGCGCTTCCCGACAGCCACCGGGAAGTCGTGGAGGTTCGTTGGCACAGGGATGACGAGGTGGTAGCCGCGCCCCGACATC
>NZ_JAWRWY010001159.1:0-253 GCF_046535315.1 Paraburkholderia sp. SIMBA_027
GGGAAAGCTTGACTTCAAGTTAACTTAAACTTTTATGCTGCGCGGCAGTTTAACCCGTCGCGAGGCGTCATGCTTCTCTTATCCCTACGCAGGACGTCGCCTTTGGGTGCGGCCTGCGCACTGCTGCTGGCGTTATTCGGGCTGCTGTATTTCGTGCTCCTGACGGTGTACCCGGAAGCGCAAGGCGTATACAGCCCATCGCGCGGCCGCTTCCTTGTGCGCGGTGGCAAGCAGGTGGCGCGCGGTGTCGGCG
>NZ_JAWRWY010001160.1:0-253 GCF_046535315.1 Paraburkholderia sp. SIMBA_027
TGACGCCACAGGGAGAGAGTTATGACCGTCGTATTTATCTACGACCATGTCCGCACCCCGCGCGGACGCGGCAAGAAGGATGGCAGCTTGCATGAGGTGCCTTCCGTTCGCCTTGCAGCCAAGACGCTGGAAGCCATCCGCGACCGCAACGGGCTGGACACATCCGCTGTCGATGACATCATCATGGGCTGCGTCGATCCCGTCATGGATGCCGGTGCGGTGATCCCGAAGGCGGCCGCCTTCGAGGCCGGTT
>NZ_JAWRWY010001161.1:0-253 GCF_046535315.1 Paraburkholderia sp. SIMBA_027
CTTTGATAATCCCCTTGCGGACTTTGTGATTTGAAACAGGGCCGACTTCCGCATTCAGCTTGAGGCTTCCTGTGGTTCCGTCATCGCTGGCCCGCATCTCCACCCAGACAATTAACGGATAACCTGCCCACCAGTTTTCGCAGCCGAGCCATGCGTCCTTGGTCTTATCCAATTCCTCGTGCCATCGCGCGGGCAGAAAGCTCACGAGGTTCTTCGCAAGGCTTGAATATTTGAACTCACGGTTGCCAATCCT
>NZ_JAWRWY010001162.1:0-253 GCF_046535315.1 Paraburkholderia sp. SIMBA_027
AGGTCGACCTCCTGCTGGTAGTCGCCGCCCAGGGCGCTGCGCGCCTGCTGGCCGACGATGGCCACCACGGGCTGATGGTCCATCCTGGCGTCGTACAGGCCATTGAGCAGGTGGATGGCGCCCGGGCCTGACGTCGCCATGCAGACGCCGACCTGCCCGGTGAACTTGGCATGGGCGCAGGCCATGAAAGCGGCGCCCTCTTCGTGCCGGGTCTGCACGAATTCCAGTGTGTCGTTGCGGCCGAAGGCGCCGA
>NZ_JAWRWY010001163.1:0-252 GCF_046535315.1 Paraburkholderia sp. SIMBA_027
GATCCGTCATGCCAGGCGTGCGAACCGTGTATGTGTGGTAGTAGCCGCGCGGATGCTTCGGCAGCAAAAGCGCACTGTTACGGAACAATACGCCGTCCTCCCCAAAAGGGAACGGGCCCCCCGCTTTGATCAGCCGCAGTGTTTCGGCTGCTTCCCCCGGCAACTGTGTCTTCGTGACGGCGCCCAGCACGCCCGTCTCTCGCGCGCCTGATGCGATGGGTGTATCGCTCGCGCCTTGCGCCGGCTGAACCG
>NZ_JAWRWY010001164.1:0-252 GCF_046535315.1 Paraburkholderia sp. SIMBA_027
GGAAACGCGCCTGTCGGGCGGCGACATCGCGCTCGAGGGGCAAGTGGACGACGGCGAGGAGTCGTATGCGCCGATCGCCTACCTGGCCGATTCGCACAACGAGCCGAGCGCCGTGCTCGCCGCGCGTCAGCGCGACATGCTACAGACGGACGGCATCGCGCAGGCGCTCGAGGCGCTCGACGCACGCAGCCGCCGGATCATCGAGGCGCGCTGGCTGAACGTCGACGACGACGGCTCGGGCGGCTCGACGCT
>NZ_JAWRWY010001165.1:0-252 GCF_046535315.1 Paraburkholderia sp. SIMBA_027
TATATAAAAGACTACAGACTACTCGCATTACTGTATCAGGCTGCTGATCTTTTTGTGAATTCCTCAATTGAAGATTCAGGACCTATGATGGTTTCTGAAGCTTTAGCCTGCGGAACTCCGGTTGTAGGTTTTGATACAGGTGTACTAACCAATATGATAATAGATAATTATAAGGGGTATAAAGCTCCGTTGAAAGATAGTAAGAAATTAGCTGAAGGAATTAAAAAGATCTTTGAACTCAATAAGGATTCT
>NZ_JAWRWY010001166.1:0-252 GCF_046535315.1 Paraburkholderia sp. SIMBA_027
CCTGTGGTTCCACCTGACTTTGGACGCCCTCTGGATGCTGAACGGCCTCATCTTCATCGTGTTGCTCTTCGCCACAGGCCAGTGGTTGAGGATCGTTCCCACCAACTGGGACGTCTTCCCGAACGCGCTCTCGGCCGGGCTGCAGTATGCCTCGTTGAACTGGCCGCTGGAGAATGGCTGGAACAACTACAACCGCCTGCAGCTGCTGACCTATTTCCTTACCGTCTTCATTGCCGCGCCGCTGGCCATCAT
>NZ_JAWRWY010001167.1:0-252 GCF_046535315.1 Paraburkholderia sp. SIMBA_027
AATGTATAGACTCCTGTAATACTACCCGTTTTTGCATGTACTTTATTTAGATAAGGTGCTTGAGTAAAACGATTTTTAAGAGTCCCTCCAACTAATCGACCTTTTTGTCCTCCTACAGGCAAAGCATTGTATAATAGGTCGTAATTTTGTTCATCACGTTCTTTTAATAATAATAAGGTTAATTCATTTGTAGAGATTCGATTTTTATGAGACATGCCCGAGCCGTCTTCAAACATCCAATTTCCCATATTT
>NZ_JAWRWY010001168.1:0-252 GCF_046535315.1 Paraburkholderia sp. SIMBA_027
TGGGCCAACCAGTTCGATAACCTCGTCAACCGGCAGGCCCACTATGAAACCACCGGGCCGGAAATCTGGCGCGACACGGCGGGTACGGTGGACGCTTTCGTGTGCGCTACAGGGACGGGTGGCACGCTCGCCGGCGTCGCGCGCTTTCTCAAGGAACAGAATCCGGCGGTGAGAACCGTGCTTGCCGACCCGCACGGCAGCGGGCTGTACAGTTTCGTGAAAACGCGCGAAATCAAGGCGGAAGGCAACTCG
>NZ_JAWRWY010001169.1:0-252 GCF_046535315.1 Paraburkholderia sp. SIMBA_027
GGCACCGTGGACCGCACGGTTGTCCTAGGGGCCTCAATGGGAACAGCCCACTGAAGCTCCACCAGGCGCTGAAGTTCGGTACTCCTGCTATGGGCAGCCATGAGGCATGCGGCGTTCTCCTGTTCGGCCCTGAGGAGCAGGACCTCACGTGTGTGCGCATACGGGGCCCGTTGCTCTATGTGGAGGTCGTCGCCGTCGTCCCAACACACCACCAACCCGAGGTCCCGAACAGGTGCATACGCCGCCGAACGG
>NZ_JAWRWY010001170.1:0-252 GCF_046535315.1 Paraburkholderia sp. SIMBA_027
GGGGTGACCCGCCGGGGAGGGGAGAGAGAGGGATATGCCGAACTGCATCAAACATGGAGCCCGGACGATATCGAATTCAACGGTTAGCAGCCTTCAATCTCCGGCACTGGGATCGGGGCGCCTGAGCTTTCAAATAGCAAAACTCGACCACCCCGGAGCGCGTCGCGTATTACTTGCCCGCGGGGCCCAGCGCTTCTGCCCAGTTCTTTTTCATGGCGGCGATGCGGTCCTCGTAGGCGGATTTCAGGCAGG
>NZ_JAWRWY010001171.1:0-252 GCF_046535315.1 Paraburkholderia sp. SIMBA_027
CTTTTCATTATTGTAAGCAAAAGTAATACTCAGTTTATGGTTCGATATGATTCCACTAATATCTATTTCAAATAATCTTTCACTCTCTAAACTAATTGAGTCACCTGGTGATAGTTTAGAGATTTCAAACACTTCATTATCAATACTCTCATCAAACTGACCTAAGTAGTTGAACTTTATTTGCGGTTTTATTCCCTGCCAACTTACTTCATTCTGCATATACTTAAGGATGCCAAAACCTATACCTTTGTT
>NZ_JAWRWY010001172.1:0-252 GCF_046535315.1 Paraburkholderia sp. SIMBA_027
GTCATCGCTTCCTCCGCGCGGCGTCGAGCGCCGCCGCCGTCAAACGTCGTCGAATGCCGCCTTGAGCGCCGCCACCGCGTCGGCATGCGCGGCCCGCACCTCGGGTACGTAGCCGCCCATCTTGAAGAACTCGTGGATCATCCCCGGATAGCAGACCAGCGTGACCGAATTGCCGGCCGCGCGCAGCTTGTCCGCGTACGCGGCGCCCTCGTCGTGCAGCGGATCGTATTCGGCCGTCGCGATCCATGCCGG
>NZ_JAWRWY010001173.1:0-252 GCF_046535315.1 Paraburkholderia sp. SIMBA_027
GGCGCGGTCGGCGGCACGCCCACGCCCAGGAACGACAGCGTGGCTTCGGTGATGATGGCGATGGCCAGGTGGATGGTGGCGATCACCAGCACCGGTCCCATCACGTTGGGCAGGATGTGGCGGCGCAGGATGGTGACCGGGCCGATGCCGATCAGGCGCGCCGCCTGCACGTATTCCTTGTTGCGTTCCACCAGCGTCGAGCCGCGCACCGTGCGCGCGTACTGCACCCAGCCCGATATGCCGATGGCGAAG
>NZ_JAWRWY010001174.1:0-252 GCF_046535315.1 Paraburkholderia sp. SIMBA_027
GGCCCGTTGCCACTACGCCGGCTGAGGCCATGAGCAATCCGATCAGCATGGCCCCGGAGTCCCCCATGAAGATTTTGGCCGGATACCAATTGTGGGGAAGGAACCCGAGGCAGCTACCCACCAGAATGGCCATGAGGAGGGTGGCCAGATCTGAATTGTCCGTGGATGGATTGTTCCGGTGCACCCAGTAGGCCGTCAGGAAGAAGGCACCTCCGCCGATGGTGGCCACCCCCGCCGCTAACCCATCAAGGC
>NZ_JAWRWY010001175.1:0-252 GCF_046535315.1 Paraburkholderia sp. SIMBA_027
GGGCGCCCCGGCGCCCTGCTTCCCCTCTCAAATGAAGCCGGAGGAAATATGTCGGGCGCATCCGCGGACGCACAGCCGGGCAGGGTCTATTGGTTTTACCTGATACCCGGAATGCTTGGTTTCGTGACCATCATTCTCATCCCGTTCGTCATGAATCTGATGATCAGCTTCACGACCTGGAAGGGCATCGGCATTCCGAAATTCGCCGGCCTGCGCAACTACGAACGGCTGCTGACGGACGATACGTTCTGG
>NZ_JAWRWY010001176.1:0-252 GCF_046535315.1 Paraburkholderia sp. SIMBA_027
GGCTGGCGCAGCCTGCCGCTGTTCACCGAGGTCTCGCAGATGGTCTCGGCCATTCCGATCACCATCGCCATCTGCCACGCCATCGCCCACCCCTTCGGGCGGCCATTCAAGGTGACGGCGAAGGGCGAGGACCGCACCCGCGTCGATATTCTCTATCCGATCGCCTCCACCTTCGCGCTGATCATCATCCTCACCTTCACCGGCATGCTGAACGGGCCGCTGCTCAGCAATTACAGCGGCCTCGACAGCTTT
>NZ_JAWRWY010001177.1:0-252 GCF_046535315.1 Paraburkholderia sp. SIMBA_027
TCAAGTTACGTGGTTTACCGGGCGTGACTCGGGCCAGGCTGCGGAGGACGTCATCGACGGGATCCGGATACTGCGCGGGGGAGGCCCCTTGTCGATTTACGGCCAGGCAGCGCTCAAGATGCTCCGCAGCGGAGCGAATTACGATGCCGTTGTTGACTGCCAAAACGGGATCCCGTTTTTCTCCCCCTTGTTCCTGCCGCGCACTACGCCCATCGTCCAAGTGGTCCATCACGTCCACCAAGAACAGTTCCG
>NZ_JAWRWY010001178.1:0-252 GCF_046535315.1 Paraburkholderia sp. SIMBA_027
CCATTATTTTTCTGTTTGGATCAGAATAAATAGAATAATGATGATTTATTCTAAAAAAAATTAAGATTAAATTAAAAAACACAATCTCAACTATTATTAAATTTTAATACAATATTTTTGATGAAAACCAATCCCTTCCATTTATTCCCTTTTTTAGTTGTTACCATTTAGCTTCTCTTTTTATACTCAACAAATGTATTTTGTAGCGTATAAAAGGCTGCTAAAACTCAAACCCTTAACAACTAAAAAAAT
>NZ_JAWRWY010001179.1:0-252 GCF_046535315.1 Paraburkholderia sp. SIMBA_027
TTTGAGAATTAATGGAAGTGAATTGATGTGGGATTAAGAAAATCGATTCGACGTTACTCAGATTGCTGACAAATGCGCTTTGTTAATGCCTGATAAGCGTAGCGCATCAGGCTATTTTGCATTTGTCATCAGCCGCCGTCACCCCGACAGTATCGGGGTGACGGATAATCACTTACTCGATCCCTTTACTACGCAGGTAATCTTCGTAATTACCGCTAAAGTCGATCACGCGTTCCGGGGTGATTTCCAGAA
>NZ_JAWRWY010001180.1:0-252 GCF_046535315.1 Paraburkholderia sp. SIMBA_027
GTCGTGGCGCTGACCAAACCAACGGAAACCGAGCGTGGGCAATGGTATTTCCAGCGTTATATCTCGCATTTTCCGACAGCCGGCGAATTCGTTCTATTTGACCGTTCCTGGTACAACCGCGCCGGGGTGGAGCCGGTCATGGGTTTTTGCACCCCGGAAGAGCACAAGCGCTTCCTCAAGGAAACACCGCGCCTCGAAAAGATGCTGGTCCACGAGGACGTTCACCTGTTCAAGTTCTGGCTCGATATCGGC
>NZ_JAWRWY010001181.1:0-252 GCF_046535315.1 Paraburkholderia sp. SIMBA_027
ATCAATAAAGTGGATATCCTCTGTAAGTTCATTACCAAGCAAATTCAGATAGTCACTATATAAACGTTCTTGATTACCATATTTCTCAACAATCGTACTACGAGGTGGAATCGGCATTACCGAAAGTGTAATCGTCTTCGGTAGCCTTTTCCTTAACTCAAGCATTAATCTTGCCGTACGCCTCACATTGTCCTCTTTATATTCAAACAGCCTAAAAATCCTATCTGTATAAGCAACAATTCCATCTTTTTT
>NZ_JAWRWY010001182.1:0-252 GCF_046535315.1 Paraburkholderia sp. SIMBA_027
GTTTGGAGCAAAATATGAGTGATGACGTAGCACTGCCGCTGGAGTTTACCGACGCAGCAGCCAACAAAGTTAAAAGCCTGATCGCTGACGAAGATAACCCGAATCTGAAATTACGCGTGTATATCACCGGTGGCGGTTGCAGCGGCTTCCAGTATGGTTTCACCTTTGATGATCAGGTGAACGAAGGCGATATGACCATCGAAAAACAGGGCGTTGGCCTGGTGGTTGATCCGATGAGCCTGCAATATCTGG
>NZ_JAWRWY010001183.1:0-252 GCF_046535315.1 Paraburkholderia sp. SIMBA_027
GCGGACATCTGGTTGCGTTTGCCCGGGTGGACAGCGTATACGGAGTGATTGATTTTGCCATTAAAAAAGCAAGAACAGCAATAATGTTTGGGGTAGAGAGTGATAGTATGGGAACCATCATTGCTGGTGCAGCGATCCACGGATATGGAATGCTGAACTCTAACGGAGGACTTTTAACGATTACTGGCGGGATAATAATCAGGAATAAAGATGGAGATATCATCGGAGCGATTGCTTCCTCCGGAGGAACTC
>NZ_JAWRWY010001184.1:0-252 GCF_046535315.1 Paraburkholderia sp. SIMBA_027
CCCTTGTCTTCGACCGAGTTTTTCATCGAGGCGAAGTAGAACGGCTGCTTGATCTGCAACTGGGCGAAAGCCTGGTGCTGTTTGGTATCGATGCTGTTGAACTGGTCGGCATGCTTGGGCAGCAAGCCGCGCTCGATGCATTGTTCCAACCAGCCCCACTGGAACGCCGCCGCTTCATACAAGCTGGTCGGTGTGTCGTAGTTGAGCTCCAGCAACTTGGCCGGCCCGGCGCCGTTGTAGGAGAAGTCCATG
>NZ_JAWRWY010001185.1:0-252 GCF_046535315.1 Paraburkholderia sp. SIMBA_027
GTCGCGTGGCTCACCGCCAAGCTGCCTTGCGAGGCCGCGCGCGATGAGCAAAGCCAACGACAGCGCAATTGCCGATGCAGCGACGATCAGTCCGATCACAAGGGCAACAGCATGCGAATACGCCTGGCCTGCCGCCGTGCCTTCGCGGACCGATCCCGCCACATTTACGTCAACGATGGTGGTGATGTCCTTTTCAATTGCGGAGCGAATTGTGGTCGCCCGACCTTTCAACAGCGATATGGCGTCCGCCCC
>NZ_JAWRWY010001186.1:0-252 GCF_046535315.1 Paraburkholderia sp. SIMBA_027
CTATCAAACCGCTTATCATTTTGCCCGATCCCGTGCTGCGCCAGCAATCCAGGCCCATCGAACAGGTGGATGCCGAAGTGTTGCGCCTTGCCGACGATATGCTCGAAACCATGTATGATGCGCCGGGTATCGGCCTTGCCGCCATTCAGGTCGGCGTGCCGCGCCGGATGCTGGTGATCGATGTTTCGCGCGAGGACGAAGAAAAAAAGCCGGTTGTCTTCATCAATCCGGAAATCCTCAAAGTGTCGGACG
>NZ_JAWRWY010001187.1:0-252 GCF_046535315.1 Paraburkholderia sp. SIMBA_027
TGTGGCGGCAACGCCAGCCTCGGAGGCCTGGTACTCGGCCAGTGCAGCTTCGCGTCCGCGTCGCAGGCCGCCAAATACATCCACCTCCCAGCTCGCATCAAGGTCGAGCTCGTAGGAACTTCCGTATCGATCAAAGCCAGGGGTTGAATTCAGCACTTGGCCGAGCGGCGTCTCGATTGACTGATAGGAACGCGCAGCCTGACCACTGATGTTTCCCGAGGGCAGTAAAGCGGCATTGGCGGCGCCCAGTCC
>NZ_JAWRWY010001188.1:0-252 GCF_046535315.1 Paraburkholderia sp. SIMBA_027
ATTGATAGTTTATTCATATTTAAATCTCCTTTTGCTCTAATAATTAATGTTGTAATGTAGAAGAGCAATTTTCTTTATCTCAAGAAAGTAAAAACCTAATACCCTGAGTCATTTCTAAATTTTATCTAAGATGTATATTGGATTATTGTCTGAAATCTGACCTTTAAAATTTTAGTAATTGCATATCTTTTTTGATTTTACCTGATATAACCTGGAGATTTATAACATATATATAGAAAATAATAATAGCAT
>NZ_JAWRWY010001189.1:0-252 GCF_046535315.1 Paraburkholderia sp. SIMBA_027
GGTGAGGCATCCGACCGCTTTCTACCTTTGGAGGTCGATTTGACCAATGATCGCAGTGTGCAGCAGGCGATCGAGAAGACTGTGCAATGGTTCGGCGCCATCGACGTAGTCGTGAACAATGCCGGCTACGCCCAGCAAGGTACCGTCGAAGCCTTGTCGGACGAAGAGCTGCGCCGCAATTTCGAGGTCAACTTCTTCGCGCCCATGGCTGTTCTGCGCCATGCGCTGCCGCAGCTTCGCCGCCAGCGCAGT
>NZ_JAWRWY010001190.1:0-252 GCF_046535315.1 Paraburkholderia sp. SIMBA_027
CTCAAGATGTGGTATTCCAGCCGGATAACAGCCGCTGGTGGATCCGTGCCGGTGGCGCATGGGCGGCATTCAATGCCAGTGCGGATGTGAAGGCAGGTGGTCAGTTTATCCCAGGAGCAAGCGCAAACGTGAAAGACAATGCAGCATTCATGGCCGAATTCGGGTACCGGATAACGCCAAGTGTGTCTTTGGGTTTGACGATTGGCATACCGCCTACAACGACGATGAGCGGGGCGGGGACCGTAGCAGGTG
>NZ_JAWRWY010001191.1:0-251 GCF_046535315.1 Paraburkholderia sp. SIMBA_027
GCCTTTTCTGTGACGGGAGTTTAATTAAAACGTGACGTCAAGGAGAAAACGTACAGTACATACAAAAAAACCTCTCATTAGTGACGACCAATGAGAGGCGAAATCATTAAACCTGTTGTGTATTGCTATATTGTTGTTGACGTGTAATTTGGATCACTTGCTTCCATGTGTCACGGAATTCTGTAGTTAAACCAATGACTTCATCAATAATTTCTATATCATTTTTAATATTTGCTTCGATCAGGCGACGG
>NZ_JAWRWY010001192.1:0-251 GCF_046535315.1 Paraburkholderia sp. SIMBA_027
GTCGGCGCGCAGGCGATAGTAAGGGCGGCCGTTGCGGTCATCCTCGAACCGGTCCGCCGACACCAGCGTCACGGTTCCCTCCAGCCGCGGCGTGCTGCTGGCATCGAAAGCGGTGAACATCAGCTCGACCGGCAGGCCCGCGCGCACCTTGTCGATGGACTCCACCGGCAACCGCCCCTCGACCACCAGCGGCACGTCCTCGGGCACGATCTCCATCACGCGCGAGCCGGGCTGCACCACGCCCCCGACCG
>NZ_JAWRWY010001193.1:0-251 GCF_046535315.1 Paraburkholderia sp. SIMBA_027
CCGAGCCGCTCGCGCGCGACGCGTTCGGCATCGGCGAGCGGCTCGATCCAGCGCCGTGGCTCGGGATGCGGCCGTGCACGCCCGACATGCGGCCGGTGATCGGGCCGGCGCCGCGCCACCGTCATCTGTGGTTCGCGTTCGGTCATTGTCACCACGGGCTCACGCTCGGCCCCGCGAGCGGACGGCTGCTCGCCGAAATGATCACCGGCGCGCCGACCTACATCGATCCCCATCCGTACCGGCCCGCGCGT
>NZ_JAWRWY010001194.1:0-251 GCF_046535315.1 Paraburkholderia sp. SIMBA_027
GTCTCGCCACGCCGACATCCATCATGGTCGGCACCGGCCGGGCGGCGGAACTTGGCGTGCTGTTCCGCAAGGGACAGGCGCTGCAGGAATTGCGTTCGGCGCAGATCGTCGTGGTCGACAAGACCGGCACTGTCACCAAGGGTCGCCCGGAACTGACCGATCTGGTGGTTGCGGAAGGCTTCGCCGATAACGAGGTGCTGACGCTGGTCGCCGCCGTCGAGGGCCGCTCGGAACATCCGATTGCCGAAGCC
>NZ_JAWRWY010001195.1:0-251 GCF_046535315.1 Paraburkholderia sp. SIMBA_027
TAATCGAGATGCATCCGCTTTCCGTGATCCTTGGGATCCATCCAGCTGTAGCTTTTGGGGTGATAGCCATCGAGCGCCGCCAGCGCATCGACAGGCGTGCCGATACGCGGGACACGCCCGTAATATCCGTCCTTTGCGCCGGCAAGCGCGCAATATTCAGGCGATTCCGGCACCATGTTGAAATCACCCATGACGACGTAATCCTCCGGCAGCGGCAGCTCCTCGAAATCGAGCTCGCCTGCACCGCTGAC
>NZ_JAWRWY010001196.1:0-251 GCF_046535315.1 Paraburkholderia sp. SIMBA_027
CTCGAAGTGAAGCGTCAGGCGCGCCGGGCGGCGCGGGTCGATTCGCCGGTGCTTCTGCTCGGCGAAACCGGCACCGGCAAGGAACTGCTGGCGCACGCGATCCACGCCGGATCGGCGCGGGCGAATCAGCCGCTCGTCACCGTCAACGTCGCGGCGATTCCGGATACCTTGCTCGAAGTCGAATTCTTCGGCGCGGCGCCCGGCGCGTACACCGGCGCCGATCGCAAGGGCCGCGTCGGCAAGTTCGAACT
>NZ_JAWRWY010001197.1:0-251 GCF_046535315.1 Paraburkholderia sp. SIMBA_027
TCTGCAGGAGGACCGGACAATCTTTGTGGACGCCCAGAAACGGCCAGGCGAACCATAGGCAAGACTTGGACGATCGGGCAAAAAACTTCGACGCACGGACAGGACGGCAACAGGTTGCGAGAGGCAAAGTTCGTCATAGGACGGGACGTGACAGATCAACGTCATCCGCACTTCGCAGCCAAACCTTCCACGGATTCCGGAAGCCTGGCGCGCCTCCAGACTTGCGCACATCGGTTGACACGCACAGTGGC
>NZ_JAWRWY010001198.1:0-251 GCF_046535315.1 Paraburkholderia sp. SIMBA_027
GCCGCTTTCCTTTTCATCGCGCTGGTGCTGACGGGCCAGTGCATCCTGTACCTCGCCGCGCCGACGCCCGCGCTCGCGGCGGGAGAATGGCGCACGTCCGTGTGGGGCATCCTGATCCAGTACACCGGGCTGCTCGGGAGCATCGTGCTGACCTTCGCGGTGTTCATCGCGACAAGCTACGACGCCATAGAGAAATACCGCCGCCACGCCCATACCGACGCGCTGACGGGCCTGCTGAACCGGCAGGGCCT
>NZ_JAWRWY010001199.1:0-251 GCF_046535315.1 Paraburkholderia sp. SIMBA_027
GGTTTATACCGGCATGAGCAAAATGTCCAAGTCGAAGAACAACGGTATCGACCCGCAGGTGATGGTTGAACGTTACGGCGCGGACACCGTTCGTCTGTTTATGATGTTTGCTTCTCCGGCTGATATGACTCTCGAATGGCAGGAATCCGGTGTGGAAGGGGCTAACCGCTTCCTGAAACGTGTCTGGAAACTGGTTTACGAGCACACAGCAAAAGGTGATGTTGCGGCACTGAACGTTGATGCGCTGACTG
>NZ_JAWRWY010001200.1:0-251 GCF_046535315.1 Paraburkholderia sp. SIMBA_027
CTCGATACCGTGAAGAAGCGCGGCTACGTGCAGTGCGGCGTGTCCACCGGCATCCAGGGCTTTTCCTCGCCGGACAGCAAGGGCAACTGGCAGGGACTGGACGTGGACATGTGCCGCGCCATCGCCGCCACCATCTTCAACGACGCCAGCAAGTTCCGCCTGACGCCGTTGACGACGCAAGCGCGCTTCACCGCGCTGCAATCAGGCGAGGTCGACGTGCTGACGCGCAACGTCACGCCGACGATGGCGCG
>NZ_JAWRWY010001201.1:0-251 GCF_046535315.1 Paraburkholderia sp. SIMBA_027
GCGCCGGGTGCCGCCGCGAGAAGGGCCTGGGTGTAGCTGTTCCGTGGCCTGAGCAAGACCTGTTCGGCGCTGCCGTATTCCACCACTTCGCCTTGCCGCATCACCGCAATGTGGTCGCTGATCTGCGCCGCCACGCGCAGGTCGTGGGTGATAAACAGGATGCTCAGGTTCAACTGCTTCTGCAGTTCGGCCAGTAACTCCAGCACTTGCTTTTGCACCGACACATCCAGTGCCGACACACTTTCGTCGGC
>NZ_JAWRWY010001202.1:0-251 GCF_046535315.1 Paraburkholderia sp. SIMBA_027
GGCGATCCCCCACTTCGACAAGCCGTTTTCGATGCGACTCGCAAATCTGCCGGACCACCCGCCCGGACGATGTATCGCCGCGCGCCTGTCCGACAGCCGCATCGCCTTGCAATGCCAGAACGTCCGCGAACTCGACCACTTCGACGAAGAACTGCTGCACGCGCTGCTTTCCACGGCCATACTCACGTTTGTGATCGGCTTGATCGGCGCGAGCGTGATCGGTATCTCGGCGATGCGGCGGCTCGATGCAG
>NZ_JAWRWY010001203.1:0-251 GCF_046535315.1 Paraburkholderia sp. SIMBA_027
CTGGAAGAAATCGCCATGTGGCTCGCCGCATGGTCCGGCCGTTCGCCCGCCGTCACCCGTCCGCTGGTGGCGATCTTTGCCGGCAATCATGGCGTCACGCGTCATGGCATCACGCCCTATCCGACGTCGGTGACGCAGCAGATGGTGGAGAATTTCGCGGCAGGCGGTGCTGCGATCAACCAGATCTGCGTCTCCAACGATCTCGGTCTCAAGATATTCGATCTGGCGCTCGACTATCCGACCGGAGACAT
>NZ_JAWRWY010001204.1:0-251 GCF_046535315.1 Paraburkholderia sp. SIMBA_027
CTGTTCAGTGCGCCGGATGCGGACCCACGCCTGGTTGAGGTGATCACCCAGGTGGTGGTCCGCTATGGCGCCGCTCCACGCAGTTGAAGGTCAGCGCAACCAGTTGGTGCGCGCCAGCTCAATCACTTCATCGCCACGCCCGCTCATGACCGCCTTGAGCATGTACAGGCTGAAGCCCTTGGCCTGTTCCAGCTTGATACTCGGGGGCATCACCAGCTCTTGGGTAGCGGTGACAACGTCTACCAGCACCG
>NZ_JAWRWY010001205.1:0-251 GCF_046535315.1 Paraburkholderia sp. SIMBA_027
GTCGAAGTGGAATTGACGCCGGTGCAGCCGTCGAATCGTGTGCAGTTCCTTCAGCAAGGCAAGGTCGACGCGTTGATCGCCAACATGGAAGTCACGAAAGAACGCGCGGAGATTTTCTCCTATCCGCCCACACCGTTCGAGGAAATCGGCGGCGCGCTCATCACGCGCAAAGACAGCGGCATCAAGACGTGGAACGACGTGCGCGGCAAACCTGTATGCGTCTCGCAGGGCAGCAACTACACGAAGCCGCT
>NZ_JAWRWY010001206.1:0-251 GCF_046535315.1 Paraburkholderia sp. SIMBA_027
CTCGTGGCCTTTTTGTTTGCGCGGCATGCGCGCTTTGCTTTCCAGCCATCGAGGCGTAGCGCCCGGCCTTCGTTTTTCCCATCGAGAGGAACGAAGCATGAAGCATCCCGAACTGGCCATCCGGTCTTTCCATCCGGCGGACGAAGCCGCCATCATCCAGCTGTGGACCGACTGCGGATTGACGCGGCCCTGGAACGATCCGCGCAAGGACGTGGCGCGCAAGTTGACCGTGCAATCCGACCTGTTCCTGG
>NZ_JAWRWY010001207.1:0-251 GCF_046535315.1 Paraburkholderia sp. SIMBA_027
AGAATAAAGTGGAGGAAGACCTTACTTTAAAAGAAAACTAATTTCTGATAGATATCAATAAACCTTGGCTAAATACTATTTAGCCAAGGTTTATTCATTAAATACCCTGGCCTCTGGAATAGAGGTCTGTGACAGCTCTTTTTATTTCTTTTACTCTTCACCAGAAATGTAAGACGGTTCAGCCAACAGGTATTTTCCTTTCACTTAATTATAGGAGGTTGATTTAAATAAATAATAATTTCGGAATGGTT
>NZ_JAWRWY010001208.1:0-251 GCF_046535315.1 Paraburkholderia sp. SIMBA_027
GCACCGAAGAAATGCTCGAAGTGGCAAAGAGCTTCGAAGGCCAGCTGACGGCAACCCTGCATCTGGATGCCGGCGATGCTGAACTCGGCCGCAAGCTTCTGCCGATCCTGGAGCGCAAGGCCGGCCGCGTTCTCGCCAACGGTTTCCCGACCGGCGTTGAAGTTTCCGAAGCCATGGTTCACGGCGGCCCCTACCCGGCGTCGACGAACTTCGGCGCAACCTCTGTTGGCACCATGTCGATCCGCCGCTTC
>NZ_JAWRWY010001209.1:0-251 GCF_046535315.1 Paraburkholderia sp. SIMBA_027
ATACATGCCGATCAGCAGCGCGATGGCCGGGGCGATCGGCAGCGTGTAGGACAGCAGCTTCGAGTGCGACGCACTGAAGAACAGGAAGATGAACACCGTCCACACCAGCAGCAGGATCACCGGTGCGAAGCCGTTCGGCTGGCGCGGCTGGCGCCACGCGTGGCGAACGCTTTGCACGGTAATCGACAGCCACGGCAGGAACCCGACCAGCAGTACCGGCACGAAGTAGTAGAACGGCCCGGGGCGGTTCT
>NZ_JAWRWY010001210.1:0-251 GCF_046535315.1 Paraburkholderia sp. SIMBA_027
CTGGTTGGCGCGTCCGGAGCGATCTTCGGTCTCTTTGGAGCCCTGCTGGTGGTGCAGCGCCAACGTGGTGGCCAAACGAGGCAGCTCTGGGTCCTGATCGTGCTTAACGGCGTCATTGGCTTCCTGGTGCCGGGCATTGCATGGCAAGCCCACCTTGGCGGCCTGATTACCGGTGCGATCGCTGCAGCCGCGATTACATACGCGCCCCGCGGTAAGAGCCAAGCCCTGATTCAGGCGGCCAGCCTGGTGCT
>NZ_JAWRWY010001211.1:0-251 GCF_046535315.1 Paraburkholderia sp. SIMBA_027
GCTCCCGGCTGTGGATGAACGGCATGGCCGCACAGGTGGGCCCGCGTTTCCACGTACTCGGCGCCAAGGCCGGATACACCAAGTGGGGACTCGACAGCCAGGAACCCGATCTGGCTGCGGGCGCTTCGCCGACGGACCCCTCCTACGGTGTGGAGGGCCCGGAGTCATGGGGGCTGCTGGGCGTGGACGGCTCCAGCACAGCCGTTCCAGCAGAGAAGGGCGACTACCCCAGGTTCTACACGGAGCTCGCG
>NZ_JAWRWY010001212.1:0-251 GCF_046535315.1 Paraburkholderia sp. SIMBA_027
CTTAGCCGGCGTTTTTTGTTATGCTCGCGCAATGAATTTGTAAGCCCCGGGCATGCGCGACGCATGTGCCGGTAATGAACCGGGCCGCCCGTCAGAGGGTCGTCGCCCCGCACCTATATCCACTCATGCTTGAATTCCTGACGTCGCTGCACTGGGGCGCCGTGTTCCAGATCGTCATCATCGACATCCTGCTCGGCGGCGACAATGCCGTCGTGATCGCGCTCGCGTGCCGCAACCTGCCGGCCAACCAG
>NZ_JAWRWY010001213.1:0-251 GCF_046535315.1 Paraburkholderia sp. SIMBA_027
GGTTGGTCTGCCGGCATGGTGATGTCCGCCTGCCCCGACGCAGCGTCAACGGGGCAGTTTTCGGCTACGGCGCCGTGCCGTTCCCTAGCCAGTTCAGTACGGCGATCTGCGGGCAAGTTCTTCCTGCCGGCGCTCTTGGACTTCCCCTTCTTCGCCAGCTTGGCCAAGGCTATGGCGGGTTCCGTCGTCTTCTGGCTCTCGTGGCGGAATCTGATTCGTTCCTGTTGCTGCTTATGGCGGACGACCTTAAG
>NZ_JAWRWY010001214.1:0-251 GCF_046535315.1 Paraburkholderia sp. SIMBA_027
CTTACGTCCCTAGCAGTTTTGAATGTACCAGTACTGTTATTGGTACTAGTATTAGTACTAACGTCAGTACCATTGGTAGTATCAGTTTCAATACTGTTATCAACTTCACCCCCAAAAATAGCTACCTGTGACATCGGGTGTACAGTGTAAGCACTATTCTATATGAAAGATAACGGTACAGGTTTTGATAAAAATAGTATCAAAGAGCAGTCCTTTGGTATTATCGGTATGAGAGAAAGAATTGAACTATT
>NZ_JAWRWY010001215.1:0-251 GCF_046535315.1 Paraburkholderia sp. SIMBA_027
GCTGAAACTCGGCTGCGATTGCCTCGGCCAGATCCAGTATCTCGACGCACATGTGAACGGATTGAAAGGTGAGGTCGTCACGATCGAAAAGGCGGTCTGCATCCATGAGGAAGACGCCGGAATCCTCTGGAAACACTGGGATTTCCGAACAGGGCGGACGGTGCTGCACCGCGGCCGCAAGCTCGTTATCTCGAGCATCTGCACCGTGGGTAACTATGAATATGCCCAGTACTGGTATCTCGATCAGGCCG
>NZ_JAWRWY010001216.1:0-251 GCF_046535315.1 Paraburkholderia sp. SIMBA_027
GGCGCGATCTCGACACCCGCATGGACAGCGACCGCCACGAAATCGGCCAGCTGCGCACCAGCCTGGAGATCGCCAAATCCGAGATCCGCCAGCTGCGTGCCGAACGCGCCATCCTGAACGGCCAGCTGGAGGTCGCCCGCGGTGACAGGTCTTCAACTGCTGCGTTCGACGAACCCGAGGATGTGCGCATGCCGGCAGCCACCTTCTCGCCGCTGATCGACATTTCGGAAAAATCGCTGCGCGGCTCTGCC
>NZ_JAWRWY010001217.1:0-251 GCF_046535315.1 Paraburkholderia sp. SIMBA_027
AGAAATACGTATTCTCCATATTCATTCAAAATAAGATCAATAGCGCCAAAATTTAAATTTAAAAACTTCACCAAGTTGATACATTTGGTGGAAATTTCTACTGGGAGGGTATAGATACTGTGTTTAAGCCCATTTTGGCTAAATCTCCAATCTACTTTCGAATCCTCAGAATCCTGTGAGTGTATTAAGGCTGCAAATACATTATCTCCCACAACAGTAATCCTTAAATCGCCTTTCTTCTTAATATGTTC
>NZ_JAWRWY010001218.1:0-251 GCF_046535315.1 Paraburkholderia sp. SIMBA_027
GCGTATTCTTGAGATAGAGCGCGCGGGCCTGCTGCGGTATGTCGCTGGCGGGAAAATATTGCCCGAGAAAGCTTTCCAGTTCCGGCTGCTTCCGCTCCGACACCACCTTGCCGGCGCCGTCTTCCTCGAAACGGTAGATCATCACCAGGTCGTAACCTAAGGTTGCCTTTATCAGCCGGGTCGTTCTCGAAATCAGGCTTTCGACGCTGTCCGCCTCGCGGATGCGGTCCACCATTTTGCGTGCCGTGCCG
>NZ_JAWRWY010001219.1:0-250 GCF_046535315.1 Paraburkholderia sp. SIMBA_027
TTTGCCGCCTGTGCTGGCGTTTGTCCCTGCGCAAGGCCCAGTTTCATGGCCATGTCGCGGACTTGGTTCCATCCATTGGGCTGGTTGTGGGCGCAACCTGCATCCGAGGTTGGCAGCGGGCTGGAGGAATTCAGGATCCAGCCGTCGCACTGGCCTCCGGCCGGGGTGTAGGGCAGATCGGCGCTGTACGTTTCACCTGCGGCGGCCGGCCCTCCAACGTAATCGAGGATGCTGATGGCGCCGCCACTTG
>NZ_JAWRWY010001220.1:0-250 GCF_046535315.1 Paraburkholderia sp. SIMBA_027
TCCCAAACGGTCTCAAGGCTGTTCTGAAGACCCTACAGCCCGTTCATTAAGGGGCTATCCCCCCTTATCTCCCCCCTCTCCCCCCTTAGGTAACCGTCTCGAGAGGGTCTTCCGAACCCCCTCGAGACGGTTACCTAACGGGGTATAGGGACTTTGAAACGGGGTATTGGTTTTTCACTCAGAATAAGGGCATAAAAAATCTGCTTTCTTATACGAAAGCAGATTTTTTATGCTATACTATAGTCTGTAG
>NZ_JAWRWY010001221.1:0-250 GCF_046535315.1 Paraburkholderia sp. SIMBA_027
GGGGGCATCCTCCATGCAGCCTGCCCGCTTCGAACCGCAGGCCCGTTTTCTATCGCTGACGGAATTCGTGGAAGGCAACATTTCCAGACCCGGGGTCGAGCGCGGGGAGACAGGTTTTCTCAAACCAGTGATACGCCGCGCTTTTCTGGACAAACATGCATTGCGTTATGACGAGGCTCTACGGCTCGGTGAAGACTATGAGCTTTACGTGCGCGCACTTGCCGCCGGTGCCCGCTACAAGGTCATCCGC
>NZ_JAWRWY010001222.1:0-250 GCF_046535315.1 Paraburkholderia sp. SIMBA_027
TGGTGATGATGAAACGTGATGGTCCGGCGATTTCGGTGCGCGGCGGCGACGGCCGGATGGAGAACTATCCGGATGAAGCGCTGACCTCGGAAACGGCGATCGCGCTGCTCGGTGACGCCGGGCATTTTCCGGAGGTCGCGGCCTTCCGGCGGATTGTTAGCAACTGGCGCTTTTTCCATGGCTTCCGCACCGATCGGGCGTCGCCTCTGCGTCACCCCTGCCTCGCCGTCACCGGTCCGATGCTGGATGA
>NZ_JAWRWY010001223.1:0-250 GCF_046535315.1 Paraburkholderia sp. SIMBA_027
GACGGCGATCGCAAAAACCCACGCATGTCCAAGAACCGAGGCCACCTTGGTGGTGAAACGGGTAAAGATATCGGCACGGTCTTTTTTCTTTGGCACGCTAGCTCCTTAGGAAATCCAGTCGCTCACTTCAGCTCAGAATAGTGCTGACCAGTCCGCCTCAGGAGTTGTTCGGACGGAAAATGAGGATCGTAAGCATTACTGTTGACTGGTGTTCGAGCCGTGTCAGCTTTCTGAAGATGTCTCCATGCGC
>NZ_JAWRWY010001224.1:0-250 GCF_046535315.1 Paraburkholderia sp. SIMBA_027
GGCTCCTGGCGAAACGAGGTGATGCCATCGGCGTCGAGAACCAGATGGCGGTCGCTGAGTGCGGCGGCATAGTCCCTCGCCTGCTCGCCGATGCCGAAACCGGGTCCGAGCACGAAGGTCTGCAGGCGATCGTCTTCCAGCCATGCCTCGAGCGCCGCAATGCCATCGACTTCACGCAGCATGACGGCAGTCAGATGGGCGCTGTTCTCGGACACTGCATCCGGGGGTGCTGCGATCGTCACCAGACCTG
>NZ_JAWRWY010001225.1:0-250 GCF_046535315.1 Paraburkholderia sp. SIMBA_027
GAATAGAGTCGCGATAACACGCGTCGAAACGGCCGGCGGAAGTTTCCGCTCGATCAGGAAGCGAACCTCGTCAGCATGAACCTCCCTGGACTCTTCCATAAGAGCCTTGAGCAGGTAGTCCAAAGACGGGAAATTTACGAGAAGTGGTGGCGTGTTCACGGGAAGAGCAAAGCTGAGATTGCTTTCGTTGAGTCGCCTGCCGAACGGCGGACGATCCGAAGGAGCGTCCGCCGTTCGGCAGGCACCCTTC
>NZ_JAWRWY010001226.1:0-250 GCF_046535315.1 Paraburkholderia sp. SIMBA_027
CTGTGCTGCGTGATCGTCGCGCAGATGGCGCGCATGACGCGTGCCGCGATGCTCGATCAGCTCAATTCGTCGTATGTGGAAATGGCCGTGCTCAAGGGCGCCTCGCCGGTGCGCGTGGTGCTGTGGCACGTGCTGCCGAACACCATCGGCCCGATCGCCAATGCGGTGGCGATGAGCCTGTCGTATCTGTTCGGCGGCGTGGTGATCGTCGAGTCGATTTTCAACTATCCCGGTCTCGCGAGCCTGATGG
>NZ_JAWRWY010001227.1:0-250 GCF_046535315.1 Paraburkholderia sp. SIMBA_027
CTGTATCTTTATCATACAAGTCCTGTAAAGCTTCTGCTATATCTTCGTCCGCTATATTAGTGATTAATTTTGCGTTACCTAGGCCTTTTTTACTTCTTGCAAATCGACCAATAAATTGAAGTGTGATAGGGATCGATTTATATTTGTCGTGAATTGCTGCTATTTTTAAATTTGGAATATCAATCCCTTCCCCAAACATATCTACACAAACTACAACTTTTGACGAATAATTTTTCAAGGATTCCATACG
>NZ_JAWRWY010001228.1:0-250 GCF_046535315.1 Paraburkholderia sp. SIMBA_027
TGAACGTGCCACCGACCAGCAGCGCGGCGACGATGACCGCGGCGATGTCGTGCCACAGCGCCACCGCCAGCATGCCCAGCGCCATCAGCGCCTGCGCGCCGCGCCACACCGTCTTGTCGTCGCGTGCCTGCGCCACGCGCGGGGCCAGCAGGCACGACAGCGCCGCCGCCAGGCCGAATAGCGGCCAGGCCCAGCCGAACACCGCCGGATCGGGGATGATCTCGCGCGCCATGGCGGGCAGGAACGTGGC
>NZ_JAWRWY010001229.1:0-250 GCF_046535315.1 Paraburkholderia sp. SIMBA_027
GTCGACGAAAGCCGGCCAGCCGTGGCTCCCGCCGCATGACATTCGTACGGCCCGGGCCGCCCAAATCGTGAATCGCCGCCTGCGCGGCGTGACGCAATCAGCTCGCCGAATGGGCGGTCGCCGTATCGGCCGTGGCCGCGGGCGTACCCGTACCCGGCGAAAGCCCGAATGCTTCGCTCGCGCCCGCATCGTCGAGCACGGCCGCGAAGATCGACAACTGCGTGCTGTCGGGCATCGGCGCCTTCAGCGC
>NZ_JAWRWY010001230.1:0-250 GCF_046535315.1 Paraburkholderia sp. SIMBA_027
ATTAACCAAAGAGGCCGTCCCACAACTAGTGAAGACGGCCTTTTTCCTATTTTTACCCTGCTTCCTTTATTCTAGAGAAGATTGTCAAGCCACATCATTTAGTTGTGAGACAAATTCTTTTTGTTAATTATTTCTGCTTTTTACAATCACAAATAATAATTTTAGAAAAAGTAGTGATGCTATTCATGAGTCTATTCAAATGATATAAGATTTAACTTGTAAAACTACAATAAAGTTCTAAAAAATTGCT
>NZ_JAWRWY010001231.1:0-250 GCF_046535315.1 Paraburkholderia sp. SIMBA_027
GCCTTTCGTGAAGGCCAAATTAACAAGTCATTTCAATTGCATGGTTTCGTAACAATCCGAAACGAACAGTGATTTGGAATGCAGAGCGGGCACACGTATGTATGAGGTCAAATGACCGCACTTTGACGCATTTTGGCGACAATTCAGCGGTGTGCACAAAAGAACTTCGTGGTTTGATTCCTGTGCCTTGAGCGCTACGAACCTTGAAGGGCAATGAAGGCAGATTTTATGGTTATTGGCATGCTTGGCT
>NZ_JAWRWY010001232.1:0-250 GCF_046535315.1 Paraburkholderia sp. SIMBA_027
GTGGCGGTTCCCGCAGCGGCGGCAGATCAGCGGCTGGCGGGCTATCGCCCCGGCGTTGCGCCGCGCGTCGACGAAATAAACCGAAATATCCACTTAAGCGTTTGACGGAATAAAACGGCACACTAATACGTTTGGCTCATGCCGGCGGAGCAATCAACGATGCGTCGGCATGGCTCATTTCAAACAGCTTTCAAAAAACGCCTTCTTGCCGACGGAACCCATTGATGAACACCCACACCTGGCCATCGAC
>NZ_JAWRWY010001233.1:0-250 GCF_046535315.1 Paraburkholderia sp. SIMBA_027
GTTTGGAGTGAGGACCGCTGACCCTCGGTAGGCACCACGCCGCGCCTCACGAAAGCAGGATCACATGACCGTCTCTCCCCTGGCTTGGGGCGTCACCATCGTCATCATCGTGGCGCTGCTCGCGTTCGACTACTTCTTCCACGTCCGCAAGGCTCACGTCCCCACGTTGAAGGAAGCGGCCCTCTGGTCCTCCATCTACGTGGGCATCGCAGTGCTGTTCGGCGTCGGGGTCCTGGTTTTCGGCGGGGCG
>NZ_JAWRWY010001234.1:0-250 GCF_046535315.1 Paraburkholderia sp. SIMBA_027
GCGCAATGTGCTGGCGCGGGTGGTGGACGAGCTGAAGCTCGATCAGGACCAGGAATTCATAACGCCGCCGCCGCTTGCGCGGCTGAAGGCGATTTTTTCATCGAAGCCGGAAGATGGCGATAACAAGGTCGGGGCGCTTCGTTCGCTTGGAGACCGGGTGGCCGCCGAGCGCGATCCGCGTTCCTTCGTGGTGACGCTTTCTGTCTGGACCAATGACGCCGAAAAATCCGTGCTGGTCTCCAAGGCCATC
>NZ_JAWRWY010001235.1:0-250 GCF_046535315.1 Paraburkholderia sp. SIMBA_027
CTCCACGTCAACGGCATCGGTGGCCGCCGGTTCCGCGACGGCGTGCGGCCGGAATTCGCCTTCCACCACGCGGCCGTCACCGGCTAGGCGTTTCAGCGCGGTGTTGACCACGGCGACCCCAAGCCCAAGCCGGGAGGCCGCTTCCGCGGCAGTGAAGGGTCCGTGGGTGCGTGCGTACCGTGAAACAAGGTCACCCAAAGGATCATGGACGGGCTCGATGAAAGCGAGGGGAACGCCCATGGGAAGCGGG
>NZ_JAWRWY010001236.1:0-250 GCF_046535315.1 Paraburkholderia sp. SIMBA_027
ACCTGATCGTAGCCACGGATCTCCTGCACTTTCAGGATATCAATACCGTACTCTTCATCACCAAGGGTAAATACCAGAAATTCCTGGCCTGACGGCTCGCTGGCCAGCTTTGTTACATTCGTCATACCGGTCATATTGTTACCTTTTTACTCATTCAGGCGGAGGTGTTCGCCATACGTTGTTCGCGGTTTATCGCCTGCAAGGCGGAGACATCAACAATCAGTGCCACGCTGCCGTCGCCAAGAATGGT
>NZ_JAWRWY010001237.1:0-250 GCF_046535315.1 Paraburkholderia sp. SIMBA_027
GGAGCGGTCACGATCAGGGTCGCATTGTCATTGCGGCGTCCGCCGCCGGCGTTTTGACCCGAACCGGGCGTAGCGGCGGCAACCTCAACGGCGCCGGCAGGCGTTTTGCCGATCCCGATGCTGGCCAGCACATTGCGGGCTTCGGGCGAATAAAATCCCCAGAGACAGAGCCCCGCTCCTACCACGGCAACACTGACACCCACCTGTTTCCAGACCCGCATATATTTCTCCGGTTGATCCGCGCAGCACG
>NZ_JAWRWY010001238.1:0-250 GCF_046535315.1 Paraburkholderia sp. SIMBA_027
TTCACCCTCGTCCCCATCATACTTGGTATAAAAATATAACATTATATATCACTATCTATTGACGTAGCGATAGAATAAAAAAGAAGAGGAATCCCACCTAAGATTTCTCTTCTACCTTCGATTATAATTTTTTCGCCATGTCTTCGATTTCTTCTGCAAATTTTGTTAAATGATGCATAGTTTGTGAAATTTCATTAATACTCGATGTTTGATTATCTGAAATCTCTAACGTTTCTTTTACAATTGTAGC
>NZ_JAWRWY010001239.1:0-250 GCF_046535315.1 Paraburkholderia sp. SIMBA_027
GTCGACAAAAGCAACGCCTGGCAGGGCCTGTGCAGTGGCGATCAGCGCCGGCTCGTTTTGCGGTGTCACGCCTTGTGGAATCACGACCGCCGCATAGGCTCTGGTGGCCGAATCGACTTCGCCCAGCCACAGATGTCGGTACGGCTGCGACCACGGCGCGGCGAGCCACCGGTCGACCGTAAGCACCGGCTGCGGTTTGGCGTACGCGGCGAGCCACGCGTCAGCGACTTCGTCTTTAAAGCCGGCCTGC
>NZ_JAWRWY010001240.1:0-250 GCF_046535315.1 Paraburkholderia sp. SIMBA_027
CCCCCTGTCGCTCGTTACGTGAGCCGTGCAATTTCCCGACAACTCAAATTAATCAGCCATTGAAGTTCCCAGCGCGAACCCCGAGCCGGGTTCGCTCAAGACGAAGATCGTACTGACCTGCCATTGAAGTTTCATCCGACCGCTATTTTTTAACAAGCCGAATGGCAGGTTGGGAGCAACCGGCGGAAACGAGAAGCTTCCATATTGCGCACCCTTGGAGCTGGTTGCGGCGATCCTTCCCGGATCGCTT
>NZ_JAWRWY010001241.1:0-250 GCF_046535315.1 Paraburkholderia sp. SIMBA_027
GGAGCACGCGGGGCTCACGTTCCCGGAAGCCGTGCAGGAACTCGCGCAATCGGTCGGGCTGACCGTGCCGCACGAGCCGTCGATGCGCGGCGGCGGGGGGGGCGGCGGCGACTATCCGGCACCCGTGTCGAAATCGGTCGCGACGGCGCTGTCCGACGTGATGTCCGTCGCGTGCGACTACTATCGCAAGCAGTTGCGCGGCGCGACCGTCGCGATCCAGTACCTGAAGAACCGGGGCCTGACCGGCGAG
>NZ_JAWRWY010001242.1:0-250 GCF_046535315.1 Paraburkholderia sp. SIMBA_027
GAATGTGAAAGCGCGCCTGGCGATACTCGGTGGTGGCCATGCTCGACAGGTGTCGATGGTTATTGCGCTTGAGGCGCGGCGACAGGTATTGGCCGACGGTCTCGTAGAGCAGATGGCCGACGGCGGATTTGTCATCGGCCTCGATCAGCACGCGCACGCGTTCCACATAGTCGAGCATGGCCTGATTGAGGTGGGGCGCCAGGGCCATCACCACCGAGCTTTTGATCGACGGCGGATTGTGCGCCAGGGT
>NZ_JAWRWY010001243.1:0-250 GCF_046535315.1 Paraburkholderia sp. SIMBA_027
GGTGCGGCCGGAGCAACGGTCTCCGATTCCGGTGCTACGGTTCCGGGTGCTGGGGCCATCCCGTTCTACATCCTTCTCGTCATCTGGGGCCTTGCGACGATCATCCCGTCCTTGGCGCTGCTGGTCCGCCGTCTGCACGACGGTAACCTCAGCGGCTGGCTGGCGCTGCTGGTGCTTGTGCCTTTCCTCGGCGCACTGGCAGTACTTGTGCTCTCGCTCTTGCCGTCCAACCCGGCCGGCCAGCGCTTCG
>NZ_JAWRWY010001244.1:0-249 GCF_046535315.1 Paraburkholderia sp. SIMBA_027
GGGACCGCCGGCGTGCGGGTACTTTGACTCGAACATCTCATACCAGCCGGCATCGGCACCGAGCGCCCGGATCCTGTCCACGTTTTCCCGTGTGCCCGCATGGAAAGCCACGTGATTTACGCCCGGATCGGTGCGACGATGCGCGGTGCCGGTGATGGCGTCTGTTTGTTCCACCACGACGTACGTGCCATTGAGCTTCCAGCTGCATCCGGTGGGCCATTCCTGGAACGGCTGATAGCCCAGTTCGCC
>NZ_JAWRWY010001245.1:0-249 GCF_046535315.1 Paraburkholderia sp. SIMBA_027
CCGGAGGTAGCGAAATCAACTCTGTAGGAGGGGCGTTTGATGTGATATTACCATCAAACATTCTATAATATCTGTAGGGATGAAATTCCTCTCCTGAAAAGTTATACTTATTTTCAAGGGTTTCCACTGTTTTTCCGGCAGCATCATAGCTTGTTGTTTTCAGATTCAACCCTCTTGCCCAATCCATATCATTAGGCAAATGATAGGGAAATTTATAGTAGCTTCCTCCATCCGGGGAGTTACTGAAAT
>NZ_JAWRWY010001246.1:0-249 GCF_046535315.1 Paraburkholderia sp. SIMBA_027
ATATTTAGATGATAAATGAGTAGGGCGGGACACGTGAAATCCTGTCTGAATATGGGGGGACCATCCTCCAAGGCTAAATACTCCTGAAAGACCGATAGTGAACAAGTACTGTGAAGGAAAGGTGAAAAGCACTTCGAATAGAAGGGTGAAATAGAACCTGAAACCGTACGCCTACAAGCGGTCGGAGCACCTATATGGTGTGACGGCGTGCCTTTTGCATAATGAGCCTACGAGTTACTTTTACTAGCG
>NZ_JAWRWY010001247.1:0-249 GCF_046535315.1 Paraburkholderia sp. SIMBA_027
CTACAACATTCTGATTTTGATGTATTGTTAAGCTACTCTGAAAATGAGCCAGATATTTGGGAATTTAATTCAGGGGGTGCAAATGGAAAAGAAAATCTTGAAAAATATATTTCAAATGCAATTTTACAAAGAGAAAATGAAAAGGAATACCCCTTTATCATTTTTGATAAAGCAACTAAAAAATATGTTGGCAGCACGCGTTTTTATGCTATTTTTTCGGAAAATAAAACCATTGAAATTGGCTACACT
>NZ_JAWRWY010001248.1:0-249 GCF_046535315.1 Paraburkholderia sp. SIMBA_027
TCGCACGATCGCCACATGACGCCGCGCAAACTCTTTTATCTTGCGCTCGGCTCCGTTGGCGTCGTCTATGGAGATATCGGTACCAGCCCGCTTTACGCATTCCGCGAAGCGCTGAAGCCGGTTGCCCAGGACGGTCTCACCCGTTTCGAAGTCATCAGCCTGATTTCGCTGATGATCTGGGCGCTGACCATTATCGTCACCCTCAAATACGTGCTGCTTTTGCTGCGCGCCGACAACGAAGGCGAAGGC
>NZ_JAWRWY010001249.1:0-249 GCF_046535315.1 Paraburkholderia sp. SIMBA_027
GCAGTTTTTCCCGTAGCGAGGCGGGAAATGTTATTCCACTCAAAAAAGGCATTTATGGTGACAGCCAGTTTTATGCCGCCAATGGTCGCTATGGGATTTTAAATACCTGTAATAAATGGACGGCAAAAGGGTTACAAAGCGCGGGGATAGAGATTGAACCGGCTTTAAAATTGACGGCGGGGAGTGTGATAAGCGCAATGCCTTAACGATTGTCAGGCACAAAAAAAGCGCCGCACGGCGCTTTTTTTG
>NZ_JAWRWY010001250.1:0-249 GCF_046535315.1 Paraburkholderia sp. SIMBA_027
CTGGGAGAAGGGCGGTTATGCACGTTTTACGGAAGGAAAAAGTGAGCTGCAATGGCTGGAAACGTTTTATAACGTTGCCCGACAGCGCGGGGCAAGCCAGCAGGTTGAATTGCCGCCATTTGCTGAGTTCTGGCAAGCCAATCAGTTAATTGAGATGCCGGAAAACCCGGACAGCGCGCGGTTTATTCGCTTCGCTGATTTTTGCCGCGATCCGCAGGCGCATCCATTAAAAACCGCCAGCGGTAAGAT
>NZ_JAWRWY010001251.1:0-249 GCF_046535315.1 Paraburkholderia sp. SIMBA_027
GGCGCGCGCGACGGTGGCAGTCACGGAAAGTGTAGCGATGGATATCGCCCTCCACCCGCCGGGACACGATCTCAGTATCGCCATGATGGCGGTCGGCATGCACAATGAGTGAGGAGATCAACAACTGCTTTTGCATCATCAAGCCGTTCATGGCATCGTTCCGTTCGTAATGTCTGTGATCGGGGAGCGGGCAGATGGCCGTACCCCTCTGTGAGGTTCCGCTTCAGGGCCGCGAACCCGGACCACGTG
>NZ_JAWRWY010001252.1:0-249 GCF_046535315.1 Paraburkholderia sp. SIMBA_027
GCAGAAATCCTGACGCTGCCTTCTGTCAATGAAATGGCTGAATTGTTCGATATCATCGACCCGATTGCTATTGCCGAAGTACGCGAAGCACTCACTCGTACTCTGGCGACTGAACTGGCGGATGAGCTACTGGCTATTTACAACGCGAATTACCAGAGCGAGTACCGTGTTGAGCATGAAGATATTGCAAAACGCACTCTGCGTAATGCCTGCCTGCGTTTCCTCGCTTTTGGTGAAACGCGTCTGGCT
>NZ_JAWRWY010001253.1:0-249 GCF_046535315.1 Paraburkholderia sp. SIMBA_027
CTGCTTATTTTGCCTTACATCGAATGGCTAGAATCAAGGCGGGTGATGTGTTGCTCGTTCATGCTGGTTCAGGCGGCGTTGGTTCTGCGGCAATACAATTAGGGAAGGCAGCAGGAGCATTTGTAATTGCGACGGCAGGAAGTGAAGAAAAGCTAGAAATTTGTAAACAACTTGGTGCAGATCTTGTCATCAATTATCGTCAAGAGGATTTTGTGCAAGTAGTAAAACAAGCAACTAATAATAAAGGGG
>NZ_JAWRWY010001254.1:0-249 GCF_046535315.1 Paraburkholderia sp. SIMBA_027
GCTTTCGCCACGGAATTTTCCGAGTACGAGAATTGCAGTCAGTACTGAGACCAGGAGCGCGACAGGGGAGGCTCCAATGACCATGACGACCTTCACCCATGTTGTGTCAGCGTCGACGACGCCAGCGCTCGTGAGGGTGTCGAATCCGGTGTTCAAGAGAATGAGCATCATGGGGAGGACAAGGATGAAGATCACCCAGCCCACTCTTGGCGGCGTTTGCGGCTGATCGTCATCAAGTGCACCGAATAG
>NZ_JAWRWY010001255.1:0-249 GCF_046535315.1 Paraburkholderia sp. SIMBA_027
GTGATATCGATCACCCCCCAGATCAGGGCGAGGATCAGTCCCTGTTTAATGAAGTCGCCATTGGGTTCGATGAACCCAGGCAGGAAAGCGAGGAAAAACAGGATGTCTTTCGGGTTGGACAACCCCACTTTCAGGGCGCGCCAGAAAAAATGACGCTGGCTTTTTTGCACCGTGGCAACGCTGTCCGAACTGGCCAGGAGGCTGGACACCCCCAACCAGGCCAGATACAGCCCTCCGACCACTTGGCCC
>NZ_JAWRWY010001256.1:0-249 GCF_046535315.1 Paraburkholderia sp. SIMBA_027
CAGCTCATTTCAGAATATTTGCCAGAACCGTTATGATGTCGGCGCAAAAAACATTATCCAGAACGGGAGTCCGCCTTGAGCGACACGAATTACGCAGTGATTTACGACCTGCACAGCCATACCACAGCTTCCGATGGCTGCCTGACGCCAGAAGCATTGGTGCACCGTGCAGTCGAGATGCGCGTCGGCACCCTGGCGATCACCGACCATGACACCACAGCTGCAATCGCACCAGCAAGAGAGGAAATT
>NZ_JAWRWY010001257.1:0-249 GCF_046535315.1 Paraburkholderia sp. SIMBA_027
CTTCGGTAAATGGCATCCGGCGGCTGACGTACCCCACGCTCTTTGGCCTGATTGCGGTCACGGGGCTTCGCATCAGCGAGGCCTTGTCGCTTGATCGCGCCGATATCGACTTCACGCAAGAGATCGTGATCGTCCGCAACGGCAAATCCGGTAAGCAACGGATTGTCCCGTTCAGCCCAAGCACCTCCCATCGGCTTCAAAGCTACGCCCGTGAGCGCGACCGGCTCTGCGAGGGGCGGCCCGTTCCCT
>NZ_JAWRWY010001258.1:0-249 GCF_046535315.1 Paraburkholderia sp. SIMBA_027
GCAGCGATGAAGCTGTTGCACGAGCGCCTCGTTGATCTCGCTGCTGGCGAAGTCGAAGCCGTTCAGATCACGGTAAGCCGGAAAGCGTGCGGTTTTGAGCTGATAGGCTGTTGATCGAACCTCTCGTTCCGCGGTTTCCGCCTTGAGAAGCTGCGACAGGATCGGAATGGCAGCCTCGAACGCCGGCGATCCCTGCTCGGTCAAATCACCGACGGCATGGGCCATGCCATGCATCTTCAGTTGCCGCAG
>NZ_JAWRWY010001259.1:0-249 GCF_046535315.1 Paraburkholderia sp. SIMBA_027
CCACAGAGAACCAATCAAGCGTGATCCCACGCGTATCGGCATAGCCACACGGTCCAAGGCTCCGTGCTCCTGCCCGAAGAAAACAGGTTCGGTTGCCATGGCCACGGCCCGATAGCGGGCGAGATACCAGGGCAGGTCGGGTACGACACGGCCCAGAATCGCGTCACGGCGACTGCCATCGGTTTCCTGATCGGCAATATTTGAATAGGCCACCACTTCGCGGTTGACGTTCTCAATGGTGACGGCAGT
>NZ_JAWRWY010001260.1:0-249 GCF_046535315.1 Paraburkholderia sp. SIMBA_027
CGGCCAGCGTTCGTTCTCGGTGCTGCTGCTGCAGGATCTGGCGATCGTGCCGCTGCTGGCGCTGATCACGGTCCTTGGCGGCGGCAGCGAGGGCGGCGATCAGCCGTTCCTCGACTTCGCGATTGCGATCGGTGCAGTCGTGGCGATGATCGTCATGGGGCGCTATCTGCTGACGCCGCTGTTCCAGGTGATCGCCCGCACCGGCGCCCGCGAGGCGATGATTGCGGCGGCGCTGTTCGTGGTCATGGG
>NZ_JAWRWY010001261.1:0-249 GCF_046535315.1 Paraburkholderia sp. SIMBA_027
TCGCCGGTTAAGTGCATTCTGCGACGCGGAAGGCGCGCTGCCTTCCGCTCCCCTGTTAAAGCGAGGTAATGGCAATGCAAGCTGCAGACATGCCGGCAAGGGCCGGTTTCCAGATGCCGCGTGTCCCGGCATCCTTCTTCGGCATGGTTCTCGGCATTGCCGGGCTCGGCAACAGTTGGCGGGCGGCGGCCTCGGTCTGGGGCTTGCCCGCCGCACCGGGCGAGATCCTCAGCCTGCTCGCCGTGGCCG
>NZ_JAWRWY010001262.1:0-249 GCF_046535315.1 Paraburkholderia sp. SIMBA_027
CGCGCGGTGCGCGAAACCCCGGTCGTCGTCGATCAGCCGCCGATGCCGCCCGTCATTTAATACGGACGCCGCGCGAATCCCGCGCGGTTTTCGTCTCTGCTTCGATATTTCGCATGGATCTGGATTTCTGGTGGTTGCTCGCAATTCAGGTGGCGTTCGCGCTCGGCTGGGCGGCGTCACGCTATGACCTGAAGAACCTCCTGTCGGAGAGCGCCAACCTGCCGCGATCGTATTTCCGCGGCCTGAACT
>NZ_JAWRWY010001263.1:0-249 GCF_046535315.1 Paraburkholderia sp. SIMBA_027
CGCTGTCGATCGCAATCTGGAACATCGCATCGAGCGACTTTTCCATGGCGCTGTCGACATTCGTCGGGTCGAGACGGCCAACATAGGCGGCGCCCATCTGCATCGCCTCGCGCATGAGGCCATCGACCTTCGAGTGCAGCAGGCCATGCTGGGGGAAGGCAACGATCTCACAATCGAAGCTGTCCTTGTGCTTTTCCAGCGCGAGCTTCAGGTGTTCCAGGCTCTTCAAGCCGCTGACCGGATCGATAT
>NZ_JAWRWY010001264.1:0-249 GCF_046535315.1 Paraburkholderia sp. SIMBA_027
GGCCTGTCGGCCGGCACGTCCGTCGTCGCCGACGGCAGCTACTGGCTGAAGGCCGCGCTCATGACGGGCACCATTCCCGACGAAGGCTAATCCGCGAGCGCATGCCATGATTACCAAACTTGTCGAGGCGGCACTGCGAAATCGCGCCGCCGTGTTAATTCTTGTTGCCGTCCTGATTGTAGCCGGGCTATACAGCATGCAACGGTTGCCTTTCGACGCGGAGCCGGACATCTCGCCGCAGCAGGTGCT
>NZ_JAWRWY010001265.1:0-249 GCF_046535315.1 Paraburkholderia sp. SIMBA_027
CCATCTTTTTTAATAATACATTAACTTTATGAAGCGCATATTTTAGATCTATTTTCTCTTCATCGTTTAATTTAGTTAAGTTTTCATTAAAATTTTGATAGATTTTAACCCATTTTTTTTCTTCAATTTCCTTCCCCAATGATGTCAGTGAAATCAAAACCGCACGTCTATCTTTTGGATCAGGCTCCTTCATCAGATAACCACCAGCTTCTAAATCGCTGATGATATTGGTTAGTTGTTGCTTAATAA
>NZ_JAWRWY010001266.1:0-249 GCF_046535315.1 Paraburkholderia sp. SIMBA_027
TGGTAAGAAAAAGAAAATCCGGTATGCAAAGCAAACCGGACTGCAAATATAAACTAACCATGTACTTATTGCTTCTTGCCGGATTCGTCGTAAACGCTTAATCCGGCCTAATCCTATGATAATTCAATATATTTCATTAGAAACCATAAACCCGAAAACCTGAGTACCGGGCATTATTAAATTTCTGAAATTACAACACCTGTGCCAGCCGGTTGATATCCGACTGAATCGCCCCGGCGGTGACGTCGC
>NZ_JAWRWY010001267.1:0-248 GCF_046535315.1 Paraburkholderia sp. SIMBA_027
GATCCGGACCTGGGCCGAGTGGGACGACGCGGTCCCGGGTTTCGTGGAGATCGACCTGGTCGGGCATGAAGGCGGCGTGGCGTCCGGACAGTTCTGTTTCACGTTGACGGTCACCGATATCGCCACCGGCTGGACCGTGAACAGGTCCGTGCCAAACAAGGCCCAGAAATGGGTGTTCGAGGCCCTGCAATACGCGATAGGCAGGTTCCCGTTTCCAATCGTGGGGATTGATTCGGACAACGGCACCG
>NZ_JAWRWY010001268.1:0-248 GCF_046535315.1 Paraburkholderia sp. SIMBA_027
TGAAAGGTTTTGGTTACAGCTGTGGGCTGTGGCACCAGTGTATTAAATAATCGACATACTTACAAGCGTGTCATTTCCCCTGTCGTTTTCGGCTGAGACGGCGCCACCGCGCAGGGTTCCAGCGGTCGGTGAACGCGGTGGTGATCCCGCCCTTGGGGTGTAGGAATTTGCTTGGTACCGGTTTGCTTGCCTCGTCAATGCAATCCTGGCAGGCTCCCGTTTCGGTGGGTTTGAAGGAGTTTGGCATG
>NZ_JAWRWY010001269.1:0-248 GCF_046535315.1 Paraburkholderia sp. SIMBA_027
GGTCAGGGGTATTTTTTCAGCCGCCCGTTAAAAGTGCATGCCTTTGAGCAATTTATGAATGGTTTGATCGTAACAACTACATAATATTTTTACAAAAAGGACGTTATAAATTTTAGCGTTCTTTTTTGTTTAGTGGCTTAAATTGCTAAGTAGAATTCCATTGCGCGGTTTCGTGAAAATGAAGGCCAAAAGAAAGAAGCAACTAAGTTCTACTGACCTTCATAAGGCGGATGAAGGCCAAAAGGAAG
>NZ_JAWRWY010001270.1:0-248 GCF_046535315.1 Paraburkholderia sp. SIMBA_027
TCTAATCCGTCTCCATTGGTACCATTATTATCACTACCTACAGAAACGCTTTGTGCTCCATTTTCTGTATCAACGGTAGTTCCTATTAATAGGTTTTCAGATTCTATATGGCGAGCTTCAACAGTAGCTCCTGTAGAGTTTTTCTCATAGGAAATTGGTAAGTCTCCATAATCCAGTTTAGCTGTTATCGGAATTACATGATCTTCTATTTCACCATTAAAAATAATTGGTGTCACAGCATATTCTCC
>NZ_JAWRWY010001271.1:0-248 GCF_046535315.1 Paraburkholderia sp. SIMBA_027
CGTCTTCAGACGGGCAGCAAGACGCGAGATCTTGCGGGATGCCGTGTTGGCGTGAAGCACGCCCTTGCTTGCGGCGCGTGCCAGTTCCGGCTGCGCTGCGAGGAAGGCTTCCTTAGCCTTGGAAGCGTCGCCGGATGCGAGTGCCTCTTCGACCTGGCGGACGAACGTGCGAACGCGCGAGCGACGAGCCTTGTTGACGTCGGTGCGGCGGGCGATCTTGCGGGTCGCTTTTTTCGCCGAAGCTGTAT
>NZ_JAWRWY010001272.1:0-248 GCF_046535315.1 Paraburkholderia sp. SIMBA_027
CGGTCGCGGCTTTCCCACGCGGCCACGCAGAAGACCACGACGGCGGCCAGCAGGATGATCGCCGCGTTGCGGGGAACCGCGACTTTCGCGAGCACGCGCAGCACGCGGCCGCGGCGGGCGGCATGCAGCTCGGCGTTCTTCGCATAGCCGGGGTCGACCTTGAGCAGGGACGCGGCCAACGGAAGCATCACCAGATTCGTGACGATCTTGTACGCGACGCCGAGCGAAGCGGTGATCGCGAGCTCGCG
>NZ_JAWRWY010001273.1:0-248 GCF_046535315.1 Paraburkholderia sp. SIMBA_027
TCCCAATTCCCGCCCGGCGTCCGCCTCGAGTTGGGCCACCTGCCTCGCCAAACGCAACACCACCTCGCCGGCTTCAGTGGCCTGGGCGGGGTTGCTTCTCTGCAGCAAAACCCTGCCGGCCGACTGCTCCAAGGCCTTCAGGCGCTGCGAAACCGCCGACGGCGTGATGTGCAGTACCCGCGCGGTAGCATCCAATGTGCCCTCCGAGAGGACCGTGGCGAACGTGAGCAACTGCTCGGAGGAGAAAC
>NZ_JAWRWY010001274.1:0-248 GCF_046535315.1 Paraburkholderia sp. SIMBA_027
GGCGCCCTGGAAGCCAAACCGATGCTCGCCATCGTCGCCCTCGGTGACGGCATGGACAACCAGTTGGTACTCAATGCCATGCGCGCCGGCGCGCGGGATTTTGTCGCCTACGGCTCGCGCTCCAGCGAAGTGGCCGGGCTGGTAAGGCGCCTGAGCAAACGCCTGCCGCCGGTCACCACCAACACCCAGCTGGGTGGCCTCAGCGTGCTGTATGGCACCCAGGGCAATGCCGATGGCGCACTGTTGGC
>NZ_JAWRWY010001275.1:0-248 GCF_046535315.1 Paraburkholderia sp. SIMBA_027
CAGGTTGAAGGCTGAGGCTGTTTGCATCAAATGGCGCTGGTCCATAGCGCCTTTCGCCTCCTTTGAGCCGGCAAGGCGTTAGCTGATTGGCATTGATTCTGGTGCCAGGACGGTGTGGGCGTACTGGAGGAGCCACTGTTCTTCCTCGTCGGCTGTGATGGCGCCGGTGAGGACGTCGATCCCATAGCCGTCCTCCAGGGCTACGAAGCTCCGGGCCAGGATGTTCACGGGCATGAGGAGACGGAACT
>NZ_JAWRWY010001276.1:0-248 GCF_046535315.1 Paraburkholderia sp. SIMBA_027
CGATGATGCCGGCCAGCACTGCGTATTCGAGCGAACTGACGCCCCGTTCATCGCGCAACAAGGACTTGACGTATTGCAGCATGACTCCCTCCGTGTGACGGGGCCGGTGATCGACCTTGAATGTAAAGACGCTGCGTTGCTTCGGTGGCGGCGCATGGCGTTCGCCCATTCACGATTCATGCGGCGGCCCGTGCATCGTGCCGTTCGCATCCCCCGGAATCCTTTCGATCGCTGCAACGCGCGGGTAT
>NZ_JAWRWY010001277.1:0-248 GCF_046535315.1 Paraburkholderia sp. SIMBA_027
GCCTTGCGCATCTGGCCGGACGGCAGCAAAACCTGGCTGTTCCGCTATCGACGACCGAGTACGGGCAAGGAGAACTTCCTCAGCCTCGGCCCCTACCCCGATATCACCCTCGTTGATGCCCGACGGTCGGCCACTGCCGCGCGCAATCTTGTGCGCGAAGGCACCGATCCGGTCGAACATCGCCGGGCCGAGTCCATCGCCCGCAAACGCGCCGCCGAAGGCGCCTTCCATCTTGTAGCCCAGCGCTG
>NZ_JAWRWY010001278.1:0-248 GCF_046535315.1 Paraburkholderia sp. SIMBA_027
CTATTTCATAGGTTTTAATCCGTTTTTCTTGTTTTTTCACATATTTGCTTAACTTTTTGATAGTTGGATTTGCAAACAAGTCTTTTACTTCCAATTTAAGATTAAACCTTGAGAGTCTGGAAACGATCTGCAATGCTTTAATGGAATCACCACCTGAAACAAAGAAATGATGGTTTATTCCTAAGTTTTCTATGTTTAAAATACCCTTCCATATTTTAACAAGTATACTTTCTACTTCATTTCTAGGT
>NZ_JAWRWY010001279.1:0-248 GCF_046535315.1 Paraburkholderia sp. SIMBA_027
GGTACGTCGATACGTCCGCGAAGGCCGAAAACGACAGTGAGGCGGCGAGTGCACCAGCCGCAATGATCAGATGCTTCGTCAAATCAATGTCCTTGAATCATTAAGTTGCCGCGCCCGTGCGCGGTATCGGGGATATGCAATGCCACCGTAGAGTGGAGCGGGAGAATGGCTTTTTACGGCCACCTCCTGTGTGACACACCAAGTATGTGGATTAAAGACGCTTCACACTAGATGGTAAAGTCGGATTT
>NZ_JAWRWY010001280.1:0-248 GCF_046535315.1 Paraburkholderia sp. SIMBA_027
GGTCTCGAGATTATCGGCCGAGGCGAAGCGGAAGCTGGTGGTGTGGTTGCCGGCATTGCGCCCGACCAGAACCGTCAGACGTTCGCCGCCCTGATCCTCATACATGAACATCGCGCCCGGCTTGCCATCGACAGGCAGCAGACGGCCGCCGACGAGGTGGAAACCTAGCGTCTGCAGGTCGGGTACCTTCAGGTTCTGGATCGCCAGCCGCTTGCCGAGCCAGGTGGCGAGATGCGCCTCCTCGTTGG
>NZ_JAWRWY010001281.1:0-248 GCF_046535315.1 Paraburkholderia sp. SIMBA_027
GTTCAACTTTTTCAATATGTGAAAAATAATCACCACTAATCATCCCCTTTTGGTACCATTCTTCCGATAGGATGTTGTAATGGGGGGCCATCCAAAATGTTAACATCACATCAACTTCACCAGGCTCGACTTCCATTTTTCCATTTGAAGCGATTGGTTTTTGGTTCACAGCTAATTCGTATTTAAAGTGACTTTTTGCTAGATTTAACATTTCTTCATCGGTTAAACTAGGCAAAATTTGTGCAATC
>NZ_JAWRWY010001282.1:0-248 GCF_046535315.1 Paraburkholderia sp. SIMBA_027
TGCTCCGCCGAGGTGATCATGGCGATGAATTCGGGGCCGGTCATGTTCTGCGTGGCTTCGGCGAAAGAGTAGCTCGAAGGCTTCTCATCCGTGAAAATCTGCGACGCGAACTTGAAACTGGAAGGGTTATCGAAAGCCTGCAGCGAAACGGCAAAATGCTTGCCGTCCTTGGAACGCCACATCAGCGTGCTGCCGCAGTTCTTGCAGAAGCAGCGCTCACCCCATTCCGACGAGGAATAGACGCCGAG
>NZ_JAWRWY010001283.1:0-248 GCF_046535315.1 Paraburkholderia sp. SIMBA_027
TGTCAGAACCGTCCCGGCCTTGAACAGCAGAGAGTTTTGGTCGACGTCTTCGCCCGCCCTGCGGATGTTCTCGCCTGGGCGGGGCCGGTAGGCGGTGGTGAACTCGCGATCGTGCCGCGAGCATTTTTCACGGATGATCACGGCGTCGAAACCGGCCGGGATCATCGCGCCGGTGAAGATTTCCACGGCCTCAGCACTTTCGAAACTGCGGCTGCTGGCCTGATCTCCGGCTGCCACTCTGTCTGCGA
>NZ_JAWRWY010001284.1:0-248 GCF_046535315.1 Paraburkholderia sp. SIMBA_027
GGTCGCCCTTCTCGGCCTTGTCGAGGCCGAATGCGAGCGCGGCCGCGGTCGGCTCGTTGATGATCCGCTTGACTTCGAGGCCCGCGATGCGGCCGGCGTCCTTGGTGGCCTGGCGCTGGCTGTCGTTGAAGTACGCCGGCACCGTGATCACGGCTTCCGTGACCGGCTCGCCGAGGTAGTCTTCGGCCGTCTTCTTCATCTTGCGCAGCACTTCCGCCGAAACCTGCGGCGGCGCGAGCTTCTCGCCG
>NZ_JAWRWY010001285.1:0-248 GCF_046535315.1 Paraburkholderia sp. SIMBA_027
TCCGGTGCAGCGCCGAACCCTGCATGACTGCGGCCAAGGAGAGCTCAAGGTTTTCCCGGGCAAGCTCCGGGAGGGAGTACTTATCGGAGATAACCTCGCCTTGCTCCGTGAACTTGATTTCCCCTTCAAGAACGCCGTTCGGCTGGGCCATGATGGCATCGTAGGTGGGTCCCCCGCCGCGTCCTACTGAGCCACCGCGGCCGTGGAAGAGACGGACCCGCACCCCGTGTTTTGCCGCGATGTCCCGC
>NZ_JAWRWY010001286.1:0-248 GCF_046535315.1 Paraburkholderia sp. SIMBA_027
CGGCCTTCCCGGGCGCCTGATCGGCAGGCGCTGCGGCGCGTCCGGCCAGCACTTCGTAGGCGGATTCGCGGTCGATGGCCTTGTCATATTTGGCCGACATGGGACTGCCCTGGCGCAAGGCCTGGCGCTCGGCGTCGGTGGCCGGCCCGATGCGGCTGGCCGGCGGCACGATCCAGGCGCGCTCCGTCGGCATCGGCCGGCCCTTGGCATCCAGCAGCGACACCAGCGCTTCGCCCACGCCTAGTTCG
>NZ_JAWRWY010001287.1:0-248 GCF_046535315.1 Paraburkholderia sp. SIMBA_027
GGGCCGATCAACGCCGTGACCTTGCCCACTGGCGGCGCGAACGACAAGCCTTGCACGATGCGCGTTGCGCCATAACCGATATCGAGCTGGTGTGCCTTCAGAATACTCATGTCATCAGCCCTTGAAGCGTGCCAGTAACCAAAGAAAATAGGGCGCGCCGATCACCGCCGTGAGCACCCCTGCCGGGATCTCGCTGGGTGCGATCAAGGTGCGTCCGAGGGTATCGGCGAGCACCAGCAGCAACGCGC
>NZ_JAWRWY010001288.1:0-248 GCF_046535315.1 Paraburkholderia sp. SIMBA_027
GCGACCTGTACATCGAGACCGGCACGGTCAAGGCCGTCACCACGCCCATCGAGCTGGTGGATGGCGCCGACCTGCACGGCCATGACTGGTGGCGCGAATCGGCGCCGCAGGACCTGCCGCTGGCCGATTTCGGCGCGGTGGTGATGCGCAAAGACCCGCCTTTCGACATGGAATACGTGTATTCCACCCACCTGCTCGAATACGCCCAGGCGCAAGGCGCCAAGGTGTTCAACGGTGGCGCGGCGATC
>NZ_JAWRWY010001289.1:0-248 GCF_046535315.1 Paraburkholderia sp. SIMBA_027
GTTAACGCAAACGGCAGGACGGGCAAGCCTGCCTGCCGGGTTACCGTTACCACCACAGGGGTGAGCAGCACCGCCGTCGTATCAAGGGACAGGAAAACGGTGCTCAGCGTAGCGAACAACGCCAGGAGCAGCCACAAAAGGACGCTGCTACCGCGTCCCCACTGCCGCAACCGGCGGGCAATCCATTGGAAGGCGCCCGCCTCGCTGACGAGTTCGGTGACAACTGTCATCGCGACCACGAACCCGAG
>NZ_JAWRWY010001290.1:0-248 GCF_046535315.1 Paraburkholderia sp. SIMBA_027
CTCGTATTAGCTGAGACTGCCCGCGCGAGACCGAAGTCTCCGACTTTGATACGACCATCGGCAGCTATGAGGACATTCTCAGGTTTGACATCGCGGTGGATCAGCCCTGCGGCATGCGCGGCAGCCAGTCCCTCGATGAGCGGGTCGATGAGGGCGAGGGCCAAGCGGGGAGTGAGGGCGCCTTGCTCGGTCAGCACGTCGCGAAGGGTGTGCCCCTTGACGTACTCCATCACAAGGTACGCAAGGTG
>NZ_JAWRWY010001291.1:0-248 GCF_046535315.1 Paraburkholderia sp. SIMBA_027
GCGCGGCCCGTTTCGACCCATGCTGTTCAACTCGAAGGAGATCGACCTGATGCATACCCAACACGCTGGAAAGATGTCGTCCGCACTGGCGACGCTCGCCGTATTCGATGTCACCGACTTTCCGCTCGTCGTCGTACGCAACGACGCGATCGCTTCCGACGGCTATGCGCAGCGCTGGCTCGACGACATGGATGTGCTGCTGCGGCACGGCGAGCCGTTTGTCATGATCTTTCCGCCGGCCCGCCCGG
>NZ_JAWRWY010001292.1:0-248 GCF_046535315.1 Paraburkholderia sp. SIMBA_027
GGTTGTGCCAATATTACAACGGGATTAATTGATTCGAAAGATTTAGAAAGAGCTCTAAATAATGACATGGCAGCAAAAGAATCTATCAGTGAACAACTTAATTGGACAATCAATCATAAAGATATTTTTGAAACGCAATATATATTAGATTTAGATGGGAATATTATCGCCCTTGATGAAAATTTAAAAGCAAGTGGGATCAACATAGGGGATGCAGTTCCAGTAGATGAAAAAGCAATTTCCATGTT
>NZ_JAWRWY010001293.1:0-248 GCF_046535315.1 Paraburkholderia sp. SIMBA_027
GTAGCCGCGATCAGGTCTTCAGCGATCCGCAACACAGCTATACCAAGACGCTGTTTGCGGCGACGCCGCGGGCCGATGGCGAAACCATCCGGGCGCGTCTGGCCCGCAAGGCTGCTGCTGCCTCCTGAGGCATAAAAATAGCCGGAACACAGAGGATCAGAGATGCCGGAGAATGACCGCAAGCCCCATGCCATCATCGTCATGGGCGTCAGCGGCTGCGGCAAATCCTCGATCGGCGAGAAACTGGC
>NZ_JAWRWY010001294.1:0-248 GCF_046535315.1 Paraburkholderia sp. SIMBA_027
CGCGTAGTTCCGGATAGCGCAAAAGCTCAACCGACGCGTAGAACGCGTCCATGTCCAGGTGCGCGATACGGCGGCTTGCAGAACTCATGGATGGCGGAAACGGATAACAGCAGCGGGCGGAGAACGTCAGCGCCGCGCCGGTGCTGCCCCGCGCATGGCTCGCTGCGTCGGGCGTCCGGACGCGTTTGGCGTGATTCGCCGCGCGCCGGATGCCAAACCGTCATAGTACCGTGCTCCGCCTGGGCAAG
>NZ_JAWRWY010001295.1:0-248 GCF_046535315.1 Paraburkholderia sp. SIMBA_027
ATGGAGCGTGAGAGGGCATCGAGAACCGGATTAGGGGGTGTCCGGTACGGCTCTTGGGCCGTCTCCGTGTCCACGGACAGCCGGTAGTCGAAGTCGGGGCTCTTGTGCACTTCAAACCAGCGCCGAATAAGGGCCGCCACTTCGTTGACGCTCTGCCCGGCAACGGTCCGGACGCTGATGTCGACCGATGCCATCGACGGGACGGTGGCTCTTTTGACTCCCACGGGATCGCCCGCGACCAGCGCGAT
>NZ_JAWRWY010001296.1:0-248 GCF_046535315.1 Paraburkholderia sp. SIMBA_027
CTGTAGAGAGCAATCGCGCTGTTGAGGCGATGGGTCTTGCCGCTGAGCGCCGCAAGATGGGCCGCGGCTTGTTTCATATCCGCTGGCTTGTGAAACACCCGGTCGCCAAGCGACATCGTCTGATCGGAGCCGATCACCAGGGCATCCGGAAATCGCCGGCTGACCTCCTCCGCCTTGGCCCGCGCAAGCACGAGGGCCACCTCATCCGGAGAGGCGCCATTCTTCTCAAGCGGTGCTTCGATCGCCCG
>NZ_JAWRWY010001297.1:0-248 GCF_046535315.1 Paraburkholderia sp. SIMBA_027
ATGTTGGCTAATCAAAATTTCAAAAAACTCCTGTTGGATATGAAGAGCACGGGTGCCGCGGGGGCCAAGCTTCCTTCACATGCGCACCCTGCTCCAAAGACGATGGGTGATGTTGTACAAAACATGGTCACGGCGGATCGCTTGGTCAAGGCGGGTGTTTTCAAGACCGGGCCAGACTTGAAAACGGTGACCCGCGACGCTTTTGTCAATGCCGCGGTCAATGGGCTGGTCAGCACGCCCCTGAGCAT
>NZ_JAWRWY010001298.1:0-248 GCF_046535315.1 Paraburkholderia sp. SIMBA_027
CGGCGACGACTCGGATGTCAATCGGTACTCCGACACCGTGTCGTTTTCTGACAACTCGTACATGGCTATGTCTTTGAGCGGCAACGTGTTCGCCAAGTCTTCGTCATTAGTGATCATTCCCCAGTGATGTAGATCCACCAGTTCGAGCTCTATTGCAGCTACCTGCGTATGGGTCATGGTGAAACACCCTTTCTTCTTCTCAAGGTGATCGAGATCTTGTCTCGAGGTCGCGTGAACACTGCGCCGTC
>NZ_JAWRWY010001299.1:0-247 GCF_046535315.1 Paraburkholderia sp. SIMBA_027
TCTGGCCACCATCTTCATTCTGCATCTCGCCGCCCGTAAGGCGACGTCCGGCGTGCCGGGCCGTTTCCAGTGCGCGATCGAAATGCTGGTCGAAATGGTCGAGGATCAATCGAAGTCGATGATCCACGGCACGCGTACTTTCATCGCCCCGTTGGCACTGACCGTGTTCGTCTGGGTTGCCCTGATGAACTCGCTCGACTTCATCCCCGTCGACCTGCCGGGCCGCGTGATCGGCTGGCTGGGCCTG
>NZ_JAWRWY010001300.1:0-247 GCF_046535315.1 Paraburkholderia sp. SIMBA_027
CAAGATTTGGCGCGCGCTGTGGCGTCGCCTCGCCCGGCTTCCACCAGTAATCGTTTCCGTACTGTTGGTTAGAACGACGAATGTTTCGCTGCGTCACGCCGGGCGAAAGACTCTCTGCGATGTTGTCCCAGATGAGTCGGTTCCACACAGTCTTCCAGTGCCCGAGGTTGACCAGCGGCAGCTTGCTCTGCACCGTTTTCATGAGATCCGCGCCGAAGTGCGTGTCCTTGCCGCTGTAGTAATCGCC
>NZ_JAWRWY010001301.1:0-247 GCF_046535315.1 Paraburkholderia sp. SIMBA_027
GTTGATTGAGGCCCTGCCCTCGATGACTGCCGCGGTGGCGAAATGGATTGGGCGGTTTTGATCCAGGAGCCAGAAAAGCCGTTCCAGCGCGCCCAGAGGGCGGGCGGAGCCTTGATGACGTGCGTCCACGGCCTTCTCCTTCCGGTGGTGACCAGACTACATATTTTCGGTGAGTTCATCGCTTCAGGATGCCGCCTCGGTCGTACGGCCGCTCAGAGCACAGTTGGGGAGCGCCTCGCGCTAGTCC
>NZ_JAWRWY010001302.1:0-247 GCF_046535315.1 Paraburkholderia sp. SIMBA_027
TAGTTGAATATGTCCAATAGTATTTATTGCCATTATCTTTTGAAGCTGCTTCAATAATTATAATACTCAAATCTTCTTTATCTATTTGAAAGTTTATATAGAATTGAAAACTCTCATTTTCTGTTAATAAAAATTTATTTTTTAATTTAAAGAAAAAAACTCCATTTTCATTAATTTCTGTTGGACTATAAAAAATTATATCTTCATCTTCATACTCATAATAATTCCCTATCTCTTTGTATTTCAT
>NZ_JAWRWY010001303.1:0-247 GCF_046535315.1 Paraburkholderia sp. SIMBA_027
GCCGGCCTGGAGCCATACCTGCCTGCCGTTACGGGTATTTTGCGGAAAGTCGCAGGTCGCCTTGAGGTCAAGAACGCCGATGAGCGCAAGCCGGTGGCCATTCGCAAGGAAGTGCTCCACAGCGAGGAGTTTCGTGCGCTGTGGGACCGGATCAAGCATACGACGACCTACCGGGTGGAATTCGACAATGAGAAACTCATTGCCGATTGCGCGCGCAACATTGCCAATGGGCCGCCGATTGCAAAGG
>NZ_JAWRWY010001304.1:0-247 GCF_046535315.1 Paraburkholderia sp. SIMBA_027
CTACCATCGGCTCTACTTCGGTGTCCGGGTCCGGCACCGTTCTGCAGCTCGCCGCAGACGGAGTCCTTTCCGCATCCCAGGCGAATGTTTTGGACTCGTTCCGCCAATCGTTGGCCGCCCACGGCTTCTGGTCCGAAGATGCACCGGCCACGAACGGATCGCTGGCGGCTCGATTTGTCCGGGGCGCAGATGTGGTCACAGTGTCGGTGTCCACCACCGGAACCGGTGATTCACGGTTCGAGCTTCT
>NZ_JAWRWY010001305.1:0-247 GCF_046535315.1 Paraburkholderia sp. SIMBA_027
GTGTACCGTTTGCGCAAGAAACTCGAACGCAGTTCGGCCTGTATCGTGACGCTGCGCGGGCTCGGCTATCTGCTGGAAGCAAAAGCCGCATGACGCGGCCGAATCTGCGCATACGGGTCGCGCTCCGGTTGTTGTTGCCGCTACTCGTGCTGCTCGCACTCGATGCATGGCTCACCTATCAACGCGCGATGAACGCGGCGCACACGGCGTTCGATCGCACGCTTGAATTTTCACTCCGCTCGATTCG
>NZ_JAWRWY010001306.1:0-247 GCF_046535315.1 Paraburkholderia sp. SIMBA_027
CCGGAGAATTTCTCCATAAGCAATTCCTGCCCATGTACAAGGCGAAACGTTTTTTCAAACTCAATCTATATGATACCCATGAAATCGTTCAAAGCTTTCCCCTGCCTTCTACTGAAAGGGATAGCGATACTTTTTTCAAAGAATTAGAACGAATACATGATGAAGCTCGCGGAAAGAAGGTTCTACTCGAAAAATGATGAATTATTCTGTTCTCCCTGATACGTTTAATGATCGCGATCCCCGCAAT
>NZ_JAWRWY010001307.1:0-247 GCF_046535315.1 Paraburkholderia sp. SIMBA_027
GGCGGCAGGGTTTCGACCTCGCTTTCGCCGAAAAGCTCGGTGGCCGCATCGCGCATCAGCCTGGCTTCCGCCCGCGTATTGACCACTGGCGGACACAGACCATCGTCGAAACGGATCGCACCCTCCGTTCCGGCAATTGCCGCGGCCGAGCGGACGATCTCTTCGAGGCGGCGCTGGATCAGCTGCAGCACGTCGAGGCCGAAGGCGCGGAAGGTCCCCGTGAGGACCGACTTCTTGGAAATGATAT
>NZ_JAWRWY010001308.1:0-247 GCF_046535315.1 Paraburkholderia sp. SIMBA_027
GCGCGATTTGTCGATGATCGGAATGGAGTAACCGTTTGCGCCAACGCCGTGTTCCGCAGCATCAGCCAGAAACTCATGGGCTGTTCCTGGGATGTCGACCTCGCGCCAGTCGAACGGCATTTGCCGCATGATCCCGTCGCGAAGGATGGGATCAATTTTGGCGTAACCCCTCAGAAGATAGCGCGAAACCCAGGGAACTGGATATGTGGTCCTTACAAAAGGTATATCGATGACATCGGCGATCGTT
>NZ_JAWRWY010001309.1:0-247 GCF_046535315.1 Paraburkholderia sp. SIMBA_027
GCGGCCGGCTTGCGATCTTCCTCGTTCCACTCCGCGCGCGGCGGCTCGGACTGCGCGCCGGCCGGCGCTGCTTCGGCGCCGCCCTGTTCGGTTTGAACGCGATCAGCTTCCAGCGTATCGCGGTTCGGTATTTCGTGCGTCGACGCGACGTCCGTCGCCGCGTCGCCCTGCAATTCGTCCGGCTGCGCGTGCGGTTCGTCGACCGCCGCTTCGCCGGCTTCCTGCGCCGCTTCCACCGCCGGCACGT
>NZ_JAWRWY010001310.1:0-247 GCF_046535315.1 Paraburkholderia sp. SIMBA_027
TGGCCGCTTCGCCGAGATGCTTTTCCAGGAAGCCGAGCGTCTTGCCAGCAGCGACCGAAACCACGACCGTGTTCGGCCCGACCGTCTTCTTCACTGGCGGCAGAACCGCTTCCATCACCTGCGGCTTGACCGCGATGAACAGGACGCCGGCCTTCAGACCATCCGGAGCCGCCGTCACATGCGTGGCACCGGCATCGGAGATCGTCTTCATCATCGCCGGCGACGGGCCAGGATCGACGACGACCAC
>NZ_JAWRWY010001311.1:0-247 GCF_046535315.1 Paraburkholderia sp. SIMBA_027
GCCCTGGGGCGCCAGGCGCGGCTGGCCGGCGCGCGCGGGGTGTTCCATTGTCCGCGCGATCTGCGCGGCCGCCATGTCGGCCTGGTGGATGACGTCATGACCACGGCCAGCACCGCGGATGCCGCCGCCCGCGCCTTGCTGGCGGCGGGGGCGGCCAGCGTGACGGTGCTGGTGGCGGCGCGCACGCCGCGCGGCCGCTGACCCGCCGCGTGGTTGCACCGGCTTACGCGCGCGGCCAAGCGCCGGG
>NZ_JAWRWY010001312.1:0-247 GCF_046535315.1 Paraburkholderia sp. SIMBA_027
GGGATGCCTTACCGCTCCTTGCTCACCTCTTCAAAGCGCGAGAGCCAGGGGCTGACAATCATGCCCTTGATGTCGCTGCGGAAGGCGGCGGTGTCGATGACTTCGGAGAAGGGCTGAATGGACATGACGATTTCGTCCATATAGGCCTGCAGGTCTTCATAAAGCTTCGTCTGTTTCGCCACATCGCGTTCAACCAGCGCTTCCTCGATCATCTTGTTCAGCTTCTCATCGAAGAAGCTCGTGCGCC
>NZ_JAWRWY010001313.1:0-247 GCF_046535315.1 Paraburkholderia sp. SIMBA_027
GCTGAAGGCCTGCCCAGGGAGGTGAGCGAGGTGCGCACTCCGAGGAGCCGACGCCGGGCGGCTGGAAGGTCGTTAACGCTGATACGCTCACCGGGCCAGCCCAATGCCGAGGCTGCAGCCAGCGCCTTATCGATGCCAATGAGGAAATCGGGTGTGGCACCTTTCACGGCACGGCTGAGGCCCTTGGTTCCCAGCCCGGCGTCGGCAACGATCACGACGGCACCCAACCGCAGGCAGGCGTACAGGG
>NZ_JAWRWY010001314.1:0-247 GCF_046535315.1 Paraburkholderia sp. SIMBA_027
CGGTCACCTTGAATTCGCGCGTCTTCTCGGGGAACACCAGACGCGCCTGATAGTTGGCGAACGCGTCCTGCTGCCAGTTGATGAAATGCCCAGCCGGCTCGACCCGCATCGAATACGACAGAATCGGGGTCCGGCAGTGAGGTGCCGGCCTGAGACGCACGACCTGAGGCGACAGTTCAACCAGCCTGTCGTAGCGATAATGTGTGACATGATTCAACGCGACGCGTATGGACACACTGGACTCCTG
>NZ_JAWRWY010001315.1:0-247 GCF_046535315.1 Paraburkholderia sp. SIMBA_027
TCGCGCGAAGCCGCGTCCGCCATCCAGATGGGTAAGGCTTTCCGAGCGGATGAAGAACGGGAAGCCGAATGTGTGGATCAGGCGATCGACTGCAAGCGAACGGCCGGCAAGGAGCGGAACCTTGGCGGCGGCAATCGGGCCGCTTGTTGCCGCGGCTGTCTCCGCCTCGCGGAAGAAGATGTAGGACCTGTTGTGCCAGAGCACCTCGTCGACCTGGTCTGGATGAGCGGCAAGCCATGCGCGGATC
>NZ_JAWRWY010001316.1:0-247 GCF_046535315.1 Paraburkholderia sp. SIMBA_027
CGTACATCGCGGCGTCGGCGTTGAGCAGCAACTCCTCGGCTGTCACGCTATCGGCCGGAAACTGGCTGATGCCGATGCTGGCGCCCACCGTCATGCAATGTGCGTCGATCACCAATTCCTCATTCAACGTGTCCATGATCCGCGCAGCGATCTTTGGCGCCGCGTCGGCAGAACGCGAGCCTTCGAGCAGCGCGATGAACTCGTCGCCGCCCAGCCGCGCCACGACGTCTGTTGCGATCAGCTCATG
>NZ_JAWRWY010001317.1:0-247 GCF_046535315.1 Paraburkholderia sp. SIMBA_027
ATATGGGCCGGGGCTCACAAGGTTGCCGCGGCTTCGAACGCCATCCAGGCTTGCAGCTGGGTGGAAAGTTCGACGGCGACGCCGTCCGGATACGTCTGCTGTGGCGGGCGCAGGGGATCGGGGGAGAAGACCAGCGACGGGACATGCTTATGGCCTTGTGGGCGGTCCGCGGCGTCATTGCGGCCATCCCAGAACGCCTCGGCCGTATCGTGGACCAGAGTCCGGGCGATGCTACGGGTAGCTGCTC
>NZ_JAWRWY010001318.1:0-247 GCF_046535315.1 Paraburkholderia sp. SIMBA_027
CCTGGGCCTTTATTAGACCGAATGGTAGTTATTACAATTCCTGGTTATACGGAAATTGAGAAAACGTTAATTACGAAAAACCATTTAATTCCTAAGCAGATTGAAGAAAATGGCTTAAAGAAAACGCAACTGACAATAAAAGATGAAGCAATCATCGATTTAATTCGTTATTATACTCGTGAAGCAGGGGTTCGTAACTTACAACGTCAAATTGCAGCACTATGTCGGAAAGCGGCAAAAATTATTG
>NZ_JAWRWY010001319.1:0-247 GCF_046535315.1 Paraburkholderia sp. SIMBA_027
AAAAGTAAGATCAGATTCATATGACCTGTCCCAGTTAATTCCATAATCGGGATTAACCATTCCCTTAAAATGATAAAAATTATACTATAATAAATTGCAATTTCGATTACATGAAAGACATTCTTTTTCACGGCTTACCCACCTCCGTGAATGCTTGTTCGAACTTATCTTTTGATATAGGAATGACTTTCACATTGGAAATACTTCTTCTTTTTTGTTTGTCTTGATTTGTTACTTCAAAACAGAT
>NZ_JAWRWY010001320.1:0-247 GCF_046535315.1 Paraburkholderia sp. SIMBA_027
ATACCAAGGACTTCTCGGCTAAAATCATCAATGATACTTAGACTTCAGATGCTTCTGACACATTGCGAAATATTATAAATAGGATTCATGCTCTAGATAATTTTCTCATTCTTGCCAAATAAAAGTTTACAAGGTTTCTTTATAAAAAAGCAACTCACTACATAGTAAGCTGCTCTTTATGATTATTAAATTCAATTTAAATGATTAAGACTATTATTTTTTGATGATTTTTTTGCTAAAACTTTTT
>NZ_JAWRWY010001321.1:0-247 GCF_046535315.1 Paraburkholderia sp. SIMBA_027
ATCATGAGCGGCGGCAACCAGTTCCGCCCGGCGCTCAACCTGGCCTCGGTCGCGCCGATGCTGGAAAAGGCTTTCTCCGTCAAGGATGCGCCGGCTGTCGCGATCTCCATCAATTCGCCGGGCGGCGCTCCCGTTCAGTCGCGCCTCATCTTCACCCGCATCCGCGAGCTCGCCGGCGAGAAGCAGAAGAAGGTGCTGGTCTTCGTCGAGGACGTCGCGGCCTCCGGCGGCTACATGATCGCGCTCG
>NZ_JAWRWY010001322.1:0-247 GCF_046535315.1 Paraburkholderia sp. SIMBA_027
GCGGCCTGAATGGCTGGGCAGTCACGAAAAACGCGTCCAAGGAAGCCATCGATTTTGCGGCATTCCTGACCAGCAAGGAAAGCGAAGAAAAGATGGCGGCTGCCGGCATGATCCTGCCGGTTGCGACGGGTGCGGACGGTGCGGTGAAAAACCCGCTGCTGGCGGATTCGGCCAAGCAGCTTGCCGGTTCCACCTGGCACCAGAACTTCTTCGACCAGACGCTGGGTGCTGCCGTCGGCCGCGTCGT
>NZ_JAWRWY010001323.1:0-247 GCF_046535315.1 Paraburkholderia sp. SIMBA_027
GGGCCCGCATCGGCGCCCGCCGTGCCGGCCGAGTCGATCAAGATGTTCCCGCAGCCGGCGGCCGGCCAGCAGCGCGCGGTGATCGCGCTGCCCGCGCTCGAGAACGAAGGCGATGCGCGTGTCGAACTGATGATCGGCAAGACGCTGTGGAACGAGTTCAATTCGAACCGCGACTGGCCGGTCTCCTCGGCGGTGGCAACCATTCTTCTCTTGATCCTCGTGGTGCCGATCGTGTTCTTCCAGAATG
>NZ_JAWRWY010001324.1:0-246 GCF_046535315.1 Paraburkholderia sp. SIMBA_027
ATTTCCTTTACTACCTTTTCGTTACGCTTCATTTTGTATATTGTCCGTTCATCACAACCCAATAAGTCTGCCATCTGTCTATTAGTGTACATTTTATCATCTAGCATTAAGTCCACGAATTTTTTCTGCAACTCGGTTAAGGTTGGTTTCATGCCTGTTCACCTCCAGTTTTCATGAGTTTCTTCTATAGTATTGTTTTCAGCATTTCCAGTACGTACATGCCCAGTAAATGCTAAATAAAAAAGG
>NZ_JAWRWY010001325.1:0-246 GCF_046535315.1 Paraburkholderia sp. SIMBA_027
GTGAATGGCGACAGCACAGCCTATGCTGATGTGGGCCCATTCCAGCAATTTGCCATGATGCTTGGTGAATTACACGATATGAAGGTGGTGGTGTACCGATGGGCCGAATGGCAGACAGATGCGCCCACCGGACCGAAAGCCTATGCCGAACCGGTCACGCTGCGCGCCGGTAATGGCCCGACGCTCACGGTCTATCTCGCCGCACTGCCAGGCGGGACGGCGGCTTACATGCTCGCGGAACAACGG
>NZ_JAWRWY010001326.1:0-246 GCF_046535315.1 Paraburkholderia sp. SIMBA_027
GAGGGATTTAAGTTCTACAAGGAAGCCGTAAAACAGGCGGAACATTTCGATGATAATTTCTTTCTTTGTTTATTGGATGTGGTAAAAGCTTTGTACATTGAACCGACAGCCGGAAGAAAAGGAATCTTACAGGCTTTTGAACCTCTTCGAAACGGACGAGGATATCCCTATATTGAAGAGCTGGCTTTTGACGCTGCGGAATTTTATACTAAGGAAGAGCGCGCGGAAGATTCAGTCTTTTTTTTC
>NZ_JAWRWY010001327.1:0-246 GCF_046535315.1 Paraburkholderia sp. SIMBA_027
CGCCAGCAGCCCCGCCCTCGCCAGCCTCAATTTCATGATCGAGGTAGCGGACGCGGCCCTTTACAGCGCCAAGGCACTAGGAAGAAACCGGATTGTAGGAGCGGATCGCCCTGGGGCGGCCACCATTGCGGATGAGGCAAGATCATGAATGAATTGACCACCAGGATCCAGATCCAGCACAACCAGGAGCTCTCGGCGTTCCGCCAGGACATCACCAGCCCCTCCTATCGGAGCAGCACGTCGGCT
>NZ_JAWRWY010001328.1:0-246 GCF_046535315.1 Paraburkholderia sp. SIMBA_027
GGTGCTGGGCGTGTTCTGGAAACGCACCACGCGTCTGGGCGCCGTCGCGGGGATGGTGGCGGGGCTGGTGGTGTGCATTTACTACATCGTGTCGACGTATCCGTTCTTCACGCAAATGACGGGCTTCGCGGGCGCGCGGTGGTTCGGGATCGAACCGATCAGCTCAGGCGTATTCGGCGTGCCGGCCGGGTTTCTGGTGGCGATCGGCGTGAGTTTGATCGACCGGAAACCGGATGCTTATACGCG
>NZ_JAWRWY010001329.1:0-246 GCF_046535315.1 Paraburkholderia sp. SIMBA_027
GTCGACGGGAACGTCCAGCACCTCTGTCAGCCGCTGGCCGGAGGCCATGGCGCGCTGCATCACCGAATATTGCAGCGTCAGCGAACGGATCGGGTCGAAGAAGCGCTGGATATAAAAGAGGAAGGCGACGAGCACGCCGACGTCAAGCGCCTGGTTCAGGACACGTGCCCCGCCGACGACGATGACGAGGGCCATAGCAACGCCCGTCAGGCTGTCGACGATCGGGACCATCACCTGCGCATAGCG
>NZ_JAWRWY010001330.1:0-246 GCF_046535315.1 Paraburkholderia sp. SIMBA_027
CCAACCGCATTACCTGCGGCTACATGATCGGTCTCACGATGTTCACCGGCGTCATCAGCGCCTATGTCATCTCCGTCCAGCAAGTCTTCGGCGAGGTCTATGGCCTCGGCGACTGGCTGCCGATCGCCTTTGCGGCGACCGCCGGTGGCATCGCCGTCGCCAACTTTGCCAACGGCTTTTTCGTCCGCACCTTCGGCATGCGCCGCATTTCCCATGCAGCGGTGCTTCTCTTTACCGTCATCTCTG
>NZ_JAWRWY010001331.1:0-246 GCF_046535315.1 Paraburkholderia sp. SIMBA_027
TTCTGCGTCGCTCGGCGCGCTGTCCAGATGCGCGGCCACCGCGCTGCCGAAACCGTACCAGCCGGTCAGCAGCAAACGGCATTGGCCCCATGAGAAGCCCCACGGAATCGCGCGCAGATCTTCGATCTTGCGTTGCTTCGGGTCCTGCAATTTGCGCGAAGCCGGACGGCTGCCGATGTTCAGCTCGGCAATCTCCGCGATCGGCGTCGATTCGAAGAAATACTCCTTGAAGCCCGGCGTCTCGTA
>NZ_JAWRWY010001332.1:0-246 GCF_046535315.1 Paraburkholderia sp. SIMBA_027
TGCGTGCCATCAGTCGATGCTGCAGGCAATGGAGGTTCCATCGCAATCAACTTCTGCGGCAGTTCAGGATGCTGTTGCAGGTAGTGTTCGAAGTTGGTAACGGCATCGCGGGTACGGGTAATTTCATAGCCGGACGCATTCATATTGACGACGAAGCCAGCAGGGGCAATCCCCACCAGTACCAGCATTACCAGGCCGATCCCTTTTTGTCCGTCGTTCGCGCCGTGCGAAAACGCCACGCCCGCA
>NZ_JAWRWY010001333.1:0-246 GCF_046535315.1 Paraburkholderia sp. SIMBA_027
GCAAACGTACGGCGACGACTCGGCGGACGAAGGCGCCCGTTGTCGTGCGGTCGTCGCGCAGGCGGAAATCGACGGCACGGAACAGCAGATCGTCGGGCGCGCGTGTCGGCAAAGCGACGGCACCTGGCAGATGGTGCAAAGCCCGGACGGCAGCATCGTGTGGTATCCGGATACCGCCTATCCGTACACCGACCCGTGGTACTGGGGGCCGGCGGTTTTCGTCGGAACGGGCGTGAGTTTCGTCTT
>NZ_JAWRWY010001334.1:0-246 GCF_046535315.1 Paraburkholderia sp. SIMBA_027
CCATAACTTCTTGATGATGAGAGCGTATATATCCATAAAGATAGTCGCTCCCACACCAAGTAACACAGCATCAATTAATACATTCATTTTTTAATTTTTATCTTAAACTGATAAGCATCTGCTCTAAAGCTTGTTCTGAAAGTACTCCTGAATTACGCCAGACTTCCACATTGTTTTTTAAGACCACAAAGGTCGGAACTGACCTGATTCCATATTTTACGGCGAGCTCCTGTTGTTGATCCACAT
>NZ_JAWRWY010001335.1:0-246 GCF_046535315.1 Paraburkholderia sp. SIMBA_027
TCGGCGTCGGCGGCTTCCTCGGCATCGGTGCCAAGGATGTGGCTGTTCCCATGGACAAGGTGACAATGACGCGGAACGCGCAGGACGGGACAATCCGTCTGACGACGACGGAGACGGCGGAAACGCTGAAGGCGGCTCCGGAATTCAAGACGCTGGAGCAGAAGACCAGTGAAAAGAATGCCGCGACACCTGCTGCTCCCGACAGCACGACCACGTCCGCTACAAAACCTTAATCCCACACCTGGG
>NZ_JAWRWY010001336.1:0-246 GCF_046535315.1 Paraburkholderia sp. SIMBA_027
GCCTCGCCTGCGGTGCGCCGGGAACCCAATGCAATGTGGGAGATGTTTTGCGCGATCTCACCATTCTTGGAATGCGACCTGAGTTGGGCGACTTGGTGTCCCTGCTCGAGCGTGCAGGAATGGCCCGGGGCAGCGCCGATGCTGACCACGCCGTGATAGTTGAGAGCGCTTTCTAGGAGAATCATGTCATCTATTTCGTTGGGCGAAGTCCTGGGTCGCGTGCTGGCAACAACAAACGGACTCGGC
>NZ_JAWRWY010001337.1:0-246 GCF_046535315.1 Paraburkholderia sp. SIMBA_027
TGACAAACAGCCATAGATTCGGAAAGCTCTCGGAGGCCCAGGATTTTCCGAGGTTCACCAGCAGCGCGCCATACACCGCGCCCACGAGCGACATCCGTCCACCGATTGCCGCATAGATCACCATCTCGATCGACGGTACGATCCCTACAAATGACGGCGACATGAACCCTACCTGGAGGGTGAACATTGCGCCGCCGACTGCGGCAAGCAACGCGGCCACGCAGAACGCGAACACCTTGAACATCG
>NZ_JAWRWY010001338.1:0-246 GCF_046535315.1 Paraburkholderia sp. SIMBA_027
GGCGGGCTTGGGTAGCGGCGGCAGGCTACATGTCTTGGTTCAATTGCCGCAGGAACGCGGCAATCACGGGTTCATTGCGACGGAAGAACACCCACTGCCCCACCTTGGTGGCCGAGATCAGTCCCGCGCGCTGCAGCACCGCAAGGTGCGAAGACACGGTGGACTGCGACAGCCCGCAGCGCCCATCGATATGGCCCGCGCACACCCCGTGTTCGAAGGTATGGCCCGGACGTTCCTCGAAGTGCG
>NZ_JAWRWY010001339.1:0-246 GCF_046535315.1 Paraburkholderia sp. SIMBA_027
GTGACGGATCAGACTATCCTCATCGGTCGGTACGCCGAACAGCTCCTGTTGATCCTGAATTTTGTCCATTGTCTGGCCCTCGGCGGCGTCGATCTGGCGAGTTCCGCCGGGAAGATGACGATGAGCGTCATCAATGCCGTCGCTCAGTTCGAGCGTGATCTGCTGATCGAACGCACGCAGTCGGGCCTCAAACGAGCCAAGTCGGAAGGCAAGACCCTCGGCCGTCCCGCTCGGCTCAATGAGAAG
>NZ_JAWRWY010001340.1:0-246 GCF_046535315.1 Paraburkholderia sp. SIMBA_027
GATGGCGCTGCTACTTCCCTTCCTGCCGCTCTATGTCGAGGAGCTCGGCGTCCGCGATCATGCGGCGATCGTTCAGTGGTCGGGTATCGACTATGGCGCGACCTTCTTTGCCGCCGCGTTCGTCGCGCCGCTCTGGGGCAGGCTCGGCGATATCTATGGGCGCAAGCTGATGCTGGAGCGCGCCAGCCTTGGCATGACGATCGCCATTTCGCTGATGGGCATGGCAGGAGATGTCTGGCAGCTGGT
>NZ_JAWRWY010001341.1:0-246 GCF_046535315.1 Paraburkholderia sp. SIMBA_027
CGCTGCAGAAGGCGCACAGAGTGGAAATAGCGCGCACCGGGGCGAACCGTGAGGTAATTGCCCGGGACGGTTTCCATATTGTGGTTGAAGACATCGGGCTTGGCGGCGACGACCCGCTCCAGCGCGCCGGGCTTCTTCAGGAAGTCGGGGGTGAGGATTTCGATGGTCGTGTTGGGCGATGCCGCACGGATCGCCCAGATGACCTTCTCGAAATGTTCAGCGCCGCCATCGGCGAGATCGTCGCGG
>NZ_JAWRWY010001342.1:0-246 GCF_046535315.1 Paraburkholderia sp. SIMBA_027
CGACTGAACCGCAAAGCCAGCCGGCAGCGAAACCGTGCCGCTGACCGGCGAATCTGTCGGAACGCCGTTCGAAGCAACAGCAGGAGCGCCTGCCGGTGCAGGCCGCGTCACCTTGTAGACAACCGCGCCGAAGACCGCCATAAGGCTCACGAACATGATGGCGCCGGAAACGATCTGCAGGCGAACCATCTTGCGCCGGACGCTTTCCATTGCCGGGTCAAGGGGCTTGTCTTCCTGATCGTCTGG
>NZ_JAWRWY010001343.1:0-246 GCF_046535315.1 Paraburkholderia sp. SIMBA_027
GGCGTCGGGAAAACCGGTGTTGTGGGTGTGCTTGAGAACGGGGCGGGACCGGTGGTCATGGTGCGTGCTGACATGGACGGATTGCCGGTCAAGGAAGCCACGGGCTTGGACTATGCCAGTACAGAAGTTGGCATTGATCCGGAGGGCAACGAAGTTCCCGTGATGCATGCCTGCGGACATGATGTGCATGTGAGCTGCTTGCTCGGGGCCGTGGAATCTTTGTCCTCCGCGCGGCAGGAATGGCGG
>NZ_JAWRWY010001344.1:0-246 GCF_046535315.1 Paraburkholderia sp. SIMBA_027
CTTCAGGGCTCATGACGTCGTCATAGAGCTCCTTGGCGTGCACAAGGTTCGGGTCGGGATGGTGGCCGCCGAAATCGGGCAGGGGCGTGGCGTTGCGAACCGAGCCCTTCGGCGCGCCGAGACGCTTTTCGATGATTTCCACGGCATAGGGGCCGGTGACGGCACTCATGGAATCGATCACGACCTTGAAGCCACCGGCGATCAGGGCGCGAATGGCGGCAAAATCGAACAGTTCTTCCATCAAGG
>NZ_JAWRWY010001345.1:0-246 GCF_046535315.1 Paraburkholderia sp. SIMBA_027
GCTCAGGGTCGCGGAAAACAGCACACTGCTGCGGGCCGCCGTCAGCCGGGGCCGGATAAACTCGGCGGGCACCAGGTTGCGCAGGCACAGGGTTGAAGCGCTGCGTTTGCCGCCGAACGGGCGCTTGCTGATATCGAAGAGAAAATGTTCGTCGAACAACTCGGCCACCTTGGCAAATTGCAGCGCTTCGAAATAGAAGGTTTGCAGGTCGCCGGAAAGCGCCTCGGGGTGATCGTTGAAGTACTC
>NZ_JAWRWY010001346.1:0-246 GCF_046535315.1 Paraburkholderia sp. SIMBA_027
GTTGTTGTAAATCAGCGATGACTGGCAGCGTAGCAAAAGCTCGACGAATCAATGGCGGAGCAGCTCTAGTACCCACGCGGCCTTGATTGCGTCTAACGCCTTGATCACAGGCAAAACCAATTAGCCCAATATTTTGATCCTCGTAAGGCTGAGCAAGCTGATACCAATAGCGGGCACGCGCAGTCTCAAATGGCTCTGCACGTCCTATCCACTGGTTCATATCAGCAGGTGTATGGCTAATACATG
>NZ_JAWRWY010001347.1:0-246 GCF_046535315.1 Paraburkholderia sp. SIMBA_027
GCGTCTCGTAACGGGACCGGCTTGGGAGTCAGGGTGCTCGGCAGTGCCGACACCCCGGCTCTTCGCGCTCTTGCCCAGGAAGATCCGGTGGCGAACGTCTTCATCCTGGCGCAACTGGACAGTACCGGGACGGCGGCTCCAACCAGCGCCGGCGCAAGTATTTTTGGAGTGTTCGACGACGGAAACCTTCTGGGCGCCTGCTGGGCAGGGGCCAACTTGGTTCCGATCCAGCTGGACCCGGCGTTG
>NZ_JAWRWY010001348.1:0-246 GCF_046535315.1 Paraburkholderia sp. SIMBA_027
GGGTAAAGGTCATGGACCAGGGCACGGAAGCCCTGCTGCAAGTGTTCGCAATGGGCCTCCAGCGCATCTACCGTGCGCGTGAGCGTTTGTGGCTGGTCGGTGACCAGGCGCAACAGGCAGGCCTGGGCGCGAATGCCGGCGAGATATTGGCCAAGGTCGTCGTGCAGGGTCTGCGCCAGGTGGGTGCGTTCCTGTTCCTGTACCGCCAGCAAGGTTTGGGTCAGTTGGGTGTTATCGGTACGGGCC
>NZ_JAWRWY010001349.1:0-246 GCF_046535315.1 Paraburkholderia sp. SIMBA_027
AATGACCGGTTTCACCAGTCGGATGCCACTCGTTACAACTTCGGTGACGACTTTTTCGACCGGCAGCAAAAAGGCCAGAATATCTATCCATATCTGCGCGAGCCCTTCTATGGGGCGCCCCGCACTGATTGCTTCGATTCCGTGCCAGAAAGGCACAAAACCTTTCAGCACTTCGCGACGTTTTTCCCTCTCTTGCTTGAATGCCTGATAGTTTTTCCGGTCATCTTTCTCGGCGTCAGTAACGCG
>NZ_JAWRWY010001350.1:0-246 GCF_046535315.1 Paraburkholderia sp. SIMBA_027
ATGCGATACCCAGCCGATGCCAACGCCTGGGACATCACCTTGGATGTCCGAGGCGGGGCAACGGTAGTTGACGCGTCGACGTTCTCCAAGTGGGGGCCACAGCTGGCAGCCCTCGTCCCGGAAGGGACGGAAATGATCCTGACCGGAGTAGCCACTGACTGCTGCGTCCTGTCCACTGCGCTTGGCGCCATTGACGCCGGACGTTTCGTCACCGTCATTTCCGATGCCTGCGCCGCCGTCACCGAT
>NZ_JAWRWY010001351.1:0-246 GCF_046535315.1 Paraburkholderia sp. SIMBA_027
CGGCATGAACCAGCAGACAGGCAGCGTGACCCGACGTGGCAAGGGCAGACAACGGGGCGCCCCCGCATTCCGGCTGTCGCCAGCCATGCACGCCCTGGTCCTCGCCCTGTCGGCGGCGCCGGCGCTGGCGGCCGGCCCGGCGTTCGGTCCCGGCTGGTTCTCCGACAAGCGCGCCACGCAGGCGCAGACCGCCGCGACCGGACGCCTGCCCGGCGGCGGGCTGGCCGGCATTCCGTCGACGCTGCG
>NZ_JAWRWY010001352.1:0-246 GCF_046535315.1 Paraburkholderia sp. SIMBA_027
GAAGACTACTCACACACCGGTCTCACCCTGCGGGCGCATCCGGTGTCGTTTCTCCGAAGAGACCTCGATCGGAAGGGTATCGTTACCTGCGCCCAAGCCATGGGGCAGCGCGATGGGAGATGGCTTTGGACTGCAGGGCTGGTTCTGGTGCGTCAGCGACCCGGATCCGCAAAGGGCGTGATGTTCCTCACGCTGGAAGACGAGACCGGTATCGTCAACGCCGTGGTCTGGCCATCGCTGTTCGAG
>NZ_JAWRWY010001353.1:0-246 GCF_046535315.1 Paraburkholderia sp. SIMBA_027
GGTGAAGGTCAGCGGCCCGACGGCGGCCTGGCTCATGCCGGCGTAGGTGACCGACAGCCCTGTCACTACGACGTCGGCGAGCGGCGCACCGTTCTCGGCAGCGGTCACGGGGTGCTGGCTGGGAGCGTTGAGTACAGCGTTGGTTGTTTCCCGCGCTGCACGCCCGTCATCACTGGCGTGGTGGGCGGTGCCCAACTCCCGGAGGGGAAGGTAGCACTCGGGAGCGAGGATCAACGCCAGCAGGCC
>NZ_JAWRWY010001354.1:0-245 GCF_046535315.1 Paraburkholderia sp. SIMBA_027
AAACTTACCGCCTCCCCTGACTCAAAGCAACAGGAAATTACAAAGGTAATGACTGTTAGCGATCTGAAGACACTGATTAAATCGAACGCGATCATGATCAGTCATCTCGGAGCACGGATTGCTGTATTTCAACGATTTGCGGAAGCTGTGCGCTCGCATACTGACACCTCAACGAAATACGAAATACTCGTTGCTTTGCGAAGTGGTGTTGAGAGCACCATGGCTCTTGTAGATGACATAGCAAT
>NZ_JAWRWY010001355.1:0-245 GCF_046535315.1 Paraburkholderia sp. SIMBA_027
TGCGCGCATCCCGATGACGCTCTTCGGCATGACCTTGCCGCTGCTCACGATGACGCTCTCGATCGACAATATCTGCAACGGTTTTACGCGCCCGCTGTGCGGCTTTATCTCCGACAAGCTCGGCCGCGAAAACACCATGTTCGTGATCTTTATCGGCGAGGGCGTCGCGTTGCTCGGCCTGATGCAATACGGCACCAATCCGTATGCGTTCATGACTTTCGCCGCGCTGATCTTCCTGTTCTGGG
>NZ_JAWRWY010001356.1:0-245 GCF_046535315.1 Paraburkholderia sp. SIMBA_027
CTGCGTGATTCCATAATCCTTGCAGGGCAGGCCGTCCGAAACCTCGTCACTCAGAAACGTCATCCCGAGCTTTTCGGCCACCTTGATTGATGCATCATTGCCCGCAAAGATGTTGGCGACGATGCGTGGCAGGTTCAGTGTCTCGAAGCCATGATCCAGCACCGGACGGGCAGCTTCCGTCGCGTAGCCCTGGCCCCAGGCATGGCGGTTCAGCCGCCAGCCGATCTCGATGTCGGGTCCGATCG
>NZ_JAWRWY010001357.1:0-245 GCF_046535315.1 Paraburkholderia sp. SIMBA_027
GATCTTCTCGAACGGCACCAGTTCGACGTACTCGCCGCCGAACGAGTGGCTGTTGCCGGTGCTGAAGTTACGGAAGGACATCTTGTAAGTGCCACCAACGCGGGCGTCCATGTGGTGGACCTGACAGGTGAACCCGTAGGGAGGAAGCCACTTCGCTATCGCATCGGGTTCGAGGAAGGCTCGATAGATGCGTTCGGGCGTTGCGCGCAAGACGCGTTGGAGACGGACGGTTCCGGTAGCCATGG
>NZ_JAWRWY010001358.1:0-245 GCF_046535315.1 Paraburkholderia sp. SIMBA_027
CTGGCATTTGTCGGATGATGAAGCGTGGCGCGTAGAGATCGACGCCTATCCGGCTCTGACGGAGATTGGCGCCTGGCGCGGCCACGGGCTGGCAATTCCGCCGCTTCTCGGCTCCAGCCCGGCTCGAACGGGCGGGTTCTACACCAAGGCTGCGGTACGAGAGATCGTTTCGCTCGCCTCTTCGTTCGGCATAACCGTCGTTCCGGAGATCGACATGCCGGGCCATTGCTATGCGATGCAGCTCG
>NZ_JAWRWY010001359.1:0-245 GCF_046535315.1 Paraburkholderia sp. SIMBA_027
CATCAAATTCTAATCAAACTCTCCTTCTCCTATCATTTTCACTTTGTACGATACAAGTATCAAATAAATGAAGGAGAGAACAACATGAAAAAAATCATTTTAGTTCCAGCACTACTAGGCGTAATGAGTATTGGAGGATTAATCGCAGTAGGAGATGGAAACATCATCGGTTCTGCAAATAATTCAAATATCTTATCAAAATCTGAAATTGAAAAAAAAGCTCTAAAAGAAGTAAACGGAGTCAT
>NZ_JAWRWY010001360.1:0-245 GCF_046535315.1 Paraburkholderia sp. SIMBA_027
CAAATAATCCGATTACCAGGAGTATAAAATTTATCAAAATTAAATTGGGAAATTTTTTCTAAAAAAGGACTTATCTTTGGGTTTGATGTATCCATATATTTATCTTGTCTGACTTAAAATTCTACTATAATATTTTGTGGCAAAGGAATACGTCATAAGCTCCAACGCGCGCTGTTCTGAGGGAAACCATCTATTGATACTCATATGAATATAGCTCGATAGCTTTTCTTTACAAAGCTTCAGCT
>NZ_JAWRWY010001361.1:0-245 GCF_046535315.1 Paraburkholderia sp. SIMBA_027
CTGTACGATTTCGCCTCGACGCAGCTGGCTCCGACGATTTCGCAAATCGACGGTGTTGGTGATGTCGATGTCGGAGGCAGCTCACTGCCCGCCGTACGCGTCGGGCTGAATCCGCAGGCGCTGTTTAATCAGGGCGTGTCGCTGGACGACGTACGCACCGCCGTCAGCAATGCCAACGTGCGTAAACCGCAGGGCGCGCTGGAAGATGGCACTCACCGCTGGCAGATCCAGACCAATGATGAGCT
>NZ_JAWRWY010001362.1:0-245 GCF_046535315.1 Paraburkholderia sp. SIMBA_027
GTCGTTCGCGAAACGCAAGCCTGGGATTTCGATGAATCACTCGACGCTCCGCCGGCGCCGGCCGCACGGGCCATGCGCTACTTCGACGCGCGCCAGCCCCAGTCTTTTGAACGGCTCTGGTTTGCGCCGAGCGCCGCCCAGATCGGACAGCATCGGGCGGTGAGGGTCGAGGACGTAGGCAAGCGGATCGTTGTGCAGTCTGACACCGACATGGCTGCGCTGGGTTCGGCGCTGCATGGTTGCAT
>NZ_JAWRWY010001363.1:0-245 GCF_046535315.1 Paraburkholderia sp. SIMBA_027
CTAAACACTCGCTCAGGAGGAGCAGTTTATGGAACCTGCATCCATTCAACCGACCGCTGTCCGCATCGATCTTGGCGCAATTTTTGTGTCATTGGAACTGAGCCGATCGACCTGGTTGATCACTTCGTTGTCGCCAGGCAGCGGCGAGAAGATGTCGAAGCATGTAGTGGCCGGTGGCAATGTAGCCGAGTTGCTGGAACGATTTGAGCAGCTACAGCAGAAGGCGCGATTGAGAACAGGGAAAT
>NZ_JAWRWY010001364.1:0-245 GCF_046535315.1 Paraburkholderia sp. SIMBA_027
GGCCATGGTCGGCCGTTTGCAACTGCTCGATCAGCTCCTTGAGCACTTCCTTCACGTCGCCGACGATCGGAATGTCGACCTTGACGCGCTTGGAGATGGAAGAAGGATCGATGTCGATATGGATGATCTTGCGCGGACGCGACGCGAAGTGCGCCGGGTCGCCGATCACACGGTCGTCGAAACGCGCGCCGATGGCGATCAGCACGTCGCAGTGCTGCATCGCCATGTTGGCTTCGTACGTACCG
>NZ_JAWRWY010001365.1:0-245 GCF_046535315.1 Paraburkholderia sp. SIMBA_027
CCGGAATTCTCCATAGCGCGGCGTCCAGGTCGAATTCGGACCATGTCGACTCGACGAGTTCGGATTTCCGAACCATCGTCAGCACCAGCAGGTGTAGCGCTAACTTCAACGGTCGTCGGATACTCGATGCATAAATCGATCGGAGCACCGAGCCGATTTCGTCTGGAGAGAGAACGCGGGTGCGGCTGTCCGATGTTGCTATCGAGCGAGCTGGAATGATCTGCGCCGGGTTTGTCGTCGCGAGT
>NZ_JAWRWY010001366.1:0-245 GCF_046535315.1 Paraburkholderia sp. SIMBA_027
GCGGAACTGGTGATCGCCACCGATCCCGCACTGTTCACGCGCAAGGAAGGGCGCACGTCGTCGACGTTCTATACCAGTCGCGAGGACGGTCTGCTGGCGATCCCGCGCGGCGAAGCGGTGTTCATGGTGCCGCCGGCGGTGCTGGCGCGCTTCGCGGGCGCGAGCCGTCTAACCAACAATTCAGTGCCGCGGAAGACGAGCAGCAGCTCTTCCAGCGGATCGCTGCCTATTCTAAACGCCTCGGC
>NZ_JAWRWY010001367.1:0-245 GCF_046535315.1 Paraburkholderia sp. SIMBA_027
GTTCCGGGCGATGCGCGACGCGGGCAAAGTGCCGGCGCATGTGGTGTGGTTGTGCAAAGGTTTCGAGGCCGACTCGCAGTTGTTGCCGCATCAGGTGGTCGCCGTCGAATTGCCGGGGCACGGCAGCAACGGCGTGCTGTCCGGTCCGAGCTTCGCGCGCGAAGTCGGGCAGGGCCTGCCGGTCGCGTTGACGATCGCGAGTGCATCGGCGGCTTGCCGCGAGCGCACGGTCGCCGCGTTCCATC
>NZ_JAWRWY010001368.1:0-245 GCF_046535315.1 Paraburkholderia sp. SIMBA_027
GCAGCCTGAACTATTTCGTCGACGAAGCGCCGGACCAGCCCACGCTGTTCGAAGCCGATTTCGTCCTCACCGACGTCAACGGCCCGAGCGAAGTGGGTCCGCTCACCCGCATCGACCATGTCTGCCTGTCGGTGCCGGCCAATTCGCTGGATACGTGGGTGCTGTTTCTGAGAACCGCCTTCGGTTTCGAAGCCGAACCCGGCGTGCTGGTGCCGGATCCTTCCGGGCTGGGGCGCAGCCGCGCG
>NZ_JAWRWY010001369.1:0-245 GCF_046535315.1 Paraburkholderia sp. SIMBA_027
GTCGTCGTGCTTCGGCAGATCGACGGACTCAAGGCCCGGACGGCCCAGTTCCTGGACCGCGTCCGCGGCGACTCCAAGCGTTAGCCCAGCAGGCGCACGCCGAATGCCACCTAGCGCAGGACAATGTCCACCGGGTTGGCTTCCGAGCGCCAGGCGCCTGGCTCCCCCTGACCGGCAATAACGGGGGCAGTCAGGACGCCTGAGCGGTTGGTCCTCTTGTCCCGCAGAATTTCAGTGACGGAACC
>NZ_JAWRWY010001370.1:0-245 GCF_046535315.1 Paraburkholderia sp. SIMBA_027
CGGGCAATCCGCCATCACTTCCGGCGAAGCCGTTTCTGCTTTGGCTTCATGATAAGAGACGCCACGGCAGGTTACGTGCTGGAAAGACTCGTTAGTTTTCAGCTCAGGATCGTAATGCCATTTCTCTTTGCCGCTGGCGGCATCGAGCGCAAACAGGCGCTGGTGAGCGGTACACAGGTAAAGGGTGTCGCCCACTTTAATCGGCGTCACTTCATTGGTGATTTCGCCCGGATCGTTCGGCTGCT
>NZ_JAWRWY010001371.1:0-245 GCF_046535315.1 Paraburkholderia sp. SIMBA_027
GGGATGATTTCCACCCTGCAGCCAACAAGCAAAAGATGGCCGCCGGGGATCCGCTGACGGACACGGACCGGGAGCCGTGGCTAGCCCGGCTAGGGCAGTTGCTTGCAGGGAAGGACGACGGCGGCGCGGGAGTCCCGCCGATTGTTGCCTGCTCCGCGCTGAAACGCCGGTACCGGGACCTCCTTCGCAGCTATGCACCGGATGTTGTCTTCGTCCACCTCGCCGGCACTGCGGCAACAATCGGC
>NZ_JAWRWY010001372.1:0-245 GCF_046535315.1 Paraburkholderia sp. SIMBA_027
GCTGCGTGCGCTGAACCAGGCGCAGCACTGATGCAGGGAAGGGAAAGGACGGAAAATGAAACGCATCGATGAAGTCGCGAAAGTGGCCGGCATGGTGGCGATGGCTGGCCTGCTCTGCGCATGTTCGGCGTTCAAGGAAAGCGGGTACGGTGTTGGCCCGCAAGCCGAGCGTGCGGCATTGATGGACGCCGCGGCCCAGAAACAGGCAGCACCCGATACGCCCGGCATGTATCTGGGCCTGATCG
>NZ_JAWRWY010001373.1:0-245 GCF_046535315.1 Paraburkholderia sp. SIMBA_027
CTAGTTAGAAAAGATGTTAGTTTCAGATTGTAGTGTTAATGATATTATCTTTTGTTGATTAATATAAGTTCGATTTAATATTTTAATCTATAATTTTAAATATTGTTGCTTTCCGATAAGAAAGGATATCTTCAATTTTAAAAGCTTTTCTAGGATAGGCAAATCCATTTTTAATTTTGAAATAAGAAGGTGGATAATAAGTTTTTTGACATTTTTTGTCACAAAATCCAAGCTTTATTTTTATG
>NZ_JAWRWY010001374.1:0-245 GCF_046535315.1 Paraburkholderia sp. SIMBA_027
CGATATACTACATCAACAGAACTGTGGCCGCTCAATAAGCAGACCGTTTTGGGATCAACACCACTCTTAATCAAGTTCGTACAAAACGTATGCCGAGCCATGTGGGGTGTGACAATATAATCAAGTTGAGCCTTTTTGCTATACTTCTCTAAAATTTTATTTATTGCTAACCTTGTCAGTGATCCCCTTTGCCCTTGAAGTAGCTTGCTTGACAAAGTGTTTGGTCTAACTTCTAAATAAGCTCT
>NZ_JAWRWY010001375.1:0-245 GCF_046535315.1 Paraburkholderia sp. SIMBA_027
GTTCGAAGGCAAGGAGCAGCGCTTTCCCAGCTTGATGCGGTTCATCCAGATCGTACCAAACGACCGCATCGTCATCGACTATGGCGGGGAGGACGGTGATCCCAACGGCTTCTACATGGTGGTGACATTCGATGAGCAGACTGACGGCAAGACTGTGCTAACGATGCGTCAGCTGCACCCGAGCCGCGAACGGCGGCAGGTCGTGGTGGCGTTTGGCGCAGTGGAGTATGGACTGCAGACGCTAG
>NZ_JAWRWY010001376.1:0-245 GCF_046535315.1 Paraburkholderia sp. SIMBA_027
CTGTGCCGGTGATCTAACCTACGGGGCGGACCCCCGCCTCGCTGCGACTTTGGGCCTCACACGTCAGTGGCTGCACGCCCGCCAGCTTGGCTTTACCCACCCGCGCACCGGCGAATGGGTGGAAGTCACCAGCGAATATCCGGAAGATCTGCAGTTCGCTTTGGACCTCTTGGCAACCGGGGCGGCGTAGAGGCACGTGCCGCGCACGTTCCTATCCTGTCGGACCCTGGACGGTAGACTGTCCG
>NZ_JAWRWY010001377.1:0-245 GCF_046535315.1 Paraburkholderia sp. SIMBA_027
GCAATAACCCCACGCTGGCATCCCAGCGCCAGGCGGTCGAGGTGGCGCATTATGAGGTGGAACGCAACCGCGCCGGGCATTTGCCGAAGATCACCGCGTATGCCAGCTCGCGTCGCCAGGAGTCCGACAGCGGCAACACCTACAACCAGCGCTCTGACACCAACACCATCGGTGTCGAATTCAGCCTGCCGCTGTATGCCGGTGGCGCCGTCTCCGCGTCCACCCACCAGGCCAGCCGTGCCATG
>NZ_JAWRWY010001378.1:0-245 GCF_046535315.1 Paraburkholderia sp. SIMBA_027
TTCGTTCTTACCCAATAATAATAAGTTGTCGTAAATGATAAGCTGCCAATTGTAGCAGAAGTTCCTGTAATTCCTGTAATATTTGGCGTAGTAGTACTTGTAGGTGCCGTATTGGTGGTGCTGTAATATATATCATAACTTGCTGCCTGCGTATTTGCCGGAACTGTCCATGAAACCTGTGCTGAATTGGAAGTGAGTGCACCTACGGGATTCAGAGCCGGAACTCCACAGTCGGAATACGCATC
>NZ_JAWRWY010001379.1:0-245 GCF_046535315.1 Paraburkholderia sp. SIMBA_027
GCCTGCGCGTGGGTGTGCAGCCCCGGAAACGCCGGCAGCAGCGACGGATGGATGTTGACGAGCCGGCCGCTGTAGCGGTTGACGAAGCCCGGGGTCAGCACCCGCATGAAGCCGGCCAGAATGACGTAATCCGGCGCGTGCAGGTCGATTTCAGCGGCCAGCGCGGCGTCGAAGGCCTCGCGGCTGGCGTAGTCCTTGTGGTAAAGGGCCGCGGTGGCGATGCCCTGCGCCGCGGCCCATTCCAG
>NZ_JAWRWY010001380.1:0-245 GCF_046535315.1 Paraburkholderia sp. SIMBA_027
CCAGCGCCTGGGTGGCGGTGACGAACGCCAGGTTATTGCCGCGGAAAGTGCCGCTGTGGGCGCCGGGTTTCCAGACGTCCAGCTCGGGCTTCATCAGCACCAGCGACATCGGCAGGCCGAAGCCCGACAGCGACTTGGACAGCGTGATGATGTCCGGGCGGATGCCGGCGGCCTCGAAGCTGAAGAAGGTGCCGGTGCGGCCGCAGCCGACCTGGATGTCGTCCACGATCAGCAGCATGTCGTGG
>NZ_JAWRWY010001381.1:0-245 GCF_046535315.1 Paraburkholderia sp. SIMBA_027
GTGCTGAAACTTTCCGGCGAGGTGGAGATGAACCACAATGGCGGTATTCTCGATGAAGAAATCGAGGAAGGTTATATTCTCGCCTGCTGCTCGAGGCCGCTGACGGACGTGAAGGTGGAAGCCTGACAGGCTGTGCACCTCCTTCCAGTTCCACCGGTTTTTGTCGTGGAACTAAATTTCCTCAAACTCGTTTGCACGTCATCGAATTCTTTTCGGGTGTTCCATGGGGCTGACCCTTACCTCCG
>NZ_JAWRWY010001382.1:0-245 GCF_046535315.1 Paraburkholderia sp. SIMBA_027
TTCTCGGATACCGATTTCGCCCACATGCAGCGCGCGCTGACGCTCGCGGCGCGCGGCATGTATACGACCGCGCCGAACCCGCGCGTCGGCTGCGTGATCGTCAAGGACGGCCACGTCATCGGCGAAGGCTTCACGCAGCCGGCCGGCCAGGACCACGCGGAGGTGCAGGCGCTGACGGACGCGCGGGCGCGCGGCCATGACGTCGCAGGCTCCACCGTATACGTGACGCTCGAGCCGTGCAGCCA
>NZ_JAWRWY010001383.1:0-245 GCF_046535315.1 Paraburkholderia sp. SIMBA_027
CTGATCAAGGACCCCGGCCCGGGCGGCATGCGCCTGCGACAGGTGTCGCTGGACATGAGCTTTGCCGAAGCCTTCAACGTGCGCAGCCCGGACGCTTATGAACGCCTGCTGATGGATACCATCCGTTCCAACCAGACGCTGTTCATGCGCCGCGACGAAGTGGAAGCGGCATGGGAATGGGTCGACCCCATTCTCAAGAGCTGGGAAGATCTGGCGCAGGGCGTGCAGGGTTACACCGCCGGAAC
>NZ_JAWRWY010001384.1:0-245 GCF_046535315.1 Paraburkholderia sp. SIMBA_027
CGTCATGGCCCGCGACGATGTTTTCGCGCATTGTGGCGACCAATGAAGCTCTTGACGCTTACGGCGGCTTGCCTGTTCTTCATCACAGCTGTTACTGCGCTTTTCAGCAATCATCTGGTGGCGGTACTGGCACTGACGGCTGCAGTTGCCATGGTCGCGACCTACGTGTTTTCTAGTCGGCAAGGCAATCGTTGACCACCCTGGGGCCGCGCCAAGCGCTCCGTCGGGCTCTCTAGCTTGGACGC
>NZ_JAWRWY010001385.1:0-244 GCF_046535315.1 Paraburkholderia sp. SIMBA_027
CATGACTTCGGCCAGATGCAGGGCGACGTCGATCGTTTTCCGGGAGGAGGCGTCCACTCCTGCCACCTGGATGGTGGGATTGGCGTAAGGACTTCCCGCAAGCCGGTCCACGATATTCATGGGCGCGGTGGGCGGACTGTCCCCTTGGACCAATCGCATCAGCATGCGTTTTGCGGTGACGTTCTGCCGCACCTGCGATGGGCGCAGCGGCTGGGTCTTGGGCAAGCCATCCATTGGCGGACGG
>NZ_JAWRWY010001386.1:0-244 GCF_046535315.1 Paraburkholderia sp. SIMBA_027
GCCTTCGACTGCGCACCGGCCTGCAGACCGAGCGAACCGGAAACCGTGCTGTAGTAGCCGACCGTGCCGCCGCCCACGCGCAGCGCGCCTTCGCCATACTGGCCGCCGACGATGAAGCCTGCTTGCAGCACCGACGGGAACACCAGCACGCCGCGCGCTTTCGACACGAGTTCGCGCGAACCCGTCACCGTGGTGAACAGCCGGGACATGGTGCCGTCGACGCTGGCATCGATCGACTTGCGTT
>NZ_JAWRWY010001387.1:0-244 GCF_046535315.1 Paraburkholderia sp. SIMBA_027
TGACCAGTTCCGGGTTACCCACCATGAAACCAATGCGCCAGCCGGCCATGTTGTAGCTCTTGGACAGGGTGAAGAACTCCACCGCAATGTCCTTGGCACCCGGCACCTGCATGATCGACGGGGCTTTCCAGCCGTCGTAGACGATGTCGGCATACGCCAGGTCGTGGATGACCAGCACGTCGTACTGCTTGGCCAGGGCGATCACGCGTTCGAAGAAGTCCAGCTCCACGCACTGCGCGGTGGG
>NZ_JAWRWY010001388.1:0-244 GCF_046535315.1 Paraburkholderia sp. SIMBA_027
CTTCTTCTACGGCAAGTATCACGCGCTGAAGAATATCAATCTGCACATTCCCGAAGGCAAGGTGACCGCGTTCATCGGCCCGTCGGGTTGCGGCAAGTCCACGCTGCTGCGCACCCTCAACAAGATGTACGCGCTCTATCCGGAGCAGCGTGCCGAGGGCGAGATCCTGATGGACGGCGAAAACCTGCTGACCTCCAAGCGCGATATTTCGCTGCTGCGCGCACGGATCGGCATGGTGTTCCAG
>NZ_JAWRWY010001389.1:0-244 GCF_046535315.1 Paraburkholderia sp. SIMBA_027
GAAAGAAACCGTCCAGGTGTCATAGTCCATCCCTGCGCCAGCCCGAGGCGTGGGAGCGGCGACGATATTCGTCGGCAGATCACACTGTGGCTGGGGCAGGTTCCAGCGGTTGTCCAGCACCAAATCCATGAGCTGGCTGGCCAGGTCGCAGGCGTCAAACGGCAAGGCGCCTGGCGCGACCATGGCCTTGAGCGAAATCGCCAAGGCGTGCGCCTTGCGCCCTTCGCGGGAGCGGATGCCCGGG
>NZ_JAWRWY010001390.1:0-244 GCF_046535315.1 Paraburkholderia sp. SIMBA_027
ATCTTTGATTTTCATTCAATCGTGTTGGGAGGATCATCCGCTCATCGAAAACGGAGTGACCGATATGAACACGATGAAAGCCCTGATCCTCGAAAACCACAATGCACCGTTCCGCCTGGCCGAGATCGCCCGCCCGAAACCGGGTGCAGGCGAAGTGCTGGTGCGCATCAAGGCGAGCGGCGTCAATCCGCTCGACACCAAGATCCGCGCAGGTGCCGCAGAGCATGCCCGCCAGCCGCTGCCT
>NZ_JAWRWY010001391.1:0-244 GCF_046535315.1 Paraburkholderia sp. SIMBA_027
GAGCGTCCTCTTCCACTAAACGAAAAAGCCCGCGATCATCTCGCGGGCTTTTCTCTTTTCAGGTCCTGCAGCTCGATCAGCCGCGAACGTCGAGGACGTAGTCGCGATGCGCCGGATGCGTGCTGTAGACGAAGATCTTGTTGAGTTCCTTCTGTGTCAGCAGACGCAGGAAGCGGACTTCCACAGTGTTGTTGGCATTCACCCGCATCAGCATGCAGCCGACCTTGGTGATGCGCGCGTCCGG
>NZ_JAWRWY010001392.1:0-244 GCF_046535315.1 Paraburkholderia sp. SIMBA_027
CCGTGCCACAGCGTTGCCAGGATGGCACGGGTGTCGTCGTCCATCAGGCCGAACACGAAGATGTCGATCGAACGCGAGAAAGTGGCGAAGTAGGACACGCTCACCACAGTGCTGGCGGCGAACAGTGTCGCCAGCACGGCGCCCAGGTAGGGCAGGCACCGCAGCCACAGCGCCTGCGCCGCCGGCCCCGCGGCCAGCAGCAAGGCGGCCAGCAGCGGCGCCGAAAACGCGATGGCAGCAACCT
>NZ_JAWRWY010001393.1:0-244 GCF_046535315.1 Paraburkholderia sp. SIMBA_027
GTGGATTGACGAAGGTGGGCAGCGACAACTTACTGATGATCAACGCGCACATTGCGCACGATTGTACGGTAGGTAACCGCTGTATTCTCGCCAACAACGCAACGCTGGCGGGTCACGTATCGGTTGACGACTTCGCGATCATCGGCGGCATGACCGCAGTCCATCAGTTCTGCATCATTGGTGCGCACGTGATGGTTGGCGGCTGCTCCGGTGTGGCGCAGGACGTCCCTCCTTATGTCATTGC
>NZ_JAWRWY010001394.1:0-244 GCF_046535315.1 Paraburkholderia sp. SIMBA_027
GGTCTGCTGCAGCAGCTCGCTCGCCTTGTCGGCCGAGATGCCCGGCAATGCGGTCGGCATATACAGCAGGTCGCCCTCGTCGAGCGGCGGCATGAACTCGCCGCCGAGCCGCGCCACCGGCACGGCCGTCAGCAACAGCGCGACGACGGCAACACCGATCGCGAACCACGGGCGCCGCAGCGTCGCTTCGAGCAGCGGCCGGTACACGCGGATCAGCACGCGGTTGATCGGGTTCGCGTGCTCG
>NZ_JAWRWY010001395.1:0-244 GCF_046535315.1 Paraburkholderia sp. SIMBA_027
TGCTGCAACCATGGATGCAGCTCGACTTGATTGACGGCTGGGACCACTTCGGCCTTTTGCATGAGCTCTTCAAGATGTCCTGGCTGGAAGTTAGAGACGCCGATCGCGCGTACCTTGCCCTCGCGATAAAGCGTCTCCATGGCTTTGTAGGTCTCGACGAAGAGTCCCCTGCCGGCGCACGGCCAGTGGATGAGGTAGAGGTCGATGTAGTCCAGTCCCAGATTGGAAATGGAGGTGTCGAAGG
>NZ_JAWRWY010001396.1:0-244 GCF_046535315.1 Paraburkholderia sp. SIMBA_027
CTGGGTACGCTGGGCGTGGTATTACCGGTATTACCGACGACGCCGTTTATCCTGCTGGCGGCCTGGTGCTTTGCCCGTTCTTCCCCGCGCTTTCACGCCTGGTTGCTGTACCGCTCATGGTTTGGCAGCTATCTACGTTTCTGGCAGAAACATCATGCGATGCCGCGCGGCGTCAAACCGCGGGCGATTTTGCTTATTTTGCTCACGTTTGCCATTTCTCTGTGGTTCGTCCAGATGCCATGGG
>NZ_JAWRWY010001397.1:0-244 GCF_046535315.1 Paraburkholderia sp. SIMBA_027
GTTTTTGTGACCGGCAGTCCTGAGCTGAACGAGGAGGTCGATGGTCTGCTGACGATCGAAAAGCCAGCCACTCCAGACGTTGTCAAAGCCGCGCTTCAGGCAGCCGCGAAGTGGAGACGGTCTCACGCCCACGCCTAGCGCACGGGCCGGGTGATGGCTAGAGGTGGTGCTCCGAGACCCGGTCGTGAATCAAATACGGCTTGGCATCATTTCCCGTACTGAGGTCGTTATATCGCATGAGGGG
>NZ_JAWRWY010001398.1:0-244 GCF_046535315.1 Paraburkholderia sp. SIMBA_027
GTGTGCAGCCGCAGCGATCCGTCGGCCCACTGGTGCGACGGGCCCCAGGGAACCACGCCCCCTTTCTTCGCCCGGCGGAACAACTCCTCGACATTCCACTGCCCCCGGAAGGCGTGGACGATACGCCCTGTACTCCAGTTGTGCCGATCCGTACACAGCACCCGTCTGCCCAGCCGTGTCCTTTCCAGCGTGCGACGCAATGCGTCATCGACGTGCCAGTGCAAGGTCGGTGCCGACTCGCTCC
>NZ_JAWRWY010001399.1:0-244 GCF_046535315.1 Paraburkholderia sp. SIMBA_027
ATCGGCGCCGCCGGCGATGCGGATGTCGCGGCCGGTCAGGGCGATGTTGCCCTGGCGGGCCAGCACGTCGCTGCCGATCACGGCCAATGACGATCCCGCGTCGATCAGGACATTGCCGGCCACGCTGCCGATGGCGCTGCCGGTATTCAGGCCGCGATGCGTGTCGACCGCATCCGTGACCTGGCGCGTGCCGTAGCTGATGCCTCCCAACGCGCCGAAGCCCGATTTGGCGACCTTGCTGTAT
>NZ_JAWRWY010001400.1:0-244 GCF_046535315.1 Paraburkholderia sp. SIMBA_027
GAGATCAGCGAAGTCGTGCGCGTGAGCCACCGGATCGCGGTGCTGCGCGACCGGCGCAAGGTCGCCGAGCTGAGCGGCGACGACGCGTCGGAGGAACACGTGTACCAACTGATCGCGGGAGGCCGGTCATGATGCGGCTACGCACATTGCTTCGCCATCCGCTCGTATGGCCGCTGTTGACGCTCGCGCTGCTGTTGGCGCTCGACGTCGCGCATCGGCCGGGCTTCCTGTCGATCTCGCTGCT
>NZ_JAWRWY010001401.1:0-244 GCF_046535315.1 Paraburkholderia sp. SIMBA_027
GGCGATGCCCGCGAAAAGGACAGCGGCTGATTGCGCTGCCCATCTTTGAAGCTCGGTGATGATTTTTTCGGCAGGCTATTTGATCAGTCCGATGCGCAGCGCTTTGGCGACCGCCTGCGTGCGGTTGACGGTATCGAGCTTCTTCGTCGCGCGGTTCAGATAGTGGTTCACCGTATGCTCGGAGAGGCCGAGGATATCGGCGATTTCGGCGCTGGTCTTGCCGGCAGCCGTCCAATTGAGGCAG
>NZ_JAWRWY010001402.1:0-244 GCF_046535315.1 Paraburkholderia sp. SIMBA_027
AGCAGCTGCAAACAAAAACAGTAAATTTATTACATAAAAAATATCCAAAGACTACTATTGTTAATCTCTATGGTCCAACGGAATGTTGTGTCGATGCTACATATTATGTTATAGAGCCAGATACAAAATTAAAATCAGCAAATGCTCCTATTGGATATCCACTTCAAAATACTGTTATTTATATACTGAATGATCGGCAGAAACCTGTCCCTACAGGAATAATCGGAGAAATCTATATTGGGGG
>NZ_JAWRWY010001403.1:0-244 GCF_046535315.1 Paraburkholderia sp. SIMBA_027
TGGTGAAGGTCACGGCCTGGGCGCCGAACCCGTCGGAAGCGATTTCCCGCATGGACCGCGCGCTGCGCGAGTTCCGTATCCGCGGCGTCGCCACCAACCTGACCTTCCTCGAAGCCATCATCGGCCATCCGAGTTTCCTCAACAACACCTATACGACCCGCTTCATCGATTCGACGCCGGAACTGTTCGCGCAGGTCAAGCGTCAGGACCGCGCTACCAAGCTGCTGACCTATCTTGCGGATGT
>NZ_JAWRWY010001404.1:0-244 GCF_046535315.1 Paraburkholderia sp. SIMBA_027
CTAACAATCAAAGACTGCTGACCAGCTTTTCCCGCAATTCGTGCAACGCGCGCATGGTGCCCTGCGCCTCTTCCAGCGAGCACTGGGCCGCGGCGGCGACGGCGTGAGGCACCGCTTCGGCCTGGTTGCGCAGGTCGCGCCCTTGTTTCGTCAAGGTGACGATCACCTGGCGTTCATCGTCCTGGGCGCGAGTCCGGCTGACCAGGCCCGCCGCCTCCAGCCGCTTGAGCAGGGGCGTGAGGGT
>NZ_JAWRWY010001405.1:0-243 GCF_046535315.1 Paraburkholderia sp. SIMBA_027
CTTTTTGATGTTTTTCAGCAATACCCCGCGGCGATGCCCATACTGGCAACCGTCGGAGGATTGATCATCGGCAGTTTTTTGAATGTGGTGATTTGGCGTTACCCCATCATGCTGCGCCAACAAATGGCGGAGTTTCATGGTGAAACGCCGAGTACGCAGTCAAAAATAAGCCTTGCGCTACCGCGTTCGCACTGTCCGCATTGCCAGCAGACTATCCGCGTTCGTGACAATATTCCGCTGCTC
>NZ_JAWRWY010001406.1:0-243 GCF_046535315.1 Paraburkholderia sp. SIMBA_027
TGATTATGACGGTAAAGTTCCTCCATCTGCTGAAGGATTACAAAAATTCTCTCCCGGTGTTCCTGATCGAGAAACAGAGTGGGATCATAGATAATATCAGCGTAATTCAGTATCTCCTGAAGGTATTTAAGCCCGGGCCCCTCTGCAATAAATTCATTGGAAAAATGGCAGTAGAACCCTTCCATATCGGGGCTATTATGGATAAAGGTCCGGATCTTATGAGGAGGAAGCATCATAATCATC
>NZ_JAWRWY010001407.1:0-243 GCF_046535315.1 Paraburkholderia sp. SIMBA_027
CAAGCCCGGATGTATAGTCAGAGGCATGCTCTACAATAAAATGCTCAGCTTCCAGGAAGTTTTGCACGATATTCCTGAGTTCAGGTTCATCTTCTATAATAAGAATTTTCATACTAAGAATTGTTGAAGTAATATAAGATTAATTTTCAGAAAAAACTTTCCCTTTCGCCAAAATAACCTCCTTTTTCAGGAGGCTATGATGCAGTTATTTTAAAAAGAGAGTTCTTAAAAAAATTCCTTTTG
>NZ_JAWRWY010001408.1:0-243 GCF_046535315.1 Paraburkholderia sp. SIMBA_027
GGCTGAAGTAAGAAATTCGCCGTTGTACGGGCTTTCCGCCCTGCCATAGACCCCGCGCTGCATCCCGCCGTTGGCCATGGGGGGCATATTCGTCAGGCCGATCAGGACTGCCCCGCCTGCGCGCAACCGCTCGATGGTGAAGGCGTCCTTCTGCGCGACGAGTTCCTTGAAGGCAGGTGAGCCGGCTGCGGCGGTAAGCCCTTTCACGAGGAAGCTGTCCTTCGCCGTGTACGGGACCCCGTC
>NZ_JAWRWY010001409.1:0-243 GCF_046535315.1 Paraburkholderia sp. SIMBA_027
CTCGCTGCCAAGATTTTCAAGCGCAGCGATGAAGAGACCCTCTTTGCCCTTGAAGTGCTTATAGACGTTGGATTTGGAGCCGCCTACTTCGGCAACGATCTCATCCAGGGTGACGCCGTCGTAGCCGCGCGCCAGGAACATGTCGGCTGCGGTGGTCAGTAATTCGCGGCGTCTTTGCGTCGATCTGCTCACCGGTAGACGCGATGGCAGTTTCTTTTGGGCGGGCGTCTTTCTAGGAGGCAT
>NZ_JAWRWY010001410.1:0-243 GCF_046535315.1 Paraburkholderia sp. SIMBA_027
CATGATCGCTTGATTCGATCCCGGGCCCCCCTGCTGCCGCGGCCTCAAGACCGACGACGCCTTCATAACCAATGCCGGCCAATACCTTGGCGACAGCGGGGTACCGGATTTCCCCCGTCCCGGGTTCGAATCGGCCCGGGACGTCGGCAACTTGAATTTCTCCAACCCACTGTTGGGCCTTGATAATCAATTCGATGAGGTTTCCCTCACCGATCTGGGCGTGATACAGATCCAGCATCATTG
>NZ_JAWRWY010001411.1:0-243 GCF_046535315.1 Paraburkholderia sp. SIMBA_027
GTGTGGAGGAGAGGATGGCGATGGGTCCGAGTGCTGTGCAGGAGAAGTGGAGCTGGGTAGCGGGACCGGTAGCGGTCGCTTTGGGCTTGGTAGCCCACCTCCTCTCAGGTGGAAGCGCCCCCTCCGTGCCCGTGCTGCTTGCATTGACGGCACTGTGCGCATTGGCGGCAGAACTTATTGGCCGGTGGATTCACGGACCCATACTGCTGCTACTGATCTCCGGCCTTGCACAGCAGCTGCTGT
>NZ_JAWRWY010001412.1:0-243 GCF_046535315.1 Paraburkholderia sp. SIMBA_027
GATCGGAAGAGCACACGTCTGAACTCCGTTCCACACGTTCGAGCAACCGCCGCACGTCGAATAAGTTTCACCCAGCGTTCCGCCGCTGCCTGCCGCGCAGGCAGGCGCGGCGGGCGCGGAATCGAGTTTCAGCGAAGTTTCAGATGAACCGGAATCCACAAGAAAGACGAACGCCCGAGCAGATTCGCGCGGGCAACAAGCGGCTCGGCCTCACCCTGCTCGTCATCGCCGCCGTTTTTTTCG
>NZ_JAWRWY010001413.1:0-243 GCF_046535315.1 Paraburkholderia sp. SIMBA_027
ATTCAAAAATAACTAATACTGAATATCAATTAGTTACATTTAAATGATACAAATAAGATACAAATATTTAAAGTTTTCTCTATTTTCATCTTATTAATAATTTGGCAAAATTAAGCAATTATCTCAAAGCTTTAAACATCTGCTCAATCGCTTTCTTTTTCTGTTCCATATTAGGATGAACATAGAGATTTAATGTCGTACTAATATTAGAGTGCCCAAGCAGAACACTTACTGTTTTATAAT
>NZ_JAWRWY010001414.1:0-243 GCF_046535315.1 Paraburkholderia sp. SIMBA_027
CTACTAAAGCCCCAAAAGATTCTCCTACACGTGCGTTAAGAGATACTCCATTCTGATAGGTTGCCATTAGGTAATTTTGAGAATTTCCATTTAATTTAATTACTTCATTCTCATTCTTAGACCAGTTTACATTGATATCCCATCTAAAATCATTTGTTTTTAATGGAGTACCATTTAATTGTACTTCTATCCCTTTATTATTAATCTGCCCTGCATTCACTAAAAATGTTCTATATCCTGTAG
>NZ_JAWRWY010001415.1:0-243 GCF_046535315.1 Paraburkholderia sp. SIMBA_027
CGCGATAGCTTTCCTCGGCGGGCGGCGCGCCGCGGCCCCTGCGCACGAGCCGGATCAGCTGCTCGGCGTTCGCGCCGATCTGCAGCAGCGGCGGCGACGCGGCGAGCATGTCGGTCGGCATCATCACGTCGTCGCCGTTTTGCTGCGTCCAGCGATAGGTGCGGACCTGGCCGTAGATCGGCTGTCCGCCGGGATTGCTGAGCGTCATGCTCGCGGCGGCCGCCGACGGCGCCAGCTCGATCG
>NZ_JAWRWY010001416.1:0-243 GCF_046535315.1 Paraburkholderia sp. SIMBA_027
TGTATAATTATATTTTGGAGGTGAGGGCTTTGCTTTCGAAGCATTCAACATATTAATTAGTTGTGTTTTTTTCACAACTCTATAGTTTTTCATTCCCAGCATTACAAAGATGATTCCGAACACAATAATAAGCTGAATGATGGCTTGTGCAGATATACTAAAAGGAATTTCACCACCCAGTGTCATGGACTTACTTAATAACATTAAGAACAATTTCGAGAATAATATCCCGATCAATAAACC
>NZ_JAWRWY010001417.1:0-243 GCF_046535315.1 Paraburkholderia sp. SIMBA_027
CGTCGAATCACGGCTGCGCAACCTGCGTAATAACCGCACGCTGGATGGCAAACCGTTGTCGCTGGGGCTGTTCGCCAAACCGCTGGACCCCAAGGACCTGCTGTCGGCTTTTGGCCAGGGCGCGGCCGCCGGCGGTGCCGGGCGTTTGCTGGCGCAAGAGGTGCCGCCGTATCGGTTCAGTGTCATGCATCAACGGGCCGTCACGGCCGTGGAGACGCTGATCCAGTTTGGCCAGACGTTGCT
>NZ_JAWRWY010001418.1:0-243 GCF_046535315.1 Paraburkholderia sp. SIMBA_027
ATCATACGCTTTTTTTATCATGAAAAATCAGGGATTAAAATGTACTATTCAATTGTTTTTCAAGACAGTGGAGATATTATTCAATTGATTAAAAAAAGAATACTTCATAACATTAATGCAAGTGCTTCTGATGTAAATGCAGAGCTTACAACCTACTTAGGAACGGGTCATTATGTGACTCCAGGTACTAAAGAAATAAGTCGCCCTCAGCCAAGAAAGGAAGCCTCAGAAAGAGATGATTAT
>NZ_JAWRWY010001419.1:0-243 GCF_046535315.1 Paraburkholderia sp. SIMBA_027
GTCGGCTGGCCGGCGGAGGTGCCGGATTCCGTATCGCTGCACGGCCTGCTGCTGCCGATCCGCAAGGCTTTCGTGCAATATGCCAATATCCGCCCTCATCGGCTTCTGCCCGGTGTGCAGGGCCCGCTGAAAGCGGATGGGTTCGACATTCTCTGCATCCGGGAAAACACCGAGGGTGAATATTCCGGTGCAGGCGGGCGCGTGCATCAGGGCACCGACGACGAGGTTGCCGTTGAAACCTCG
>NZ_JAWRWY010001420.1:0-243 GCF_046535315.1 Paraburkholderia sp. SIMBA_027
GCCGCAGGTGACGATGGGCCAGCCGCCGCTGGGCGCGCAGGAACAGCAGAAGGTCGCGGAAACGGCCGCCGACATGTTTCTTGCGTACTACGCGCGTCCGGATCACGGCGGTGAGTTAGGTGCAGGGCAGGGCTGAGGGTGCACCATGCGACGCGCGAAGCGCACCGGGCGCGTCGTTTTACTCGATGCGCGGTCCATCCGCCGCCTGGAAGAAATCGCCACGCAACGACGGGCGAGTGCAGG
>NZ_JAWRWY010001421.1:0-243 GCF_046535315.1 Paraburkholderia sp. SIMBA_027
CGTTTTCGACGACGCCGACATCCCGGCTGCCGTTCAAGCCAGCGTGTCCGGCGCGTTCTGGGCAGCGGGCCAGAATTGCATCGGTGCCCAGCGGATCCTGGTGCAACGCGCAGTTTTCGATTCCTTCCTCGAATCCTTCGTCGCCCGGACGGCGGGCTTGAAGGCGGGTGAGCCGCGAACTGAAGCGACCGACGTCGGCCCGATGATCAGCGCCGCCGCCGCAGCGGAGGCGAAGCGGAAGAT
>NZ_JAWRWY010001422.1:0-243 GCF_046535315.1 Paraburkholderia sp. SIMBA_027
GAAGACCTGTTCCTTGGACTTGCACCCGCGGGTCTTCAAGGCCGGAACTGCTCTGGCCACCGAGCTGGCGCACATCCCCGTGTTGCTGTGGAAGACAGGCGAGGAGAGCTACCGGGTCTTCCCGCGGGCATCCTTTGCCGACTTCCTGGGACGCTGGATCCTGGACGCCATGCGGGAGTACGCCTCGCCCGAGGTCCCCTAATGGCATTGAGTGTGCTTGACCTGTTTTCCGTTGGCATCGGG
>NZ_JAWRWY010001423.1:0-243 GCF_046535315.1 Paraburkholderia sp. SIMBA_027
CATCTGACAGAAAAGCCGGAGAGTGGGCCTGTCTATTCCAACGATGTGCCGCGCAGCGGTGATGAATGTGTGGCCAGCGATGGAGTGACCTGATGCCGTTGATCTGCACCAGCAACTTGCTGGGCGACGCGGTCGCCAATGCATCATGTTTTTTCTACACCCCTGGCAGCTTTGGGAATAAGCGGCGCCCGCTCCCGGTATACCGTAGTGTGAGCACGCCTGATGAAGCCTGCAGCGTTACAT
>NZ_JAWRWY010001424.1:0-243 GCF_046535315.1 Paraburkholderia sp. SIMBA_027
CTACGTCTACGTTCCGCACGGCGAAGTGCCGGCGACAGCGCCGCAGCAGCAATATTCTTTCTCGATGACCGACGCAGCCGCGACCGGTGCGGCCGCGCCCGATGTAACTGCATCGACGAACACCTATATCGCACCAGCCGCGCCCATCTTCGTCGTGCCTGCGTGTTACCCCGTCGCGTATCCGTACTACCGCTGGCCCGCGTGGTGGGGACCATCGGTGTCACTGAGCTTCGGCTATTGGGG
>NZ_JAWRWY010001425.1:0-243 GCF_046535315.1 Paraburkholderia sp. SIMBA_027
CCCGGACCAAGCCGGGCGTTTCGTTGTGCAGACCTTATTCGGCCGCTTCGGCGTAGTCTTCGAGCGGCGGGCAGGTGCAGATCAGGTTGCGGTCGCCGAAGACGTTATCGACGCGGTTAACCGGCGACCAGTATTTGTCGACGCGGAAGGCGCCGGGCGGGAAGCAGGCCTGTTCGCGCGAATAGGGGCGATCCCATTCGCCGACCAGGTCTTCGACCGTGTGCGGGGCGTTCTTCAGCGGGT
>NZ_JAWRWY010001426.1:0-243 GCF_046535315.1 Paraburkholderia sp. SIMBA_027
TTTCTTGACGGTCAGTGGATAATAGGTGCCGCCTTTTACCGTCGCATCATTGGCGACGATGACGCACTCACGACCCGAGACCCGGCCGATGCCGGTGACGATGCCGGCGGCGGGAACGGGTTCGTCATAGACCTCATAAGCTGCGAATTGCGAAAATTCGAGAAATGGGCTGCCGGGATCGAGAAGCGCCTCGATCCGGTCCCGCGCGAGCAACTTGCCGCGTGAGAGATGCCGTTCGCGTGC
>NZ_JAWRWY010001427.1:0-243 GCF_046535315.1 Paraburkholderia sp. SIMBA_027
CAGCGCGAGCGAACCAAGACGCGCGGCGCAAATAAAGGCGATAGTTTGGCGGATGCTGACGTGGATAATGAATAACCCTAGGAACGATCAGGAATCCGCGCTATTCGTCTGATTTAACTTGTTCCATTTCGGAGTCGGGAGGATGTGGTCAACATGTGCAGTCGTTTGAAACCATTAAAGAAGTCGTGGTATAAGCGTCTTTCCTGATCGCCGACAACGGTCTGTACGCCAGACCGCTCAACT
>NZ_JAWRWY010001428.1:0-243 GCF_046535315.1 Paraburkholderia sp. SIMBA_027
GGTTCAATGCATTGGGTTTGCCAATATAGAAACCAAGAAACCAATAACTACGCATACAATCTTTAATGTTGGCTCTATTTCCAAAATGGTATCCGCATGGGGGTTGATGCAGCTGACAGAAAAAGGGCTTGTAACGTTGGATGAACCTGTGAATAAATCCTTAGTTCGTTGGAAGTTACCTGTATCCCAATATGATGTATCAAAGGTTACATTGCAACGTATTCTCAGTCACACGGCGGGGCT
>NZ_JAWRWY010001429.1:0-243 GCF_046535315.1 Paraburkholderia sp. SIMBA_027
CGTGGACTGGATGCACGCGGTCTCCCACGGATTCCACGAGCAGCGGCGCACCGATGACCATGTGGCCAAGGCTTTAGCCAGCTACAAGGTGGACGGCCGCGAATTTACTGGCGTCTACGTCAGCGGCAACATGCCTCAACACGCCCTTGGCGCCGAGGTGCCGGTTGCCACGTACGCCACCATGCGCAAGAGCCTCAACGTTGGCCTCGGCCGACTCGTGAAAGCCCACTTGGTAACTGCTGT
>NZ_JAWRWY010001430.1:0-243 GCF_046535315.1 Paraburkholderia sp. SIMBA_027
TCTTGGACAGTTCGCAGATACCTGGCAGGCGGCTGTGCAGTACTTCTTCACCCAGGTGATCGAGTTTCAGCAGTACGTGGTCGCCATTCGGGCCACAGCCGTTACCGGCGATGATTTCCTTGACCATCGAACGGGCCACGACATCACGACCGGCAAGGTCTTTCGCGTTCGGAGCGTAACGCTCCATGAAACGCTCGCCATGCTTGTTGATCAGGTAACCACCTTCACCACGGCAACCTTCGG
>NZ_JAWRWY010001431.1:0-243 GCF_046535315.1 Paraburkholderia sp. SIMBA_027
GGGTCAGCACGTTAGTGTTGTACGGCGGCCGCACTTTGTCGAATTCGGTCAACCACGCGGGCTTGCCCACCAGATAACCGAGGCGGATCCCGGCCAGACCGAGCTTGGACACCGTGCGCATCACGACGACGTTGTCGAACGCATCGGCGCGCGGCAGCCAGCTTTGCTGCGCGAACGGCTGATAAGCCTCGTCGATCACCACGAGGCTCCGGTTCGCCGCGGCGATGATGCGCTCCATGTCGG
>NZ_JAWRWY010001432.1:0-243 GCF_046535315.1 Paraburkholderia sp. SIMBA_027
GCGCCTGTTCTGACGGCTGGGCGACAAGGGCGCTTTAGCCCGTCTGTTCGCTCCTTTCACCATTTCAAGTTCCGGTAGCGGGATTGCCGGCGATCCCTGCCATCTGCGGTGGGTGACCCGTTTCGCGGGTAGCTCATGTTCGCCCTTCCGCAAAAAATCCACGCCAATTCCGATTTTCAAGCTGGCAAGCGGCCTTCACAAGCGCGTGACACCGCTGCTGCGCTGCAACAAATATGTTGCCAG
>NZ_JAWRWY010001433.1:0-243 GCF_046535315.1 Paraburkholderia sp. SIMBA_027
GCACCGCGCGAGCGAGCAGATCAACCTGATCGACAGCCGAACCGTCTAGCCCCGCGCCCTGCACGGTGATGTTGCCGCCGGTCACATTGAAGCCCGCGAGTGACCCATCGGGTGCGAAGTTCGGTGAACCGGTCGTCAGGATCGCGCGCGAGGTGTTGATGAAGCCACCGCCGTTCACGCTGATGCCCGAACCGTTCGCTATGACGACTTCTGCGCGCTGGCCTGCCACTTCGAGATGGCCGT
>NZ_JAWRWY010001434.1:0-243 GCF_046535315.1 Paraburkholderia sp. SIMBA_027
GCAATCCGGCTTCGGCCGCGAGAATTCGGCCGCCGCGCTGGAGCATTATAGCGAGTTGAAGACGGTGTATGTGAGCACGGGGAAAGTGGACGCGCCGTATTGAGAGGCGGCGCATGGGGCTCACCCCCCTCTGTCCTGCCGGACATCTCCCCCTCAAGGGGGGAGATCGGCAAGACGGTCGCTCCCCGCAAAATTTGCAACGTCGAAGATGATCGACATGTTGCTGCGATTCGATCTCCCCCC
>NZ_JAWRWY010001435.1:0-243 GCF_046535315.1 Paraburkholderia sp. SIMBA_027
CTCGCGCCATCACACCATAAACAGACAGCATGACATTTCATCGGGAAAGACAATGAGCGAAGAACCAGTAGACACCGCCGAAAAGGACGATAGCCGCCACAACGAGAGAATGGCGAAGAAGAAGGCGGCGCGTGACAAGATCATGGCCACCAAGACGGATCAGAAGGGCCTGATCATCGTCCACACAGGCAAAGGCAAGGGCAAGTCGTCCTCCGCCTTTGGGATGATCTTCCGCCATATTGC
>NZ_JAWRWY010001436.1:0-243 GCF_046535315.1 Paraburkholderia sp. SIMBA_027
CAAGGGTGTGAGGAAGATGGTGTCGAATATCAGCGTAAGCTGCGCGAGGAATGGTAATGGGAAAAAATGATGTCAATCAGATTGCTGACAACGTGCGCGTTGGTCATGCCGGATGCGGCGTGAACGCCTTATTCGACCTACAAAACTATGCAAATTCAATACATTGCAGGAGTCGAATAGGCCTGACAGGCGTAGCACGTCTGACGGTGTAACTTTTGTCATCGACCCGCCTCTTTTTTAATC
>NZ_JAWRWY010001437.1:0-242 GCF_046535315.1 Paraburkholderia sp. SIMBA_027
TGGAACGGACGACGTTCGCCACCTTCCTCACGCGGACGGAATTCGCGACGCTCGCCACCTTCGTCTCGGCGCTGGAAGGGACGGCGTTCGCCACCTTCTTCGCGCGGACGGAACTCGCGACGCTCGCCGCCTTCGTCTCGGCGCTGGAACGGACGGCGTTCGCCGCCTTCGTCGCGGCGTTGGAACGGACGACGTTCGCCACCTTCCTCACGCGGACGGAATTCGCGACGCTCGCCACCTTC
>NZ_JAWRWY010001438.1:0-242 GCF_046535315.1 Paraburkholderia sp. SIMBA_027
TGGTCACGCATAGAACCGCCGGGCTGAATCACCGCGGTGGCACCTGCCGCAATCATCGACAGCAGGCCATCGGCAAAGGGAAGGAAAGCCTCCGAGGCAACTGCAGAGCCGTGCGTCATCGGAACAGGAAGACCGAGCGCCTTGGCAGCCTCTTCAGCCTTCAGCGCCGCGATTCGGGCGGAATCGACGCGGCTCATCTGGCCGGCACCGATACCCGCGGTCTGGCCGTTCTTGGCGTAGAC
>NZ_JAWRWY010001439.1:0-242 GCF_046535315.1 Paraburkholderia sp. SIMBA_027
CGTTCTGTCAGCGCGCGTTGCAGGAAGCGCCGTTTGCCGCCGCGATGCCGTTCGCGTTCGAGATGGAAGCCGACGACGCCGCATTGCGTTTCGAAATGGCCGCCGATTTCTGGCGCGAGCAAGTGGAACCGGTGGCGCACGCGCATCCGGCATTTGCTGCCTGGCTGGTGCAGAGGCGCGCCGGGCCCGCGTCGCTCGACGAGCAACTTGCACGGCGCCTGAAAAAGCCGCTCGCGCAATTG
>NZ_JAWRWY010001440.1:0-242 GCF_046535315.1 Paraburkholderia sp. SIMBA_027
GTGCTTAATCAATAAGCTTAATAGGGAAGATCGGTGCAAGTCCGACGCTGTCCCGCAACTGTAACTGCTGACGAAGACTACAAGCCACTGGTTTATTCCAGGAAGGTTGTCTAAGGTTGAAGCGAAGCCAGGAGACCTGCCTAGTCCTAGTACACACAAATACCCACGTGGATATGGGTTGTGGATGAATTGTACGTCAAACGAAGATGATTTACCCTATTTGGGTTTATTTGAATTGCTTT
>NZ_JAWRWY010001441.1:0-242 GCF_046535315.1 Paraburkholderia sp. SIMBA_027
GGAACTGGAGCCGCTGCTGCGCGGACGCGGCGTGGACACGCTGCTGATCGCCGGCACGGTCACCAACGTCTGCTGCGAATCGACCGCGCGCGACGCCATGATGCGCGACTTCCGCACCATCATGGTGGACGACGCGCTGGCCGCGGTGACGCCGGCCGAACACGAAAACGCCCTGCACGGCTGGCTGCTGTTCTTCGGCGACGTGCTGTCGGTGGACGAGGTGTCGACGCGGCTGCGGCCGG
>NZ_JAWRWY010001442.1:0-242 GCF_046535315.1 Paraburkholderia sp. SIMBA_027
GTTTTTTGTACTGGCCACTTTCTGGATTTTGGTCTTAATTGGTATCACGCTTCTTTCGATCTGGCTTCCGAAAGAAATTCAATTTATTCTTCCTGTCGGGAGTGCGGGCGTGAAGAATATTTTACTTGGTAGTAATAATGCGTTACTGGCCATGCTGGGATTTGAGGCACTACTATTTCTATTCCCGTTTGTCATAGGAAAGTCGAAAGGAATGCTAAAAACCGTTTCCTATGCCAATCTAT
>NZ_JAWRWY010001443.1:0-242 GCF_046535315.1 Paraburkholderia sp. SIMBA_027
GAGGCTGCCTCGGTGGCACTGTCCTTGACGTTCTGCATGGCGTCCTGGGCAGGTTCCTTCAGGTGTTCGGCCACTTCCTGCGCGGCGTGGCTGATTTCCTCAGTCAACGGCTGGGCCGCATCCTTCAGTGCCTGGGCTGCCTCGCGCTCCTTCTCCGACGGCGGGAAGAGCGCCGAGACAAGGAGGCCTGCGCCGAAAGCAATGAGGCCTGCAGCGATCGGGCTGCCCTGCGCTTTGCGGGT
>NZ_JAWRWY010001444.1:0-242 GCF_046535315.1 Paraburkholderia sp. SIMBA_027
TAGCCCGTGATCGGGAGGCAGACATGCAGATCGAAATGTTCAAGATCGAGATCAGCGAGGATAGTCTTGACGCGCTGAGGCGTCGCATCAGCCACACAAGATGGCCGAGTTCGATTGACGCTTCCGGATGGGGGGATGGAAGCAGCCTGGCGTTCATGCGTGACCTGGCCAGATACTGGCACCGTGACTACGATTGGCGGGCGCATGAAGCGCGTCTGAATCTCTTGCCGCACTATGTCGCC
>NZ_JAWRWY010001445.1:0-242 GCF_046535315.1 Paraburkholderia sp. SIMBA_027
GGGACAATGTGAAGTCCGCCCCCATGTACTTGAAGTGCGGGCGCACACTCAAATTGACCCGATACCAGCCCGGCTCGCCCTCGACATCGCTGACGACAATGCGCGCTGCACGCAATGGCCTACGCCCACGCACCTCGGCACTGGGGTTTTCCTGGTCGGCCACGTATTGGCGAATCCACTTGTTGAGCTCCAGCTCCAGGTCCGTGCGCTCCTTCCACGAGCCCAATTGCTCGCGTTGCAGC
>NZ_JAWRWY010001446.1:0-242 GCF_046535315.1 Paraburkholderia sp. SIMBA_027
GGACATCGAGCTCAGCCAACTGGGCGGCCAGGCGGTGGACCTTGGCCAGTTCCAGGGCAGGCTCGATATCCCCGCTCATGCGCCACATCTGGTTCAGGTCCACCATGAGGTCGAAATCCTTGCCCACTGCTTCCCGGGTAGCACGGACGGACTCCACCCCTTCTTCCAAACGGTCCCGTGAGATGCGGATCTTCATTGCCTTGAATCCGCGGGCCTTGGCGGCCAGCGCGGACTCGGCCCGC
>NZ_JAWRWY010001447.1:0-242 GCF_046535315.1 Paraburkholderia sp. SIMBA_027
GGCCATCTTGGTGGCCAGGCTCAGTTCGGAGAATGAGGCGTAGCCCAGCAGTTGAGCAAGCTCCTGACGCAGGTCGAGGATCTGTTCCATCACCGGCCCGTTATCGTTCTGACCGGCATTCGGGCCTTGGTCCGACGCACGGGTGCAATAGGCCGCGTAGACTTCCTCGCGCAGGGCGCGGTCCTGGGCGTAGGTCATCACCGCGTAGTAACTCGGGAACTCCAGGGTGATCAGCCAACCGT
>NZ_JAWRWY010001448.1:0-242 GCF_046535315.1 Paraburkholderia sp. SIMBA_027
GCATCGCGAGTAAAATCCCGGCCATCAAGTCGCGCGTACCGCTGCCGGTGGGCGTCGGTTTCGGCATCCGCGACGCGCAAACGGCGCGTGCGGTGGCCGACGTGTCCGATGCCGTCGTGATCGGCAGCCGTATCGTGCAATTGCTCGAACAAGCCGCGCCCGACACCGCTGCCGAGACGCTCACGCGTTTCGTCGCCGAAGTGCGCGAGGCGCTGGACAGCGTTGCGACTGACCGATAACAG
>NZ_JAWRWY010001449.1:0-242 GCF_046535315.1 Paraburkholderia sp. SIMBA_027
CGCCCTGCCGCAGGCGCCGCAGCAGTACAAGCAGCTGCTGATGGTTGCCGGTTTCGACCGCTACTTCCAGATCGCGCCGTGCTTCCGTGACGAAGATCCGCGTGCCGACCGTCTGCCGGGCGAATTCTACCAGCTCGACGTCGAAATGAGCTTCGTCACCCAGGAAGACGTCTGGGATACGATGGCTCCGATCGTCACCAACGTGTTCGAGCAGTTTGCCGAAGGCAAGCCGGTCACCAAGG
>NZ_JAWRWY010001450.1:0-242 GCF_046535315.1 Paraburkholderia sp. SIMBA_027
GCAACGAGGAACATGTTGAGTGCGTTCTCAGAACGATAGCCAGCGGCCTTCAGCTTGTTCATCGTATTTTCATCGACCAGAGCTTTTCGCAAATTGAAGCGTTCGACGATCTGGCGAACTGAGTGGTTGTTCTGGGCTCTTAGCGATGCCTTGTTTGCTGCCGTTTCAGAATTCATGCGGGCGCGCTCACGGGCGCGCATCTGGTCACGCTCGGTCGATACGGCCCGCATTCTTTTGTTCAG
>NZ_JAWRWY010001451.1:0-242 GCF_046535315.1 Paraburkholderia sp. SIMBA_027
GTCGCCGCTCGGCACGCTCGCGAAGCTGAACTGGGCGCAGTCGCAGCGGCCGCTCGACACGCAGCGCCGGTTGCTGGAGAAGCAGGGGCGCGTGATCTGCGGCGTCGACATGCGGATCGTCGGCCCAGTAGATCGCGCCCGTCACGTACAGGAAGAACAGCGACACCGACATCAGTGCGACCGCGCCCTGCGTCGACTGCACGGCGCCCGCGACGGCCACGCACGCGCCCGCGCCGAGCAGG
>NZ_JAWRWY010001452.1:0-242 GCF_046535315.1 Paraburkholderia sp. SIMBA_027
CCTGTTGCGCACCGAGCAGCGCACCGTGCACGGCCATCGCCTGCGCCGCGTATTCGATTCCGCAGACCGACGCGAGCCGGCCGCGCGCGCGCAGCGGGTTGTGCGGATCGCGGTGGCTCGTCGCGCTGCAGCGAATGCGCTCGGCATCCCATGCTTCGACGCGATCGAGCACGCACATCGCGCCGTCGTGCGGAATGTGCGCGGCGATCCATGCGCGATCGAGCGTCGTCGTCGGCGGCGGG
>NZ_JAWRWY010001453.1:0-242 GCF_046535315.1 Paraburkholderia sp. SIMBA_027
CTTGTCGATGACGATATCCGCCTTCAGGGCGCGGATTGCCCGGCCAAAGCTGCCGTCGCGCTCAAGTGCGGCGCGGTCCATCTGCCTGGTCTCGACGCTCTTCCAGGCCGCGTGGGGCAAATAGGGCTCTGAAGTGCCGCGGCTGACCGCGATGACCTCGTGGCCCGCCTCCACTAGCCGCGGCACCAGATAGGTGCCGACGTGACCCGTTGCTCCGATAACGACGACGCGTGCCATGAACT
>NZ_JAWRWY010001454.1:0-242 GCF_046535315.1 Paraburkholderia sp. SIMBA_027
GGCCCACGCACTGTTGGCCGAAGGCGTACAACACTTGAGTATTTTTGACGTGGAGATCAGCCGCGCCCGCGACCTTGTCGATAACCTTGCACAGCGTTTCGGCAGCGGGCGTGCCCAGGTCGGCAGCCACCTGAAAAGTGCCATGGCCGAAGCCGATGGGTTGGTCAACACCACACCGATGGGCATGGCCAAACTGCCGGGCACGCCGGTGCCGCCCGCGCTGTTGCGGGCTGAGTTGTGGG
>NZ_JAWRWY010001455.1:0-242 GCF_046535315.1 Paraburkholderia sp. SIMBA_027
GGCTGTCTATGACGCGGTCAAAGCCAGGGATGAAGAGCGCGCCGTGGAATGGCTGCGCCAGCATCTGCGACGCGTCCTTGGCATTTTGTCGCAAATATACGAGGCTCACCGCGAATATTTCGACTAGGGCGAAAATCCTGCAAACATCAGACCGGACGAACTGAAATTACAATGGCAGAGATAATGCGGAATTTGGGACAGGCGGAACTTTTCTGCGACGTGATCGGCACGCTTGCGGAATC
>NZ_JAWRWY010001456.1:0-242 GCF_046535315.1 Paraburkholderia sp. SIMBA_027
GGGCCGGTGTCGAAACGGAAGCCCTCACGCTCGAACACGCCGATGCGCCGGGCGGCGCCGGTAATCAGCACGACGCGCGGCGTTTCAGGCGCGCGGGCGGCGGCGGTGTCGAAAGAGGCGGTCATTTACAATGCGGGGATGAATCCGAAAGCTCACCAACCTGATAGTTTACCTGCTCCCGGCACGAGCGCGCTTGCGCAGTCCGAAGCGCTGGTCGCGCAGATCCGCGCGGAACTCGAAGC
>NZ_JAWRWY010001457.1:0-242 GCF_046535315.1 Paraburkholderia sp. SIMBA_027
CCATGCGGCATTCAAGAGCCTGCTGTTTCTCGGCACGGGTTCCGTCCTCCATGCGACCGGCGAGCGCAATCTCGGGCATCTGGGCGGCCTGATCCGGTTCATGCCGTGGACCGCATGGGCCGCCCTCGTCGGCGTGCTTTCCAGTGCGGGGCTGCCGCCGTTGAGCGGCTTCGTCTCCGAGTGGCTGTTGCTGCAAAGCTTTCTGTTTACGCCGGGCTTGCCCGACCCGTTTCTGAACATGG
>NZ_JAWRWY010001458.1:0-242 GCF_046535315.1 Paraburkholderia sp. SIMBA_027
CGCTAAGCGACGAGCGTTTCTCCCCTCGCACGTCACTGATCGAGTGTGTCCTTATGGACATAGCGGCCCAATACTCAGTGCAGTCACCCCATACGATCGCCAGGGACTCCTCGGAAGTAGCTCGGTCAACCTGAAGATCATGCAGCCAGTGGCCGACATGCCGCTCTCATTATCTGGTCAATATTGCAGTCCGGCCAGCGGACGATAGCACTGGCTGCGTTTTCCCTCTCCTCATATCCAAG
>NZ_JAWRWY010001459.1:0-242 GCF_046535315.1 Paraburkholderia sp. SIMBA_027
CGCGGCGTTCGGCCGCGCGTCGGCGACCACCGGCCAGCCGACCATGCTGCGCGCCCAGTAGCGCTGGCGCCTCGCGACGGTGCCGAGGAATTCCTGCAACGTGATCGGCGGCGAGCGCTTCCATTCGCCGTTGTCGTCGCGATAGCCGGGAATGCCGGAGTCGGTGCTGATGCCCGCGCCGGTCAGCACGAACAGACGCGGATAACGCTGCACGAAGCTGTGCAGGTCACCCAGGGTATGGG
>NZ_JAWRWY010001460.1:0-242 GCF_046535315.1 Paraburkholderia sp. SIMBA_027
ATCGCCTCTTCGAGAAGCCCGAAATAGGAAAGCTCGGTCACCTCGTCGTTCGCCTTGTTCAGCTCGAAGAAACCGGCAGGCGCGCCGTTCATGTAAAGAACCGTGACGCTGTTCTTCGGGTCCTTGAGGACGGCGGAGAGTTCCGCATCGCTCATGCGCATGCGTTTTTGCCAGTGCCAGCGTTTTCCCACCCGCCAGTAAATATAACGGTAGAAGTGCAGGGGAATATCGGTAACCCGCAT
>NZ_JAWRWY010001461.1:0-242 GCF_046535315.1 Paraburkholderia sp. SIMBA_027
TCGGCCCGTACCAGATTTTAGAGGCCCCTTCGCGCCCGGCGTTCGATTTCGCCATCTGTTCCAGGACGGCAAAACCTTCGTCACGGCGATCGCTAGTAAACAGCAATAGCGCCAGATTGTTTTGCAGGCCCGTATTTCCCGGCGTATCCGCATTAATGCGTTTTAGCTGATTAATCGCTTCGCCACGGCGAGCCGGAATTTTCGCCACCGTACTCCAGTACTCGACAGCAATGTCACCTTCC
>NZ_JAWRWY010001462.1:0-242 GCF_046535315.1 Paraburkholderia sp. SIMBA_027
GTAGCCGCGGCGGCCGAGGTCCTCCACGAGGCTCTGCGCACCGGGTTTGAGGATCCGCAGGCCGGACAGCCCAGACCCAAGATGCTGCTCGGATTCGGGCGGGCGCGTGGAAACAGCGGCGACGTTCACTACCTCGCGGACCGCCCGGTACTGGACGCGGTCGCCGGGCCTCACCAAGGCCGGTTGCGTTCGCTCCAAGTCCCACATCCGAGCTCCAGTGCGGCCGATCAGGTGCCAGCCTC
>NZ_JAWRWY010001463.1:0-241 GCF_046535315.1 Paraburkholderia sp. SIMBA_027
TGTCCCCTTCGTCTAGAGGCCTAGGACATCACCCTTTCACGGTGAGTACAGGGGTTCGAATCCCCTAGGGGACGCCAAAGTTTTCTGCGGCGCCATCAAGCAGTCAAGGCGACGCCGCCAGCGGGAGCTAACCAACGCCCGCCGGTGTAGTAGCAGAGCAGCACTGGAGCGGTAGTTCAGTTGGTTAGAATACCGGCCTGTCACGCCGGGGGTCGCGGGTTCGAGTCCCGTCCGCTCCGCC
>NZ_JAWRWY010001464.1:0-241 GCF_046535315.1 Paraburkholderia sp. SIMBA_027
TCAGCATTATCGATGCAGGCGATGCGCAGCCGCGAGCGGTCGCCAGGTTTGGGAATCATGAATAGAGTACACCACTCCCATCTCCCCTCCACGGCAATGGGAACGTCTGAAGATCGCGAAGCTATAGGCCGCTGGTCAGCACCCGCTGACATGTCGGCGATAGCCGTTGAAAGTTATCCCGCAGACAATTGACCCCACGGCCGCCCTGGCCGACTGGATCTGCGACGAGCCCGAACGGGCC
>NZ_JAWRWY010001465.1:0-241 GCF_046535315.1 Paraburkholderia sp. SIMBA_027
GTGCCAGTAGGCCAGGAACGGCAAGCCGCAGCGGCGCCGAAGACAGCGATGAGAAGCTAAAGGAGAAACGAGGATGGCAATTTTCAGTCTTGTAGGATTAGGTCTAGCGACCTTGTTTGGCGGCACTGCATGTAAGCCAGTCGAGAAGAAGGGCAGCAAACGTTGAGCGCGCTGAACTGCTTCATCACGGATAGCGCCGGCTACCTGTACACAGACGGCGCCACCTATGACGAAAGCACAG
>NZ_JAWRWY010001466.1:0-241 GCF_046535315.1 Paraburkholderia sp. SIMBA_027
CATGACGTTGACCTGCGTCGCGACCGCATTCGTGCCCCAGATAACGACGCAATCGGTGCGGGCCATCTCGCGGGGATCCGGGCCGCGCAGCGTGCCGGTTGCCATGGTGAAGCCGGTCCAGGCGGGATTGGTGCAGATCGAAGAGAAGAAGCCGGAATAGCGCTTGGCGTGGCGCAGACGCTCGATCGAGTCGCGCTGTACCCAGCCCATGGTCCCGGCATAGAAATAGGGCCAGACCGCT
>NZ_JAWRWY010001467.1:0-241 GCF_046535315.1 Paraburkholderia sp. SIMBA_027
CCTCTACATTTGCAATGTTCCAATATTCTAATGCTCAGTTAAGAACGAATGGTTTTGCCAGTGGTAATATCCAAGGGCAGGCTCCATTTATGGATGCTTCTGGTGCAACGAATGGATTTAGTGATGATACTAACACTACAGATGGAAAAGGATTAGTTTTTCCTAGAACAAACTTAACAAACTTTACATTTGCATCACCAGTAGGTGATGAAGATAACTTTCCTACTGCCTATGATGGTAT
>NZ_JAWRWY010001468.1:0-241 GCF_046535315.1 Paraburkholderia sp. SIMBA_027
GGACTTCGCCGGCGGCACGGTGGTGCACATCAACGCCGGCGTGGCCGGCCTGGTGGGCGCGTATGTGGTCGGCAAGCGCGTCGGCTATGGCCGCGAAGCCATGCAGCCGCACAACCTGCCGATGACCTTCGTGGGCGCCGCGCTGCTGTGGGTGGGCTGGTTCGGCTTTAACGCCGGCTCTGCCCTGGCCGCCAACGAGAACGCCACCCTGGCCTTCTTCAACACCATGATCGCCACCGCT
>NZ_JAWRWY010001469.1:0-241 GCF_046535315.1 Paraburkholderia sp. SIMBA_027
TTTTGACGTCGCGGATTTTGGAGTCGTCGGGGATGTGTTCACTGTGGTCCCACAGCTGATCGAGGAGATCAACAACAGGCGCAGCTGACCGCTGCTGGCAGTCCACTCCCCGTCCAGGACCATGAGCACTGGCCCGGGGGAGGCCTCCCAACCAATTTTTGACCGAAGTTGATACCCAGTTGAAGGACCGAGATCTATGACTAGCGATGAGAACCCCGTTCATGCACCGAAACGGCGCCGC
>NZ_JAWRWY010001470.1:0-241 GCF_046535315.1 Paraburkholderia sp. SIMBA_027
TGCAGGCCTATGCCGAGGCGGGGCTCGGGCCGGGAGACGATGCCTATCGTGTCACTTATCTTCTCGAGCATCTCGGCCTGACCGGACAGGAACATCCGGAAAGCCTTTCCGGCGGCGAAGCGCGGCGCGCGGCTCTTGCCCGCGTTATGGCGCCCGAGCCCGATATTCTGATGCTGGACGAGCCGACCAACCATCTGGACCTGCCCACCATCGAATGGCTTGAAGGCGAATTGCAGCAGAC
>NZ_JAWRWY010001471.1:0-241 GCF_046535315.1 Paraburkholderia sp. SIMBA_027
TGGGAAGGTATCGCCCCTCAGTTTCAGAGAGCATGGCAAGGACGTTGTAGTCGAAAAGTGATAATTTCCCCGCCGACTGAAGCTGGGTGTCCAATGCCGAAGGCAGCAGTGTATTGATGCTCAGAAGCGCCAGCCAAGCGCGGCGTTCATCGGCGTTCAGCCAGCGGGTTTGAGTCATACATCCATCTTAGGAGAATCAGCAGGTTACTTAGGTCTCCCCCTGCTGCCCACCGATAAGCTG
>NZ_JAWRWY010001472.1:0-241 GCF_046535315.1 Paraburkholderia sp. SIMBA_027
CGGGCAACGGTTTGAAGGCTGGCAGGTTGAAGGGGTGCTGGCACAGAGTCGACAGTCCTTGCTGTACCGGGTGCACGACGCCCAGCAGCAGCCGTGGTTACTCAAAACCCTGCCGCTGGACTGTGACGATGACAGCGACGCGGGCCAGGCTTTGCTGTCGGAAGAATGGTTTTTGCGCCGAGTGGCCGGACGCGCCTTTCCTGAAGTTCACGCGGCCGGCGACCGTCAGCATTTGTACTAT
>NZ_JAWRWY010001473.1:0-241 GCF_046535315.1 Paraburkholderia sp. SIMBA_027
TGATCGACGGCGTGAAAAACCTCGCCGTCAACATCGAGGAAGGCTCCACGGCCAACGCCGCAACGGGAGGCAATTACGAAGTTGCCACCACCAATGTCGAAGAATGGGTCATCGACGGCGGCAAGGGGAACGACACCTTCGTTGTCAGTGGCGACCTGTCGGGCACTGGCCTTGCGACCTCGACGATCACCATTAATGGCGGTGCGGGCGACGATACGCTTGACGTGCACAACTTCGCTTC
>NZ_JAWRWY010001474.1:0-241 GCF_046535315.1 Paraburkholderia sp. SIMBA_027
GCTCGTATAACGAGTGGGTCGATGCGCAGTAGAGCCCCTGCTCCTCCCGATAGAGAGGCAAGTAGTCGAGACCGGGAATCTGCGCGGGAAATGGCCCCACGGCCAGATGGAGGCGCCCGTCCAGCACGTGCTGCTCCATGCTGCCTGGTGTGTCGATCTGCACATGCAGGCGGACGTCGGGCGCCATCTGGCCGAATTCCCGAATCGCTGCCGGCAGCGGCGAGTATTTGTCGGTCAAGGT
>NZ_JAWRWY010001475.1:0-241 GCF_046535315.1 Paraburkholderia sp. SIMBA_027
GTCCCTGCTGCTTCATACTATAAAGATAATTATTAAATAGACACATTGATTTATTTAAGTAAATTCCATTTCGTAATTTGACTATCGATTGGAATATTAAAAAACCTTGGCGGAGTACCAAGGTTTAAAAATATATTCTTACTGCATTTACGATTAAAATCCTTATCAATTGACCTGGATACTTTCTATTGCATTTTCTAAGGCATATTCCTTCAGACCAGGAACTTTCAGTCCTTCAGCC
>NZ_JAWRWY010001476.1:0-241 GCF_046535315.1 Paraburkholderia sp. SIMBA_027
CGGCTGCGTCGTAACCGCCCATCGTGCCGGTCTCGCGCAGGTTCGCGAGCACTTCCTGGCCCTTGCCCGGCACCGTGCCGTGCACCAGCGTGCGGTTACGGCGCATGTCGACGATCGCGTCGACGTGCTCGATCAGCATCGGGCATTCCTGCACGCATGCGCGGCAGGTCGTGCACGACCACAGCGTCTGCTCCTCGATCAGGCCGGACACGATCGGGCCGTTCGGCTCGCCGCGATGCTG
>NZ_JAWRWY010001477.1:0-241 GCF_046535315.1 Paraburkholderia sp. SIMBA_027
GTGACGGACAGTGACCCGGTGATGCTGATCCTTTTCGGTGTCTTCGTGCTGTTTGTCCTGGTGCCGTTGCTTGGCTACGCGTTTGTGTGCCTCCCCCTTGCCGCTGTCCCTTTCGCGGTGTTGTCGTTCACTTATATGGTCCAGTCTTTGCGCCCGGCCCACGCCACCACCAGGCTGTCCGCCACGGGTTGGACCAACGAGGCGATCGGTCCAGTGGCCATCATTCCCACAGCGTTGTCGC
>NZ_JAWRWY010001478.1:0-241 GCF_046535315.1 Paraburkholderia sp. SIMBA_027
GCCCGCATGCGGATTTCGCCGTGGTCAATCCGGAAGACGATCCGCGCTATCGCGACTATGTCGATGATTATTTCGCCCTCGTCGGTCGCGCCGGCATCAACCCGGAAGCGGCCCGTACCATCGTGCGTACCAACTCAACGGTGATCGGCGCGCTTGCGGTCAAGCGCGATGAAGCGGATGCACTGATCTGCGGCCTCGAAGGCCGCTACGACCGACATCTTCGCGACGTGAACCAGATCAT
>NZ_JAWRWY010001479.1:0-241 GCF_046535315.1 Paraburkholderia sp. SIMBA_027
GCACGCAGCCGGCGAGCATCAGCACCTGGCGGCCGTGCCCGGCCACTTGCGGGAGCGCGCCAGCGGGACGCCGTTCCGGCACCTTGCGCTTGAGCGCCTCGGGCAACAGCCCGCGCACGGCCTGGCCCGCCCGCATGGCGGGCCCGAACAGCGGCGACAGCATGGCCCGGCGCAGCATCTTGCGCTTGGCCTTCTCGGCCCAGGGCCGCGGCACGCGTTCCTCGACGATCTGGCGCCCGAT
>NZ_JAWRWY010001480.1:0-241 GCF_046535315.1 Paraburkholderia sp. SIMBA_027
GTGCCGGCTTGTCCACGACGCCAGCGGCGAACAGCCTGTCGTCGACGTCGACGTACGTGCTGTCTGCCGGAGCGGACCGCAACGCCGCGACGATCCTCGCGCCGAGCTCCGCGTCGATCGTCCGCTTCTCGTGACGGAAGATCGCAACCGCGGACTGCATGACGTGGTACGGAAGCGAGTTACGAAGAACGGGAACCTCCAGAAGGACGGGGAACCACTGCAGGTCGAACCGGAAGTGCTT
>NZ_JAWRWY010001481.1:0-241 GCF_046535315.1 Paraburkholderia sp. SIMBA_027
TCACCGTCGGCGTGCTGAACCTGTTCTTCGTCAGCCACTATATCTTCCGCTGGCGCACGGCGATGAACGAATTCTACACGTCCTACTGGCCGAAGCTGCGCCATATCGAAGGCGCTTCGCAGCGTGTTCAGGAAGACACGATGCGCTTCTCGACCACGGTCGAAAGCCTTGGCGTCAACCTCGTCAGCTCGATCATGACGCTGATCGCCTTCCTGCCGGTGCTGTTCAAGTTCTCCGGCAC
>NZ_JAWRWY010001482.1:0-241 GCF_046535315.1 Paraburkholderia sp. SIMBA_027
CGACAGCTCATCCAGCAACTTTTGCTCGCGCTTGTCCTCAATCGCCCGCGCTTCGTCGATATAGCGCTGCACCAGCTTGCGCAGGCCCTCGACCCGGGCAAACGCCTGCTGCCAGCTTTCGCGGGCCTTCTCAAGGTTGTTCTGGTGCCAGGCCAGGCTTTGGCGCTGTTGGGCGACTGCCGTCTCCAGCTGGTTGAGAAAGCCCTGATAGCCCATCAACCACTGGCCGGACACCCCCTGG
>NZ_JAWRWY010001483.1:0-241 GCF_046535315.1 Paraburkholderia sp. SIMBA_027
GTCATCTTCATGGTTGAAGGCGTATTTGGCATAAAGCTGTCGTGGTAACGGGGCATAATGTCGCAAATGGGGAAAACGTCGCATATCGGCAAAATGCAGAAGAAGCTGGTCCTTGGCTTTGTAGCCCTTGTGGTGGCAGGGTCGCTCTCCGCTTGCGATGACGCGCGTGCTGGCGCGGACGCGGCGGCCAAACAGCTCGCTTCCTCTTTGGCAGCGCTCGACGTCGGGCAGTTGGCTGTGG
>NZ_JAWRWY010001484.1:0-241 GCF_046535315.1 Paraburkholderia sp. SIMBA_027
GCAGCGAGCGGGTGCCGTTGTCGCCGGCCTCGCCGAAGCGGCCGTAGTCGCGCATGCGCACGCCGGCGGCATGGCCGGCGTCGGCGATGATGGTGGCGGGGTTGCCCAGCGACAGGGCCAGGTCGATGTTGCGCTGTTCCATGCCGGTCAGTTGCAGCGGCACGTCGGAATTGCTCATCGAGTGGAAGTCCAGCAGCCAGTCGGCCTGCGCCACCCACGGACGGATAGCGGCGGCGCGGCG
>NZ_JAWRWY010001485.1:0-241 GCF_046535315.1 Paraburkholderia sp. SIMBA_027
GCCTGGGCGACAAGCCGGTGCAGTGGCGAGTGATTCCGTTCTCGGGGCTGGTGCCGGCGCTGCTCGCCCAGCAGTGCGACATGATCGTCGACCAACTGTTCGACAAGCCCGAACGGCGCCAGGTGATCGATATCGTCAACTACATGTATTCCAGCCAGTCGGTGGTGGTGCCAAAAGGCAACCCCAAGGGCATCAAGACACTCGATGACCTGTCCGGGTACAAAGTCGCGGTGCTCAATGG
>NZ_JAWRWY010001486.1:0-241 GCF_046535315.1 Paraburkholderia sp. SIMBA_027
GTATTGTTTGATTGCACGTTGTAGAAAAAGCAGTCAATGTATTGTTCCATGAACGTACATTTTCCTTGGTTACTTTTGCATGGGGTAATTTTAAATCTTCCCAAACTTCCTGATAGGTCAGTAATTCATAAGCACTTGTTCCGGAATCATACAGAAATTTCTCTGTTTTTCCTTTTAACAAGGCAGGAATTATGATATGTCTTTTTTTAAATGAAAAATCAATAAGATTATTTTTGAAACG
>NZ_JAWRWY010001487.1:0-241 GCF_046535315.1 Paraburkholderia sp. SIMBA_027
GGTCGGAATCGAGATACCAGTTCAGAAGATCGAAATGGTGGGTGGCCTTGTGCACGAACAGGCTGCCCGAATGTTCGGTGAAGGCGTGCCAGCGGCGGAAGTAATCCGCGCCGTGCTGGTTATCGAGGGACCAGTGGAAATCGACCGAGGTGACGGTGCCGATCGCGCCGTCGTCGATCAGCTCCTTGATGCGCGCGGCCGTCGGCGAAAAACGGTAATTGAAGGACACGTCGACGCGGCG
>NZ_JAWRWY010001488.1:0-241 GCF_046535315.1 Paraburkholderia sp. SIMBA_027
CTCGATGCCCGCCTCGGCCTCGGTCATCCAGTTCCGTCGGGTTTCTAAGATGATAGCTATCCGCTCGAGTGAGGCGCGCTCGTCGTCATCGCGCGCATGAGATTGCAGATAGCGGACGGTTTCGATCAGCGCTTCGGCATCGCGAATGGTGGAGAGCGCCCTGGCGGCATCCCTTAGCCGGATATTCTCGCGTTTCCGGATTGCGCCCATCTCCCCGGCCACCAGCCGGTAGAGCGAGCGC
>NZ_JAWRWY010001489.1:0-241 GCF_046535315.1 Paraburkholderia sp. SIMBA_027
GCCTGGCCGACCTCGGCCTGGATGCGCGCAAGATCCTGGCGCCCAGCGGCTCGCTCAGTGGCGGCGAACGCCTGAAGGCGGCGCTGGCTTGCGCGCTCTACGCCGATCCGCCACCGCGCCTGTTGCTGCTGGACGAACCGTCCCTGGGCCTGGCTCCGATCATCATCCAGCAGATATTCGACATCATCGAACAACTGCGCAAGGACGGTGTGACGGTGTTCCTGGTGGAACAGAACGCCAA
>NZ_JAWRWY010001490.1:0-240 GCF_046535315.1 Paraburkholderia sp. SIMBA_027
GTGGTATTACCTGGTCATCGGTAGCAAGCACAGGAACAACCATATTGGCAAGAACATTTGCTCTAGGATTATTACTTTCTGTTAGAGGCGATAGCTCTGGACCTCCAAAAGCCTATGTTTATACGATTATGGGCAGCAAAGATAGAATAGCAAAATTTGGAATTACCAGAGCAATGGATCCTGATAGTAGACCAGCTAGGCAGATTTCAGATATTAATACTCGTTATCCAAAAGATGGTC
>NZ_JAWRWY010001491.1:0-240 GCF_046535315.1 Paraburkholderia sp. SIMBA_027
CTCGCTAATGGTGACCTCTCGTTCAATATCGATCAGCCGTTCGCACCGGACTTCGAGGATTTGCGCCGGACGATGAACGAGGCGCTCAGCCAGATGCGCAACACACTCGGCGCCGTCGCGCATTCCACCGATCAAATCGACACCGGCACCCGTGAGATCAGCCAGAGTGCCGAAGATCTTTCGAAGCGGACAGAGCAGCAAGCCGCCTCGCTTGAACAAACCGCAGCGGATCTCGATGAG
>NZ_JAWRWY010001492.1:0-240 GCF_046535315.1 Paraburkholderia sp. SIMBA_027
CAGGCTCAGCTCGCGAATCAACAGGTCGTGACCGGCGTGGGCGAAAATCTTGTTCAGGCTAAGAGACATCAGCCGCGCCCTCCATTGGCTTTTGCAGCGGCGGCCGGTGCTCCGGCATTCGCTTGTTGGGTCGGCGGCAGATTGTCCGGCGTGATGTTCATCAGACGCAGGGTGCCGGACATGACTTTGCTGAACACCGGCGCCGATACCAGGCCACCGAAGTAGCCGGCTTTACTCGGT
>NZ_JAWRWY010001493.1:0-240 GCF_046535315.1 Paraburkholderia sp. SIMBA_027
CGCGCAGCGACAGCCAGCGCCGCACATCGCCCTCGTCGTACAGAATGATCTGCGTCATGATGCGCCGCTCGGCCACCCAGGCCAGGAACGCCGCCAGCTCGTCTTCCGGAATCTCCGGCACGGCGATCTCGCGCAGGCCGATCGACACCGCTTCCGGCTGCAGCTCGCGCACCAGGGCCATCTGCTCGGCCGCCTTGTACACGCCGGCCGCCTCGCTCGTCACCTGCACCAGCAGCTCGT
>NZ_JAWRWY010001494.1:0-240 GCF_046535315.1 Paraburkholderia sp. SIMBA_027
GGCGATCCGTCCGAACAATTGCATGAACGCCACGATGCCTCCGACTTCGAGACGAAGACGCAGGATAAAATCGGCAAGGCATAACGAGAAGACCAGAGCGCTGAAAACGCTCTAACTATTTGAATTGATGCATTGTCCTGACGTAAAAGCGGACCCGCTCTTACTGGAAATGCTTTGGAAGGACTAGAGATGGCGAACCTGCCCGAAATGACCAAACACAAGGGATTTCCCTCCGGCATG
>NZ_JAWRWY010001495.1:0-240 GCF_046535315.1 Paraburkholderia sp. SIMBA_027
TGGTCTTCCCCGCCGTGGTGGACCCGGCTGGCTTGCACATCCCCGTGGACCCCCAGTTTGTGGACCTTCACCGGCCCTTCGATGGGACGCTTGTCGATGGCAGTGACACCGACACTCCCTTCGGGGTCAGGAAGCAACTGGTGGACTCGGCAAACGGCAAGAAGTGATGCAGCGCTCATGTGACCAGTCTAAGGATCAAATCTGTAGCCCATCCCTGCCTCCGTGTGCAGGTGTCGCGGC
>NZ_JAWRWY010001496.1:0-240 GCF_046535315.1 Paraburkholderia sp. SIMBA_027
GTTTGAGATGCTGGACAAAATGCGGCGTCGCAATAGGGTCAGGGCAATCACTCCAGCGCAGCGAGTCGGCATCAGGTTGGTTTTCCCACTCTTCCCATACAGGGAGTAACAAAACCAGCCAGCTTCCCGCTTTCAACGTTCCGCTAAGTGCGGCAAAGGCAGCGGCATCAAAGCCGTGGCGGGCGTCGAATACCGCATGCCGGAACTCGCGCCCAAGTAAAGTTTGTAGTGCCGAGGGAG
>NZ_JAWRWY010001497.1:0-240 GCF_046535315.1 Paraburkholderia sp. SIMBA_027
CGCCGCTTCCTGGGCGATTTCTTCGCCAGCAAGCTGGCCACGCTGGGCCTGGTGATGCTGGTGCTGATCGTCGGCGCCGCCTTGCTGGCGCCGTGGATCGCGCCGCAGAATCCGTATGACCTGGCATCGCTGGACATCATGGATTCCAAGCTCAAGCCCGGCAGCGAAAGCGGCGACGGCAGCATGCATTACTGGCTGGGCACCGATGGCCAGGCGCGTGACTTGCTGTCGGCGATCCTG
>NZ_JAWRWY010001498.1:0-240 GCF_046535315.1 Paraburkholderia sp. SIMBA_027
GGTCGATCACGGCAACAACCTCGCAAACGCATGTCGCCGCATTGTTCCACAAAGGTTGATGAAGCGGCAACGAGGCTTCTTACCTTATGTGCACTCTTGTGAAAAGACCGTATTCTGGACGCCTTTTTACAGACTTTTCAGCGAGTAACTGCAATGCGCCTGGCTTTATTCGACTTGGACAACACCCTTCTCGGCGGTGACAGCGATCACGCGTGGGGCGATTACCTGTGCGCCCGTGGG
>NZ_JAWRWY010001499.1:0-240 GCF_046535315.1 Paraburkholderia sp. SIMBA_027
ATTATTCTTGATGAGGCTCATCACCTGAAAAATGCATGGTGGAGAAGTTTAATGGATATAAAAAGTGAAATCAATCCAACTATCGTAGCCCTTACTGCAACCCCTCCTTTTGATATTTCTGCATTGGAATGGCAGCGGTATATACAACTGAACGGTCCTGTAGATCTGGAAATTTCGGTTCCTGAACTCATGCTTGAAGGAGATTTATGTCCCCATCAAGATTTGGTATATTTTAACCTT
>NZ_JAWRWY010001500.1:0-240 GCF_046535315.1 Paraburkholderia sp. SIMBA_027
GCAGCGCCTGGGCCGCCACCAGCGCGCCGCGGGTGGCGTAGCCGGTCGAGCCGTATTGCTCGCGCAGGGTCGCCGCGGCGGCCTTGATGCGCACCGACGAATCGGCCAACTGGGCGGCGTTGGCGACGGAATCGACAATGCAGAAGTAGGTGAACGCCGGGTCGCGCAGCAGCTTGGCGATCAGCGCCATGTTGGCGCGGCCGACCAGCTGGTTGGCCATCAGCACCCGGCGGATGCCAT
>NZ_JAWRWY010001501.1:0-240 GCF_046535315.1 Paraburkholderia sp. SIMBA_027
CCATCCACGGCCACCCCGAGTTCGCCGGCTTCATTGCGAAGATGAATGCGCACTTCGCCTCGTGGCGCAAAAAGCAGGCAAAAGCGCTCAAGGCGCTGCGCCCCGGCTGCAAGCCAAAACAAGTGATCGCCGAACTCTCTGAAAACCTGCTCGCACATTACCAGGGGCAGCCACTGATCGACGCCTATGCTGTTTATCAGCACCTGATGGACTACTGGACGGAGACGATGCAGGACGACT
>NZ_JAWRWY010001502.1:0-240 GCF_046535315.1 Paraburkholderia sp. SIMBA_027
GTGACGACTTCGGTGACCGTGTGCTCGACCTGGATACGCGGGTTGACTTCGATGAAGTAGAATTTGCCGGTATCGGCATCCATCAGATATTCGACGGTGCCGGCACCGATATAGTTGGTGGCCTTGGCGATCTTCAGCGAATAGGCGGCCAGTTCCTGGCGCTGCGCTTCGGAGAGATAAGGTGCGGGCGCCCGCTCGACGACCTTCTGGTTGCGGCGCTGGATGGAGCAGTCACGCTCG
>NZ_JAWRWY010001503.1:0-240 GCF_046535315.1 Paraburkholderia sp. SIMBA_027
CCACACTGCTGCAACTGTTTATGCCGCCATTAAACCGCGGACGCTACAGTTTCGCTACCACTTCGAGGAGAAAACCATGACTTCGCGCCCCGTCATCGACGACCTGTCGTCTTTCTGGATGCCCTTCACCGCCAACCGCCAGTTCAAGGCTGCGCCGCGCCTGCTGGAATCGGCCAAGGGCATGTATTACCGCACCACGGACGGGCGCGAGGTGCTCGACGGCTGCGCGGGTCTCTGGTG
>NZ_JAWRWY010001504.1:0-240 GCF_046535315.1 Paraburkholderia sp. SIMBA_027
CTATCTTGAACGACATTTCGAACTCCAGTATTCCAAATTTCAGTAGGACCACTTCCATAACTAACGATACGTTTTGCCTGTTCATTAAACCAAATTAGACCAGGGATATGATGTTCATCAGCGAAAGCACCTGTTAGTAATGAACTATCAATGGTTACCGACATTGTAGGATAAGAACTTATTACATTTGGATAGAATTGTCCATTTTCAATCAAAAATTCAAACGCAGGAGCTTTCCCT
>NZ_JAWRWY010001505.1:0-240 GCF_046535315.1 Paraburkholderia sp. SIMBA_027
TGGGAAATGTTTGCCCTGACCGGATACGTCATTAGGCACCTCCTGTGCTGGCGCCCTGGCGGGCGCTGTAGTGGTCGGCGATGGTCACGCCCCGGGGCGGGGGCGGTAGATGGTCGATGCCGCCAAGGTCACGGACAACCTTGACCGCCGCGTAGATCCAATCGATGAGCCGGGAACGTTCCGACCGGAGCTCTTCAAGCTCTTCCTCAACACGCGCAACACGCGCCTCGAGGCGGCCGA
>NZ_JAWRWY010001506.1:0-240 GCF_046535315.1 Paraburkholderia sp. SIMBA_027
TGGCCGGCGTCGCGGTCGGCATCCTGTCGAGCGCCCTGCCCTATTCGCTGGAAATGGTGGCCCTGCGGCGCCTGCCGCAGAAGACCTTCGGCGTGCTGCTGAGCATGGAACCCGCCATGGGCGCGCTGGCCGGCGTCATCGTGTTGAACGAGCACCTGTCCGGCACGCAGTGGCTGGCGATCTGCGGCATCATCATCGCCTCGGCGGGCTGCGCCGCCACCGCGCGCCGCCAGAACCGCG
>NZ_JAWRWY010001507.1:0-240 GCF_046535315.1 Paraburkholderia sp. SIMBA_027
GTCCACCACCAGCACGATGCCGAACGGCGCGGGCCAGTCGCCCACCAGATAGACGCCGACGCCGTCCGGCCAGACGCCCGGCACGACGCCGCCGGCGACCGCCAGCAACGCAATGGCGGCGGCCAGTTGCGCCAGCGTCGACACCATGGCGATGGCGCCGCGCGCGTAGCGGCTGGTGTCGGCCAGCAACAGCATCACGGCGCCGGCCAGCAACGGCGTGATGATGGGCAGGATGGGAAG
>NZ_JAWRWY010001508.1:0-240 GCF_046535315.1 Paraburkholderia sp. SIMBA_027
CCGATAGACTGTCGAACACCACCCGCTTCGGGTTTACCCTCTCGACTTCCGCCTGGATCAGTCTGATCGTCTCCCCGAGTTCCATTTCCCAGGGATGCAAGATCGATTGTTCACGCCCATCGCCAAAGATCTCTGATGCGGTGCTGAACTCAAAAATCTCGAACTCGCCGATGTCCCAGCCATGCGAGGCGGCAACGGCGGAGAGCTCCTCCTGCGTTTCGGAAAGTGTGATATAAAGGG
>NZ_JAWRWY010001509.1:0-240 GCF_046535315.1 Paraburkholderia sp. SIMBA_027
GCATCCTTATCGGTACCGCAGCCACGATTTTCATCGCGGCCCCCCTCTACGCAGCCCTCCGTCAAGGCGAGGCCGTCCTGGTAAAGCAGGCCAAAAAGGTAGCTCACCGGCGGGCAGAGGCCACCGTTTAGTCGGGCAATATTTGCTGTTTGCCTCAGAGCCGGTCCCCACGCAAGTGAGGGCCGGCTCTTTGGTGTGACCGTCGAGGCTCCTGCGGCGCCCCGTCATGTGCCCCTCCGG
>NZ_JAWRWY010001510.1:0-240 GCF_046535315.1 Paraburkholderia sp. SIMBA_027
GACGCCGATCGCCAAGTTTTCGAATATGCTCAGCTGAGGGAAGATCCCCTCCCGCTTCCGATCGCCGGAGACATACGCGATCTTCGCCTTGGTTGCGTCTGCAAGCGTTGAGACCGACGTCTTCCGTGAAGAGACTGGGTCGGTGACTTGGATATTCCCGCCGAACGGCTGAAGAATTCCCGCGATTGCGCGGAGAAACGCGTCCTGACCTTGCCCGTCAAGGCCCGCGATGCCCACGAT
>NZ_JAWRWY010001511.1:0-240 GCF_046535315.1 Paraburkholderia sp. SIMBA_027
CCCGACGCCCAACGCTTATGCGTATCCGCTGCTGATCAGGCAACTGCTGCATACGCCGTTTGTTCAGGCCCCGGACCAGGAAATCGTCTACCGCGGTCAGGTCCGCATGACCTATGCCACGCTGCACGAACGCATTGCGCGGCTCGCCAATGGCCTGGGCAGACTCGGCGCGCGGCACGGCAGCACGGTTGCCGTGATGGACTGGGACAGTCACCGCTATCTTGAGTGCTATTTCGCGGT
>NZ_JAWRWY010001512.1:0-240 GCF_046535315.1 Paraburkholderia sp. SIMBA_027
GCAGGGTTCCGGAATGAGGCTGATGGCGCCGAAATGCAACGCTTCGCAATCCGCACCCAGTGCCGGAAGCTCGGCCTCGGTGATCATCCGGCCGGCGGTGTTCTCGTCATAAAAGGCGTAGGTCGCGTGGCCATCGATGAGCTTGACGAAAGCGATGGTGGTCGGCCGCGAAAGCGTTGCGCAATAGCTGAAGTCGACATTGCTCGCGCGCAGGGTTTCCCGCAGGATATCGCCCATCAT
>NZ_JAWRWY010001513.1:0-240 GCF_046535315.1 Paraburkholderia sp. SIMBA_027
CCTGAACTGAAATGGAATGCACGGCCACCCGCCGAAGCCTTGCACGAAGCCACCCTGCTGCTGCTCGACTGCGCCAAGGCGCATAACGTCCTGGGTTGGCGGCCGGTCCTGCCGCTGCATGATGCCGTCGCGATGACGGCGAACTGGTACCGCCATCATCACCAAACCGGCCAATCTCTGACGCGGGAGCAACTGCGCCAGTATGTAGCACAGGCAGCTGCCGCCGGCAGCGCATGGGTG
>NZ_JAWRWY010001514.1:0-240 GCF_046535315.1 Paraburkholderia sp. SIMBA_027
CATAGAGGTATGCAATCGCCTCTCGGATGTCTTAAAATGCTGCTACAGTGCGAGCGGAGATATAGTCACCGTCGGCATCCTCATTCGCCCGCAGTGCATCAGCACAATCCGTGGCGAGCTTATCGACGTCAGGCGCGATAGCGTACAACTGTCGTATGACACGATCCAGATCGTCTCTTGCACGTTCTGCCATCCGGTCTGCCATCGAACATCCTCTCGATCCTCTACTCCCGCGTCAAC
>NZ_JAWRWY010001515.1:0-240 GCF_046535315.1 Paraburkholderia sp. SIMBA_027
TCCCTGTTTGCCGCTACGTGCCTCCGTCTCGAGCCGATTGACGAGGTCGACGACGTTGAAGAAGCGGCCGCGTGCGCCATTGCGGATCAGAGCACGCGCAAGGGCGATGGACAGGTGAGACTTTCCCGTGCCGGTTCCGCCGACCAGAACGATATTGTGCTGCTCGGCGAGGAAGGCTCCTGTCGCAAGCTGGCGCACGAGCCCTTCGTTGACCGGCGTGTCGGTGAAGTCGAAGTCGTC
>NZ_JAWRWY010001516.1:0-239 GCF_046535315.1 Paraburkholderia sp. SIMBA_027
GGGCGTGGCGCTGTCGGCGGCGCGCATGGGCGTGAAGGCGATCATCGTCGTGCCGGTAACCACCCCGCAGGTGAAGGTCGATGCGGTGCGCGCGCATGGCGGCCCGACGGTCGAAGTGGTGCAGTTCGGCGAGTCGTATAGCGATGCGTACGCACATGCGCTCACTTTGCAGGAAGCGCGCGGGCTGACCTTCGTGCATCCGTTCGACGATCCGTATGTGATCGCCGGCCAGGGCACGG
>NZ_JAWRWY010001517.1:0-239 GCF_046535315.1 Paraburkholderia sp. SIMBA_027
GGTGATCAACACCGCATTAGAGGTGCTCGATCGCCGACTGTTTTCTCGAGGGCCCAAGCTAGAAAAACCTCAGGAAGTAGCGAGCTATTTGAAGCTACAAATCGCAAAAATGGAGCATGAAGTCTTTGCTGTCATTTACTTGGACAGCGTGCACAGACTCATCAAATTTGAGGTGCTCTTTCACGGCACCATCGATTCGACCGTCATCTACCCACGGCAAATAGCCAAACGGGCGATAG
>NZ_JAWRWY010001518.1:0-239 GCF_046535315.1 Paraburkholderia sp. SIMBA_027
AAATATTCCTATCTAATTGAAAATTAAAAGTTCATCTTATTGAGATAGCTAGTAATGAAATTGATTTTTGTTGAGGTATACATGACAGTGATCTGTGCGAAAGAATAATCGAATATATTAGTAGATTTAAGTGGCTGTTACAGCATGTATTTGAAGTATGTGGAATATTAGCTTAAAAAGAATGGATGCTTTGATCTTTATAGAAGCAGTCAAGGACTCCATTACATTTGAAGTTTTTT
>NZ_JAWRWY010001519.1:0-239 GCF_046535315.1 Paraburkholderia sp. SIMBA_027
GTTCGACCTTTTGGCCTCCATCGAACGCGTGTCTCGCAGTGGCCGCGTCCAGCGAATCAGGACCGGCGGCATCGACTTTGAACGTGGTCATGAAACCCGTCCCCAAGGTGAGGTTTATGTCGATTGCACCGCAACCGGGCTTAGGACGATAGACCCGAAACCTGTTTTCGAAACAGGACGGATGGCCTTGCAGTACGTCACCCCTGGATACGCCTGCTGGAGCGCGGCGACTCTGGCTG
>NZ_JAWRWY010001520.1:0-239 GCF_046535315.1 Paraburkholderia sp. SIMBA_027
GGTGAATTGACATGACGATATCGGATACCGCCATCAAGCCGTCAACCATGTCGAAGGCGTCAGCGCTTCGCATCGCCAGCCGCTACGGCACCTTAGCTGCATTCCTGCTCTTGATCGCCGTCAACATTGCGATCACCCCGAACTTCTTCTCGTGGCAGACGCTGAACGTCAATCTGACCCAGGTCGCCACGATCGTCATCGTCGCAACCGGCATGACGCTGGTGATCGCCACCGGCGGC
>NZ_JAWRWY010001521.1:0-239 GCF_046535315.1 Paraburkholderia sp. SIMBA_027
GAGCTGATCGCCAGTCATCAAGCAGGTGTCATCGGCTGGCAGATGTGCCGTGAGCTGGCGGGGGTTGAACGTATCTATGCAATGCGCAAAAAAGCCGTTGGTCTGCTTGGCAATGCCAAAGGTGCCGCTAAGCCAATTCCGTTTGCTGAGGATACCTGCGTACCGCCGGAACATCTGGCCGATTATATTGCTGAATTTCGCGCGCTGCTCGACAGCCACGGCTTAAGCTACGGTATGTT
>NZ_JAWRWY010001522.1:0-239 GCF_046535315.1 Paraburkholderia sp. SIMBA_027
GCCCTGCCCTTTATGTTCCTCGGTCAGCTCCATGATGCCGCCCATGCCTTTGCCGTCGGCTTCCAGCACGAGATAGGGCATTTCCGGCGAACCGAAATCCTTGGTCTGCCAGCCGATGGCATGGCCATAGAAGCGGGCGGCCGCTTCCATGTCAGGCGTCATCAATTCGACCCATATGAATTTTCCGTGTGTATCGGACATTTTGTCTCCTCCGGAGATCTTGGTGCGAATTTTTAGCG
>NZ_JAWRWY010001523.1:0-239 GCF_046535315.1 Paraburkholderia sp. SIMBA_027
GGCGCGCTCGCCGAACTGGTGCGCGACGGCATGGCGGTGCTGATGATTTCGAGCGAATTGCCCGAAGTGCTCGGCATGGCCGATCGCGTGCTGGTGATGCACGAGGGACGTATCAGTGCGGATATCGCGCGCGCCGAAGCGAACGAAGAACGCATCATGGGCGCCGCACTCGGCCAACCGATTCCGCCGTTGGGGCGTGCGCTGAAGGAAGTCCCCCGCGCCGAAGGAAGTCCCCTTGG
>NZ_JAWRWY010001524.1:0-239 GCF_046535315.1 Paraburkholderia sp. SIMBA_027
GTGACAGCCGTTGAATCCGACACCGCCGGGGCAGTGGTCAGCTTCAGCGGCGTCGTCAGGAATCACGACGGCGGCAAGGCAGTGGAGCGGTTGAGCTACAGCGCCCATCCCACGGCGCACAAGGTCATGTCCGACGTCGTGGCGCAGCTCGTCGCCGAGCACCACGGAGAAGCCGAGCAGCCCGTCCGGATCTGGGCCGCACACCGGATCGGCATGCTGGAGATCGGCGATCCCGCGCT
>NZ_JAWRWY010001525.1:0-239 GCF_046535315.1 Paraburkholderia sp. SIMBA_027
TCGTGCTCGACTGCACCGACAACTTCGCGACGCGCCATGCGATCAACCGCGCGTGCGTCGCGCACGGCGTGGCGCTCGTGTCGGGCGCCGCGCTGCGCTTCGACGGCCAGATCAGCACGTTCGACTTCCGCGACCCGGCCGCGCCCTGCTACGCGTGCGTGTTTCCGGAAGACCAGCCGTTCGAGGAAGTCGCGTGCGCGACGATGGGCGTGTTCGCGCCGACGGTCGGGATCATCGGC
>NZ_JAWRWY010001526.1:0-239 GCF_046535315.1 Paraburkholderia sp. SIMBA_027
GGAACTTGTCTGGTAAACCTGTTTGGAAATAGGGTAGCTGTCTTTCTTTACTGCCTCATAAACTCCCCAAAACAATCCGATCTTTAGAGAGAAGATCATCGTGATGATGAAAACAGCAGGAATATAAAGTTTAACGAAAAAGTTATAGTGTCTATACTGGCGGGAAATGACATTACATCTTTTAAAAACTAAAATTTTAGTTATTGAGAATGCCAGCCCTATAAAAAGACAGATGGCAG
>NZ_JAWRWY010001527.1:0-239 GCF_046535315.1 Paraburkholderia sp. SIMBA_027
GGGGGATCTTGTGAGTTCGATGAAGGAACACACCTCGTCGCCGGAGGCGATTGCGGAAGTCGTTTACGAAGCGACAACGGACGAGAGCGACCGGCTCCGCTATATCGCTGGCGCTGATGCGGAGCGGTTTCTGGCCGCGCGCGACGCGTCAGACGATGCAGAGTTTTTTGCTGCTCTGAAGGCGCAGGTCGGGATGGTTTAAGTTGTATCGCCGGCCCATCGGACGATCTTCTGCAACG
>NZ_JAWRWY010001528.1:0-239 GCF_046535315.1 Paraburkholderia sp. SIMBA_027
TCTCCTTCCATAAGTCAAAATATAAGTTGGCTTTATCTACTTTCTTCTTAGTCAACGCTGCTGGAAGATTGTCATAGGCAACGGAGGAAGCAAAGCGAATTGTAGAAGGAATACAAGTATCAAAGAATGTAATACCATTCTCATGTAAGTATTTTCTAGTCTCGTCCAATATTTCAGTATGCAAAGTAGTTACAGTTTTCACTAGAGTAGCTACTACACCAAGTAATTGCAAATCAGGA
>NZ_JAWRWY010001529.1:0-239 GCF_046535315.1 Paraburkholderia sp. SIMBA_027
GTGCCATCCCCTTCGAGCCGTACGCCGAAACGATTGGTCTCAGAGGGCTGCGTTCCGGGCCTTCGATTGCCAAACACGATGTAATTTTCTCGCTACGTCACGAAATTGGCACAGTCTTTTTGCCACCATCGGGAGAATATGGTCCGCGAGTGACCAGCCGACGCCGGTGCTTTGCACCGTCTCCCGCATCGGCCGCACTCGCGACCCGTTCTCCTGGGTTGGTTCGTAATTTATATCAC
>NZ_JAWRWY010001530.1:0-239 GCF_046535315.1 Paraburkholderia sp. SIMBA_027
GCGCACGTTCCGCCCGGAACAAGAAGCATCGTCGTCACCATGTACGATCCTGATGCCCCGACTGGAGGGCTCGGATGGACGCATTGGGAAGTCGTCAATATTCCGCCTTCGGAAACGTCGATTCAGAAGGGGGCGTCAGGAGATGTGGGACGAATGCCGGCGGGTGCGCTCGAGACGCTGACGGATTTTGGCGAATCCAAGTACGGCGGGCCATGCCCGCCGAAGGGTGAGTCGCATCG
>NZ_JAWRWY010001531.1:0-239 GCF_046535315.1 Paraburkholderia sp. SIMBA_027
GGGCCGATCATCAGGATGTTCTTCGGCGTTACTTCAACGCGCAGTTCTTCGGGCAGTTGCATCCGGCGCCAGCGGTTACGCAGCGCAATGGCAACGGCGCGCTTGGCATCGTCCTGGCCGATGATATGGCGGTTAAGTTCATGGACGATTTCGCGGGGAGTCATGGACATAGTGTTTGGCGGCCTCAAGCGCAAGTAAGCCTGCGGCTTACTCGGCGAGGTCCTGCTCCTCAATGGTCT
>NZ_JAWRWY010001532.1:0-239 GCF_046535315.1 Paraburkholderia sp. SIMBA_027
CGTTCACGGGTTTGGACGTTCCGGCCAGATCTTCCATCGCATTTTCTGCAGCGTTCCGGATGCTGTCTTCTAAGCCCATCAGGTGACTCCTTGCGCCAAACGGTCCGGCGGTCGGATCCGCTTCACATTCATAAGCCTACTTAGTTGTTGCCGGATGTGACACCCCGCAGCACCAGGCGGTGACCCGGGAGTTCAACTCCGTGCGCGTCAAGCAGTGGGCTGAACTTTGTACCGTTGAT
>NZ_JAWRWY010001533.1:0-239 GCF_046535315.1 Paraburkholderia sp. SIMBA_027
CCGCTTGGCCAGATAGTCGCGAATTTCGGGGTCGCCGCCGAGCTGATCGACGAGCTTGACCTTCAGCGCCTGGCGGCCTGTATAGATCGTCCCATCGGCAAGCTTAAGTACTTCATCGCGTGGCATTTTCCGGCGATCGGCAACGAGATCGACGAACCAGGCATAGCTGTCCTGGACCATGCTGTTGATCATTGCCTTGGCTTCCTCGCTGGTGTTGTGGAAGGGCGAGGGCTCGGCCT
>NZ_JAWRWY010001534.1:0-239 GCF_046535315.1 Paraburkholderia sp. SIMBA_027
GAAGCCGAGTCCCATCGCAAGAGCGAGGAACTGGACGAAGAACGCGCCCAGCGTGAAATGGAAAAGGCCAGAAGCGCTCAGGAGCTGGAAGAGGCCGTCGACGCCCTTGCAACCGGTCTAGCCAATCTTGCGGCCGGCAGGCTCGATCTGCGCATCGAAAAGTCCTTCGTGCCGTCGCTCGACCATCTGCGCATCGACTTCAACAACTCCATCGCGGGGCTGGATGCAACGATCTCCAG
>NZ_JAWRWY010001535.1:0-239 GCF_046535315.1 Paraburkholderia sp. SIMBA_027
AACGGTTAACAATTTCTATATTACGATCCAATCGGTTTGTATACTCGATTGCTTTAACTGGCAGTTCCTCACCAACTAATGTTACTTGTCTTAAACTTATGGATTCTTCTAGAGAAATATAATCCAATACCGTTAAGTAAATAGAAGGTACACTGAAATAATCTGTAACTCCTAAAGTTTTTATAATTTCACTTATCTTATAAGGATTGACCATTTCCTCGTTATTTACTAATACAACC
>NZ_JAWRWY010001536.1:0-238 GCF_046535315.1 Paraburkholderia sp. SIMBA_027
CTCGGCTCGGCCGGTTTCGTCGCGGATGCGGCGGTGCTGCTCGCGTCGGGCGACGCGCATTTCGCGAACGGCGCATGCTGGGACATCAACGGCGGGTTGTACATGCGTTGAGCGTTGAACGTGGCGCGCTTCGGCGCGCATTCGCGCAGCTAGCCAGCAGCTAGCGCGGCGTTTCGTTGTCGCCGCCCCACACGACCATCACGTCGCGCACGAGCGCGGCGATCGACGTCGCGCCGAG
>NZ_JAWRWY010001537.1:0-238 GCF_046535315.1 Paraburkholderia sp. SIMBA_027
GCGGTCGCCACGCCGTTATGGCGCTGCGCCGGCGTGACGAATTTCAGGCCGCTATGTTTGTGCTCCTGGTTGTACCAACACACGAACTGCTGCGTCCAGGCCCGCGCCTCATCAATGCTGCCGAACGGCCTGCGTGGATAGTCGGGCCGGTACTTGCAGGTGCGGAACAGTGACTCCGCGAACGGGTTGTCGTTACTCACACGCGGCCGGCTGAACGAGGCCACGACGCCCAGGTTCT
>NZ_JAWRWY010001538.1:0-238 GCF_046535315.1 Paraburkholderia sp. SIMBA_027
GGTGCAGGTCGACTGCACCACTGCGGGCCTGTTCCGCCAAGGCGTCCTGCAGGATCGCCTGTAGCCGTTGGAAGCGTTCACCGCCCAGGCGCTTGTGAATGTTGGCCAGGCTCTGGGTCAGGCGCTCGGCAAAGCGGGCCTGGCCGGTTTCGCCATGCACCTCGATGAATTCTGCGCAGAGTTCGACCACGTAATCACGCAGGATTCGCTCAACACGCCCCTCCACGCTGTCTTCGAG
>NZ_JAWRWY010001539.1:0-238 GCF_046535315.1 Paraburkholderia sp. SIMBA_027
CTGCTGGGTGAGGAGCCAGCGCAACTGCGCGTGGTCGATCATGAAGCGCACGCGCTCGGCGGGGTACTCCGGGTCGACGGGGACGTAAGCGCCGCCGGCCTTGAGGATCGCGAGCAGCGCGACGATCATGTCGAGCGAGCGCTCCATGGCGACGCCGACGAGGGCATCGGGGGTGACGCCGAGCTCGATGAGCCGGTGGGCGAGGCGATTGGCGCGCAGGTTGAGTTCGGCGTAGGTG
>NZ_JAWRWY010001540.1:0-238 GCF_046535315.1 Paraburkholderia sp. SIMBA_027
GCTTCTCGCGCCGCGACCTGTACCTGTTCATGGTCGACCTGGGCGACAAGTCCTCGGCCCTGGCGCACCTGCTGCCCTACTCCGCCAAGGCCGGCATCCGCGCCTGCGCCAACGAGGCCGACGAGAAACGCCGCGAAGGCAACTGCATGGACTATTACCGCTATGACGCCACGGTGAAGGCCCTGCCCAGCCAGCAGCCGTACCCGGACCTGCAGGTCACCACTCAGGTCACGCGCAG
>NZ_JAWRWY010001541.1:0-238 GCF_046535315.1 Paraburkholderia sp. SIMBA_027
AATGATTACAGTAAGTGGCATTAGCTTTGTACTATTAGAAATGGTTCAATCGGAAGGAATTATTAGGTTAGACTTTAGCGGATGGCTACCCCCATTTGGTATTTTGTTTGTTGCGGATACTTTTGCCTTGCTACTCGTTTTAACAGCCAGTATTGTCACAACGATTTGTTTACTGTATGCTTTTTCAACAATTGGTGTACAGAACGAAACGATGTTTTTCTATCCGTTTGTAATGTTT
>NZ_JAWRWY010001542.1:0-238 GCF_046535315.1 Paraburkholderia sp. SIMBA_027
CCTATATCGCTTGATTCTCTCTATATGCAAAGGACTAGGGTATAACTGTCCTACTTCAAATAAATCTGTCTGTATATGTCCTTCAGTAAACATTTGAGGATTATTGATATTCACTTTCCCACCCCTTTAAATAAAAATAAACCAGTGTAAACATAAGTAAACATGTGTATACATGCACTTACATTCCTACTGGTTTTCTGTAATAGCTTCTTTGTCTACGACTACCTCCTGATAAGTT
>NZ_JAWRWY010001543.1:0-238 GCF_046535315.1 Paraburkholderia sp. SIMBA_027
GCACAACGCATCGGCCGCGCCAACCACCGGATGGACGAACCGTCAAAGGCGATCCTCGTCCCTGCCAACCGCTTCGAGGTCATGGAGTGCCAGGCGGCGCTCGATGCGAATTACATCGGTGCGCAGGACACCCCGCCGGTTGGCCGTGGCGCGCTGGATGTGCTGGCCCAGCACGTGCTCGGCATGGCCTGCGCCGAGCCGTTCGACATGCTGCAGCTCTACGATGAGATCCGCACCG
>NZ_JAWRWY010001544.1:0-238 GCF_046535315.1 Paraburkholderia sp. SIMBA_027
CCCAAGGTCACCATCGAACCGTTCAGTGGCAGATGGGTGGTAGCGCCGCTCAACGGCAAAGCCAAGCTAACCGCCCGCGAGATAGACCTGTTCACCGGCGTTGCGCACGACCTCAGCGTGGAGCATGATTTCAGCTTCACCACGCAGCTGGATGTCTCAGGCGGCAAAGTGACCGTGACGCCGATGCTGACCTTCTAGATCGGTCCGCTCCGGGCACTTCGCCCCCTGATGCCTCGCT
>NZ_JAWRWY010001545.1:0-238 GCF_046535315.1 Paraburkholderia sp. SIMBA_027
TATCGTCGCGGCCATCGAAGGCGGCATACTCGGCGGCGCCTCGCTTGATGTTTTCGAAGTCGAGCCGCTGCCGGCTGACGATCCGCTCTGGGGTCTCGACAGCGTCTTCATCACGCCGCACGACGCGGCGATCTCCGAAGAAAACGCGCTCTTCCGGCATGTCGAGCAGCAGATCGCCCGCTTCGAAAAGGGCGAGCCGCTGCAGTTCCTCGTCAATCGCGGCGCGGGATACTGACCG
>NZ_JAWRWY010001546.1:0-238 GCF_046535315.1 Paraburkholderia sp. SIMBA_027
ATCAACAAAAATTCCGGTCCTAGGACCGGAATTTTTACTTATTTATGAAAGATAAAAGACAAAGATTTAACGTCTAAACTTTGAATCTTAAACCCTACTCTACAATTCATAATCTTTTACATTCTCTTTATACCAAGACGAATATTTTACATAATTATCTGCAATTCTATTTACTTCTCCCTCCAGTAACTGAGCATTGATATCCTTAATTTTTTTTGCAGGAACACCACCCCAAACT
>NZ_JAWRWY010001547.1:0-238 GCF_046535315.1 Paraburkholderia sp. SIMBA_027
CATGTCGCAGCCGGCGACGAGCGCCGCGCTCAAGCGGCTGCGCACGCTGCTCGGCGATCCACTGCTGGTGCGCAGCCGCTACGGCATGGTGCCGACCGAGTTCGGCGCGCGGCTGATCGAGCCGCTGCGCAATGCGCTGCGCGTGATCGACTTCATCCGCATCCAGCAGCCGACCTTCGACGCGCGCACCTCCGTGCGCACCTACCGGATCGGCTGCCCCGATTACCTGAACGTGCTG
>NZ_JAWRWY010001548.1:0-238 GCF_046535315.1 Paraburkholderia sp. SIMBA_027
CCGCAGCAAGAACAGAAGCCGCGCCTGGTGCGACATGACCGTCTGCGGCAACCGGGCGAAGGCCAGCCGCCACTACCGGCGCAAGAAGGAGGAGACGCCATGAAGATCAACGCGATTGCCGCGCTCGGCCTTTCGGCAATGCTGATCGCAGGCTGCCAGCGCGAGATGGAGAAGATGGTCGAGGTATCCGGCCACATCTTCGTCTTCAACTACCGCGTGGCGACCGCCACCTATCTGG
>NZ_JAWRWY010001549.1:0-238 GCF_046535315.1 Paraburkholderia sp. SIMBA_027
GCCGCCGGAGAAAAAAAACCTGCGGCGGCAACCAGCGCAGCGCCTGCGGCGAACGTGGCAGTCACGCCGGGAAGAAAAAATTTACGCATGAAAACTCGCTTCGGAGAACGGCCGTCATTGTAGAACGTTTGCCGCGCGGAGCGGTTGACGCAGATGCGAGTGTGGCGCGCGGAAAAACGGGGATGTGGTGTATCCGGCGGCGAGTCTGTCAGTGAATTTTGGTGCATCGACAACCAGG
>NZ_JAWRWY010001550.1:0-238 GCF_046535315.1 Paraburkholderia sp. SIMBA_027
GTGCAAGGCCCATACCTGGGCCGTGGTTGCCACATACGGCCGCTGCTTTCCCGCCTTCGGTGCCGTGCGCCGACTCAGTGGCGACTTGGGCAGCAGGCCGTCATGGACCGCATCACTGAAGAGTTGCCCCATGCGCGAGTGCAATGCGTAGACCGTCGAATCCGCAAGCCCCTCAGCGCTGAGCCGTGCCGTCCAGGCTCGCACCTCAGACGGACGGACACTCTTCAACGTGCGATCG
>NZ_JAWRWY010001551.1:0-238 GCF_046535315.1 Paraburkholderia sp. SIMBA_027
ATTGAAATTATAGCTCCCGTTCCTCAGAATGATGCTATTTGGAGAGCTTGTGAAGAGTAAAAAATTTAAAATATTTTTAAAAACACCTTGTATGGTGTTTTTTTTATGCAGTTAATCTATTTGTGGGTTTGTTTTTTTAATAAAAGTTATATCTTGTAGCGATTAATATAAACACTTTTATGAAAAACCTTTACAGACTGAGAAAAGCTATGCTCAGTTGCGCTTTTTTTCTTGGAAT
>NZ_JAWRWY010001552.1:0-238 GCF_046535315.1 Paraburkholderia sp. SIMBA_027
GTCATAGCCATGTTCCGCAAAGGCTCTTCGCGCCGATGCGAGGATCGCGGCACGTGTCGCGTCGGCCTTGGCGGCGCGGCTATTGGGCGGCTGCGTTGATTTCATCATACACCTGTAGACTTAAGTCGAAATTCAGTATACGGTCGTATATCGAATGTCACGACCGCGATCCGTTCGTACCCTATAACGCCGATCGCTCAATATCCTCAGGAGTTTCATATGGACGAACTTGTCCTCG
>NZ_JAWRWY010001553.1:0-238 GCF_046535315.1 Paraburkholderia sp. SIMBA_027
GTCGGTTTCACCAGGGGCTTATGGAACACGTAATGGGCGTCTGAGTACGGGATAAAACACCGCCTTTCCCAACGGTAGCCGTTGGGAATGCTCTAAACGACCGGAAGTAATGCACGACTCCCGGCCGGTGTGTGGAACAGCAGCCAATCAGAACCGATAACTGAAAGAGGCTCCAAGACCGCTCGCGCTGTTTTTATACTTGGAACTGTAGGCGCCCCTAGTCGCAGAGACGTGATTG
>NZ_JAWRWY010001554.1:0-238 GCF_046535315.1 Paraburkholderia sp. SIMBA_027
GATCAGCGTGGCAACCGGGCCGGTCCGCGTCAGCACCTGCTCGTACAACTGCCATACCGCGTTGTCTATGGGCGCGCCGTGATCGTCTATCAGCAGGCGATCGCCCAGGCTGTCGGTGTCTTCGGCAAAACCGGCCAGATGGATCTCACCCACCGCATGCAACGGCAGTGCGTTGAGGTAGGCCAGCGGGTCGCGTTGGTGGTTGATGCACGATACGTAGACGTTGTTGACGTCCAGT
>NZ_JAWRWY010001555.1:0-238 GCF_046535315.1 Paraburkholderia sp. SIMBA_027
GGTGCTGCTGCCGTTCGGCCACGTAAGCGGTTTCGGCAATGCGAGCGCGCTCGGCAGCACGACCGGCGTCGGCGACGTGATTCTGACCGCGCCGCTGAAATTCCGCCTGAACGAAGCGAAGGACGTGATCGCCGCGACCGTCTACCTGTATGCGCCGACCGGAAGCTACGACCAGAACCGCGGCCTGAATCTCGGCGCGAACCGCTGGTCGCTCGACTTCCAGGCCTCGTACGTGAAG
>NZ_JAWRWY010001556.1:0-238 GCF_046535315.1 Paraburkholderia sp. SIMBA_027
GACGACCTGCGTGCGCGGATCCGCGACGTGGCTGCGCTGTACACACCGCAGCGGCTCGAGCCGGCGACGTCGGTGATCGCGACGCAGATCAGCGAGGACGCGCTCGGCAACAAGGAATCGCTGCCGATGACGAAGGAGGTGATGGGCGCTGCGTCGCTGCAGACCGCGCAGGAAGGCGTGACCGATGCGGTAAAGAATCAGGCCGGCGTCGCGCCGACGAACTCATCGGGCAGCCCCG
>NZ_JAWRWY010001557.1:0-238 GCF_046535315.1 Paraburkholderia sp. SIMBA_027
GGTCTTCGCGGACCATATCGACGATGCGCAGGCCGGTGCGATAGGAAATCTCCTGACGGTCGCGATACGGCGCCGGAATGGCGGCCGAACCCGGAAGCTGCATGCCGAGGGCTTCGGCCAGCGAATTCATCGTCGTCGCCGTGCCCATGGTGTTGCAATAGCCGGTCGAGGGGGCCGACGACGCAACAAGCTTCACAAAGCCCGCATAATCGATCTCGCCCTTTGCCAGTAGCTCGCG
>NZ_JAWRWY010001558.1:0-238 GCF_046535315.1 Paraburkholderia sp. SIMBA_027
TCCGCCGGCCTTCCGATCCCGATGAGCCGGCGCGGCATTCCTCCCGATTCACGCTTCACTCGAACCGCCATGACGCTGAATTCGCTCCCCGCCTGGACTGCCCTTCAATCCCACTTCGAACAAATCCGCCATGCCCGCCTGCGCGACTGGTTCGCGCCGGAAAACGACCGCGCGCCGACCCGTGCCGAACGCTTCACGATTCCCGGCGGCGGCCTTGCGGCTGACTTGTCGAAGAACC
>NZ_JAWRWY010001559.1:0-238 GCF_046535315.1 Paraburkholderia sp. SIMBA_027
GGGCGGCGCGTCGCATAGGCCTCCATCTGCATCAGCTTCAGCATCTCGAGCGCCTTGGCCCGGCGCTCGTCCTTCTCGACGCCCTTCATCTTCAGGCTGAAGGCGACGTTGTCGATCAGGTCGAGATGCGGAAACAGTGCGTAGGACTGAAACATCATCGCCGTGCCGCGCTTGGCCGGCGGAAAGTCGGTGACGACGGTATTGCCGAGGCGGACATCGCCGGAGGATATGCTCTCGT
>NZ_JAWRWY010001560.1:0-238 GCF_046535315.1 Paraburkholderia sp. SIMBA_027
TGTTCATCTTATCGGCCGCCAGCCCTTCATTGAGCAGCTGCGCCAGGGCGGTGGTTTCCTGCCACAGGGTCTGCTGATCGGCAACATCCAGTTGAAACACTTCACTGATACCTTCAATACGCGGAACCAGGATGAACCAGGGGTAATGGGCATCGTTGGACAGCAGCAGGCGGCAAAGCGGGAAATCCCCTATGACCTTCGTGTCTTGTTGCAGGCGTTGATCCAAGGCGAACACGTG
>NZ_JAWRWY010001561.1:0-237 GCF_046535315.1 Paraburkholderia sp. SIMBA_027
TTATTTAACAATTGTATTTCCCCGGGATGAAGAGCGGTACGGGTATTCCGTTTATTTAGCTGAAAGAGGCATCCAAACATGCTGGAACTATCTTCCCCTCGGACGTATTCCGATTTATGAAACATACGCGGGGGAAGGCGGAGAAGACCCGCTTTGGAAGAGAGTTCTTTCTCTGCCGTTTAAACCCCCTCTTCAAAAGGAGCAAGTCAGATATATAGCCGAATCCGTTTTATCATA
>NZ_JAWRWY010001562.1:0-237 GCF_046535315.1 Paraburkholderia sp. SIMBA_027
GGTTTCGAAGCAAAATTCCAGCTTGCCCAGTTTCGCCGTCATCGTCACGGTGCCGGCCGGTCTGCGCATCAGGGCGCGGATGCGGGCCAGAAGCTCCTCGACGGCGAAGGGTTTGCCGAGATAATCGTCGGCTCCAAGGTTCAGGCCGTTCACCCGGTCCGCAAGCGTTCCCTGCGCCGTCAACACGATGACGGGCGGGGTGACGGGCAGCAGGCGCAGATCTTCTATGAGTTCGAT
>NZ_JAWRWY010001563.1:0-237 GCF_046535315.1 Paraburkholderia sp. SIMBA_027
GGTCATCGGCAAGAAGGCCTCGTACGTGGAAGAAAGCGAGGCCATGGACTACGTGGCCGGCTACACCGTGGTCAACGACGTGTCCGAGCGCGAATACCAGATCGAGCGCGGCGGCCAGTGGGACAAGGGCAAGGGCTGCGACACCTTCGCGCCGGTCGGCCCGTGGCTGGTGACGCGCGACGAGGTCGCCGATCCGCAGAACCTGGACATGTGGCTGGAAGTGAACGGCCATCGCTT
>NZ_JAWRWY010001564.1:0-237 GCF_046535315.1 Paraburkholderia sp. SIMBA_027
GTTGAAAGTGCGCTGACCGGCCGTGCCCCATCCCTTCTTCCTTCATGGCTTTCCTAAGGAGTTTTGAATGCGCAGTATCAAGACCGTTCATGTCATTTCCGCCCATGCGGAAGGCGAAGTGGGGGATGTGATTGTCGGAGGTGTTAAGCCGCCGCCGGGCGAAACGATCTGGGAACAGAGCCGTTTCATCGCCCGCGATGAGACGCTGCGCAATTTCGTGCTCAACGAGCCGCGCGG
>NZ_JAWRWY010001565.1:0-237 GCF_046535315.1 Paraburkholderia sp. SIMBA_027
GGTAATGCATAAGACAGCTCTCGAGCCTACCGCGCAGGTATCAACGACTGCGCTACGACGTTGGGCCGCGGCATTGTTTGGCACGACGAGTATTCACGCTGCGTCGATTCGCATCGCAACCCTTGCTCTTATCGTAGTCGCTGCGGCTATTGTTCCGCACTTCACCGAGTTCGGAAACTTGCAGTCCCTGATGTACTCGGTCGCCGCGGTCGGCATTGGCGCAATCGGGATGGCGCT
>NZ_JAWRWY010001566.1:0-237 GCF_046535315.1 Paraburkholderia sp. SIMBA_027
GGCTTTATGTATGCCGCCGTGGGCAGCTACATCATCCAGGCCTGGCGGCTATTCGATCTGCACATACGTCATCATCCCCCGCACTGGATGGCGGCGCTGATCGCAGTGCTTATCTATGTCAACTTTTTTACCCACCACTATATTGGCGACTATCGCTGGTATCTGGCAGCCTGCGCTCTGGGCCTGTATGCTCGGACCACCGTGGTATTTCGTCCGCTGGATCGAAACTACCAGATG
>NZ_JAWRWY010001567.1:0-237 GCF_046535315.1 Paraburkholderia sp. SIMBA_027
GGAAGGTGGTGAAATCGTGCCGGCCGACGAGCATCTGGGCCGCTTCATGCATGCGCTCGTGATCCATGTCCTTCGACACCCACCATGCGCGCTTGTGCTCCAGCGCCAGCCGGGATTTGCGGCAAATGATGCGGTAGAGATAATGGCGGCGCAGCGCGGAGAAGCGGGCGTCGAAATCCTCGGTTACCGCTGCTACATCCAGCACTGACACGGCCTCTTTCGCCATGGCCAGATGCG
>NZ_JAWRWY010001568.1:0-237 GCF_046535315.1 Paraburkholderia sp. SIMBA_027
GACAAAATTATGGCTTTCCGCGGCACCGGTAAGCAGATGTGGAACTCAGCGATTACCGAACCGGGCGCGGGCTCCGACGTGGGTAGCCTGAAAACGACTTATACCCGTAGAAATGGTAAGATTTATCTTAATGGTAGTAAGTGTTTTATTACCAGCAGCGCCTACACCCCGTACATCGTGGTGATGGCGCGCGACGGGGCTTCTCCGGACAAACCTGTCTACACCGAATGGTTTGTT
>NZ_JAWRWY010001569.1:0-237 GCF_046535315.1 Paraburkholderia sp. SIMBA_027
GTATTTAAAGGCTAGAACTTGTTTATTGTCTAATGTTGTATATGTAAACGCACTGGGAAACCAATATTCTAATGACGTTAATCCAAGGCTAGTTGTCGCATATACATCAGTCAGATAAGGATTGTTGGGAAAGTGTATTTTTTTATACTTTGTTGTATCGATCAGTTTACTTGCATTAATTAAGTAAATGTAATTCCAGATAGATTTATTTTTATCAGACCTGATCAAAATAAGAGG
>NZ_JAWRWY010001570.1:0-237 GCF_046535315.1 Paraburkholderia sp. SIMBA_027
TAAGTAAAGGAAAAGGAGTTGAAGCAACAATAAAGTTGGAAGACTTTGAAACAGCATGGAGTAGAACAGGTAAATATGCCTTTTGGTTTAAAAAATAAAATTTGAATTATGAATATCAATGAATTACAAGAAGAATTAGAAAGTTTGGGATATTATTGCTACCAAAAAAATGGAGTCTTGTTTTCTGGCATTAAAGGAGACACAGGTCCTATTGAAGGAACTTTTGTTTTGAACAAT
>NZ_JAWRWY010001571.1:0-237 GCF_046535315.1 Paraburkholderia sp. SIMBA_027
GTATTGATATCGCCTACGGTGGCGGGCGCGCCCGAAGCGGCGCTGGCGCCGGGGATGCAGGCGTTGATGAGGCTGTTGAAGGCCGCCGAGGCGGATCGCGACATCGACCGCCTCAATGCGCTCAAGGCACGGCTGTTTCTGGATGGTCCGCTGGCCGCGGAAGGCCGGGTCGGCGGCGAGGTCCGCGTGTTGTTCCTGGATATGAACGGTCGGGTGCTGCGTGCCGCGCCGGCGGGC
>NZ_JAWRWY010001572.1:0-237 GCF_046535315.1 Paraburkholderia sp. SIMBA_027
CTGGGTCGTCAAGGCACAGATCCACGCGGGCGGCCGCGGCAAGGGCGGCGGCGTGAAGCTGGCGCGCTCGCTGGACGACGTGCGCAAGCTCGCCTCCGAAATCCTGGGCATGCAGCTGGTCACGCACCAGACCGGCCCGGAAGGCCAGAAGGTCCGCCGCCTGTACATCGAAGACGGCGCCGACATCCAGAAGGAATACTACGTGTCGCTGGTCACCGACCGCGCCACCCAGAAGGT
>NZ_JAWRWY010001573.1:0-237 GCF_046535315.1 Paraburkholderia sp. SIMBA_027
GTTTAACTTGAACAACTATTTCATTTTCATCATTAAAAGTGGAATATCGTAAATCAATTCCTTGATCTGGACCAGGTTTAAATGATTGAAAATCAATGGAAAGTTTTTTCGAAAGTAAATCTCTCGTTAACTCTTCAAGATCTCTATCATTTAGTGTTGAAAAATTATAGTTCATTTTTTAGCTAAATGTTTGTTCCAAAACCAGATCTTGCACATTCTGAATTGAGGCTTTCATAT
>NZ_JAWRWY010001574.1:0-237 GCF_046535315.1 Paraburkholderia sp. SIMBA_027
TATGTCGTTAATTGTCTTACCCGTAGAATAAACTTACAGTGTAAATTTACTTCAGACTCTTTGTTAAGCTTTTGTTAATTCTTTAAAAAACAATTTTGGTTGTATTAAATATTGTAAAAATTAAGATATTAATTAAATGTAACTACTAGCACCTAAATTACGTTCAATTTCTTTCTAGTAACCGATTGTTTTTTACTTCAAAATTCGACAATTCTCAATTTCTTAGAAAATATCTTG
>NZ_JAWRWY010001575.1:0-237 GCF_046535315.1 Paraburkholderia sp. SIMBA_027
GCCTCGAAAAGAAGCTGGAGCAGTATCCGGGCCAGCTGATGCGTGCCGCCGTGGAGCTCGCCAAGGATTGGCGCACCGACAAGTATCTCCGCAATCTCGAAGCCATGATGCTGGTCGCCGACAAGACCGTCACCCTGGCCGTCACCGGCAACGGCGACGTTCTGGAGCCGGAACACGGCACGATGGCCATCGGCTCGGGCGGCAATTTTGCGCTCGCCGCATCGCTGGCGCTGCTGG
>NZ_JAWRWY010001576.1:0-237 GCF_046535315.1 Paraburkholderia sp. SIMBA_027
GATCGCCAGGGCCGCCAGCGTCAGGAAATCGTAGCGCGCCAGCCAGGCGTCCTTGGGATACCACCAGTGCGTGCCCAGCAGCAGCGCGCACATCAGGCCGCCGAACAGGCAGGCCCAGGCCTGCTTCACGCCGAAGCGGAAGAACTCGTAGAAGGCGACGCCCAAACGACCGCGGCCGGCCAGATGATCGGCCAGCCGCGCTTCCCACCCCTGCAGTCTCGCGATGAGCGGCCAGTC
>NZ_JAWRWY010001577.1:0-237 GCF_046535315.1 Paraburkholderia sp. SIMBA_027
ACTGTATAAATATAAAAAAACCTTGACGAATCATCTACGTCAAGGTGTTAGAATGATCTATTTTCGAATTGTTTTTAATGCTGTCGCCCAAGGAATGACTTGATCTAACATCTCATTTACGATTTTACTTGGTGTTCACTTGGTTTGAGGGGACAGCTATATCAGTTATGCAGACTACGCGATTGCAGTAGTCAATGAAATTGAGAATCCTCAGCATATCAATGAACGATTTACGGT
>NZ_JAWRWY010001578.1:0-237 GCF_046535315.1 Paraburkholderia sp. SIMBA_027
CTCGGGTTGGCAGTTGCCGGAATGTTCGCCCTGGTGACTATCGGCGCGTGGGCGCAGTCCGGCCAGACAGGCGTTGCTTCGACCGGATCCGCCAAAGCGGCATCGGTTGGAGTCGATGCCAAAGCCGCTAAACGAGCGAATCGCGAGCTCGCCAAACAGGTTCGCACGGCGATTGCCAAAGACAAGAGCGTCAACGCCTCAAACATCAGCGTGCGAGCGAAAGGCGGTGCGGTCACT
>NZ_JAWRWY010001579.1:0-237 GCF_046535315.1 Paraburkholderia sp. SIMBA_027
TCTGATCGAAATGGTTCTTTCAAACTTCGAAAATAAAAACTTTCGCGATGAAGATTTTAGAGACTTTATTTTTGAAAACATAGATCACGAAGGAGATGAGAGTGTATATAATTATATTGTTCAATTATTTGATAATAAGGTAATTATAAGTGATATAAATGTAGCTCTTAATAAAGATGAAGCCTTAGATATTTTCATTTCATTTTTAAAGAAAGGAGATACAGAAGCTCTTCTTTA
>NZ_JAWRWY010001580.1:0-237 GCF_046535315.1 Paraburkholderia sp. SIMBA_027
GGCTGAGCAGAGCGTGGGCATCGAACAGATCAACCAGGCGGTGACGCACCTGGACAGCGTGACGCAGCAGAATGCGGCGCTGGTCGAGGAGTTCGCCGCGTCCGCCGCCACGCTGCACGATCAGGCCGACGACCTGGCGCGCGCGGTGGCGGTGTTCAAGCTGTCTGCAGCCTACTAGGCGACCCCTGCACCACGCTCATCGCGCGTTGCAGGCGTGGCGTCAGTTCGCGGCTGGCG
>NZ_JAWRWY010001581.1:0-237 GCF_046535315.1 Paraburkholderia sp. SIMBA_027
CAGGCGTTCCTCCAGCTCGAATGCCTTGATCGCCGGCAGGAACGCGGCTGGCAATAGTACGCCTTGCTCAGGGTGCATCCAGCGCACCAGGGCCTCGGCGGCGACGATACGGCCGTTGGCCAGGGACTTTTTCGGTTGGAACCATGCCTGGAGCTGGCCGTTGCCCATGGCCTGGACCAGCGTGTGGCGGTCGATATCCAGGTACTCGGTCAGGGCGGGAGAGGGCCGGTGTACCTT
>NZ_JAWRWY010001582.1:0-237 GCF_046535315.1 Paraburkholderia sp. SIMBA_027
CCTCCGTGCCCGCAAGCAGTGCGCAACCTTCGAGCCCGCTGACCCGCAACGACTATAAAACGCTGTCGCTGTCTGCCTTGGGCGGGGCGCTGGAGTTCTACGACTTCATCATTTTCGTGTTTTTCGCCACCGTGGTTGGAAAACTGTTCTTCCCCGTCGACATGCCTGAATGGCTGCGCATGCTGCAGACTTTCGGCATCTTCGCCGCGGGCTACCTGGCACGCCCGCTGGGCGGCA
>NZ_JAWRWY010001583.1:0-237 GCF_046535315.1 Paraburkholderia sp. SIMBA_027
CGCTCATCATCAACCACATGGCCTATGCCCGCCATCTGCTCTGGCTGGAGCGCAAGGACGGCCTGCCGCAGATCATGATCCGCGATCGGGCGACCGGCGAGGAACACGCGATCGCCTTTGCAGAGGAGGCCTATTCGCTCGGCCTGTCGGGCGCCGCCGAATATGACACCGACGTCATCCGCTTCTCCTATTCGTCGATGACGACGCCGAGCCAGCTCTACGACTACAACATGGTGA
>NZ_JAWRWY010001584.1:0-237 GCF_046535315.1 Paraburkholderia sp. SIMBA_027
TGCACCAAAAAAGGCCGTGAAGCGTAATTCGCTTCACGGCCTTTTCTTTTGGCTGCTTTTTCCCTAAAGGTGCTTCTCGAATTTCTCACCCGCCCCGCTGGAGCGTGGTCTGGAGTTCCCGCGATGTGGCGTAGAGTTATTTGTCGTTGCGAGGGGCAATAAAGAATGTTGATTCTTTGAATTCCCCAGCAATTGCTGCACCTCTAGCTCAACTGGCAGAGCAATTGACTCTTAATC
>NZ_JAWRWY010001585.1:0-237 GCF_046535315.1 Paraburkholderia sp. SIMBA_027
GTTGGGCCGGGGTGGCCCGGCCCATGTGTCAAACTCGGGAGGAGAAACCATGACTTTTACACGCAGACTGACCCTTGCGGCCTTCGCCGGTGCCCTTTCGCTCGGCGTTGCCATGCCGGCATTTTCGGCTGATCTGATCGCCATCATCACGCCGGCCCATGACAACCCGTTCTTCAAGGCTGAAGCCGTCGGCGCCGAAGCCAAGGCCAAGGAACTCGGCTACGAAGCGCTCGTCAT
>NZ_JAWRWY010001586.1:0-237 GCF_046535315.1 Paraburkholderia sp. SIMBA_027
CTGGAGGTGATCGCCTGGACGGGCTCAGACGGAGCACATGCCGCCATCGACCAGCAGCTCGCTGCCGGCGACGAAGCTGCTGTCGTCGGACGCCAGGAACAGCATCGCGGCTGCGATCTCTTCCGGCCGCGCCATCCGGCCGAGCGGGATATTGGCAGCGTGCTTCGCGCGCACTGCCTCAGCCTCCTCCGGCGATTTCGTCTCAGCGTCGATCAGCGGCGTGTCGCACGGACCCGG
>NZ_JAWRWY010001587.1:0-236 GCF_046535315.1 Paraburkholderia sp. SIMBA_027
CGGAGTGCTGGGCCAGGACTACGTCGAGGGCCGCATCGACATCGAAGGCTCGATGCGCGACGTGATGGCGGCGGCCTCGGCGCTGCTGCCCGGCTCGCCGGTGGATGCGGCGCGCGGCGGCTGGCTGACCGAGCTGGTGCGCAAGGTGATGTCGGTGTGGCGCCACTCGGTGGAGCGCGACGCCCGCCAGATCGAATTCCATTACGACCTTTCCGACGACTTCTACGCGCTGTGGT
>NZ_JAWRWY010001588.1:0-236 GCF_046535315.1 Paraburkholderia sp. SIMBA_027
TGCGGGCGTTGAGAACGGCCGCTTCGAAGCGCGGGTTGGCGCCGATGATCAACAGCGCGTCGGCTTCTTCGATGCCCTGAATGGTCGGGTTGAAGATGTAGCTTGCGCGGCCGAGCGACGGATCAAGTGCCGTCCCATCCTGGCGACAGTCGAGGTTCTCGGAACTGAGCGACTTTACCAGTTCCTGCAATGCGTACATTTCTTCGACCGTGGAGAGGTCGCCGGCAATCGCGCCG
>NZ_JAWRWY010001589.1:0-236 GCF_046535315.1 Paraburkholderia sp. SIMBA_027
GAACCGAGGTCGGCTCGTCGAGCAGGATGACCAGCGGGCGCGAGACGGTCTCTTCCAGCGTCAGGGCCTTGGCGAGTTCGACCATCTGGCGCGCCGCAAATGTCAGTTCAGAGGTGCGCGCGGTCACGTCGATATCGACGCCGATCTTGTCGAGCTGGCGCTTTGCCGCTGCCCGCATCGCTTTCCAGTCGACGATGCCGAAGCGGACGAACTGGCTTTCCTGGCCGAGATAGATG
>NZ_JAWRWY010001590.1:0-236 GCF_046535315.1 Paraburkholderia sp. SIMBA_027
CGATGTAGTATTTATCGGGTTCCCGACTTGGGGAATGCAGTTACCGCCACCGATGAAAAGTTTTCTGAACGAATATAATTTAAGCGGTAAAACCATTGTGCCATTTAATACCAACGGCGGTTATGGTATCGGCAGCAGTTTTGAAACAGTAAAACAGCTATGCCCGAACAGCACCGTATTAGATATTTTTTCGACAAGAGGTGGTTCAGAAAGGGACGGGATTTTATATGTTATGG
>NZ_JAWRWY010001591.1:0-236 GCF_046535315.1 Paraburkholderia sp. SIMBA_027
GAGCAGCCCGCCGAGCAGTGGCGCTTCATCGCGTATGACGCGAGCGGCGACGCCCTGCCGCAACAGGCCTGGCTGCATCAGGTCCGACGCCACCGGCCGGTGGTCTTTGCCGCCAGCGACCTGGCGGCGCAGCAGATGGCCGCGCGGTCAGGGCTGGGCGCCGTGGTGCTGCCCACGATCGTTGGCGACAGCGACGCCATGCTGCAACGGCTGGCGGTGGCGGGCGAGGCGCCGTC
>NZ_JAWRWY010001592.1:0-236 GCF_046535315.1 Paraburkholderia sp. SIMBA_027
GCGCTGGCGCCCGTGACCCTGGCGTTCGCCCTGACCGCCCGGGTGCGCGACCTGGGTAGAATAGCTAAAGAACTCCAACACCTCGATCCGGCCCACCGTATCCGCGGGTTGGGCGGGCGTGATGGCGACAGAAGCCTCGGTCTGGCGAGCCTGGGCGGCGGGAGCCATTGACACCAGGACCGCCAGCACGAGGGAAAACCGATACGGTGACATGAAGCAGCTCCGATATCCATTAG
>NZ_JAWRWY010001593.1:0-236 GCF_046535315.1 Paraburkholderia sp. SIMBA_027
GTTGTATATTCTGATGCCTCTAGTTCAACAAATTCTTCGTTTCCTAAATTGGACTTTAAATCTTTTGGAAGTGATATAGGATCTTGACACCCACATAAGAAAACGAAAAGACCACTAATTGCTAAAAGTTTTTTCATATTAGATTCCTCGCATTCCCTCTTAATCTATCTATTAATGTAAACGGCCAAAACTAGGTTTAGTTTCAAATATATCTTTTTTTCATTTTACTATATCAT
>NZ_JAWRWY010001594.1:0-236 GCF_046535315.1 Paraburkholderia sp. SIMBA_027
CCCTGATCTGTTCCTGCACGAGATCCATGCCGGTGATCGCTTCCGTCACCGGATGCTCCACCTGAAGACGGGTGTTCATTTCGATGAAATAGAACTCGCCGTTTTCATAAAGGAACTCGATGGTGCCTGCACCGCGATATTTCAGCTTGCGCATGGCGCTCGCGCAAATCTCGCCGATCTTCATGCGCTGTTCGACGGTCAGTGCCGGCGAATTGGCTTCTTCCAGCACCTTCTGG
>NZ_JAWRWY010001595.1:0-236 GCF_046535315.1 Paraburkholderia sp. SIMBA_027
CTTGGCACCGAAATGCAGTGCAATTCCTGATGCATTAATATCTTTCACATTGGCAAAGTCAAAACTAGCACTTCCTGCCAGTACATTAAGAATTGCTTTGGTACCCGCCACAGAACTTACCATTTCCAGCTTGTAACATGAACTTCCGTTGGCATACAGCTGATCTGTAACTTTTTGGGTTTTACCAGCTTGTAAGGTATACTTTTTAGCTCCGGTTAAAATCAGTTCTTTAAACT
>NZ_JAWRWY010001596.1:0-236 GCF_046535315.1 Paraburkholderia sp. SIMBA_027
GATGATCGTCGCAATCCGAAGCCACTTCTGCAGCAAGTTTCTGGCCCGTCGGAGCTGGCCCCGCGTTGGGGATGTCGCGGTTGGCGGCTGTGGACCATTGTGGCCGTGCAGCCCGGTCATCACCTCCGGCCGGAGGATGCCTGGGATGCGGGGGGTTGGTGGGACATTGTGGGCTTCGTGAGTTTGCCAAGAACCGGGACTATGCATCCGTACCTAAGCCAGGATTTAGGTACGCG
>NZ_JAWRWY010001597.1:0-236 GCF_046535315.1 Paraburkholderia sp. SIMBA_027
GTGTGCCGGGATGAAATCAGCAACGCGTCTCCGCTCTCCTCCACGGAATTCAGGTGGTACGGGTCGTAGGCTTTGTCCGGCGTCGAGCCGTCACTGCCGGCGTCGTCAGACGGACGCAGAAAGGAATCCGTCAAGGGAATGTGTTCCAAGGCGTCCCAGTCCAACAAGACAGCTCCGGTCCGGACATTCACCTCCTGCACATGGCAGTTGAACATATTGCCGGCGACCGGCCCGCC
>NZ_JAWRWY010001598.1:0-236 GCF_046535315.1 Paraburkholderia sp. SIMBA_027
GTGAGAGTACTCCTGCATCGTGTCCGGCGCCGGTGTCCAGGATCGGGGCGTCGGGCAAGGCAGCGTGGAGTTGTTGCAGCAGTCCGGGGTCGAAATGGACGGTGGGGCTGAGTGATTCCTCGGCCAACTCGACGCTGCAGCCTTCTTCATTGGCAGCCAGTTGCGCCTGAGCATGGATGTTTTCGACGAGGGCAGCGGTGACGGCGTCGTCCGGGTGGCGGACATCGAGCCAGAAG
>NZ_JAWRWY010001599.1:0-236 GCF_046535315.1 Paraburkholderia sp. SIMBA_027
TGTCCTTGTTGCCGACGTAGAAGGCATACATCAGGGCCGGATCGAGACGCGGGGCGACCGACTGCGAGATCACCTGATAATTGCCGGAACGGCGACGATCCACCTGCGTGGCGTAATCCAGCACCTCGATCTGTACGTTGAGACCCGCCTGCTGCATCATGGCCTGCGCCATGACGGCGGCCGGGAAGCTCGGCACGTTGCCGCGCTTGTTGGCGATGATCGAGATCGGCTCGCCC
>NZ_JAWRWY010001600.1:0-236 GCF_046535315.1 Paraburkholderia sp. SIMBA_027
GCGCTGGACGTCCGGTGGCCGTAGCCACCCAAAAGCCACAAGCACTGGCCCGGCTCGTCCTGGAGCACCACGGAATTGCCCGCTTCTTCGTGACAATCCAAGGCGCCGCGGATGACGAGTCCGTGGCCGCCAATTCGGCGCCAGGCAAGGTCGAGATAGTTGCCGCAGCATTGGCGGGCCTCAACCCCCAAACAGCTGTGATGGTGGGGGACCGGCACCAGGACGTCGCAGGAGCG
>NZ_JAWRWY010001601.1:0-236 GCF_046535315.1 Paraburkholderia sp. SIMBA_027
GCAAGCTCGTCCAGCTTCCCTGGGTGGAAGATGTCGATATCCGTAAGGTCTATCCGAAGACGGTTGAGGTTCGGTTGAAGGAGCGTGAGGCCTTCGGCATCTGGCAGCACGGTTCGGAACTGTCGCTGATCGAAAAAAGCGGCAGCGTGATCGCGCCGCTGCGCGACAATAAATTCGCCGCCCTGCCGCTTTTCGTCGGACGTGATGCGGAAACGGGCGCTGCCGGCTTTGTCCAG
>NZ_JAWRWY010001602.1:0-236 GCF_046535315.1 Paraburkholderia sp. SIMBA_027
GCGTCGCGAGCATCGGGCTGCTTCAAGCTCCTATCGCGCTCATCGCCTATCTTTTGATCGTTGGTCTGCCGCCGGCCTTCGGAAGCCTAATGGTCGAGTGGTGGAGGCATGGCCAAGACGGCCCCCGCAAACCTCGCGTCGACCGCCCGTAAGAATCGACGGCGCAACTCATTCGGGCGCCAGCGGCCGTGAAGCCCCGTTCCAAGCTACATTTCTCCAACTACGAGAACACCCAG
>NZ_JAWRWY010001603.1:0-236 GCF_046535315.1 Paraburkholderia sp. SIMBA_027
TGGTCCATCCGCGAAAGCGGCTCGGGCCACGTTTTGCGCATTGAGACAAGCGTGTGATCTTGCCGGAGACGGCGTGATTTTACGCCCGAAAGGGTACAGTTAAACGTAAGGGATGGTTGAATGCCTACCGTAAACCAGCTGATCCGCAAGCCGCGCCAGCCGAACGTAAAGCGTAACAAGGTTCCTGCTCTGCAGGAAAACCCGCAGAAGCGTGGTGTTTGCACCCGCGTCTACAC
>NZ_JAWRWY010001604.1:0-236 GCF_046535315.1 Paraburkholderia sp. SIMBA_027
GGAGTCCCTGCCGGCGTTGGGATCGAGCTTCTCGGCGTGGCGAAGATGTTCTTCCACCCGCCCGTGGGCCTCGTCAGCCTTTTGGGCGTGCTGCTCGGCATCGCGGCGAAGACGATTCGCTTCCACCTCGGCCTGCAGCGCAGCGGCTTCGGCTTGGGCGGATTCAGCTTTGGCCTGGTGGGCGCCTATGGCTTCTTGGTCCGCCTTCTCACGCAACTCAGCGGCTCGACGGCGGT
>NZ_JAWRWY010001605.1:0-236 GCF_046535315.1 Paraburkholderia sp. SIMBA_027
GGATCTTCTGCGCTGGCTGGACAAAGGTAACTTCACCTTTCTGGGATACCGGGAATACGACCTCGTTGATGTCGACGGCGAGGACGTCTTGGAACTCCGTGAGGACAGCGGCCTTGGGTTGCTTAGAACGGGCGACGACACCCGCCAGATCCAGCACCTCACGGACGCGGGTCGCAAACGTGCTCGTGAAAAGCGCGCTTTGGTCATCACAAAAGCGAACTCTCGATCCACCGTTC
>NZ_JAWRWY010001606.1:0-236 GCF_046535315.1 Paraburkholderia sp. SIMBA_027
CTACATCTTCCCGAGATGTCTATCCGGCCCCTATTGGATGATCGATCCGCTGTCGCGTCACGACTGGCTTGACCGCGTTCCACAGGAATTCAGTTTTATCTACTACTTCCAGCATCCGCAGTTCACGATCCTGATGATGCTTGGTGTACTCGTGTGTATCGCCATTGCGGCAGTACCGGCCATTCTTCAAGCCGCCCGGCGGGGAAATGCCGGTCTTGCCATCGTCTTCGCGATTG
>NZ_JAWRWY010001607.1:0-236 GCF_046535315.1 Paraburkholderia sp. SIMBA_027
GGGCGTCGCATCGCTTTCAGAGGAAGGCGTGGTGCCAAGTTCGGCAAAGCGGGCCGCGACGTTCTTGTCCTTCAGCGCGATCTGCAGCGACTTGGAGAGCTTTTCATTGATTTCGGCAGGTGTGCCCTTCGGCGTGTAGATACCGTGCCAGATACCCACCTCGAGCTTTGGCAGGCCCTCTTCGGCGACCGTGGGTACGTTCGGCAACACATCGAGCCGCTTGGCCGAAGTGACGG
>NZ_JAWRWY010001608.1:0-236 GCF_046535315.1 Paraburkholderia sp. SIMBA_027
GTTGCAGATTCGCTTCCATCCGGTCGGCGATGCGGTTCAGAATGTTGGCGCGGTCGGTGGTCGAGGTCTTGCCCCATGCGGCTTTCGCGCGAAGGGCGGCGTCGAGCGCGAGTTCGATATCGGCCTCGCGTGAGCGCGGGATCGACGTGAACGGCTCGCCGGTGATCGGCGAGACATTGTCGAAGTACTCGCCTGCGACGGGCTTGACCCATTCACCGCCGATAAAATTCGCATAC
>NZ_JAWRWY010001609.1:0-236 GCF_046535315.1 Paraburkholderia sp. SIMBA_027
CTGATGGGCCACTCTACCGACAACTACGGAGCGCAATCGTGAGCACGCGCGTCCTGTTCTCGCCGGCGCGCTGGTGGAGCATCGTGCTCAAAGAGTTTTTGCAATTGAAGCGCGACCGGATCACGTTCGCGATGATCGTCGGCCTGCCGATCATTCAGCTCACGCGGTTCGGCTTCGCGATCAACACCGACCCGAAGCATCTGCCGACTGCCGTCACCATCGGCGACGAGAGCACG
>NZ_JAWRWY010001610.1:0-236 GCF_046535315.1 Paraburkholderia sp. SIMBA_027
GATGCTTTTCATCTCGTCGCGGAACGTATCGAGCCACGTGCCGGGCCCGAGCGCCGCGGCGGACGGCGCGTCTCCGTCGGCGCCGGCATCGGCCAGCGCCTGCCGTTCCGCGTCGCGCAGCCGCTCGAAGCGCGTGCCGAGCAGCGCGGGCACGGCGGACAGCAGGCTGCGCTCGCGCGCGCCGAGCACGCGCTCCATGATCGCGTCGAGCGCCGCGAGCCGCGCCATCCCTGGCG
>NZ_JAWRWY010001611.1:0-236 GCF_046535315.1 Paraburkholderia sp. SIMBA_027
GCCGGCAAAGGCGTCTCCCTTTTGTGAACGTGGCTTTGCCTTGCCGTCAGAGAGATATCAAGATCATTGCTTCCGAAGCTATTTTAAACGCTCCGGAAGCTAGGGCGTAGACTCATAACGACCTGATCCAGATGCGGGTGGCGAGTAGTTTTACGGCTGCTAGGAAGTTTTGGGGGTCCTTGTCTTATCGAGTGGCAATCCCTCTGAACTGCTTGAGCTTGTTGAAGAATCGCTCG
>NZ_JAWRWY010001612.1:0-236 GCF_046535315.1 Paraburkholderia sp. SIMBA_027
CAGTGTTTTGAAGGATATCTAAGTGTAGCTGTTGATAGATTTTATTATGAAATCAGCAAAGAACCAGCTAATGTGAATTTTAGCTTGCCATCTATGGATGAGAGGTTCATGAATTTTATTGATGCTCAATACAAATTATTAGTACCCGAAAGCGGGTATAAAATAGATATTCTTGATCAGGAAAAAGTAAATGAAATGTGGGAAGAGTATCAGGCTTTGTCAGGCTGTTCATAGTT
>NZ_JAWRWY010001613.1:0-236 GCF_046535315.1 Paraburkholderia sp. SIMBA_027
TGGGCGGTGCCCTGTGTGCGGGCGATCATGATCAGCGTATCGTCGCTGATCGCCTGCGAGGCGGTGAGAAAGGGGGCTGCGACCGATATCGGCTGATTGCCGATGAACAAGGCGACTGCCTGCGGGATTACGATGCATTGCGACAGGGCGGCAACGGCCTGGCGGCGCGCCTCCTCGGAGGAGGCCTGGAAGAGGGGCGTGAAGAGTTCCGCAAACTGCCGCAGCTCGGATCGCGT
>NZ_JAWRWY010001614.1:0-236 GCF_046535315.1 Paraburkholderia sp. SIMBA_027
CATTGTCATCTTTTTGAAGGCTTCGAAACACTTCGCGAACATCGTCGATGTCTGGCGAGTCCGTGTGGGTGACTGATCCCGGCCAGGCGGACCATTCTCTTTGAGGGCATTCATGAAAACGCTGTTTCTGCAGGCACCTTCTTATGAAGGCTTCGATGGCGGAGCGGGCTCACGCTTCCAAACGAAGCGCGAGATTCGATCATTCTGGTATCCAACGTGGCTAGTCCAGCCCGCTG
>NZ_JAWRWY010001615.1:0-236 GCF_046535315.1 Paraburkholderia sp. SIMBA_027
TTGGATAACCACATTCAAATGGTTCGGGTTCAATGCACCGAAAGCCAACTAAATTGGTATATTCAGCAATTCCTAAAAGAAGAAAAGTCAATTCAGGATGTCTCTGCCTTTTAGCAGAGGCTTCTTTACATAATACGGTAAAAAATGCACATACTACTGGTAACCCTATATTGAAAGGAGTGGTAACTGGTGTTAATCACACCCACGTATGATTTACCCATTTTTGCTAACAAGTT
>NZ_JAWRWY010001616.1:0-236 GCF_046535315.1 Paraburkholderia sp. SIMBA_027
GTGGCGCGCTTCGTTATCTGACCTGCAATAAGGCCAAAAAATGTGGGAGGGGGCTTGCTCCCGATGGCGGTGGATCATTCAGTAAATCAGTGACTGGCCCACCGCCATCGGGAGCAAGTCGAATCGTCGCACCGCCCCTTCCCACTGGCTGTGTTCACAAGTTCAGATGGGTGAATGCAATCAAATGTGGGAGGGGGCTTGCCCCCGATAGCAATCACCCAGGCGCCACTGCTCAT
>NZ_JAWRWY010001617.1:0-235 GCF_046535315.1 Paraburkholderia sp. SIMBA_027
GCCAGCCTGTATCTGTCGGATCGTATCGAATGGAAACGGCTGGCCCTGGATGCCGGGCTGCGCTACGACCGCGACAGTTTTCTTGGCAACAACAATCTGGCGCCCCGCACGCGCCTGGATTGGGACATGTTCGGAACGGACAACACCGTGCTGAGCATGGGATGGTCCCGCTACTACGGCGCACAGATACTGGGCATCGCCATGGAGGCGGAGCGTGCGCGCCTGAAAATAAACG
>NZ_JAWRWY010001618.1:0-235 GCF_046535315.1 Paraburkholderia sp. SIMBA_027
CTTCGCACCCACGTTGTCGATCATCCACGCGGCTTTGAGAACGAACAGCCTCGCTTGATCGATTTCGATTCTGGACTTCGCGATCCATTCGGAGACGGCCCCATGCTCATGCAGCATCTTTCCGAATGCCGTGCGTGCCTGGGCGCGTTCCACCATCAACTCGAGCGCCAGTTCCGCTGCGCCGATTGAACGCATGCAGTGGTGGATCCGTCCCGGTCCAAGGCGCGCCTGCGCG
>NZ_JAWRWY010001619.1:0-235 GCF_046535315.1 Paraburkholderia sp. SIMBA_027
GACATAGATGTCGTGACCCCAGACGCCATCCAGAAGCTGCGAGCGCGAGAAGACGCGGCCGGGAGAGGCCATCAGGAATTCCAGCAGGCGAAACTCGGTCGGGCCGAGACGCACTTCGCGGGTCTTGCGATGAACGCGGTGCGTCTCGCGGTCGAGTTCGATATCGCCGCACTTCAGCACGGTCGAGAGAACTTCGGGCTTGGCGCGGCGCAGCATCGCCTTGACGCGAGCGACG
>NZ_JAWRWY010001620.1:0-235 GCF_046535315.1 Paraburkholderia sp. SIMBA_027
TTTGGCGTTGTCGTTCGACACGCGTTCGGCGAAGGCCTTGACTTCCCTATCGGTGGAGCGCGACGCGGCGATGCGTGCGGCATCGCGTTGCGTCGAGACGGCCTTGGTTGCGTCGGTGATGAATGCCTGATCGGCGGCATGCAGCCGGCCGGTTTCCGGCGTTGCCGCTGACGGCGAAGTTTGAGCGCTGACTGCGGTAGCGACGACCAGGAGGCTGGCCATGCAGGCACTGGTG
>NZ_JAWRWY010001621.1:0-235 GCF_046535315.1 Paraburkholderia sp. SIMBA_027
CTGCTTAAGATTGCGGCAAATCGCTTCTTTTCTGTGTTTCTGTCAGGTCAATGCACCACCCTGGCGGCAGCGGGCGAAGCGCAGGATATCTTCCGCCAGCCGATGTGCAGTGTCGACATCCGCCTGGCTACGATTCACCAGCATTCGGCTTAAACAGCCTTCCAGCACCAGTTCCATCTGCTTTGCTACCATCGCCGGATCGTCAACTTCCAGTGTGGTTAACAGTTCGTGGGTG
>NZ_JAWRWY010001622.1:0-235 GCF_046535315.1 Paraburkholderia sp. SIMBA_027
TGCTTCAACTGCCCTCGGTTCGAATGGACGACGACGTCACCGCCTATCACCGGCAGGCCCGCATGGAAGCGGTCGAAGCGCACGTGCTCGGTGCCATCGGGATCGACGATCACGTCGCGTACCTGGAACTGATCTCCGTCCGTCGGCGCGCTTGCCTGCGGCCCCGCGAACTTCAACGTGCGTGCTGTGCCGCCGGTAGCCAGACTGAAGGCGGACGGATTCTGCTGGATCAGTT
>NZ_JAWRWY010001623.1:0-235 GCF_046535315.1 Paraburkholderia sp. SIMBA_027
GGCTTCTTACAGAATGTGTTGAACGGGCACGGCCCGTTCGAGACTGACAGAGTATTGCGTTGCAGGACCATTCCGCGTCCGGCGCCGTCTCGCGCCAGCCCCGACGGCATGGACCGCGGAAGGGCATCTCAGGCTTTCAAGGCCTCGATGCGCAGGGTGTCGCCGTCCAGCCGGACCAGCGCGGGCTGGTTGTGCAGCGAGCGGTCGAGCTTGTCTTCCACCACGCGGTACACGC
>NZ_JAWRWY010001624.1:0-235 GCF_046535315.1 Paraburkholderia sp. SIMBA_027
GATGATTTCGCCGATCGAGGTGTGCTCGTCGCCCGATCCGCCAAGGGTGATCTGATAGAGTTCGGCACCCTTCTTTTCCACGCCCAGCAGGCCGATATGGCCGACATGGTGGTGGCCGCAGGCATTGATGCATCCCGAAATCTTGATCTTCAGCTCGCCGATCTCGGCCTGACGCTCGGCATCGCCGAAGCGGCGTGAGATTTCCTGCGCCAGCGGGATCGAGCGCGCATTGGCG
>NZ_JAWRWY010001625.1:0-235 GCF_046535315.1 Paraburkholderia sp. SIMBA_027
GTACAAAAGAACGACAAAAAAGGCTGAAAATGTTAATAGTGAAAATAGCGTAAAAATACTTTGTGAGGTCAGAAATTGTTCAATTTTTTCATGATCCTGAATCCTTTGGTTAAAATCTCCCATTAGCTTGGTATCAAAGAATTTAATGGGAAGTTTCAAAAGTTTTTTTAAAAAATCTGAAATAATCCTAATATTGATTCTGGTACCTACAACCATCATAATCCAATTACGACAG
>NZ_JAWRWY010001626.1:0-235 GCF_046535315.1 Paraburkholderia sp. SIMBA_027
CGGTGTGGCTTCTTCTCCGGTATCATCGGATTCCCACGGGTACATTGCCCCTTTGTAGCCGTAGATATATGCTTTTTGTTTCGCTTTTTCAAGTCTGTCGGTTCTGTAGTCCAAACATGATTTTGCCATTTCAGGCTGCATAGCAAGCAGGACAGGGTACATCCATAATTCGGTATCCCAGAAAATATGGCCGTTATATCCCTGTGAAGATAGACCCATTGGCGGAATGCTCAAT
>NZ_JAWRWY010001627.1:0-235 GCF_046535315.1 Paraburkholderia sp. SIMBA_027
GGGCCGGACCCCGGACCCCGAACAGTTGCGCCATGTCCACACCATTCCGGCCAGGAAGGCCGTGAACGAACCTTGGCCGGGTTGGGTCCACCCCGACGTCGTGGGTTCCTACCAGTCCTTGGGCATCCATGAGCCCTACCGGCACCAGATCCAAGCAGCCGAACTCGCCCATTCCGGTCAACACGTAGTGATCGCCACCGGTACGGCTTCCGGAAAGTCCCTCGCGTACCAACTG
>NZ_JAWRWY010001628.1:0-235 GCF_046535315.1 Paraburkholderia sp. SIMBA_027
GGATTGGCTTCTCTCGGTGCGTGGTGCGGATATCCAGAGCCTTGATATATTGGTCGGCCAGCGCATTCTGCTCGCTGCGGGAGAGCGGCCTCGCCCAGCCGCGGCGGGCCTGGAGCGCCAGGGCGATATTCTCGCGGATCGACAGGTCGCCGATGATGCCATCGGTCTTGCGATCCTCGGGGCAGAAGCCGAAGCCATGGCGGATTGCCGCCCTTGGATTGGCGAGTGCCACCGG
>NZ_JAWRWY010001629.1:0-235 GCF_046535315.1 Paraburkholderia sp. SIMBA_027
CGTACATCTTCCGCGGCGCGCTGGATGTGGGCGCCACGACGATCACCCGTGAAATGGAAAAGGCGGCGGTGTACGCCATCGCCGAGCTGGCCGAGGAGGAGCAGAACGAGGTGGTGGCCGCGGCTTACGGCACCTACGACATTTCGTTCGGTCCCGAGTACCTGATTCCCAAGCCGTTCGATCCGCGCCTGATCGTGCGCATCGCGCCGGCGGTGGCCAAGGCCGCCATGGAAGG
>NZ_JAWRWY010001630.1:0-235 GCF_046535315.1 Paraburkholderia sp. SIMBA_027
GCTGCGATGGCGCTCCGCATGATGCTCGGCAATCAGCTTGTCGCCTTGCCAGAAAAACTCCGTGGTCGTGTCATCCACGGTTTTGCTGATGCGCCGCCCAAATGGGTCGTAGCGATAGTGGGCAGTTTGCCCGTTGGGCTTGGTGAGGCCGATCAGGCGGTGCTGGCAGTCGTAGCGGTATTCGGTGACGAGTTGCTGGCCTTTGCCGCGTCGCTCGCGGATCAGGTTGCCGAAG
>NZ_JAWRWY010001631.1:0-235 GCF_046535315.1 Paraburkholderia sp. SIMBA_027
ATAGAGAAGTTAGCTAATAAGTCTTTTAACTGTTCATCTTTCGGCACTGTACGAAAAGCCTTTTCCTGATACTCTTTAAATTCCATTTCTACTACCCCTTTTCCCATTTTTGTACTGTTGTTTAACTGGTTTTAGCTTCTTTAAGTCTCTTTCAATCTTACGGATATACTTGTCTTTAGCATTAAGTAAGTTATTCTTTTTCTTTAACTGGTTTCTAAGATGATAATTTTCAGCT
>NZ_JAWRWY010001632.1:0-235 GCF_046535315.1 Paraburkholderia sp. SIMBA_027
ACGGCCGCGATTTCACCGCGTATTTCGCACGTCCGGTTCTGCAGATGATCCTTCAGCAGCCGATCGTCGCCGCTGCCCGCGCAGGTCAGTTCGACATCATCGCCACCGGTGCCGGGGGTGGTCTGTCCGGTCAGGCCGGTGCCGTTCGTCACGGTCTGTCCAAGGCCCTCACCTACTTCGAACCGGGCCTGCGCTCCGTTCTGAAGAAGGGTGGCTTCCTGACCCGCGACAGCCG
>NZ_JAWRWY010001633.1:0-234 GCF_046535315.1 Paraburkholderia sp. SIMBA_027
GCTCAGCCCACGCGCATTTTCAGGTGGTGTGAAGACATGGTCGACGGCGGCGAGAACGTCGGACGTCGAACGGAACGACAGCGGCAGGCGCACCGGCGTGAATTGCTGGCCGCTGGCCTGCACCTTCCGCTGCGTCCGTTTGCTTTCTTCCGAAAAGCGCTCCGGCCGGGCGCCCTGGAAGGAATAGATGGATTGCTTTTCATCACCGACGGCAAATAACGTCCGGATCACCGG
>NZ_JAWRWY010001634.1:0-234 GCF_046535315.1 Paraburkholderia sp. SIMBA_027
CTGGATGGTTTTGTCTTCGAGCCGGGGAACTTCGGCGGAAGCATTGGGCTTGCTCATGACGCGCTCGATGAGGCAGATTGGAGTTCACGGGCAGCCGAGGCGTTGCTACGGTTGACCATCAATCCGAGCAAGTCGAAGACCAGGGTCGCCGCTGCAACGGAGGTGATGTCCGCATGATCGTAGGCGGGAGAGACTTCCACGACGTCGGCACCAACGATGTTGATGCCGTCCAGG
>NZ_JAWRWY010001635.1:0-234 GCF_046535315.1 Paraburkholderia sp. SIMBA_027
GATATTGCGGAGTGGCGTGTGCCGGAGGGGGGCTTTTATATCTGGGTCACCTTCCATAAAGCATTCACCGTTCAGACGCTTTTCATCCGTGCCTTGGAGGCCGGCGTACTGATCAATCCGGGAGCTCTCTATCTTCCCGAAGACCGGCAAAGCCTGCGTCTTTCCTATTCGTACGCATCCTTACCGGACTTGGAAAAAGGCATTCAAACGATAGCGGACATCGCCCGCCGTTTC
>NZ_JAWRWY010001636.1:0-234 GCF_046535315.1 Paraburkholderia sp. SIMBA_027
CTTGAATAGCTGCAGCATGTTTGCCAGTTTCAATGCCTTGCCCCGCAGCCTCTACACCATATAGAGCTACATCAGTATCTTGAACAAAAGGATAGAACATGCCAATGGAGTTACTTCCGCCACCGACACATGCAACAATCGCATTTGGAAGACGATTTTCCAGTTCTAAAATTTGCGCTTTTGTTTCATCTCCAATAACACGTTGAAAATCACGAACAATTGTAGGGAATGGGT
>NZ_JAWRWY010001637.1:0-234 GCF_046535315.1 Paraburkholderia sp. SIMBA_027
ATCCGGATTGGCGAATGGGACGCGCCCTGTAGCGGCGCATTAAGCGCGGCGGGTGTGGTGGTTACGCGCAGCGTGACCGCTACACTTGCCAGCGCCCTAGCGCCCGCTCCTTTCGCTTTCTTCCCTTCCTTTCTCGCCACGTTCGCCGGCTTTCCCCGTCAAGCTCTAAATCGGGGGCTCCCTTTAGGGTTCCGATTTAGTGCTTTACGGCACCTCGACCCCAAAAAACTTGAT
>NZ_JAWRWY010001638.1:0-234 GCF_046535315.1 Paraburkholderia sp. SIMBA_027
GAAGAAGCGTTTTACTGTCTGCACGTTCGCTTCAATGTTCATCGGATATCTTCTTTCTCTTTTTTTGTGTTGGGCAACTCGCTAGTCGAGGTTGATCAGGTCTTTGAAGATCAAACGGCCCCAGGTCTTGCCGCGGGCCTGCACAAGTAGACCGCCCTCCGACAGGCCGCCTATCTGGATCGGGGCGAACCCGAGTCGCTGGGCAAGTGCCGCCACGTCTTGCGACGCCTGTTC
>NZ_JAWRWY010001639.1:0-234 GCF_046535315.1 Paraburkholderia sp. SIMBA_027
GTAGAAAAGGTAGTTCCGGAAATAATATAACCATTATCAGCAGTCGTTTCAATAGAGTTGAAAATATCAAAACTTGGGCCTCCTAATGTTTTCTGCCATTTCAGATTTCCCGAACTATCTAATCTTACTATCCAATAGTCCTGTTCTCCATGGTTTTCGGTAACATCTCCATTGTTAGAGACTGTCCAGCCTCCTATAATGTAACCCCAGTCTGGGGTCTGGCGGATAACTTGT
>NZ_JAWRWY010001640.1:0-234 GCF_046535315.1 Paraburkholderia sp. SIMBA_027
GCTGGCCACTGCCAACAGGTGAATCAGCGCTACGGTCAAAAACTCGGCGACGTACATGCTTACTCCATTAAGTAACTGATTATTTCATCTGATAGGCTCGGCAGATTACGCCTTCGAACCTCGTCACAAAAGGTACAGTTGAGATGAACAATCGCCGCGCCGTCTTCCTTGATCACTCCTCTCTGGACTTGGGCGACCTCGACCTCGGCGAGTTGCGCAACAGCTTCAGCGAGC
>NZ_JAWRWY010001641.1:0-234 GCF_046535315.1 Paraburkholderia sp. SIMBA_027
TGCCGCAGCGGACCGAAGCGGGCGGCTTTCGCATGGGCGCCTGGCATCGATGGCGGTGAAGATCGAGTCGGCTCAGGATGCTGCGCAGGCGATCCGCGACGACAGCATGTTCCACATCGAGCTTGCCGCAAGTTCAGGCTCCCTGCGGCTCACGCGCGAGGAAATGGCGATGCAGGCCGAGATGGGGCCACTGATCTGCGCAGCCCCTGCCGGATACGCGAACGCGGCATCAGA
>NZ_JAWRWY010001642.1:0-234 GCF_046535315.1 Paraburkholderia sp. SIMBA_027
TTGAGCGTGACCATCTGCGGCTTTTTCGACCAGTCGGGGTTGCCCAGGGTCAGGTCTTCGGCGATCACATGCGGCCACGGTACCCAGGCGCGCCAACCACCTTCATCGGGCTCACGCTGCCACACCACCGCGAGGTTGCCGTTGATGGCGAACGGGCGATGCAGTTCTTCGGAGACTTTGGCATTGAGGGGCGGCTTGATGCGGTTCCAGTCAAAGAATGCCAGGACCACTACC
>NZ_JAWRWY010001643.1:0-234 GCF_046535315.1 Paraburkholderia sp. SIMBA_027
GGTTCTTCAAGGATCGCCGCCACATCCGCCATAAACCGGGCGGACAGGTCGCCATCGACCACTCGGTGGTCGAAAGAACCGCCAAGAGTGGTGATCCAGCGTGGGATGACTTCCCCATCAAGGACCCAGGGCTTTTGCTTGATTGTTCCGAAGGCAACGATTGCTACCTCGCCCGGATTGATGATGGGGGTTCCGGTGTCAATTCCGAGCGCACCGATGTTGGTGACGGTTAGG
>NZ_JAWRWY010001644.1:0-234 GCF_046535315.1 Paraburkholderia sp. SIMBA_027
GCACCACCCTACCCAGCGCCATGTTCACCCCACCCCACACAGTGGCGCTCGCAGCACGGCTGCCCAAGGTGCGCTGGTGCCCCTTGGTTCGCTGGTGCCCCTTGGTGGTGCTCACGAGATTCCCGTCATCGACCAGATGCGCCAGCGCAGGCGGTCCAGCTGCTTGCGCGCATAAGCCGTGTGCGGATCGCGCCGGCCACGTACTATGGCCGCCTGCAAGGTGTTGGCTCGGTG
>NZ_JAWRWY010001645.1:0-234 GCF_046535315.1 Paraburkholderia sp. SIMBA_027
CTTCGAAGCCCAGCAAGCCACCTATCAGCATGGTGCCGACAAAGGTACAAGGCAGTGCCCAGCGCGCATTGCCTGTTTGCTGCGCCGCCCACAAGCCGACCGCAACCATGGCCAGCAGATGGTCGATACCGCCCAGTGGGTGGCTGATGCCGGCCACCAGGCCATTGTCGCCATGGCCCGGGTGGGCGAAGGCGAGGGCGGGGGCCAGCAGCAGGCTGGCGGCGGCGAAAAGTT
>NZ_JAWRWY010001646.1:0-234 GCF_046535315.1 Paraburkholderia sp. SIMBA_027
ACAGCCGGAGTGCTCACCACCCATGATGCCGCCGATCGACTCGACGCCGTTGTCGTCAGCGATGACGACGTTGTTGGCGCCGAGCCTGTATTCGCGCTGATCGAGCGCCAGTACCGTTTCGCCATCCTTGGCGCGGCGAACCGTCAGGTTGCCCTTGACCTTGGCGGCGTCGAAGACGTGCATCGGGCGGCCCTGGTCGAAGGTCATGTAGTTGGTGATATCGACCAGCGCGTT
>NZ_JAWRWY010001647.1:0-234 GCF_046535315.1 Paraburkholderia sp. SIMBA_027
GGTCAGGTTGGGCATGGCCGAGACCATGCTGTCGATGGCGAAGTCGATCTGGCCACCCATCAGGTCGATGGCCATCGGCGCCTGGCCCTTGTAGGGAACATGCACGGCGCGCGCACCCGTGGTTGATTCCAACAGCGCGGAAGACAGGTGTTGGGGCGTGCCGTTGCCGGAAGAACCATAGGTGTAGCGGCCGGGGCTGGCCTTCAGTTCGGCCAGCAGCGCCTGCGCGTCGCG
>NZ_JAWRWY010001648.1:0-234 GCF_046535315.1 Paraburkholderia sp. SIMBA_027
CCGCCGTTGCGAAGAGTCGCGTTAAACTGGCTATCATCGCGGCGCAGCACGCACCGCGCGGCGAGCGGCTCCGTGCGACCCGCAAGAGGGCGCGCAGGGCGGCACCCGCAGGCAGTTGAATGAACGGGCGGATATCCCGATGTGAGCGCGGCACGACAGACGGCGCTCCATCCTGCCCGTACAATTGGTTCGATCAACAACGGAACAAGGACAACCTCGATGCGCACTACCGGG
>NZ_JAWRWY010001649.1:0-234 GCF_046535315.1 Paraburkholderia sp. SIMBA_027
GTTCATCACCATTCCCAGGCACAAGAAGAGGAGACCAAGCATCCAGCGGGGATTACGCAGGAGCCGAAGGAAGCCATTGGAGCTCAGTGCCAGGCCACCTGTGTCTGCCTTCACGGCACTGCCTTGCCGTTGTGCCCCGATGGCCAGGAAAAAGGCTCCGAGGACGGCCAGGAAAACCGCCAGCCACACCATCAGCGGGGCCCTTCGTCGTCGTTTTTCAAGTCTTTACCCTTG
>NZ_JAWRWY010001650.1:0-234 GCF_046535315.1 Paraburkholderia sp. SIMBA_027
CTTTATGTATTGCATGGTGATTTTTAATTAAAAAAAATATTCTTCACAAATAGCTGTATAAGTCATTTACATACAGTATTTTACTTTTTCATGAATGCTTATTTTAACATATTATTATAGTTTTATTTGAATTGATGAGATTTTAATAATTTTTTGGCAGAAATTTTGATATCCATTTAAAGCTTATTGATGATAACAGATCAAAGCAATAATTACCGTTTTAACAGTTTAAAT
>NZ_JAWRWY010001651.1:0-234 GCF_046535315.1 Paraburkholderia sp. SIMBA_027
TCCCACACCCAGCAGGAAGTGCAACCAATTGTCCGCAGAGTTCACGGGAACAAAGTTGGCGGCGGAATCATGATTGATCAACAGGCCGTAGATCCACAGAACCAAGTAGATGACCCCGCCTCCCACAAGGAAGTTCCTGGATTGTCCGGGTGTACCTGCCATCATCAGTCCGGCAATGCCGAAGAGGAGGTGCACGATGTTGTGCAGAATGGACACTTGGAAGATTCCCAGAAG
>NZ_JAWRWY010001652.1:0-234 GCF_046535315.1 Paraburkholderia sp. SIMBA_027
GACGGAATGAAGCCGATCGCACACCGGCTCGAGGGAGTTGCGACGCGAGCGGCGGAATCGATGCATCAGATAGTTGCTTGTGAAGCGCTCAGGCATCTATCCAGGACACAGACCCGTGAAGAACTCATTCGATTATCTTGTTGTAGGCGGCGGCTCGGCAGGCAGTGTGCTGGCCTCGCGCCTGACCGAAGACCCCGATGCGACGCTCTGCCTCTTCGAAGCGGGCGGCACCGG
>NZ_JAWRWY010001653.1:0-234 GCF_046535315.1 Paraburkholderia sp. SIMBA_027
GCGGCCATCTGAATGGCGGGGCGGCGAACGGTGGGTCCGGCCCGTTCGTCGCCATCCCGTCACGCGTGCAGGGCCGGACGCAACACCCACGGATGTCGGATGGAATGAACGGCGGATAGCTCGGCCGGTGCAGTGCTCGAGCCTCCCCCGCTCCTTGATCGACCGAATCGGAGGCCGCCATGCGGGCCAGGGAACGCGCGGTATCGGTATTGCGATGGATCGGCGACGATCAGG
>NZ_JAWRWY010001654.1:0-234 GCF_046535315.1 Paraburkholderia sp. SIMBA_027
TCGCGGCGCTTTCCTTGCCTTCGATGACAGGCAGCAGGCCGGTCGCCAGTTCCTTGCCGAGCTCGACGCCCCACTGGTCGAAGGAGTTGATGCGGAACAGCACGCCTTCGACGAAGACGCGATGCTCATAGAGCGCGATCAAGCGGCCGAGCGCATAGGGCGTCAGCTTGTTATAGACAAAGGTGATCGACGGGCGGTTGCCGGCGAAGACACGGTGAGGCGCGATGAAATCGG
>NZ_JAWRWY010001655.1:0-234 GCF_046535315.1 Paraburkholderia sp. SIMBA_027
GCCACGCGGTCCAACGTCTCTGCTTCGTTCAGCGTGTCCAGTACGGGAACGACGTGGACGTCGACGCCGAATTGGCTGCGGATCTGGCTTTCCAGCTCAGGACCTGTGTCAAAAGGACTCCTGATCTGGACCTGCACCAGGCCGGTTTCCCTGGCGGAGGACAGGAGCCTGGACACCGTGGAGCGGGATGTCCGGAGTTCCCGGGCGATCGCGTCCATGGTCAGGTCCTGCAAG
>NZ_JAWRWY010001656.1:0-234 GCF_046535315.1 Paraburkholderia sp. SIMBA_027
TCGAATTGGCGCCGGACTTGACGACTACGAGGGACTCAGCCGCTTCGTCGTCTCACTCCGCAAGCCGCAGGGACTGCACATGACACTGCTGCACGTCGGCATCCTGGACCACTTGGTGGCGGACATTGAGGCCTGGACCAAAGGGCGCTCGACGCCGGAAAGGGTACTTCCGGAAATTGTGAGCTGGCTGACCGAATTGCCGGTCCTGGAGGGATTCCTAGGCAAGTCTGACAG
>NZ_JAWRWY010001657.1:0-234 GCF_046535315.1 Paraburkholderia sp. SIMBA_027
GCGAGACGAGTTACATCAACAAACTCCGACGCCTTGCTCAACGGGAGCCGGACTTTATTGATATACACGTCCATCTGGCATATGCATTTCTGGAACAGAATGCCCCGCGTAAGGCACTGAACGCCGCTCTTAAAGGACTGGCGGCAGGTAATCGTATCATCCCGGAAAGTTTCTGTGGTGAAATAATCTGGATGCATCCCGAAAACCGGCCTTATCTGCGCGCGCTTTATGCAG
>NZ_JAWRWY010001658.1:0-234 GCF_046535315.1 Paraburkholderia sp. SIMBA_027
CGGGCCGTACTTGGCCTTGAAGGCCGCGACAAACTTCTTGTTGATATCGTTGTCGAGCGACTCGAAATATTTCATCGACGAATAGAAGCCGGCGAAATTGTCGCCGCCAATGCCAAGCACTTCATCTTCGGTGACCGACAGCGTCATCAGGAACTGCTTTTGCGGCGTGATGCCGGCGCCTTTGAGCTGCTTGTAGAACGCCACATTCGAACCACCGACCACGGTCGCGAGAAT
>NZ_JAWRWY010001659.1:0-233 GCF_046535315.1 Paraburkholderia sp. SIMBA_027
TTATCTTTTGATGGAAAGGTAAATCTTTTAGTAGGCGCATTCCAAGATGCAGTTAATGCTGTAAATAGTGCAAAAAAATATATAGAACCAACAGCAGAAAGCATTGGCATCGTATCCTCTCATAACGAAAAATTTAAGGAACAAAACAAACAAATTTATCGAAAAATATTAGTGGAACAATAAATAAATCTAGGGCCATCAAGAAATTCTTGATAGCCCTAAATTATTAAAAC
>NZ_JAWRWY010001660.1:0-233 GCF_046535315.1 Paraburkholderia sp. SIMBA_027
CTCCGCCGTTGACGAAGACAAAGAAGTCATACCCGACAATGATGACGATCTCAAGAAAGAGGAACACCGTCAGGAACTTTGCGGAAAGCTCGATGTTGAAATAACCAAGGACCGCGGCTCCGGCCCAGAAAACGGCTGCCCAGACCCACCACGGGAGATCAGGACCACTCATGGTGGTGTGCACGAGTTCGCCCAGAACGATACCGCCGAACGGAAGGGTTCCGGCATAGACG
>NZ_JAWRWY010001661.1:0-233 GCF_046535315.1 Paraburkholderia sp. SIMBA_027
GGGCAACGGCGGCAGAAGTGTTTGGTTTGCCACTGGAAACCGTCACCAGCGAGCAACGCCGTAGCGCGAAAGCGATCAACTTTGGTCTGATTTATGGCATGAGTGCTTTCGGTCTGGCGCGGCAATTGAACATTCCACGTAAAGAAGCGCAGAAGTACATGGACCTTTACTTCGAACGCTACCCTGGCGTGCTGGAGTATATGGAACGCACCCGTGCTCAGGCGAAAGAGCAG
>NZ_JAWRWY010001662.1:0-233 GCF_046535315.1 Paraburkholderia sp. SIMBA_027
CTGTCATCCTGATGGCGGGTCTGCAAGGCGCCGGTAAGACGACCACCGTCGGCAAGCTCGCCAAGCTGCTGCGCGAGAAATACAGGAAGAAGGTGCTGACCGTCTCGTGCGACGTCTACCGTCCGGCTGCTATCGCGCAGTTGAAGACGGTGACCGAGCAGGTCGGCGCGGACTTCTTCCCGTCGGAACCGGATCAGAAACCGGTCGACATCGCGCGCGCTGCGGTCGACTGG
>NZ_JAWRWY010001663.1:0-233 GCF_046535315.1 Paraburkholderia sp. SIMBA_027
GTAACACCGCAACCAAACCCACGGAGACGATCGCTGTGCCGAGCCAGTCAAGCTTCCCAGGCGTCCTGACGGGTGACTCGGGCATGCCGAAGATCGCGCCTAGCAGCGCGATGACAACAAGGCCCGCTGGGAGCCAAAACAGCCAATGCCAGGACAGGGATTCAACGATCGGACCCGCTGCGACGATTCCGACGCCGGCTCCGATGCCGAAGATGGCGGACAGCAGCCCGATG
>NZ_JAWRWY010001664.1:0-233 GCF_046535315.1 Paraburkholderia sp. SIMBA_027
TGCTGACAATCGTCGGCGAGTTGTTCAGGATTGCGCCGTTTTTCTGGACATCGAACTGTCCGTACGTATTCAGCGAAACGCCAGCCCCGGACGGTCTTGAAATGTTGACCTGCGGGATGCCATTTTGTGTCTGGATCACGGACGGCGCATTGGCACCGCCCGCCACGATCTGCGCATGAACCGACATGGCGCCGCCCAGCACGAACACGCCGAAGGCGGCGTGACGCAGCGTG
>NZ_JAWRWY010001665.1:0-233 GCF_046535315.1 Paraburkholderia sp. SIMBA_027
GAAAGCCGACCGTTGTAGGACTTGGTTTTGTCGTGACCGCCGGAAACGCGCTCGGCGTCATCGGCCCGTCCGGCTCGGGCAAATCCACCCTTTCGCGCATTCTCACCGGTGCCTGGATGCCGGCCGCCGGCAAGGTGCGGCTCGATGGCGCGAGCTTCGATCAATGGGATCGCGAAGCTCTCGGCCGCCACATCGGTTATCTGCCGCAGGGCGTGGAGCTTTTCGACGGCACG
>NZ_JAWRWY010001666.1:0-233 GCF_046535315.1 Paraburkholderia sp. SIMBA_027
TTTACACTAAAAACAACATCAAATTTGCTGAAGTCATATGAATAGTCAACAGGAGAACCATCTGGTGCAAAACGTGTATAAGGAAGAATTCTCCAAACTGGTGTATCATTCGTCCCATCAACCTGCATATAAATCAAAACAACATCAGATTTTTCCAATGGATTTTTAAATAACTGCTTAGATTGAAACAGACGATTATTGTCTGGAGCTTTTGTAAATATTGGATAAGCATC
>NZ_JAWRWY010001667.1:0-233 GCF_046535315.1 Paraburkholderia sp. SIMBA_027
GTTGCTCGCACGCCAGCAGGCGAAAGCGGACCCCGAGCAGCCGGACTGGTGGGACTACCTAGCAAAGGCGAGCGACGGCAAGGGCGACGTGCTCGCGCGGCGCCGTGCGCTCGCGGAGAAGCTGGCGCTCGACGGCGCGTGGCCGTCGGCGATTCGCCAGCTGAAGGAGGCGCGCGACGCGAAGGATGTGTCGTTCTACGACCAGTCGATCATCGGCGCGCGGCTGCTGGAAT
>NZ_JAWRWY010001668.1:0-233 GCF_046535315.1 Paraburkholderia sp. SIMBA_027
TTGAGCGTCGTCGAGCCGAAACTGTCGGAATTGCGGGAGCGTCGGGTCGCCGTCGAGGACCGGCTGTCGCGGACCGATATCCGCGCACCGCTCTCGGGAACCGTCAACGAGCTTTTCGTCCACACGATCGGCGGCGTCATCACGCCGGCAGAAAAGCTTCTGACCCTGGTGCCCGCCGACGCGGCGCTTAAGATACAGGCGAGACTTGCGCCCACCGATATCGATCAGATTTC
>NZ_JAWRWY010001669.1:0-233 GCF_046535315.1 Paraburkholderia sp. SIMBA_027
GGAACGGGAACAGGTAAGTCCTTGGCTTACCTGATTCCCCTGATCGCCCATTCCATGGTCAGCAACAAACCGACACTGGTGTCCACCGCGACCCTGGCGTTGCAGACGCAGATCGTTGGCCGCGACCTTCCGCGGTTGTTGGAAACGATCAGCCCTGCCCTTGAACGCCCGGTCAACGTTGCGCTCGTCAAAGGCCGGGCCAACTACGTCTGCTTGCAGAAGCTCGACGGCGG
>NZ_JAWRWY010001670.1:0-233 GCF_046535315.1 Paraburkholderia sp. SIMBA_027
GCCCGGGCGGGCAAGCGGCGGCGAGTTCGACCAGGTCCTGGTCAAGGAATGGGACGCGGGCCTCGATTCCCCAAGCCATGGACATGTTGTCCAACCGTTTGACCGGGTCATCGATCATCAGCAGGTGGGTGTCCAATCTCAAGACAGCGTCCAGGGCGGTGTCTGCGCCGGGTCCGGCAAGATGGGCGGCCAGGGCTTCGCGGCTGACATCCTTACCGGCCCACCACTCCGGT
>NZ_JAWRWY010001671.1:0-233 GCF_046535315.1 Paraburkholderia sp. SIMBA_027
GTAGTCGCGGCCGACCGCCCCTTGCAGCGTATCGACGAGCTTCTTGTAGGGCCCAAGGCCTTCCGCCACGCTGGCGACGGCCTGCTCGCGCGCCGCAGCCAGATCGAGCGAGAACTGCGGATCGACGGACAGGCGCCCCTCGAGGCGATCGGCCAATTCGGCCAGCACGCGCTTCGAATCGCCGTGCACGAACAGCTCGTTGCGATAGCCGCGGTTGTCGGCGAGCGCATCGG
>NZ_JAWRWY010001672.1:0-233 GCF_046535315.1 Paraburkholderia sp. SIMBA_027
GTTCGGGCAAAGCCATGATCGGTCTCCGAGAGGGAAAGGGGCACCTGCCGGACGACCCTCTCTCAACCCGTCCGGGGGCACCTGTTCCCGGCCCTCCTTTCGCTCTGGGGGCTTGAAGTGGACCATTATCTGGACCATCTTGTGCAGAATAGCGGAGAACATCTGGAGTGATATGCGATGAGGGTTTCTGTCACCGAGGCGAAGGGGCAGCTCACCGAACTGGTGAAGCGGGC
>NZ_JAWRWY010001673.1:0-233 GCF_046535315.1 Paraburkholderia sp. SIMBA_027
GAGACAAACGATTTTAAACCGACTCATGTCGAGCAAACGTTTGAAGCGGTGTTAAGCAATAACGATACAGCCTCCAAATTAGAAATACCTATAGGAGAGCCGCTTTTAAAGGTTACATCAATGGTATATAAGGATGAGGAACCGCTAGAGTTTAAAGAGGCCTTTTATAAAGGGGATATTTATAAGTTTTTTGTGACAAGAAGGCTTCATTTTGAATAACAAAAAATTGAACG
>NZ_JAWRWY010001674.1:0-233 GCF_046535315.1 Paraburkholderia sp. SIMBA_027
GAGTCGATTTTGTATCACGGGATGAAGGATTTCACGCGGGGTCCTGGCGAAAGTATGCCGGGGAAGATCGTGTCCGATTGGCGGCAACTCCCGGGCCGGGTGGTTCAGGTTTGGCATTACGATCAGCTCGTGGACGAAGGATCGGTTGAGACCGTGTCCGTAGACGGCGGCATCCTTTGGTTAGAGCAAACAGGGCCAATAGAACGGCGCATGGTGGTTAAAGAGCTCGGCAT
>NZ_JAWRWY010001675.1:0-233 GCF_046535315.1 Paraburkholderia sp. SIMBA_027
GGCCAGATTGTTTGTACTTCCGCAAATTCCAGCATAAGCCATAATTGTAATACCACTACCCGGTTCTACAGCATTGGAATCTTCACGATTTCCGCCACAACTTTCTGTTGTTGCATTAAATGTATGTGGACCACCAAACTGATGGCCTACTTCATGACAAACATAATCAATATCGTAAGGATCTCCAACAGGGTTAGAATAACTGGTAATTCCATTTGCTTTGTATGAAGAAT
>NZ_JAWRWY010001676.1:0-233 GCF_046535315.1 Paraburkholderia sp. SIMBA_027
ATGCTCAAGCAGGCCGGGATCATTCAGGACTTCAACCTGTATTCCAAGACCGGCCTGATCATTCTCTACACCTACTTCCAGATTCCGCTGGGCGTGCTGCTGCTCTACCCGGCCTTCGACGCATTGCGTGAAGACTGGCGCGAATCGGCTTCGCTGCTCGGCGCCAGCGGCTGGCAGTTCTGGCGGCATATCGGCCTGCCGGTGCTCACCCCGGCGCTGCTCGGCACCTTCGT
>NZ_JAWRWY010001677.1:0-233 GCF_046535315.1 Paraburkholderia sp. SIMBA_027
CTGTAGAAGAGTTTCCCGGATTTTCAAACTAAAGTGTATTAAACAATACGGAGGATTACACTGGGTAACACAGTCAAATAAAAAAGCTCTAACTAATCCAAAAGGTTGCTAGTCAGAGCTTTTTATACATATTTTTTTGGTCCAACTCACTAAGCACCTACTCTATCATCAGCAACGTGAAAAGGAGCTTTGATAACAGGGGCATCATTTGTTAAAACCACTCCTGCGATGCT
>NZ_JAWRWY010001678.1:0-233 GCF_046535315.1 Paraburkholderia sp. SIMBA_027
GTAGAGTGTGACGGGCGGCCCCTCGGGTGATGTGCTACGGAGCATGCCGTCATGCGATGGGGACGAAGGGGCTGAAGGGAGAGGCCGATAGTAGCTGCTGTCGCCGCCCACGACACCGCTTGCCGACACACGGTCACGCTCTATCGTGATGCCGGGATTGGATGGCGGCGCCGGCGGCAGACGCATGCCCCAGTGCGGTCCTTCAGACGGGCCGGAGAGCGGTCCGAGCAGTT
>NZ_JAWRWY010001679.1:0-233 GCF_046535315.1 Paraburkholderia sp. SIMBA_027
CTGGTCAGCAACGTCCAGGCCGATGTAGTAGCTGGTGGTGGAAGCATCGATCGGGAGCGCCGGAACATGGCCGGTGGTCGTTTCCGTGCGGCCCGGGCCACCCAGAACCAAGCGGCGCGCAGCGGAGACGAGGTCTCCCAGCACTGCCGATGCAGTGGGAGTGCCTCCTGCGCCCTGGCCGTAGAACATCAACTCGCCCGCGTTTTCCGCTTCGATGAAGACAGCATTGAAGG
>NZ_JAWRWY010001680.1:0-233 GCF_046535315.1 Paraburkholderia sp. SIMBA_027
GGGCGAGTGCGCGGGCCGTCGTCGGCTGGGCAACGAAGGTTCAGGCGTGCCCGAAATGCTCTTCCTGGTCGGCAACGTCGGACCGTGCGGCCGCATCCGAGGTGGTCCGCTCCTGCTCGGGCATGTCCGTGGTGACGCGCTCCCGCTCGGGCATGAGCCCGGTGACCTTGAGCGATTCGGACATGGCCTGGACGATGGCGTCGAGGTCGGCCGGGGCACTCGGCGTCGTGTCC
>NZ_JAWRWY010001681.1:0-233 GCF_046535315.1 Paraburkholderia sp. SIMBA_027
ACGGACTTCTCGACGAATGCGTCATAGAGGTTCTCGTTGACATAGATGCGTTCGATACCGCAGCAGCACTGCCCGGAATTATAGGTGGCGCCATCCATCAGCGTATCGACGGCGGCGTCGAGATCGGCATCCTCCATCACATAACCGGGGTCTTTGCCGCCGAGTTCAAGCCCGAGGCCGGTGAAAGTGCCGGCGGCGGCGCGCTCTATGGCACGGCCGCCTTCCACCGAACC
>NZ_JAWRWY010001682.1:0-233 GCF_046535315.1 Paraburkholderia sp. SIMBA_027
GCCGATGAAAATCGGCCATCACAAGATCGCTGAGCCGACTTCGGGGCGTGTCGTGATTCCCGATCTGCTGTTCGTTCCTTGCGTCGGCTTCGACGAAGCCGGTTACCGGTTGGGTTACGGCGCTGGCTATTACGACCGCACGCTGGCCGCGTGGCCGGGTCCGACGAAGCCGGTCACGGTCGGCATCGCCTATGAAGCGTGCCGCACCGAAGCGCTGCAACGCGAGGCCCATG
>NZ_JAWRWY010001683.1:0-233 GCF_046535315.1 Paraburkholderia sp. SIMBA_027
CGATCATCGCCGTGGCCGATCCGATCAAGGAGACGACGCCCGCGGCGATCAAGGCGCTGCACGATCTCGGCCTCAAGGTCGCGATGATCACCGGCGACAACAAGCGGACGGCCGAAGCTATCGCCAAGCGCCTTGGGATCGACGAGGTGGTGGCGGAAGTCCTGCCGGACGGCAAGGTCGACGCGGTACGCCGCCTCAAAGCCCAGCATGGCAAGGTCGCTTTCGTCGGCGAT
>NZ_JAWRWY010001684.1:0-233 GCF_046535315.1 Paraburkholderia sp. SIMBA_027
GGACGCCGATATTGCCGGAAAGCCCCTGCAAGGAGATTGGGTAAGGCACCTGGCAGGCGGGACCATTGGAGATCCCCGGCTTGTCGGTGAAGACGACGCCCATGCGCTTCAGTTCGCTGCGGCAGGAAAGCTCCGAGGCCGGCATGACGCTGGGATCAGCGGGCATCGCCGGCGTGCTCATCATCGGATCGTTCGGCCGCAGCATCGCCACTTCCTGGCTCTCGTCCTCTTCG
>NZ_JAWRWY010001685.1:0-233 GCF_046535315.1 Paraburkholderia sp. SIMBA_027
ACTTTTCAGGTACTCGCTTTCCATGATCCGCATCGAAAATATCAGCAAGCAGAACAGCCACCGCATTCTCTACATCGAGGCGTCAGCCGCCCTGAACAAGGGCGAGAAGATCGGTCTCGTCGGTCCGAACGGCGCCGGCAAGACGACGCTGTTCAAGATGATCACCGGCCAGGAAAAGCCGGATGCCGGTTCGGTGCGTATCGGTGACACCGTGCATCTCGGCTATGTCGACC
>NZ_JAWRWY010001686.1:0-233 GCF_046535315.1 Paraburkholderia sp. SIMBA_027
TTTTCTTTTCATCTTCAAAGCAGTTGCGGATGTTGTACCACTGCCATTGAAATAATCCAAAATTAAATCAGATTTGTCTGATGTAGATTCTAAAACACGGTTAATTAATAATTCTGGCTTTTGGGTTGGAAAGTCTACGAGAGCTCGTTCTGCAGCCATAGGATTTAACATATTAATATCTGTCCACACATCAGGAATGACATTTCCTTTTAGTTCGTGTAAATATGTTTTAT
>NZ_JAWRWY010001687.1:0-232 GCF_046535315.1 Paraburkholderia sp. SIMBA_027
GCGGATTGCGGATAACCGCTGGCATCCATACGCAACCATAACGGCTGATCGCCACTGTTGCTCACCTGCAAGGTGACAAGTTGATCGCTATTCAGATTGCTGTTTTGCGCTTTCTCGCCTGTCAGCGGCTCAGCTGAGAAAGAGGTTTGCGCCTGCCATTTACCGGGTAAATCCTGAATCGTACGGGCAGCCAGGAACAACGCGTTACTTTCCTGCGTCGATAGCCAGCGTT
>NZ_JAWRWY010001688.1:0-232 GCF_046535315.1 Paraburkholderia sp. SIMBA_027
CGAGCGCGGCCAGGTGACAGCGCTTTTGGGAGCCAACGGCGCTGGCAAAACCACCACGCTTGAATGCGCCCAAGGCGTCCAAAAACGGACCGGTGGTTCCATTTCCCTTCTTGGTGCCGATCCTGACAGTGCTGGAGCTGAGCTCCGGTCCCGCGTTGGGGTCATGCTCCAGGACGGCGGCCTCCCGCCGTCGGCCCGTCCCATTCCCCTGCTGCGCCACGTGGCGGGAATG
>NZ_JAWRWY010001689.1:0-232 GCF_046535315.1 Paraburkholderia sp. SIMBA_027
CTGCACGGCTCCGCGTAGCCGGACGCAGTCCGGCGCGCGACGCATGCCAGGCGCGAGGCCTCGAACGATCAGTTGGTCGCGAGGCTGCTTTTCAGCAGGAATTCCAGCAGGTCGTCCGAGGTCGGTTCGCCCCAGGTATCGAGCGCCAGCCACCGGAAGAAACTGGTTTGCGCCAGCTTGCTCGCCTTCTTCTTCGGCGATAGCGTGAGATCCTTCGAACCGGCCACCGTCT
>NZ_JAWRWY010001690.1:0-232 GCF_046535315.1 Paraburkholderia sp. SIMBA_027
TTCCTGGTTGAACGGCTCAGCCAGTGGGGGGTGACCCGGATCTTTGGTTACCCGGGCGACGGCATCAACGGTGTCTTCGGTGCGCTGAGCCGTGCCAAAGGCAAGATTGAATTCATCCAGGCGCGTCATGAAGAAATGGCCGCGTTCATGGCATCGGCCCATGCCAAATTCACGGGCGAGTTGGGCGTGTGTATCGCCACCTCCGGGCCGGGTGCCTCGCATCTGCTCACCG
>NZ_JAWRWY010001691.1:0-232 GCF_046535315.1 Paraburkholderia sp. SIMBA_027
GGCGAAATCGAGCGGCTGATTCGAACGGAGTGTTTTGCCGCCGCGCTGCGTCTGCTGTCGGGAAGTTTCATTACCCTCTACGAAGGCTCGCCTGAGCTGACCGGGCTTTTCGCCACACGCCAGAGCCGGCTGCTTTGCCACGCGCTGTTGGCGCTCTATTTTCAAAAGCGCGATACCTGCACGAACGGAGCGGGGGAACCTGCCCTGACCCGGGAAGATTTCGGCCGCCTCG
>NZ_JAWRWY010001692.1:0-232 GCF_046535315.1 Paraburkholderia sp. SIMBA_027
GTGAATACCCAATTGCTGTACGATGTTCCATTAGAAGATTATGATGCTTTAGAGGCTAAAGTTTCGGCACTCAATGTGAAACAGGTAAATGAAGTACTTAGAAAATATATCAGTGAAGATAAGCTGACTTCTGTTTTTGTAGGAGACTTTAATAAAAAGTAGATTATTTGGAAGAATGATTAATATCAAATCGACACTGTTAGGGTGTCGATTTTTTTATGTTTAAATATCC
>NZ_JAWRWY010001693.1:0-232 GCF_046535315.1 Paraburkholderia sp. SIMBA_027
CGCGTCGCCATTGTAGTCAATCAACTCACACGGAATGATGATCCAACCTTTATCCAGCGCACCGTTGAAATGGCTAAAGCGTTCGAACAGCAGACGGGTCAGTTTTGCCGGATAGCTTACCGCTGGCGCGTCATCGAATTTATCGCCCGCATGGTAGCTGATACCCGCTTCGGTGGTGTTAGAGAAAACAAAGCGCATTTCCGGGTTGTGCGCCAGTTTCAGGAATTCATCG
>NZ_JAWRWY010001694.1:0-232 GCF_046535315.1 Paraburkholderia sp. SIMBA_027
GGCATTGCCGCTCGCGCAGGGCATCGACTTCAATATCGGCTGACAGCGGTAGCGTATTCAGAAGCTTCGGCAGCTTCGGCAGCTTCGACAGAAAGCAGCGGCGCGTTCACGCACCGCTGCGCACACATCTCTTCAGCAATCCGCTTGCGCCGCCCGCCGTTTCAGAGCGGCCACGCTTCTCGTGGGGTAGGACGTGAGTTCCAAAGTCGTGATCGTCGGCGGTGGGGTAATC
>NZ_JAWRWY010001695.1:0-232 GCF_046535315.1 Paraburkholderia sp. SIMBA_027
GATCTTCGCGGTGTACGCGGTACTGGTAAACAATACTGCCGGTGGCCCGTCGGGCCACGACATCTTCGAACTGCCTTACGTGCTCGGCGAAACCGCCTTGCTGTTGTTCAGTTCGATCACCTACGGCTTCGCCATGTTGGCCTTCTACAAGGGCAACAAGAAAGGCGGAGTAAGCGGGTTGGCTCTAACTGGCCTTTCCGGGCTAGGCTTCAGCGGGACGTTGATCGTCGAG
>NZ_JAWRWY010001696.1:0-232 GCF_046535315.1 Paraburkholderia sp. SIMBA_027
CTGCGGCGTCAGCTCGAGTAATTCGGTCATTCGCGCCACCATATATGGCTGCGAAATTGTCTGCCCCTGACCTATCGGCAAAGCGATATTGTCCCAGGCTTTTTGTTCAAACGCTTCATCAACGAATTTTTCACGCGGCACGGCGGCAAGTGCATTCAGCACCTGCTCATCCTGAATACCTTGCGCACGTAATTGATCCAGAAGTGCTTGTACGCGTCTGCTTACCATTGCG
>NZ_JAWRWY010001697.1:0-232 GCF_046535315.1 Paraburkholderia sp. SIMBA_027
CGTGAATTTCTTTCATCTCCATAATTCAACCTGCCTTTTGAAATGTATTGTAAAAACTAGCAAATAAAAACTTGCAACTACCATTTTACTGATAATATTCGAAATTCAAATTGTTTCGACAAATGATTTCAAAATTCTTACAAAATTTAATTTATGTAACAATTCCTTAACAATTTCTTAAAGTCCAAACTGCCAAATTGGTGTTAGAATAGGTTTTGCTCAATATTCAGAT
>NZ_JAWRWY010001698.1:0-232 GCF_046535315.1 Paraburkholderia sp. SIMBA_027
GGAAGGCCCGGTGGTGGTCTTCGAGTTCGGCGGCTGCCTGCACTTGGCCGAAAACCTGAACACCGTCGATGAAGTCCGCCCGGCCAAAGCGATTTCCTACTATTTTTGCGACAGCTTCCTGAGCAACGTCACCGCCGACTGGGCCGCCGAGATTGATGAGCTGGTGCGACAGTGCGGTGGCGGTAAACGCATTGCGATTGAAAGTGCCACTTCGGCCGCCGCATTCGAGCTG
>NZ_JAWRWY010001699.1:0-232 GCF_046535315.1 Paraburkholderia sp. SIMBA_027
GTTAACCATGGCTCCGCTGAGGCGTTCATCTCCGGCTGAGCCCACGGCAACGAGCGGCACATGCGCGGTCACATCCTGGAGGACCTCAAAAGTGCCCGGGTGCGGAACGATCACCACGATCCCATCCACGCCCTGATCCATGAAATGGGCGATCGCGTCTTTGATGGAAGCCGGTGTTACCTCCCGCAAGCTGGCGATGCTGACGAAATATCCGGAGTCCCTCGCCGCCTGC
>NZ_JAWRWY010001700.1:0-232 GCF_046535315.1 Paraburkholderia sp. SIMBA_027
GTTCATCATCAGCCAATACCCATCGAGTGAGTACGCCTATCGTGCCCGCGCCCGGCTCGATACCTTGCAGCAGTTGGGGCACTACTCGGGTGCCAGCGTGGCACAGCCACGTCCCGCATCTTTGTAATGATATTTGTGATTTGATTGCTGGCCTGTTGCCAGGCGTGGGCTATCCTTTGAATGTCCGTTTGTACAAGTTTCGATTCAAACGGATGAGGCGCCCGGATCGGCC
>NZ_JAWRWY010001701.1:0-232 GCF_046535315.1 Paraburkholderia sp. SIMBA_027
GGTCGCCTGGCCGGTGAGAGCTTCAGTCACGGTGCGGATCGCCGAGACGTTGCGATTGACCTCTTCGGCCACCGCGCTCTGCTCTTCGGCGGCGCTGGCGATCTGCAGGTTCATGTCGCTGATCACCGTCACCGCATCGCTGATCTTGCCCAGTGCCTGCACGGCTTGATGGATCTGCCCGGCGTTGCTCTGGGCCTGGTGCTGGCTGGAATGCATGGTCGCCACCACGCCG
>NZ_JAWRWY010001702.1:0-232 GCF_046535315.1 Paraburkholderia sp. SIMBA_027
GTCCCAGATGGTCCAGTTGAACTCCGCGGTGCGGTCCCGGATGACTCCGTGGTCCGTCAAGCCTTCGTAGAGTTCCTCGGGAAGCTCAATTGGCGGCTCCACCCAGGACGCAGCCTCGGCGACGCGTGCCCGCTTCACCCTGAGGGACTTGACCTCGTGGGCCAGCGGCAAGGACTGCAGGAACAGCAAATCCACTGCCAGGAGCTTGGCCTCGCGGGACGCGCCTTCCAGG
>NZ_JAWRWY010001703.1:0-232 GCF_046535315.1 Paraburkholderia sp. SIMBA_027
TGTGCATCAATTACCACCCCTATATGAAATTAATTAAACATTAACACTTCTCTTAAATTGTTACTAATATACCTCTATCGAAACTTAGCATTTTCTTTAACTTTCTAATCTGAAAATCATTCGGTGAAACCGTCTTACCTCTATCATCACTGGAAGCAAAGTATACATCACCAGCGATAGCATGTATTGGCACTAATTGACCTTCATGCATAGATACTACTAGGAAGTTAAT
>NZ_JAWRWY010001704.1:0-232 GCF_046535315.1 Paraburkholderia sp. SIMBA_027
CGGGCCTGAGTTTCAAGCTGATCGTGCCGGTGCTGGTTGCCGGCGTGATCGCGGTCGGTTCGATCGCCGCGTTCCAGGACAAGATTTGCCAGCCCGAAGTGCAGTGGCCGCTGATGCACGACTATCAGAAGCACCGCATCTGCACGCTGCTCGATCCAACCTCCGATCCGCTCGGCAAGGGCTTTCACACGATCCAGGCAGTGATTGCAATCGGCTCGGGCGGGCCGCTCGG
>NZ_JAWRWY010001705.1:0-232 GCF_046535315.1 Paraburkholderia sp. SIMBA_027
CCCTGTTTTCCCTGCCAGATGCAGGTTCGGGTATTTCGCCCCAAGCTGACGACCCGTACCGCGTTGTACAACCTGCTGCATGGTCCATAGTGTCAGATACGCCGCCTGCGCCGGAACAGCGCGTTCCGCCTGCGGGAAGCTCTGATACAGCACTTTGCCATCTTCCGCGATTACCGAACGCAGTGCAGAAAGCGGTGCACGGTTACCACCGCTGGCGATGGTCTGGAATGCC
>NZ_JAWRWY010001706.1:0-232 GCF_046535315.1 Paraburkholderia sp. SIMBA_027
CGGTGACTAGCACCTTCCCACCACTGGTCTTCCATGTGGTCTGAAGCACGAATGTTGAGTCGATATAGCCGCGGCCGACAACCTCAGCACCGGGTTCGCTGGGAGCCAACAACCAGTGCCCGTGGTCATCAGTGCCCAAGATCCGACTAAACACCGAGGGCGAGTCAAAACGCGGGAAACAGAGCCAATCCACGCTGCCATTACGGGCTACGCGAGGCCCCGTTCGGAGATC
>NZ_JAWRWY010001707.1:0-232 GCF_046535315.1 Paraburkholderia sp. SIMBA_027
GGCCGCGCCGCCGTGCTCGCCTTCAACAAATGGGATCTGGTTGAAGACCCGCAGGCATTTCTTGCCGATCTGCGCGAAAAAACCGAGCGGCTTCTGCCGCAGGCGCGCGGCATCCGTGCCGTTCCGATTTCCGGTCAGACGGGCTACGGCCTAGACCGGCTGATGCAGAACATCATCGATACGGACAAGATCTGGAACCGCCGTATCTCGACTGCCAAGCTGAACCGCTGGC
>NZ_JAWRWY010001708.1:0-232 GCF_046535315.1 Paraburkholderia sp. SIMBA_027
ATTTCCAAAAGACGGTTCCGGCCGCATATTTCGGAAGGGTCTTTGCACTGATTTTTTCCATTGTCAAAATGGGTGAACCGCTGTCGGCCGCTGTCTACACAGGGCTTCTGCTGTTGATGAATGCGGATTATATTTTTGCGGCTGTCGGACTGACCCTTACGATCGTTTTTGCTATTTTTTCAGTCAGACAAGGGAGTCAAAGAAATACAGAGAGACAAGCAGATCAATCCGT
>NZ_JAWRWY010001709.1:0-232 GCF_046535315.1 Paraburkholderia sp. SIMBA_027
TCTAGAAATAGATAATCATTTGTATCAATCTGCTGTCTATCAAAATAATAAAAAGCGCACGTTGCGTAATTTTTTTTATTAATAAAAACCGGTGCAACAAGCTTCAAGTAGCCCTCTCCTTCATACACCGTAATGTTTCGGTTTACTTCGACGAGTGACACCTTGTCGACTTTATTCTGTACTTCCTTGTACTGCTCTTCGGTTAATCCAATTTTACAAAGCACATTGCCAT
>NZ_JAWRWY010001710.1:0-231 GCF_046535315.1 Paraburkholderia sp. SIMBA_027
GCCTTGTCCGCCGCCGCGGTGACGGTGCCGTCCACATCTCTGCTGCTTATCATGCCAGCGTTGGTGAGATAGCTCGTCCCGCCGCTGCCGTTCTGCACGGCCACGGCCATGCCCAGGAGCGACGGCAGGCTGGAGCCGCCGCCGACGCCGGGGGTGACGCCGACAATCGCCCCCGTCATCTCATTGGTCACCCGTGTGACGCCGGCCGAACTGTTGCCGACGAACACGCCG
>NZ_JAWRWY010001711.1:0-231 GCF_046535315.1 Paraburkholderia sp. SIMBA_027
CCCGTTCATGGCGGCGCAGCTGTGCGAGCACTTCGGCCCGCAGGTGCCGTTCTTCGCTGGCGCAGTTGCCATGGTGGTCGCGATCCTTATCGCCTTCGGGGGCCGGAGCTACCTGAAGTCGCACGAGCCGCATCTCGTGTAAACCCCCACCAAGTAGCGGCAGAGCGCGTTGTGAGATCCATCTCGCAGCGCGCTCTGCGCTTTCTAGTGTTGGTCGCCGGTGGTAGTCGG
>NZ_JAWRWY010001712.1:0-231 GCF_046535315.1 Paraburkholderia sp. SIMBA_027
GCCTCGATCAGCGACCCCGACGTCCGCCGGAAACGGGCGACGGCGTTGTTATAGACGACGACGACGCAGAAGGTGGCGTGGCCGAGAACGATCGTCCAGACCGAGAACGGGATGTCGAACAGGCTGAAGGCCGAGCGCAGCGCGATGCCGGTGATGATGCCGGGCAGGGCAATCGGCAGGATGACGAGCAGCGAGATCGCTTCCCGGCCGAAGAATTTCGTCTGGCTGACG
>NZ_JAWRWY010001713.1:0-231 GCF_046535315.1 Paraburkholderia sp. SIMBA_027
GCTGGTATGGTGAGTTATTGCGCGATGACGCGATGATGAGTGCGGTTGGTTTAAGCCTGACAATTGCTGCCTGTGCGGCAACGGCGGCGGCGATCCTCGGGACTATTGCGGCGGTGGTGCTGGTGCGCTTTGGCAGGTTTCGCGGATCAAATGGCTTTGCCTTTATGATCACCGCGCCGCTGGTGATGCCAGATGTCATCACGGGCTTGTCGCTGTTGTTGTTATTCGTCG
>NZ_JAWRWY010001714.1:0-231 GCF_046535315.1 Paraburkholderia sp. SIMBA_027
CGAGGTGCGCTCGAGGATGTCGTTCTCCGGGTAGACGGCAAGCAGTTCAGGAAAAGTGTTGCCGGAAAAGGATTTCGTCTCGACCGTCGTGATCGTCGTCGGGATGTTGAAGATCTTCGCCGCCTTGGCGAGGCCGACGACGTTGTTCTTCAATGTCTGGCGATCGATCGATTGCACACCGAAGGCCATCTGCGGCTGCTGGTCGATGAAGATAAGCTGGCTGTTGGCGGG
>NZ_JAWRWY010001715.1:0-231 GCF_046535315.1 Paraburkholderia sp. SIMBA_027
ATTATCATTTAAATGCCCTGAACGATGAATTTTTGTTTCTAAGTAACTTTTATTATACTCAGAAATATCTCCCCATAATTGCTTTCTTCCTACGACAGGAAGACCAGAAGCTTGTAATGCTTCTATTTTTTTAGGGTTGTTTGTAATCAATGTTACCGGTTTCGTCCGTAATGCTTGTAAAACTCGTATTGCGTCTTCGTAACTTCGTGCATCATTAACAAACCCTAACAT
>NZ_JAWRWY010001716.1:0-231 GCF_046535315.1 Paraburkholderia sp. SIMBA_027
CGGCCCGCTTTGCGGTCGGCGAACTCAGTTGCCAGGCGTCCAGGCGTCGTAATCGCCGGTAACACGCGGACGCTCGCCGGTGGCCGACAGCGAACCCGGCGGACGGTAGGCCTGCGGAGAACCGGTCGGATTGGCGCGGTGCGCCTTTTCCCATTCCTTGGCGGCGTAGTTTTCCTTCGACGGCGGGGTGTCGGTGCGGTGATGCATCCAGCCGTGCCAGCCCGGAGGGAT
>NZ_JAWRWY010001717.1:0-231 GCF_046535315.1 Paraburkholderia sp. SIMBA_027
GGGCGCCGACGGCATCACCGTCAACATGGTGTCCGGCGGCCTGCTGCGCACCACCGACGCCTCGGCCGCCACGCCCGACGAGGTGTTCGACCTGATCGCCGCCGGCACGCCGCTGCGCGAAGTGACCACGCCGGAACAGTTCGCCGACGCGGTGCTGTTCTTCGCCAGCCCGTGGTCGCGTGCGGTGACGGGACAGAATTTGATAGTGGATGGCGGATTGGTGAAGGGGTG
>NZ_JAWRWY010001718.1:0-231 GCF_046535315.1 Paraburkholderia sp. SIMBA_027
CCAGAATATCCGCTAATAGACCGTAAACCGTCTGACAATACAAGAGGAACTGGGTGAGCGCCGTGTCCAGAACGCCGCCATGCCGCAAGCGGTCTGCGGGGCGAGCGACTCCAATGTGGAATGGACGTCTCGGCTTGATATCTGGAACTTACCGGCCGCTGCGTGACGAACGCGTGTGTGCAGCTAAATTGCAGCTGGGATGGCATCGGTTGATGCTGATTGAATTGGTTT
>NZ_JAWRWY010001719.1:0-231 GCF_046535315.1 Paraburkholderia sp. SIMBA_027
TCAACAGAATCGGCCGGAAGCGGCCTATCGCAACCTGCTACTGCATCCCCAACGGCCCTCAGCTCACACCGCGCTCGAATGATCCATACCAAGCAGCAAATATGAGGGTTGACCGCGTTTACGGGCAAACTGCCATCAAAAGATATGCATAATAACCCCATTGCCTAGCCCCTCGGATTGGTCGGTGCCCGATGATTGCCCTGTTCGTCCTGCTCGCCGCCCTACCCTCCC
>NZ_JAWRWY010001720.1:0-231 GCF_046535315.1 Paraburkholderia sp. SIMBA_027
GGATACGCCATCGCGTACGTCGACCCGAAATCGTTGTAGACCTCAACGATATCGCCGGCACCTATTCCGAGCTCCTGCGCGTCGGCTGGGTTGATTTCGATGTAGGCCATCGGGTCCCGGGAACGGACGAATTCGTTGTACTGGTCGTGGTACACCGTTTGCCACACTTCGTTGGTGCGGCCGTTGTTAATCCAGAAGCGGTATTTCCCCTTCTGGTCCGCGACTGTCTTC
>NZ_JAWRWY010001721.1:0-231 GCF_046535315.1 Paraburkholderia sp. SIMBA_027
GACGCAGTGGATCAAGCGAATGATCGAACGGTACGAGCCGGCCGCCCGGCAATCGGGTGCGCGCATCGTGCATTGCTGCGGTTTCGATTCGGTGCCGTCGGATATCGGCGTGCTGTTCCTGCAGCAGCACGCAAGGCGGCAGTGGGGCGTGCCGGCCACGCAGGTGAAGATGCGCGTGAAGACGCTGAAGGGCGGCGCGTCGGGCGGAACGGTCGCGAGCGTGATCAACGT
>NZ_JAWRWY010001722.1:0-231 GCF_046535315.1 Paraburkholderia sp. SIMBA_027
CCCCCATGAGCCCTACAAAAAATACATTGGCGTGTGCGTCCCGCGCTTGCAACGGTGTCCTCTGGCTAATCCGGTATGGTTCGTGCCGCAGCTTACTGGCAAAGCGGCTGCCTTGTCGAGCCTGCGCGCCGCCGCTCACGAGCGGCGGCGGCATGCCCCTAATTTGTCTGAACGACGCGCAGCGTGATAAAAACCGCCAGTTCGCTGCGCTGGTCGCGACGTGCCCGATGG
>NZ_JAWRWY010001723.1:0-231 GCF_046535315.1 Paraburkholderia sp. SIMBA_027
GTTGGCGCACCGAGCGTCATCTATGAAGACCTGGGCCTGGCGCTGCGCACCCTGCGCGACCTGGTCAGCACAAAGATCGAGAAAATTCGCATCGACTCGCGGGAAACCTTCCAGCGCACTACGCAGTTTGTTGCCGAACTGATGCCGGAAATTGCCGATCGCCTGGAACACTACCCTGGCGAACGCCCAATCTTTGACCTGTATGGCGTCGAAGATGAAATTCAGAAAGCC
>NZ_JAWRWY010001724.1:0-231 GCF_046535315.1 Paraburkholderia sp. SIMBA_027
GGGACATATACGGCAACCAAATTTGCGGTCGAAGCCATTTCAGAGGGATTGGCCGGTGAAGTCGCAGCATTCGGCATCAAGGTCACGATCCTTGAGCCGGGCCACTTCACCACCGGCTTCGGCTCATCGGCCCGGTCTGCACCGGCGATCGACATCTACAACCCGATACGCCAGGCCATTCGCGCCTCGTTCAAGCCGGAAGACTTCGGCGATCCGGAAGCAACAAGTGCG
>NZ_JAWRWY010001725.1:0-231 GCF_046535315.1 Paraburkholderia sp. SIMBA_027
GCTCGAACGCCTGACGCTGCTGAAGGACTACCTGGAAGACAAGGTCGACGCGATCGCGCAATGGAACGGCACGCTCGGCACGGCGGGCGCATGCCCGGCGAACCGCCGCCAGCTGACGAATCTCGGCACGTTCCGCGCGTACGTCGCGAACTACCTGAAGGGCCATCCGCGAATCCGCCGCGACATGACGTGCATGGCGCGCCAGCTGCCGCTGCCGGCCGAAGGCATTCC
>NZ_JAWRWY010001726.1:0-231 GCF_046535315.1 Paraburkholderia sp. SIMBA_027
TGTACCGAGACGATTTCACGCCGATTGGTCTTTATATCGAGCACGGCGCGGAACTCCGTCCCGCCGACACCATCGAGATCAAGGGCCCTCCGGGCAAGGTGCCGAACTTCTACAAGAAGCCCAACGGTGTCTTCCTGCTTGGCGATAACGGCGCTGAGATTCTGACCACCGAAGAATTCCTGAAACGTCGCCCCACGGCGGCATTCGCGACGCAAGCCGGACCGATGCTGG
>NZ_JAWRWY010001727.1:0-231 GCF_046535315.1 Paraburkholderia sp. SIMBA_027
GGGCGCGCATGTGGCGAAGCTTGCCGCCAAGCTTTCGGCTTGAGCCCGAATTGCTGAAAAAAGAAATGCGGCCCGAAAGGCCGCATTTTCTTATTCCGGCGTCTCACATCGCCGGTCCCGGAGGGGAATGATTTTAAGGCGGGTCAGATCGGCAGGTTGACCATGAAAAGGCAGCTTGCGACCACGAAGCCGAGCATCGAGATTTCTAGAAAACCGTTCAATCCGTCACGC
>NZ_JAWRWY010001728.1:0-231 GCF_046535315.1 Paraburkholderia sp. SIMBA_027
TTCCACCGTGTTACCGCCATGTAAAACATGGGATTTCAGATTTTTGAAGGTCACCTTCCTGGGTTCTGCTTTCGCGGGCCCGCTCGTAGCGGGCTATGTGCACTTCCGGGTTTTGGTGAGAAAACGTCAGTTGTCTGACCATGCCCCCTAAGGGGTGCCGTCGTATCTGCAGGTCTCAGTCCGTTTCCGGGCCGTTGCAGTAGTGGCAACCTTCCTCGCAACCGTCCTGCG
>NZ_JAWRWY010001729.1:0-231 GCF_046535315.1 Paraburkholderia sp. SIMBA_027
GCGGTCCCTGAACGGCAGCGTCGTTGGTGGTAGGGCACTGCTGATGGGTACGGGCACCCTGGTCTTTCCGGGACAACGGATGGCCCTTTCACGGCGTCCACGAAATATACTCAGTAGACTGATGATTTCGTGAGTGAACGGTTCGCTGTAAGCCCCCTACCCGGTGGAGCTGCACCGGGAACAGTCCGGTTGGAAACGGAGGACGGAATGGAGTCTTTTCCGCTCGTGTTG
>NZ_JAWRWY010001730.1:0-231 GCF_046535315.1 Paraburkholderia sp. SIMBA_027
GAAGTTGTCAGAAGACCAATCCCCTGCTCGCCATGCTATATCGCAAGAATTGAGAATTGCGTTCAAGATCACGCTTGTATGAATGATATTCAGGTAGACCACGTCTACAAGGCTGCTGAAAGTTTGATGTTTGCAACAAACTGATGCTTTCGGCGAGTTCGTCGAAGCAAGATTTCGTGAGAAAGTAGAGAGTGTGGTGGCAGTTTTCAAAACGATCGAGAAAAGGCTCAG
>NZ_JAWRWY010001731.1:0-231 GCF_046535315.1 Paraburkholderia sp. SIMBA_027
GTATGTTTCATTCAAAAGCTTATAGATTTTTACAAGACGGTCAACATTTTTTTTCTTTAATCCAAACTCAAGTGATTTTTCTAAATATTCACGGGCTTTTTCCTTATTGCCTTGGTTCAGATAGTAGTGCCCGTAACCACAATAGATTAATGATTTCACCTGATTTGTCGCATAATTATCATTCCGCTTAACATATACCATTGCTTTTTCTAAATTGACATACGCTGAATC
>NZ_JAWRWY010001732.1:0-230 GCF_046535315.1 Paraburkholderia sp. SIMBA_027
AGAATGTAGACGTCGCCCGTTTCCATTTCGAGCGCGGTCACGCCCAGCACGTCGCCTTCGGCGTCGCGGATCAGATCCAGCGCCATCCATTCGACGAAGAACGTGGTCTTCGCGGCGACGTTCTGCTGATACAGCGTGTGCAGCAGCGCGTGGCCGGTACGGTCCGCGGCCGCGCAGGCGCGCTGCACCGGCTTTTCGCCGTAGTTGGCGGTGTGGCCGCCAAACGGGCG
>NZ_JAWRWY010001733.1:0-230 GCF_046535315.1 Paraburkholderia sp. SIMBA_027
CAGCCGGATGCGTCGGCGAGCTTCATCTATTCGGCGTACAACAACACCGAAACCCATTACCAGTACATCTCGTTCCTCTGCAGCGCGCCCGATGAAGCGGCGGTGGCCGGCGATTTCGTCAGCCTCGACGACATCGCGCCGGACCAGTTCGCAGACAGCGCGCTGGCCAGCATGCTCCAGCGCTATCGCAAGGAGAGCCAGCTCAAAAGCTATGGCATGTACTACGGCGA
>NZ_JAWRWY010001734.1:0-230 GCF_046535315.1 Paraburkholderia sp. SIMBA_027
GGTGGAATTGGCCGCGATGCGCTCGAAAGTGGAGGATGTGATGGCTGCCGCCGACCTGGACGATCCGATTCAGGCCGATCTTGCCGGCCGGCTGGAGCAGATTGAGAAGCATCGGCATTTGTTGTTGCGGCATGTCGAGAAGTTGCAGGCCTTGCTGGGGCAAATTGGAGAATAAGGGTTTGGTTTCGCATAGCGAGCGGTTGGGTTTTTTTGCCTACGGCGTTGGTGTT
>NZ_JAWRWY010001735.1:0-230 GCF_046535315.1 Paraburkholderia sp. SIMBA_027
GTTGCCGGTCCAGTCGACGAACGCCTTGTCGATCGCGACCTGCCCGAACAGATAGTCGACGTCGTGACCGGGCCGCGTGCTCTTCGACACGATCACCGTCTTGCTGGTGGACGACGTCGCGCCGCCCATCCCGTCGATCTGCTTGCCGTACGGATCGGGGCTGCCGATCACGCGCAGCAGCAGCGCGTCGCGCGCGGCGCCCGGCGTCTGCGCGGCATCCGGCAGATCCT
>NZ_JAWRWY010001736.1:0-230 GCF_046535315.1 Paraburkholderia sp. SIMBA_027
CTCCCTGGACGAACTGCCGCAGTTCTGGAACGTCCTGGTGGGCGACATGAGCTTGGTGGGCCCACGTCCACCGTTGTCGCGCGAGGTCAACGGCTACGAACGCCATACGCACCGGAGGCTGCTCATCAAGCCCGGAATCACCGGGCTCTGGCAGATCAACGGCCGATCGGACCTGCCGTGGGACGAGGCGGTCCGTTTGGATCTCTACTACGTCGAAAACTGGTCCATCG
>NZ_JAWRWY010001737.1:0-230 GCF_046535315.1 Paraburkholderia sp. SIMBA_027
GCCGAGTATCCAGCCGCAGAAGCCAACTCCCATGAAGAGCCCGATCTTCGTTGCCTTGACCGGGACGCCCACTGCGCGCGCCGCGTTCGCGTCTCCGCCCACGGCGAAGATCCAGTTGCCAACACGCGTACGCATCAGCACCCACGTGGCTATCAGGACCAAGGCGATCCAGATGAATACTGTGATCCGGACGTCCACGCCGCCAATGTTCACGGAGGAAGCGAACACCG
>NZ_JAWRWY010001738.1:0-230 GCF_046535315.1 Paraburkholderia sp. SIMBA_027
CCTCGCGTTTGTGGATGTTGGAAATGTGAACCTCTATTACCGGCGCTTCGAAGGCATTCAGCGCATCGAGAATCGCCACCGACGTATGGGTAAAGGCACCGGGATTGATGACGATGCCCGATGATTTGCCCCGCGCTGCGTGAATCCAGTCGATCAGCTCATATTCGCGGTTGCTCTGGGCAAAGAACAGCTCATGGCCGGTGGCATCCGTTATCCCACGGCAGTTGGCT
>NZ_JAWRWY010001739.1:0-230 GCF_046535315.1 Paraburkholderia sp. SIMBA_027
GCCGGAACAGCCCCACGGACAGGGCCAACCCGTGTTGTTCATCCGACTGCTGGCTCCAGCCGGCGGCGGCGCCGATCTTGGCATAGACCGGCGTGCTGGCGTTGACCCGGACATCGATGCTGTTTTTATCGCCGTGCAAGGTGTAGGCGCTGGTGTGGCCGGTGGCTACTTCGATCGACGGTTCGATGAATGCGCGGCCATCGAACAGATTCTGCCGCCATCCCGCCTGC
>NZ_JAWRWY010001740.1:0-230 GCF_046535315.1 Paraburkholderia sp. SIMBA_027
GCCGACCCTGGCGGAGTTGACCGGCGCATCGCCCAACTTCGTGACGGCGATGCTGGTGCTGATCGGCCTGGGCTTCACCATAGGCAATACCGCGGGCGGTCGTTTCGCCGACCGTTCGCTCGATGGCAGCCTGATCGCCTTCCTGGTGCTGGTGATCGCCGACCTGCTGGCTTTCCCCTGGCTGGCGCAGACCCCGTTGGGCGCCGCGATCGGCCTCTTGATCTTCGGTT
>NZ_JAWRWY010001741.1:0-230 GCF_046535315.1 Paraburkholderia sp. SIMBA_027
TCCACGATGGTCTGCACCGCGTCGACCTCGGCCGCGACCTGCAGCCGTACCCCCTGGGCGCGGCAGATGCTCTCGACCAGGGTGCGGATGGCGTTGGGCAGGCTCGGCAGGACCAGGGGATAAGCGCCGAGGCCGGCCACCGCGATGCGGGCGGGCAGCGGCGGCTGGTGGTCGGCGGCAGCCACTAGCACCAGATTCTCACGGAACAGCGATTCATAGCCCAGTTGCGG
>NZ_JAWRWY010001742.1:0-230 GCF_046535315.1 Paraburkholderia sp. SIMBA_027
GTTTCCGGGACGAGCTCGCGGTAGCTGCCGGGGATGATGTCACCGTCCTGACGTACGGAGCCGGCAAAGGATTCGACGACGACGGCGACCTCGTCTCGCGCTGCGGCCACAAGAGCGGGAAGTTCACAGCAGTGGACACCTCCGCTGACGACGTTGCCCTATTGGGTCCGACCTCGGGCACCACCGGAGTGCCCAAGGTAACCATGCATTTTCACCGGGACATCCTGGTG
>NZ_JAWRWY010001743.1:0-230 GCF_046535315.1 Paraburkholderia sp. SIMBA_027
TCCGACGCGAGCGCGGCGGCCGTCACGTGAGCGATCATGAAGCCCGAATTCACACCGCCGTCGCGCACGAGGAACGGCGGCAGACCCGACAGCGTCGCGTCGATCAGCAACGCGATGCGGCGTTCGGCCAGCGCGCCGATTTCAGCGGCGGCGAGCGCGAGATTGTCGGCGGCGAACGCGACCGGTTCAGCGTGGAAGTTGCCGCCCGACAGCACTTCGCCGGTGTCCGG
>NZ_JAWRWY010001744.1:0-230 GCF_046535315.1 Paraburkholderia sp. SIMBA_027
CCTTGACCCCCAGTCAAGTGCGCTACCGGGCTGCGCTACGCCCCGACCTGCCTAAACGGCTTGCATCGTTTAGTTTTTCGACGGCTTGAATGCAAGTGGAAAAAGGAGCTCCACCTGCAAAAAGCCGCGGCCTTATTTTGCCGTCGAGAGGACGAGTGCGCCGGGCTTGGCTTCGGCGCGGTAATCCACGTAGCTATCTGTCTCGGCGTGCGGTGTTTCGAATGGCGTTG
>NZ_JAWRWY010001745.1:0-230 GCF_046535315.1 Paraburkholderia sp. SIMBA_027
CTTTACGTCATAAGGATGTGTTGCCGATTTACGTCATGAAAATATTAATTGCAGTCGCCCTGAATGGGCGTATGGTCCGTCCATCGGTCAAAGGTTTAACGGCGATGACCGCTTGAGAGACAATATACGCTCTTGCCGCAGGACACGGAGGGCAATTCATGTCTTTATTCGTGAATGCGACATTCTCTCCCGAAGATCTGGACGTGCTGCGCGGCGCACTCGACGCGTGG
>NZ_JAWRWY010001746.1:0-230 GCF_046535315.1 Paraburkholderia sp. SIMBA_027
GCCAGTCGGCGGTGGAACGCAGACGCGTGTAATGGGCGAAGTGGCCGATGGCCTTGTCCGGCAGGTGGTGGCCCTCGTCGAAGACGTAGAGCGTGTCGCGCGGGTCCGGCAGCACGGCGCCGCCGCCCAGGGCCAGGTCGGCCAGGACCATGTCGTGGTTGGTTACGATCACATCGACCTTGCCCATGCCTTCGCGGGCCTTGTAGAAGGCGCACTGGCCGAAGTTGGGG
>NZ_JAWRWY010001747.1:0-230 GCF_046535315.1 Paraburkholderia sp. SIMBA_027
GACAGGCGCGGCGACGCAACGGCGGTTTCACGCTGCTCGAACTGCTCGTGGTGATGGTCATCATCGGTTTGCTCGCCGGTCTCGTCGCCCCGCGCTATTTCGATCAGGTCAGCAAGTCGAACGTCAAGATCGAGCGAGCCCAGATCGACTCGTTGGGCAAGGCGCTCGATCAATACCGGCTCGATATGGGCGCGTATCCGACGACCGAGGAAGGTCTCCAGGCGCTCGTG
>NZ_JAWRWY010001748.1:0-230 GCF_046535315.1 Paraburkholderia sp. SIMBA_027
GGATAAGGAGCGCTAGGGGCCATGTCTCGGAAACTCGCCAGCGTTCAAAAATCGCAAGCTGGCGGGCTCGAAGACGGGCGGCGGCAACGGTGAAGCTAAACCGCCAGCCACCCGAAATGGTGAACGAGCGGCGACTTGACGAGAGAACCAGCGGCGGCAGAGACTTTTGGTGTGGTTCGACCGGCGAGGGGCTCTCGTTCACGTGTCGCTGCACGCTCCTCGATTTCGCT
>NZ_JAWRWY010001749.1:0-230 GCF_046535315.1 Paraburkholderia sp. SIMBA_027
AGGTGTTCCGGCAGCGCCTCGCGTGAAGCACGGTTCGCGCTCGCCTTGCTGCTGCCGGCCTGCGCTTCGCGCGTCTCGGCCACGCCACGGCTGCCGGTCAGATCCTCCAGTCGGGTCTCAAGTTCCGCAATTTGCCGGTCCAGTTTCTCGGACTTGCGGCCGAACTGCATGCGTTTGAGTTTGTCGATTTGCGCCTTGAGTCGTTCGATTTCCAGATCCCGCTCGGCCAG
>NZ_JAWRWY010001750.1:0-230 GCF_046535315.1 Paraburkholderia sp. SIMBA_027
GCAATCACGCTTCAGCGGCGCACCTTTCTGCTCGCCCTAGGCGTCGCCGCGGTCTCGGGATCGGCCGCCGCGGCTCCGACTTACGATCTAGTGTCTCGCTCACTTGCAACCTCGCGTCAGACGACACGCTACCTCGAATGCGGCCCGGCCGACGGTCCGCTGATGATCTTCCTTCACGGCTGGCCGAGTATCGGTCTGATGTGGCGTGCCCAGATGGAGGCATTTTCAAG
>NZ_JAWRWY010001751.1:0-229 GCF_046535315.1 Paraburkholderia sp. SIMBA_027
TGCCGAGGGCACGCTGAAGATTGCCGGCCCGTTTCTGGACGCCGAAGGCAAGCCCAATGGCAGTCTGGTTATCGTCGAAGCCGCGGATATCGAGGCCGCGAAGGCGCTTGCCGATGCCGACCCCTACGCCAAGGCCGGCCTGTTCGAAAGCGTGGATGTGAAGCCCTATAACTGGGTCTTCAACAATCCGGGAGCGTGATGGGTCATGGCGAATTACTGGCTTTACAAG
>NZ_JAWRWY010001752.1:0-229 GCF_046535315.1 Paraburkholderia sp. SIMBA_027
GTTCACGGGCTGGTGTGGCTTCACACCGGCCCGTTTTGCATTCATCAACGCCTCCCGCCCGTGTCCGATTCCGCTGTTTCCGCGTTCATCCCCGCGCCGCTCCAGTGCGGCCGCTTCTCGCTGACGTTCGAACGCCCGCTCGTGATGGGCATCCTCAACGCAACCCCCGATTCGTTTTCCGACGGCGGCCGCTTCCTCGCGCGCGACGATGCGCTGCGCCAGGCCGAGC
>NZ_JAWRWY010001753.1:0-229 GCF_046535315.1 Paraburkholderia sp. SIMBA_027
CGTCACTTGCGCGGGTACGACTTCCTGCCGGAACACGGATAGTTCGCCGCGTGCGCCGTCATCGTACAGAGCAACGCCAGCAGCAGGAGCACGGCGCGCGGCTTCATCTTGCCGCCGGCCGCTCGCCGATCCTGGCCGAGAATCGCAGCAGATACCCGTCCGGATCCTGCACCAGGAATTGGCGCACCCCCACTTCGACGGCGTCGCTGCGGTACCAGCGTTCTTCCGG
>NZ_JAWRWY010001754.1:0-229 GCF_046535315.1 Paraburkholderia sp. SIMBA_027
GCCAGAGCTCGTTCTGGCGGACCTGGGAGGCACTGGCGCCAGCGAGATCGTCGCGGCACATGCGCCAGGGGCTAGGGTGGTCAAGGCGTTCAACGCCATCCGTATGGAGCACTACGACAAGGGGCCGACGTTTCATGAGGGGAAGCGTGCAATCTTCGTCTCCGGTGACGACGCGGACGCAAAGGCTGTGGTGATCGGACTCGTCAAGGAGTTTGGCTATGCATCAGTC
>NZ_JAWRWY010001755.1:0-229 GCF_046535315.1 Paraburkholderia sp. SIMBA_027
GTACAATACCCGGCGAACAACGGGTTCCCCTTGAAGCTATTAATGCGGCGCAGGAATTCTGGGGATGGCCAGACAGATACATAGAAAGCAGGAATCCTAGGAAAGGCAGCACCCCCGCCGGAAAGGATCGCGTTTATTTAAATTGGAAGCCAAAGTGGCGCCTTCGCAAGCTTGGATCACCAACCGACGACATTATTAAGAATATTCGGATGTACTTCTACCAAAATAG
>NZ_JAWRWY010001756.1:0-229 GCF_046535315.1 Paraburkholderia sp. SIMBA_027
TGGGAATGCACTGCCTGGTCCCATTACTACAAAATTGGCTGGTTACATAGGATATGAAGTAGCAGGCATACCAGGAGCAGTCATTGCATTATTTGCTCAAGTGGGTCCGTCATTAATTGTCATGTTAATTTTATTAAATATTTTATACCGCTATAGAAATTCACAACGTGTGAAACGATTATCTAGTTTCGTATTACCTGCAATTGCGATTCTTTTAGCGGAAATGACT
>NZ_JAWRWY010001757.1:0-229 GCF_046535315.1 Paraburkholderia sp. SIMBA_027
GAAGAACATCGGCATGGCGGGCGTGACGGTCGTGATCGTGCGCGAAGACATGCTGGATCGGGCGCAGTCGATCTGCCCGTCGGCGTTCGAATGGAAGACCGTCGCCGAGAACAATTCGATGTACAACACGCCGCCCACCTACGCGATCTACATCGCCGGGCTGGTGTTCAAGTGGCTGAAGAAGCAGGGCGGCCTTGCCGCGATAGAAGCGCGTAACCTCGAAAAGTCG
>NZ_JAWRWY010001758.1:0-229 GCF_046535315.1 Paraburkholderia sp. SIMBA_027
GCCGACACCGGCGCGCCCGCGCCCAGCAATTCCTCTGACAACACGAAGCGCGCGAAATGGCCGCGTTCGGCGCCGCCGTATTCGCGCGGCAGCGTCAGCCCGAGCCAGCCGCGTTCGGCCAGCTGGCGGCTGAAGCCCGCGTCATAGCCCATCCAGGAGCGGGCGCGTTCGTCGGGCTCCAGCCCATCGAGGGCCTCGGCGAGAAAATCGCGCACCTCGGCGCGCAGCG
>NZ_JAWRWY010001759.1:0-229 GCF_046535315.1 Paraburkholderia sp. SIMBA_027
CAAATCTCCTGGCTTCACAAAAATTATCAAGTTAGCTGAAGCTTTAAAGGTAGAGCCTTCTGTTTTAGTTGGTGTGGAGCTTAAAAGTTCTAAAAGTGCCTTAAGCATTAGCGAACTTTTCTTCAATCACACAGTGGAACAAAACGATGTAGTGTTGGATGCTCAAATAAAGGCTTTATTAGTGGAAATAGCAGAAACAGCATTGCTATTGAAATGGGAGAAGTCCACT
>NZ_JAWRWY010001760.1:0-229 GCF_046535315.1 Paraburkholderia sp. SIMBA_027
CCGTACGTTTGACGCACATTCCCACCGGCATTGTGGTGTCGATGCAGAACGAAAAATCCCAACTGCAAAACAGGGCGGCGGCCATGCGTGTGCTTCAGTCCCGATTGCTGCTCGTCAAGAAAGAGCAACAGGACGCAGAAAAGAAAGCCTTGGCTGGCGACGTCAAGGCATCTTGGGGCGACCAAATGCGTTCCTACGTGCTCAACCCGTACCAAATGGTCAAGGACCT
>NZ_JAWRWY010001761.1:0-229 GCF_046535315.1 Paraburkholderia sp. SIMBA_027
CACGGCGCTACGTTATGTGTACAGTTGCCATGCCTGCAACTATGCAGCAGGCGGTGGCCGAACGCTGGCTGAAGATCACCGGGCGGCCCCTGATCGAAGGCTATGGCCTGTCGGAAACCTCGCCGGTGGCCACGGTCAATCCCTGCGATGCCACGGCGTATTCCGGTTCCATCGGCCTGCCGCTGCCGTCCACCTACGTCGCCATCCTGGACGATGCGGGCAACGAGGT
>NZ_JAWRWY010001762.1:0-229 GCF_046535315.1 Paraburkholderia sp. SIMBA_027
TTCAAGTCGCGCGGCCTCGCATGGGCGAGCCGGGCGCCGTATAAGGATTTCGATCATGCCCGCAACTTCCACGAAACACGCCAAGGTTCTGATTCTCGGTTCCGGTCCGGCCGGCTATACGGCTGCGGTCTACGCGGCACGCGCCAACCTTGCGCCGGTGCTCATCACGGGTCTGGCCCAAGGCGGCCAGCTGATGACCACGACCGACGTCGAAAACTGGCCGGCCGAC
>NZ_JAWRWY010001763.1:0-229 GCF_046535315.1 Paraburkholderia sp. SIMBA_027
TTCGGCGATTCCGCTCATATCGTGCTCGATGGCATCGATATCATCCTGAATTCGACGCGGGCGCAGAGCTTCGACCCCAGCCTGTTCTCGGTGATGGGCATTGATCCCGCGAAGCAGAAGATCCTGGTGATCAAATCCACCAACCACTTCTTCGCGTCCTTCTCGAAGATCGCGGCCGAGATCCTTTACTGCTCCGCGGGAACGCCCTATCCCAATAATCCGGAAACGA
>NZ_JAWRWY010001764.1:0-229 GCF_046535315.1 Paraburkholderia sp. SIMBA_027
GTGGCAATTCGGGCCCGCCCACACCACCGGCGCATTGATCTGCAAGTCCTTCGGCATGTTTTCGACTTCAACGACGGCGCGATACACGACATGCCCTGTCACGCGATGCTCGTCGCCGATCAATGCCTTGCGTACCGCAGACTTCACGCCATCGCAACCGATTACGGCATCCGCGTGGTACCGCTCGCCGTTCTGATCGATGACAGTCACACCGCCGGCATGCTGGTCG
>NZ_JAWRWY010001765.1:0-229 GCF_046535315.1 Paraburkholderia sp. SIMBA_027
TTCCGCGCTGTTGACCGTTCCCGTGTCCCGGACGGACATTGTGGGTTGGGATGTGGTCCGTTGGGCGGGGGCGTTGCCCTTTGCGGCAGTCGGTCACAAACAGCGTGTTGCTGAGGTGCGCAAAGTGTGCGCGGAGGTGGGAGGCCTGACGCTTGTTGGCGGGTGGCTGGCTGGAAATGGCTTGGCCGCAGTGGTGGCAGATACACGCGCCCAGCTTGCCGTCGACCGC
>NZ_JAWRWY010001766.1:0-229 GCF_046535315.1 Paraburkholderia sp. SIMBA_027
GTCTCCTTCTCGGTACCCGCTGTCACCCTCAGGTGGCCCGGGATACCGACGTCGCGAATCAGTACACCGGCGTCGAGAAGCCCCTGCCACACTTCATGCGGGTTGTCCAAGCCACCGAAGAAGACATAGTTAGAGTCAGACACCGACGGTTTTAGGCCCATCCGCAAGAGCTCAGTCACAATACGATCGCGCTGAATCTTGATGTCTTCAACGTCAGCCATCAGGGCCT
>NZ_JAWRWY010001767.1:0-229 GCF_046535315.1 Paraburkholderia sp. SIMBA_027
CCACCGTTGACTGGTCTAAGATCGAACTTCCCGTAGTCGTGAAGCCGACCCACGCATCAGGGTGCGGCGCCTTTCTTCGCGGCGCCGATGACATCAGGACGCTGATGGATGACGATCCCAGCGCCGAATGGATGGCTCTGGAGCACCACCGTTTCAACCGCGAATGGGCCTATGGCGAGTTCGTGCCACAAATCATTATTGAGACGATGCTGATCGATGATCACGAAGT
>NZ_JAWRWY010001768.1:0-229 GCF_046535315.1 Paraburkholderia sp. SIMBA_027
GGGCGAGTTGCGCGACACGATGATGGTGCTGCGCATGGTGCCGGTCGCAACGCTGTTCTCGCGCTTCCGCCGCCTTGTCCACGATCTGGCCCGCGAAACCGGTAAGGTGATCGAGCTGGTCACCGAAGGCGAGAGCACCGAGGTCGACAAGACCGTCATCGAGCGCCTTGCCGATCCGCTGGTGCATCTGGTCCGCAACTCCATCGATCACGGTCTGGAAACGCCTGCC
>NZ_JAWRWY010001769.1:0-229 GCF_046535315.1 Paraburkholderia sp. SIMBA_027
CGCCGAGGGCCTGAAGAAGGCCCAGGACACCTGCGCCGAACTCGGCCGCCTGCTGGGCGTGCCCGCCGCCCAGGTGCTGCCGTTCTCGACCGGCGTGATCCTGGAGCCGCTGCCGCTGGACCGCCTGTTCGCCGGCCTGCCGGGCGCCATCGCCAACCTGGGCGCCGACCATTGGTCCAGCGCCGCGCACGGCATCATGACCACCGACACGCTGCCCAAGATCTCGTCG
>NZ_JAWRWY010001770.1:0-229 GCF_046535315.1 Paraburkholderia sp. SIMBA_027
GCATGGTGATGCCGCACATGCAGAAAGCCTCGTGGGACGCGCTGGAAATGATCATGGAGCATCTCGCCCAGGATTATCCCGAGCTGTTTTCGCTCAAGCGCAAGGGCGATCAGTGGTTATGGCGCAATCGCGCGCTCGCCACGAAAGCTGCCGGAAATAGCCACGGCAGGCGGTCTGGATCAAATCTATACCAGTTGATGGCCAACCGGCAATCCGTAAAATCAGGCAG
>NZ_JAWRWY010001771.1:0-229 GCF_046535315.1 Paraburkholderia sp. SIMBA_027
GCCTTCTTGACGACGATGCTGCCCTTGAGCAGCAGGCGTTCCAGCACCGGCCGGATGTCGAACTTCTGGTACTTGGGGTCGCGCACGCCAAGCGCCACGTTCTCGAAGTCGCAAAAAAGCGCCATGCTGACGTTTTCGTTGGCTGCATTCATGTGTTTTTCTCCGTTGCCGCGGCCGCCCCGGGCCAGTAGGCCCGCGGGACGATTGGCCGCCGATTGGCTGTGTCCAG
>NZ_JAWRWY010001772.1:0-229 GCF_046535315.1 Paraburkholderia sp. SIMBA_027
GCACCAATGCCCAATAAACGGTAAAAAATCCGACTGATGATCATCGGGCTCTGGCCCTGGCGGATCAGCGCGGCAATCTTGCGGTTTTGCAGGCCGGCCAGACAGTGCTGGTGCAAGTCCTCTTCGATCTGTTCGATGGCTTCCAAGCTGCACTGAGGGTTGTCCTGGGCGTCCAGCACGCGCTGCAGCATCGTTTCAAGCCGCTCGCGATCGAGGTGAGGGGCGCTCT
>NZ_JAWRWY010001773.1:0-229 GCF_046535315.1 Paraburkholderia sp. SIMBA_027
GTCTGTCAGCGAAGCTCCTTTCACCTCTGCAATAGGCATCGTATTGTTATAGCCCCAGATTACCGTTGTTATGACTCCTTTCCCTGTACTTTCATCACCCACAGCGGTATACTGACGAAGACTGCCTTGGGCATCGTAATCATCATATCTGATTGCTGTCTTCGAGCTGCCGTCATTAGGGTTGATCAATACTGCGGAAGTCGGCTGAAGCTTATTGTTATCATACTTC
>NZ_JAWRWY010001774.1:0-228 GCF_046535315.1 Paraburkholderia sp. SIMBA_027
GGTGTTGAATTTGAGTATGATGAAGAGGACGAATTTGCCGGTATTAAGAACACATATCCTGATGAAATGCTGAAAGAGTTGGTTGAACGCACGCCAGGTTATCATGGATGGCAACAGGAATTCTGGCTTGCGCATTGTGGCGATTTCTGTGCTTTTATCGGCTATGTGGGCTGGAATGATATAAAAGATCGCCTCGATGAATTTGCCAACCTTGAAGAAGATTGTGAG
>NZ_JAWRWY010001775.1:0-228 GCF_046535315.1 Paraburkholderia sp. SIMBA_027
TGGGGCCTGCTGCGCACCGCGCGCAACGAGCATCCGGAACTGGCCCTGCGCATCGTCGACCTGGGCGAGACCGCGGCCGACCTGGACACGCTGGCGTCCGCGCTGGCGCTGGCGGACGAGCCCGAGTGCGCGCTGCGCGGCGCCAAGGTGCTGGCGCCGCGCCTGAAGAAGGCGCCCGCCAACGCCGGCCTGGTGTTGCCGGCCGAGGGCAACTGGCGCCTGGAGATC
>NZ_JAWRWY010001776.1:0-228 GCF_046535315.1 Paraburkholderia sp. SIMBA_027
GGATATGCGCAACGGGTCATCATTGTTCCGGGGTACGGTCTGGCCGTGGCCCAAGGGCAGCACACGGCGGCAGAGTTGGCGCTTGCATTGGAAAGCCGGGGGATTGAGGTGGACTTTGCTATCCACCCAGTGGCGGGGCGGATGCCTGGCCACATGAATGTCCTGCTGGCTGAAGCCAATGTTCCGTATGAATCGCTCAGGGAAATGGGTGACATCAACCCGGAGTTT
>NZ_JAWRWY010001777.1:0-228 GCF_046535315.1 Paraburkholderia sp. SIMBA_027
GGCTAGCAACACCGCGCCCAGACCCATCATGATGATGCCGCTGGACAGGGTAACCACACGTGCCGCGCCGGGCCGTGAGGCCAGCAGCTTGCGCGATGTCATGGCCACGCCGGTGTAAACCAAGCCGGCAAGAATGACGAACGTCAGGCCCAAAAGGCCCGACTGGACCGGAACGGGAAGGGCGGCCTCGGGGCTGACGAACTGTGGCACCAGGGCCACGAAGAACAG
>NZ_JAWRWY010001778.1:0-228 GCF_046535315.1 Paraburkholderia sp. SIMBA_027
TTCAAATTTGGTTACGACGGAGGGGCGCCGAGACGTTCGGTGTCTTTACCCCGGCACGAGTAACACCCAAGATCAGGAGTCATTACTTCCAAGGACGGCGCAGGCTTCCTCAAGCACACCCGTGACCCTGGACACCAGCCAGTCGATTTCGTCGCGGCTGATGATAAGGGGCGGGGAGAACTGGATCAGCGGGCCACCTCCCTGCTGATCTACCGCTGCCCTGCAGAG
>NZ_JAWRWY010001779.1:0-228 GCF_046535315.1 Paraburkholderia sp. SIMBA_027
CTGAGTGCGCCGACGAAGCAGACGGTGCCGCCGGGTCGGATGAGTGAGAGCACATCAGGCAGTGCGGTGGCTCCCACGAATTCGAGTGCGGCGTCGACACCCTCCGGTGCGATCACCCGGATTGCCTCAGGAAGGGTCTCGTCGTCGCTGAGGGCGTGGTCCGCGCCGACGCTCTTGAGGAGGTCGGACTTGGCGGGGTTCCGGGTTGTTGCGATGACGGTGGCACCG
>NZ_JAWRWY010001780.1:0-228 GCF_046535315.1 Paraburkholderia sp. SIMBA_027
GTAGGGCGAACTCGGATTCAGGACCTCCAGGGGCGCGTACAGGCTTCCGGCCGGAGGCCTCGCCAAGCCGGCGGAAGCAACATTCAGCGCACCGGATCCGTCCTTGCCCACAGCGCGGACCACGGCACGGTCGAAGGAGAGCATCGGCGTCCCAGGCATTTGTGCCGGAGGGTCAGGATTGGGATCGATCACGGCGGTCTGCGCGTCCGGGGGCACGAGGGTCCCCAG
>NZ_JAWRWY010001781.1:0-228 GCF_046535315.1 Paraburkholderia sp. SIMBA_027
CGCCAGACTTTCGTCACAGCTCGACACTGGAGAAACCAACGATATGAAGCACACCACCACCTTGACCCGGGTCGCCTGCGCAATCACCGCGCTCGCCGGCGCACCCGCCTTCGCGCAAAGCAGCGTCACGCTGTACGGCATCGTCGATACGGGTTTCGCGTATCAGAGCAGCCAGACGTCGCTCGGCTCGACAACGGGTGGTAAATCGAACCTCAAGATGGCTCAGGG
>NZ_JAWRWY010001782.1:0-228 GCF_046535315.1 Paraburkholderia sp. SIMBA_027
CCATTCTTTCTTTTACTTTAGACAAGTTCATTGTAAATTCTGATATTGATTCTCTGAATAAATCTGTAGTGGAAAAAGTACAATTGATAGAACAACTGGACGAGAAACAGAAAGAATCCATATTCAATATTATTGATATGGCGCTCTATAATCTTAAACTTAAAAAAACGCTTTCTAACGCGCTGGCTTTATGATAAAAATAAACCCGCTGTGAAGCGGGTTTATTAT
>NZ_JAWRWY010001783.1:0-228 GCF_046535315.1 Paraburkholderia sp. SIMBA_027
GTCAGCCTGGTGTGGCTGACCAACCCGATCACCATGCCGTTTGTGTTTGTCGGTACTTACCTGACAGGCGCCTGGCTGATGAACGTGCCGCCACGCAGCCTGCCCGATAACCTGACCTGGGAATGGATCAGCGGCCAGCTCAGCACGCTGTGGCAGCCGTTTCTGTTGGGTTCAGTCGTGTGCGGGCTGTTGTTGGGAGCTCTGGCCTATTGCCTGACGATGCTGTAC
>NZ_JAWRWY010001784.1:0-228 GCF_046535315.1 Paraburkholderia sp. SIMBA_027
GGCCTGGTTCGCCTGGGACCCGGAGTGCGGCTGGACGTTGACGTACTCGCAATTGAACAGTTTGCGGGCGCGCTCTATGGCCAGGTTTTCGATCTCGTCGACAACGCCGCACCCGCCGTAATAGCGCCTGCCCGGATAGCCCTCGGCATACTTGTTGGTGAGCACCGAGCCCTGGGCCTGGAGCACTTCGTCGCTGACGTAGTTTTCTGACGCAATCAGTTCCAGGTG
>NZ_JAWRWY010001785.1:0-228 GCF_046535315.1 Paraburkholderia sp. SIMBA_027
CCTTGGGTATTGTCGATCGCAACTCGCTTGCCGGGATCGTGCGCGCGTGGGAAGCGGCCAAGACCACGGGCGTGCGGCTGGTGGTCGGCTGTCGTCTCGATCTTTCCGACGGCATGTCGATCCTGGTCTACCCGACAGATCGGCCAGCCTATTCCAGATTAACCCGTCTGCTTTCGCTCGGAAAGAGCCGGGGCGGCAAAGGCAAGTGCATCCTCGATCTCTCAGATG
>NZ_JAWRWY010001786.1:0-228 GCF_046535315.1 Paraburkholderia sp. SIMBA_027
GGCGTGACGTCGTCGCAGCTGACTGAGGCCGCCAACTTCCTCAACGCCCACATGACCGGTCAGACGCTGCCGGAGTTGCGCAAGCAACTCGACCGGCTGAAAACGGATGTGCGCCACGAGCTCGATGCCTTGTCGCGTGACCTCGTGGAGCGCGGCATTGCCGTCTGGTCCGGCAGCCCGGATGAAGGCAAGCCGGCGCAGCTGATCATCCGCGGCCGTGCCAACCTG
>NZ_JAWRWY010001787.1:0-228 GCF_046535315.1 Paraburkholderia sp. SIMBA_027
TGGTGGTGATGATGCTGTAGGGCTTCACCACGAGCTCGAAATCCGTCGGCAGGATGCGCGTGCGGCCGATATCGGCCTCCTGGCCCGTCACGAACTCGGCCATGTCCTGGGCGATCGGCGCAATCGCATCGGTGTTACAGATCAGGGCGAGCGTCAGGAGCATGGAGGGTGTGTTAATGATGTTGCGCGGCATGGCGACGCCATGGGTGAGGAACACATCTTCCATAG
>NZ_JAWRWY010001788.1:0-228 GCF_046535315.1 Paraburkholderia sp. SIMBA_027
GTCGCGTTCTTCGCGGGCCTGCGCGGCGACGTGCGCCGCGAAGTCGAGCGGCGCGCGGGGTCCGTCCACGGCGGCGCGCATTCGCATGTCTGACACGTCGGCCGCGCCCGTCTGCGTGTTTGGCGCGGGCGCGGTCGGCTGCTATCTCGGCGGCCGGCTCGCGGCGGCCGGTACGCCGGTGGCGCTCGTCGGCCGCGCCCGCATCGGCGACGCGATTCGGGCGAACGG
>NZ_JAWRWY010001789.1:0-228 GCF_046535315.1 Paraburkholderia sp. SIMBA_027
GCCCTTGGTGAGGACCATGACATTCATGCCGCCGGTCTGGCCTTCCTTCGGGGTAGCCCAGGCAACGGGCACGTCGAGCTTGGTGAAGCCGGCCCAGGAGAAGCGGCCGATCGGGGCGGCCCAGATCTCTTCCTGCTGCATCAGCTGCACCAGCTGCGAGGACTTTTCATAGAAGGTGACGATATCGTCCTTCTTCTCGCCGACCGCCGCGATGGCGCCCTGGAGATC
>NZ_JAWRWY010001790.1:0-228 GCF_046535315.1 Paraburkholderia sp. SIMBA_027
GCCTCGTCGATACCCCGAGTCATGTGCAGACGCTCGACGTGGACGCGCTGGATGAACCGACGAGCGCGACGGACGGCGACGAGCAGCGCGACGTGCTGGGCGAGCTGGAAATCACCGCACGGCTCATGATCACTGGCGGCGAGGACAAGGAAGAAGCACGCATGACGCGCGCGGACCGCAGCTTGATCCGCCAATGCATCCTTGATGCCGCCCATCGCTGTGCATGCG
>NZ_JAWRWY010001791.1:0-228 GCF_046535315.1 Paraburkholderia sp. SIMBA_027
CGTTTTTCAAGACCTCAATTGCTTGGGCGCTCAGCGGCACGATATGTGGATGTCCCATCTTCATGCGTTCGCCGGGAATGGCCCATATCGCTGATTCCAAGTTGAGCTCCCTCCACGTCGCACCTCGTAACGCGACAGTACGCACCGAGGTGAGCAACAGCAGACGCATTGCCAATCGGGTGAGCGGAGTTCCCGCAACCGAGAGCGCAACCAGCAAGTGCTTGAGTT
>NZ_JAWRWY010001792.1:0-228 GCF_046535315.1 Paraburkholderia sp. SIMBA_027
GTATCCGCCGCCTGCGCGAGCTGATGCAACGGACGCGTGGCGAGCCGCACCGCGAGCCAGCAGCACGTGGCGAGCACCGCCAACTGCAACGCGAGCACGAGCGGTAGCCAGCCCGACAATGGCACACCGGACATCGGATGAATGTCGATGGTCAACGGCGTGCCGTCGCTCAGTTTCAAATGCGCCTGCAGATGCTCCGGTTTGCCGGGAATAGTATTCGCCGTCACG
>NZ_JAWRWY010001793.1:0-228 GCF_046535315.1 Paraburkholderia sp. SIMBA_027
GTTCGACCTGGTCCTGGATGTCTTCGATATGGAAGGTGCCGCCACCGGGGCGGTTGCGCACCAGCGCGTTGACGGCCTGGGTCGTCAGTTGTTCAACCAGCTCGCGCACGCGGGCCGAGGCCGCGCCCTGGCCGCCGTTGACGGCCAGGAAGGCCTTGGTCATGGCGATGGCGATCTTGCCGGGTTCGAACCCGACCACCGAGCCATTGCGGCGGATGATGTTGTAGC
>NZ_JAWRWY010001794.1:0-228 GCF_046535315.1 Paraburkholderia sp. SIMBA_027
AGGGCGGCTGCGCCGGGATGGAATATACCATCGACATGGTGACAGAGCCCAATCCGAAGGACGACCTGATCGAGCGCGATGGCGCGCGCGTCTGGATCGAGCCCTCGGCGGTGCTTTATCTGCTTGGGACCCAGCTCGGCTTCGAACAGACGACGCTGCGCTCCGGTTTCACCTTCATCAACCCGAACCAGACATCGGCCTGCGGCTGCGGCGAATCCGTCGAGCTGA
>NZ_JAWRWY010001795.1:0-226 GCF_046535315.1 Paraburkholderia sp. SIMBA_027
CGTCGGCTACGCGATGAGCGAGCGCATGACGAAAAATCTGGTCATGCAGGCGCTGTTTCGCGCCGTCTCGATCCGGCCTGATTCAGCACACCGACCGCGGCTCGCAATATTGCGCACAGGCATACCAGAAACTCCTCAGACAGTTCGGCATGCGCGCGTCGATGAGTCGCCGCGGAAATTGCTACGATAACGCGCCGATCGAATCATTCTGGGGCTCACTCAAGAG
>NZ_JAWRWY010001796.1:0-221 GCF_046535315.1 Paraburkholderia sp. SIMBA_027
GTTCGAGAGCGTCGCAAGTGCTCAAGCAATTCCTTTTTCAGGGCGCCACGAGCTTGTATATAGAGGCTCCGATAGATTGTCTCGTGCGACACCAGATAGTCCTTGTTGACCGCGTAAGCATGTCTGAGCCAACCAGCAATCTGTTCAGGAGACCACTGCAGCTTCAGCTTCGCAGCGACAACTCGTGCCAGCGTCTGGTTTTGCACCAATTTGCAAACCTT
>NZ_JAWRWY010001797.1:0-221 GCF_046535315.1 Paraburkholderia sp. SIMBA_027
TTCGTCTAGAGGCCTAGGACATCACCCTTTCACGGTGAGTACAGGGGTTCGAATCCCCTAGGGGACGCCAAAGTTTTTCTGCGGCGCCATCAAGTAGCAAGGCGACGCCGCCAGCGGGAGCTAACCAACGCCCGCCGGTGTAGTCAGAGCAGCACTGGAGCGGTAGTTCAGTTGGTTAGAATACCGGCCTGTCACGCCGGGGGTCGCGGGTTCGAGTCCCG
>NZ_JAWRWY010001798.1:0-219 GCF_046535315.1 Paraburkholderia sp. SIMBA_027
CTATGGTCATCAGGCATGACGGGTTGCTGCGTCGCCTTTGGGGGCGCCACAGCCAATCTGGAAGAAGCGTAAAGAGTTTTTACTGAATTCGGGTTGTGTTGTTTATATCGGCACAACACTGATCTCTCAACCGTGCGTCTCTCAAAGACACACCTGTTATAGGATCAAGCCTTACGGGCAATTAGTATCAGTTAGCTTAACGCATTACTGCGCTTCCAC
>NZ_JAWRWY010001799.1:0-212 GCF_046535315.1 Paraburkholderia sp. SIMBA_027
GGCGATGTGCATGTGCTGATTGCTGGCCACAACGCGAAAGCGGCTGCGGATGCAGCGGCGAAAATCGTCGGCGTTTCGAAGGTGCTCCTCGCCGATGCGCCGCAACTCGAACACAGTCTCGCGGAAAACGTCGAAGCGACGGTGCTTTCCTTAGCGAAGAACTACTCGCATATTCTCGCGCCTGCTACGGCAAGCGGTAAAAACGTTACGCC
>NZ_JAWRWY010001800.1:0-209 GCF_046535315.1 Paraburkholderia sp. SIMBA_027
GCCGGTTACGACGGCTATAAGCGTAAGCGGGGCAGCAAGGTTCACATGGCGGTCGATACGTTGGGCCAGTTGCTTGCTGTGCACATCACGCTGGCCAACGAGCAGGAGCGCGCCCAGGTTGGTGAACTCGCGCGTCAGGTCCAGGAGGTCACAGGCCAGACGGTGAAGGTCGCGTTTGCCGATCAGGGCTATACCGGCGAGGAACCTGC
>NZ_JAWRWY010001801.1:0-209 GCF_046535315.1 Paraburkholderia sp. SIMBA_027
GCGGTAGTTCAGTTGGTTAGAATACCGGCCTGTCACGCCGGGGGTCGCGGGTTCGAGTCCCGTCCGCTCCGCCAGATAGAAGCCCGTTCAGAAATCGTGAGCGGGCTTTTTAGTTGTAGCAGGATAAGGTGTAAGCCTGTGTTGTCCCCTTCGTCTAGAGGCCTAGGACATCACCCTTTCACGGTGAGTACAGGGGTTCGAATCCCCTA
>NZ_JAWRWY010001802.1:0-208 GCF_046535315.1 Paraburkholderia sp. SIMBA_027
ACGGATCGCACGCAGTCCAACGATGTGGATCGAACGATCGACACGTGCCAGCGTTGCGGTCAGACGCGTCAGGATATTTGACGCTCGCGGGGGCATTGAGTTTCGGCGTGGGTTGCCGATAACCCGGGTGGCTAGAGCGTGTTAGGCACTTGCGGCCAGACCTGGTATCCTGGCCAGATGGCAAAACGCAGACCCTACCCGACGGATG
>NZ_JAWRWY010001803.1:0-206 GCF_046535315.1 Paraburkholderia sp. SIMBA_027
GACGTCTCGCGAATGATCTTGCCGGTATCGTTGGTTTCAATTTCAGCGAGTCGCGGCGCGGCCTGTTCGACGAGCGCCGCGAGTTTATGCAGCAGCTTGCCGCGCGCCGATGCCGTGAGTCCCGCCCATGCAGCGTCGTTGAGCGCGCGGCTCGCCGCGTTCACGGCGCGGTTCACTTCGTCGCGGCGCGCTTCGGGCATTTGCGC
>NZ_JAWRWY010001804.1:0-206 GCF_046535315.1 Paraburkholderia sp. SIMBA_027
ATCGTCGGCGCGTAATAGAAGCCGCCGCGATCGAGCGCCTTGCCGCCCGCGAGCACTTTCGCGCCTTGCTTCACGGAACGTTCGACCACCGCTTCGATGTTGCGCAATTGACGCTCGGTGCACAGCGGTCCGTATTCCGTCGCCATGTCGTTGGGCAGACCCACGCGAATGCGCGAGACGCGCTCGACCAGCCGCGCGAGAAACTC
>NZ_JAWRWY010001805.1:0-203 GCF_046535315.1 Paraburkholderia sp. SIMBA_027
ATACCGATGGCGACGTAAAGCTGCGGCGCGACGATCTTGCCGGTTTGACCGACCTGATAATCGTTCGGCACGTAGCCCGCATCGACGGCTGCGCGCGATGCGCCGAGTGCCGCGTTGAGTTTGTCGGCGAGCGGTTCAAGCACTTTGGTGTAGTTTTCGCCGCTGCCCAGACCGCGTCCGCCTGACACGATAATCTTTGCGCT